>NZ_LLXZ01000118.1:0-131747 GCF_001440395.1 Bradyrhizobium jicamae | reverse complement strand
GCGACTGCTGCACGAAGCCGGCGTCCCCGCCACAGCGCTGCATCTCGTGGCAGGCGACGGCCGGATCGGCGGCGCGCTGGTGGCGCATCCCGACATCGCCGGCGTCGTCTTCACCGGATCGACCGAAGTCGCGCGCACCATCAACCGCGCGCTCGCCGCCAAGGACGGGCCGATCGTGCCGCTGATCGCCGAGACCGGCGGCATCAATGCCATGATCGTCGACGCCACCGCGCTGCCCGAACAGGTCGCCGATGACGTCGTGACCTCGGCATTCCGCTCCGCCGGCCAGCGCTGCTCGGCCCTGCGGCTATTGTTCCTGCAGGATGACGTCGCCGATCGCATGATCGAAATGATCGCGGGCGCGGCGCGCGAGCTCGTCATCGGCGATCCCGCTGATCCCGCCACGCATATCGGCCCGGTGATCGACGCCGAGGCCAAGCAGCGGCTGGATGCGCATATCGCATGCATGAAGAAGGAAGCAAAAGTGCACTTTGCGGGTCGCGCACCACAAGGCAATTACGTCGCGCCGCATATTTTCGAATTGTCCGATGCCGGCCAGCTCACGGAAGAAGTGTTCGGCCCGGTACTGCACGTCGTGCGCTACCGTGCCGACCGGTTGGACCGGGTGCTGCAAGCGGTGGAACGCTCGGGCTATGGGCTCACGCTCGGCATCCATTCCCGGATCGACGACACGGTGGAGGACGTCATCGACGCCGTTCAGGTCGGCAACATCTACGTCAATCGCAACATGATCGGCGCCGTCGTCGGCGTGCAGCCGTTCGGTGGCCACGGACTATCCGGCACCGGCCCGAAGGCCGGCGGGCCGCATTATCTGGCGCGCTTTGCGACCGAACAGACGGTTACCATCAATACCGCCGCAGCCGGCGGAAATGCAGCGCTGATGTCCGGCGGCGAGTAGTTGCATCGCTCACCCGAGATGGGTCAAATGGCACCCGAATGCCAGCCTTCGCTGGCGGTAATTCCGACCCACGAAAAACAATCAGATAAGCCACACGGAGCGGCGCCACGATGGATAAGGGTATTTTCGAAGGCCTCAAGGTTCTGGACTGCGCGAGCTTCATCGCAGCGCCTGCGGCCGCCACCGTGCTGTCGGACTTCGGCGCCGACGTAATCAAGATCGAGCCGCCCGGCGCCGGCGATCCCTATCGCAATCTGCCGAATTTGCCGGGCTACCCGCATAGCGAGCACAACTTCGCGTGGATGCTGGAAGCCCGCAACAAGCGGAGCCTCGCGCTCGATCTCTCCAAACCCGAGGGCCAGGCCGTGCTGCATCGTCTCGCCGCCCAGGCCGACGTCTTCATCACCAACTATCCGCCGCAGGTGCGCGAGCGGCTCGGCATCACCCATGACCATCTGGCGCCCCGCAACGAGCGCCTGATCTATGCGTCGTTCACCGGCTATGGCGAAAAGGGCGAGGAAGCCAACAAGCCCGGCTTCGACTCCAACGCCTACTGGGCCCGCTCCGGCCTGATGGACCTGGTGCGCGCGGATGAACACACCACGCCGGCGCGTTCGATCGCCGGCATGGGCGACCATCCCTGTGCGATGGCGTTCTACGGCGCGATCGTCACCGCACTCTACAAGCGTGAGCGCACCGGCAAGGGCTCGCATGTTAGCTCGAACCTGATGGCCAACGGCATCTGGGCGGCTTCGGTACTGGCACAGGCAAAGCTGGTCGGCGCGAAATTCGGCGAACGCCGCCCGCGCGAGCGCGCGCTGAATGCGGTGACCAATCACTACCAGTGCAAGGACGGCCGCTGGCTGATCCTCTCGCTGCTCAATGAAGACCGGCAATGGCCGACGCTGGCGCGCTGCCTCGGCCGCGAGGACCTCATTGCCGATCCGCGTTTCGAGACCAAGAAGGACCGCCATGCGCGCTCGCTCGAACTGATCAAGATCTTCGACGAGATCTTTGCGACCAAGGACCTTGCCGAATGGCGCAAGATCCTCGACGGCAATGGCCTGGTGTTTGGCGTGGTCGGCATTCTCGATGACATTCCCAACGACAAGCAGATGATCGAAAACGAAGTGCTGGTGCCGTTCGAGAACGACACCATGCTGACGATCTCCAGCCCGATCTGGGTGGATGGCAGCAAGAAGGTCCAGCCGCGCAAGCCGCCCGGCATCGGCGAGCACAGCGATGAAATTCTGCGCAATGCTGGTTACGATGACGCCGCGATCGGCAAGCTGCGCGCAGCCGGCGCGGTGGCGTGAGGAAGCACGTCACGCTGTTCTTGGCCGTCGGAAACCTCTCTCCAGCTTGAGAGAGGTTACCTCTTCGCAAGCAGATTGTTGACCAGCCCCAACAGTTCCGTCTTCGTTTCCTGCCGAAAGCTACGGCGGGGCACAGCGAGCTGCTGCAACAGAATTCCGATCAGGGTGGAGACAAACAGCTCGGCATGGCCGCGAGGGTCAGACGAGCCGGCGGCCCGCAGGGCAAGCTCCGCGCTTTGCCGCCACGTCTCAAACCATTCGGCAACGATCGATCGATGACGTTCATTTCGCGCTGACGCCAGAAACGCCTCGTAACAGGCGATATGGATCTCGGGCTGGGTCTTGAGTTCCTGTGAATACCAGGCCACCAGCGAATCTATCCAGGCTTCCGTGTCGAATGCCTTGCTTTGCAGACTGAGCGCCAGCGCACGGAGCCGGCCAACTTCGCGTGTCAGAGCAAAGCGAAGCGCTGCATCCACAAGGGCATCACGCGTTGCAAAGTGATGTGTGACCGCGCCGACCGACGCGTCAGCCTCGGTCGCGACGGCGCGATGTGTCACGCCGTCGATTCCCTTGCGGCCGATAATGCGAAGCGTCGCCTCCATCAAGGGACGCTCCCGCTGGCTTACCTTTCGTTCGATTTCCCTGGTCACGTTGACACGATTTTCGATTGAGCATAGAACAGAACTAATGTTCTGTTTAGCGTATTATATGTATCGGCCATCGGACTGGCAAGCTGTGAACCCGCAGGGAGCGCCACATGTCGATCTATCGTCTGCATTATTTCCCGGAGTCGGGAAACAGCTACAAGCTCGCACTGATGCTCACTCTGTGCGGGCAGAAATTTGAGCCGGTGTGGACCGATTTCGGCGGCGGCGTCACGCGCACGCCGGAATGGCGGCGCGACGTCAACGAGATGGGTGAAATTCCGGTGCTCGAGGTGGATGGCGAACGCCTCACCCAGACCGCACCGATCCTGCTCAAGCTGGCAAAGCAGTTCGGCCGGTTCGGTGGCGAGACCGAGCAGGAACAGTTCGAACTATTGCGCTGGCTGTTCTGGGACAACCACAAGCTCACCGGCTACATGGCCACCTACCGCTATTTCCGAACCTTCACGCCGTCGCCGGACGAGCATGTGCTGAAGCATTTCCGCAGGCGGCTCGATGATTTCCTGTCGATCCTCGAGCAGCACCTGCAGAAGAATGCATTCGCAATCGGCGACCGGCCGACGGTGGCCGACATATCGATGATGGCCTATCTGCATTATCCCGCCGACGAAACCGGCTACGATCTGGCAACGAGCCATCCAGCAATCAACGCCTGGCTCGGACGGATGGCGCAGTTGCCGGGCTGGAAATCGGCCTACGATCTGTTGCCCGGCAAGCGCCTGACGCACTATGCCAAGTGACCGATCAAGTGAGCGCGCGTAGCGCTAGCGGCTTTTGACGAAGCACATGCCGATGCGGGAAATCTTGCCGGCGGCCTGACAGGTCAGGCCCTCGGCGCAGGTCCAGTCGCGAAAACTCGCGTCATTGCTGGCGGCCGGTTTGCCCTGCGCATAGCAATGCGCGCCCCAGCCGTCGTAATGGTTGCTACCGGCGAGTTCGGTGCTGCCGCGCAATTGCGGACGGCTGGCAAAGCCGCGCGAGTAATCCGGCGGCTTGCCGTCGCGCAGGCTTGCGAGAATATCGCGGCGGCGGATCTGGTCGCCAAAGAAATGCGGTGATCCCGGCACCACGGTCGAGTTCGACGGCTTGTCCGCCATCCAGTCGACGCCGGGAAAATGAAAGCCGCCGATGCCGCGCGTCTGGTGGCAACCGGAACAGGTGACGTCATTGAGCCGCCGTTCGAACCCGGCAAGCGAGCGGATGTTCTGCAGCTTGGCGCCACCTTCTGTGGCCCTCCTCAGCGCAGCCACGACATCGGCCTCGCTGAACACGGCGCCCTCTCCTTGCACCAGCCCGAATTCCGGCTCGAGGTTCGATGGATCGAATCCGACCGGCGTCGGTGCAATCGCGCCGCTTGCGAGGAATTTTTCCGGGATCAGCACGGTGCCGCGGTCGAAGGCAACGAGGTTGGCGGGATCGAGCAGCCATGCCCTGAACTCGCGCTTGAGGCCATCGTCCGCCAGAAGGCGCGCACGGTCGACCTGGTTCTCCATCGGCGCTTCGGTGAAGAGGCGCGCGTTCCGATCGTAGCGAAACACTTTCAAGAGATAGTCGGTGCGGAAATCGCGCACTGAAGATTTCGGCGCGTGCGCAATCTGCAGATTGGTCTCGATGCGGTCGATGTTTTCGTGACGGATCAAGTCTGTTCCGCCGAGCGGCGCAGCAAGCCATCGAGCGGCGATTTCAGAACAAGTGATCGCCTCGCCCGCGCCCCTTGCCTTCAGCACGACGTTCAGCGTCATCGGCAGCCGCGGCGGCGACGCTTGGTCGCCGGCCGCCTTGTTCATCCGCGTCAGACGATAGATCAGGCGGATCTCGCCGCAGCTTGCCTCCGCGGCGTAAATGCGGTCCATGCGATTGACGATACCGGCGAGCACGAACCGCGTCTCGGCCGAATAAAGCAGCGTGCGGTCGAATAGCTGGAAATCAAACCCCTCGCCGACGCCGATCGTCTCCTTCGGCAAGCTCGCGCCGTGCCGCGCGATGTAGCGATCGAACTCGCCATCGATCGCCTGCTGAACCGGCATCATCGACGGCAAGGAGAACAACGCGCTGTTGGCGAGCGGAATATCGGCCGACCGCTCCGGCAGCAGCATGCGGTCGAGGCGAAATTTTCCGCCGCCGAGTTCGCGCAGCGCCGCCGGATCGGTGATGGCGGTGCCGCGCTCCAGGGCGGCCGTCTCGGCGGCGCGCGCCGGCAAAGCGCCGCACAGCAGGGCAAATACGAGGACAAGAAATGGCGCGCGGCTCATGCCCCAACTAACACCGCGCAAAGAGGTCTATTCAAGGAAAAAGGCGTTTCACGTCGCCGTGAAACGCCTTGCTGTTCGCGTCTCGTCCCGTCAGCGCGCGACGATCAGACCCTTGCTGGTCACGACCACCCAGCGGCCATCCTGCTTGCGAATGGCGTCGACCCTGCCGAGACCCGGCACGGGATCGCCAGCATAGACCTCGTACATGCCGCGGCGGCTCTCGATCAGGGCGCTGCCGTTGGCGACGTCGCGCAAGACCCAGCCTTCGACGGTCGGCAGCCGGGCAACCTCGGACTTGGGCGGAGCCGCGGGCGCCGGCGGTGGGGCCGCGGCAGCAACCTGTTGCGGCACCGAGCCAGTCACGTCTTTCGCGGCAGCCGAGGCGGCAGGCGCCGACGTTGCGGCAGCGGTCGCTGCGGATGCCTGCGCGGCACGGAGCTTGTCGACGGATTCGCTGAGCTTGGCGAGCTTCGCGGCAGGCTCGGCCTGCGCCTTCTCGACCTTGTCGAGGCGATCATTGGCCTTGTTGAACTGGGTCGAGCCGGCCTTGGCGGTATGTTCGAGGCTCGCCTTCAGCGCAACGATCTCGGCATCGATCCGCGCCACCGAGGCTTCGAGCGCGCTGTCCTTCACCGGGGCCGCGGCCGTTTCCTGGGCCATCAATTTCCCGATCCCGGCGGTTGCCAACGCGCCACCGAGCGCACCCGCCACCGTCGCCAGCGCCACTACAGCGGCCATCGCCCCAAACCTGCGCTTGCCGGACGATGCTTCCGCCGGCGCAGCCTTCGCCTCGGAGCCGACGCGATCGCCGGGCGACATGATCGTCACGTTGCCGGGGAAGCGCGGTGCTTCCGGCTTCACGGCGTCGATCTTGGGAGCGTCAATCTTCGGAGCATCCATCTTGAGGGCTTCAGCCTTGGGCATCTCGACCTTCGGCGCTTCCATGCCGACAGCCTCCACCTTGGGCGCGTCGGACTTGGGCGCGGTCTCTTCCTGCCCGGGTGAGAGCCTGGCCGTCTCGACCTCTGCCGCGGCCGCTACCGGCTCGCCCGTCGCAGCCGCGCCGGGGGCAGCCGGCGCGGCGTCAGGAGTTCCGGCTTCACCGCTGGTGGGCTGGGATTGCTGATCGCTCACGTTGGATTCTCCAGAATTGATTGACCATTTGGTAACTTTTATTGCTTGCCAAATCGTTACCGGCGTCGGCCTTACCGAAATTTTAGGAACTCATCCGCCCCGGCTTCGGGCCAGCATCCGCCGACCATCCCGTCCAAGCCCTTCCATGCTGCCCTGCGGCATCCGTGTTCCGTTTGCGCCGGTCTGTTTCCCGACTAACATGGAGTGACCACCAGCCAGAAAGGCAGGAGGTCCGCCATGACCATCGAAAAATGCATCAATGAGTTTGATGTAGATGACGTCATTTTTGAGGAAGGCTCGACCGGGCGGGAACTCTTCGTCGTGCTCGACGGCAAGGTCGAGATCGCCAAGATGAACGGCGCCAGCAAGACCGTGATCGTCACCCTCGGAAAGGGCGAGTTCTTCGGCGAGATGGCCGTCATCGACGGCTCGTCCCGGTCGGCAACCGCCATCGCGGCCGCGCCCCACACCCGCGTGATGCGGATCAATCACGCCCGCTTCGTCTATCTGGTGAGCCAGCAGCCGGCCTTTGCGCTGATGATCATGGATGCGCTCAGCAAGCGCCTGCGGGCCTCCAACACGGTCGCCTTCAGAACCGCGGGCGGTTCATGAGCGAGCGCAAACCGAGCCCGTTCAAGACGCTGCTCGATAGCGAGGTCTGCACGCTGATCGAGGCGGCCGAGAACGTTTACCAGATCCGGTTCAAGAACCGCGCGGCGAACGCCTATCTGGTGCACGGCAGTTCGCGCACCATCCTGATCGATGTCGGACTATCCTCGAACTTTCCGCACCTGCTGACGTGCCTCAGCCATCTCGGGGTGAAGCCCGGCGACATCGACATGTTGGTGCTGAGCCACGAGCATCTCGACCATATCGGCGCCGCCTATCACTTCCACGGCAGCGCGTTCATCGCCGCGCATCGGCTGGCCGCCAACAAGATCATGCTGCGCGACGACTTCTCGATGCTGCGCAAGATGTTCAACGAGCCGAACGTGCCGATCAATGTCGACCTCTGGCTGGAAGAAGGCAATCTGATCGACCTCGGCAATTTCCGCCTCACCGTGATGTACACGCCCGGCCACACCTCGGCCTGCATCTCGCTGTTCGATCAGGACAAGGGGTTGCTGTTCGCCTCCGATACGCTGATGCCCGGCGGCGTGATGGGCGGCGTATTCGGCTCGGGCAGCATCGCCGACTACATCCAGTCGCTGGAGCGGCTGAAGGGCCTGAACTCAAAAATCCTGCTGTCGGGCCACGGACGACTGTCCGATACGCCGCAGGACGACGTGCGAATTGCGATCCAGCGCTCGCACGCATTGCTGTCGGACACCGCGCAATTGTTCGACGCGCTCGATGCGCGGGCGAATTTCGAGCCGATCATGCAGTCGGTGCGTGATCTCAACAAGCTCGACGACAGCTAGGCCAGTTCGTCCGCGACATATTCCGCCACGCCGAATGTGTGGTCCGGCCATTTGACAAATGGCACGGTGGCCTGTTCAACGGTTTCCAACAACACTGCACAAAAACATCGGGAGAGACAGCACATGAAGTTTTACGACTCGGTCGGACCGAACCCGCGCATCGTCCGCATGTTCATGGCGGAAAAGGGCATCGAGATGCCGAAGCAGACTGTCGACCTGCGCAAGGGCGAGAACCGCGAGGCCGAGCATTTGAAGCGCAACCCGCACGGGCAGATGCCGACGCTCGAACTCGATGACGGCAACTATCTGTCCGAGATCACCGCGATCTGCGAATATCTCGAAGAGAAGCATCCTAGCCCGCCGATGATCGGGGCAACGCCGGAAGAGCGCGCCGAATGCCGGATGTGGACGCGCCGCGTCGATCTCAACATCTGCGAGCATATGGGCAACGGCTTCCGCTTCGGCGAAGGCCTCAAGTTTTTCGAGAAGCGGATTCCCTGTGCGCCCGAGGCTTCGCCCGGCCTCAAGATGATCGCTGCCAACCGCCTGCAGTGGCTCGACGGCCAGATGGCCGACGGCCGCCAATACATCTGCGGCAAGCGCTTCACGCTGGCGGACATGCTGCTCTATGGCTGGCTCGATTTCGCCGGCCAGGTCGGCCAGCCGCTCGATGCGGCGAACAGCAACATTGTGGCGTGGATGGCGCGGGTGGGCGAGCGGCCTTCGGCGAAGGCGTAACGAGGCAGTTCGTTCACCGCCCAAGAAAAAGGCCGGCGGGCGTTACGCCGCCGACCTTGTCTTGCAACTGCCGGCTCACGGGGTCCGGTTCCGCTGCTTTGCATTCCACTTGCTCTCTGCCTTGATTGGTAACAGCCGGTGCCGGCTGATGCCATCGCATGCAGGTATGGCCAGACCGTCTTGAGGTAGGCTCGCACTGTGCAAACGGATGAAGCCGACCATCCCTTGGTTTAGGCCAGTGGTAGTGCCTTACAGCACCACCGGCGTATCCGGCAGTTCATTCTTCCCGCCACCGGTCCGCGGAAAATGCGCCGACAATTCGCGGCACACGGCCTCGATGCCCTTGATCACGCCGCGTTCGAAATTCCCCGTCCGGAAATCCGCTTCCATCTCGTTGCAGATTTTCTCCCAGCCAGCGGCGCCGACTTTCGTATCGATCCCCCGATCGGCGACAATTTCGACATCGCGGTCGGCGAGCAGGAGATAGATCAGCACGCCGTTATTGTCGGCGGTGTCCCAGATCCGCAAATGCGAGAACACATCCAGCGCCCGTTCCCGCGCGGACTGATTACGAAACAGCGGCGCGCCGTCGAGCGCGCCTTCGACCACGAAGCGAACCTGTCCGGAATGGGTGGCCTCGCCCGCATTGATCGCCTGTTCGATCCTCGCCAGGAGCGCCGGCGGGAAATCGCGCCGGCGGCGCCAGTGATGCTGGAGAAGATGCCGGGTGATACGTCCGATGCTCATGGCTACCAGCTCCCCGATGCACCGCCGCCGCCGAAACTGCCGCCGCCTCCGCTGAAACCGCCACTGTCGCTATCGCTGGAGCTGGATCCGCCGGACCACGAGCCGCCACCGCCGCCCATGACCCATCCATTGTCCCTGCCGCGGCGTCCCACGCTTGGGCCCATGGCGCCCATGTTCTGGATCAGGAAAGTGACGACGAAAGCGATAAAGCCGATGAGGACTGCAGCGGCGAGCGATCCCGCAAGAAACCAGCCGAAGATCCCGACGATGCCGCCGGTTGCCGCCGCGCCGATGAACCGGCCGAGCAAGGCCCTCAACACCCCGCCGATAATGAAAGCGAAGACGAGGAAGAAGGGATTGAACGGATCGATAAACTCGGACAGGCCTGAACCCTGCCAATGCGGCGGCTCCGGCTCTGGCAATTTTTCACCGTCGGCGACCCGGACGATCCGGTTCACACCAGCAGAGACGCCCGCGGCGAAATCGCCGGCCTTGAATTTCGGCGTGATGTCTTCGTCGATGATGCGCTTCGTGGTGGCATCAGTCAGTGCGCCCTCGAGGCCGTAGCCGACCTCGATGCGCAGATGGCGGTCGTTCTTGGCGATGACGAGCAGCGCGCCGTCGTCGACCTTCTTGCGGCCGATCTTCCAGGCTTCCGCAACCCGCAACGCGAACTGCTCGATGGCCTCGCCATCCGTCGTCGGTACGATCAGCACCGCGATCTGGCTGCCCTTTCGCGTCTCCAGATTCTGTAGTGTCTGTGTCAGCGCGGCGATATCGGCGGCAGAGAGCGTGCCAGTCTGGTCGACGACGCGGCCGCTCAACGGCGGCACTGCAACGAGGGCCAGCGCCGAGGCAGCCCAGCACAGCAGCAGTGCTAGCAGAGAGGCCCTTGCCGCGCGCATTTTCGTCCGCTACTTCGCGGGCGCCGGCGTCGGGTTGAAGTCCACCTTCGGCGCCGTCGAGATCGCCTTCTCGTCCTCGACCGTGAAGTTCGGCTTCTCCTTGTAGCCGAACGCCATCGCCGTCAGATTGTTCGGAAAGGTGCGGATACCGACGTTATAATCCTGCACCGCCTTGATGTAGCGATTGCGCGCCACCGTGATGCGGTTTTCGGTACCTTCGAGCTGCGCCATCAAGTCGCGGAACAGCGCGTCCGACTTGAGCTGCGGATAGTTCTCGGTCACGACCAGCAGCCGCGACAGCGCGCTCGACAATTCGCCCTGTGCCGCCTGGAATTTCTGGAAGGCAGCAGGGTCGTTCAGCACCTCCGGCGTCGCCTGGACGCTGCCGACCTTCGCGCGGGCATTGGTGACACCGAGCAGGACGTCCTTTTCCTGCTGTGCAAAGCCCTTCACGGAATTGACGAGGTTGGGCACCAGATCAGCACGGCGCTGATACTGGTTGACCACTTCCGACCAGCCCGACTTGACCTGCTCGTCAGTGGTCTGGATCGCGTTATAGCCGCAATTGGTCAGGCTCAGGCACGACAGGGTCGCCAGTATGCTCCAAAATCTGCGCATCGAACTCTCCCCAAAGAAAAGTCCAACGCCAACATAGCACATTTGGTTGCGTCCGGTATGCAGGCGCGTGGCCGCGTCAGCCCGATTTTGCAGGCGACGGGACTTGCGTATCATTTGCCGAAATAACAACATGGCCGCCAACAAATAAGGAAAACGCGAGGGCGCCATGGAGTTCGAGACCATCGTCGTGGAGCGGCCCGAGCCGCGGATCGCGCGGATCGTGATGAACCGGCCCGAGGCCCGCAACGCCCAGAACCTGCAGATGACCTACGACCTCAATGCCGCCTTTGACCAGGCGGTGCAGGACGATGCGGTCAAGGTCATCATTCTCGCCGGCAATGGCCCGCATTTTTCGTCGGGGCACGACCTGCGGCCCGGGGCCAAGAACGACGCCGGCGTGGATTTTCCACCCGTCGGAAATTGGGGCGGATTCGCCGAGCCCAACGCCCATGGTCGCTTCGCGCGCGAGCAGGAAATCTATCTGCAGATCACGCGGCGCTGGCGCAATCTGGCAAAGCCGACGATTGCGGAAGTGCACGGCAAATGCATCGCCGGCGGCCTGATGCTGGCCTGGGCCTGCGATCTCATCGTCGCAAGCCACGATGCCGAGTTCTGCGATCCCGTCGTCACCATGGGCGTCTGCGGCGTCGAATGGTTCGTGCACCCCTGGGAGCTGGGTGCGCGCAAGGCCAAGGAATTGCTGTTCACCGCTGATGTCTGGAGCGCGGAGGAAGCGCACCGGCTCGGCATGGTCAATCACGTGGTGCCGCGGGATGAACTCTCCGACTTCGTGATGAAGCTTGCGGAACGGATTGCGGCCAAGCCTTCCTTCGCGCTGAAACTGACCAAGGAAGCCGTCAACCGCTCGGTGGACGTGATGGGACAGCCTGCGGCGATCGAGCAGGCATTCGCGCTGCATCAGCTCTGCCACGCGCACAATCTTCAGGAATTCGGAATGATCGTGGATCCAGCGGGCCTTCATCCGTCCGTCCGCAAACCCGCCCAAACAAAGTAGAAAAGCAAAAGAAGATCAGATGGACCTCACCTTGAGCGACGAGCAGCGGTTGCTGCGCGAAAGTGCCGACCGCTTTGTCAGCGAGACCTATACTGCCGATCACCGCCGAAAGATCGCGGGCGATCCGCTCGGCTTCAGCACCAATATCTGGAAGCAGTTCGCCGATCTCGGCTGGCTGGCGCTGCCGATTTCAGAAGCTCATGGCGGGCTCGGCGGCGGCGCGATCGAAATCGGCATTTTGATGGAAGCGTTCGGGCGCGGCCTGGTGTCTGAGCCTTATCTCTCTACCGTCGTGATCGGCGCATCGCTGATCTCGGAATGCGGCACGGAAGCGCAGAAGCAGGATCTGTTGCCGAAGATTGCCGACGGCTCGCTGGTTCTCGCGTTCGCGCATTCGGAACGACAGGCGCGGTTCGATCTGGCCAAGGTCGCGACATCAGCGAAGAAGACGCCTGACGGCTGGCGTCTCGATGGACACAAGACCGCCGTGCTCGATGGTAGTGCCGCCGGGCAGATCATCGTCTCGGCGCGCAACGATGACGGCAAGCTCGGGCTCTTCCTCGTGCCTCGCGGCGCAGCCGGGCTTACCTCGCGCGACTTTCCTCGTCTCGGCGGCGGCCGGGCCTGCAACCTTGATCTCAGCGGCGTGCAGCTTCCCGCCGACGCCCTGCTCGGCGACGGCAGCGACGCGCTGCCCGCGATCGAAGCCGCGGTTGACCGCGCCATGGCCGCACTTGGCGCCGAGGCCGTCGGCATCATGCAGACGCTGCTCGACCAGACGCTCGAATACACAAAAATCCGAAAGCAGTTCGGACGGCCGCTGTCCGCCAACCAGGTGATCCGCCATCGCCTCGCCGACATGGCGATG
Organism: Bradyrhizobium jicamae; assembly: GCF_001440395.1. Classification (GTDB taxonomy): domain Bacteria; phylum Pseudomonadota; class Alphaproteobacteria; order Rhizobiales; family Xanthobacteraceae; genus Bradyrhizobium; species Bradyrhizobium jicamae. The sequence goes on along the minus strand of NZ_LLXZ01000118.1, from coordinate 119,146 downwards.
CAGTGCGACGAGGCCCGCTCGATGGCGTTGCGCGCCGCGCTGATGGCCGACGCCGAGCCGGTCGCGCGCAGCCGTGCGGCGTCAGGCGCCAAAGCCAAGATCGGCAGATGCGCACGCTTCGTCGCCGAGCAATCGGTGCAGCTTCATGGCGCCATGGGCGTCACCGAAGAGCTCGACATCGGCTCCTATTTCAAGCGGCTGCTCGCCTTCGACACGCTGTTCGGCGGCAGCGCCCATCATTATCGCCGTCACGCCGCCCTCGGCGGCCGTGCCATTCAGGCCTGACAGGAGCGCTATCCATGGATCTTACTTTCAATGCCGAAGAGCGCGCCTTCGAGAAGGAAGTCCGCGACTTCATCGCGGCCAACCTCACGCCGGAGATGAAACGCGCCACCGCGCTGACGCCGTCCGTCTTCTCCGACCCTGACATCGGCATGGCCTGGCAGCGGGCCCTGCACAGGAAGGGCTGGGGCGCTCCGGGCTGGCCGGTGGATCATGGCGGGCCGGACTGGACCCCGGCGCAACGCTGGATTTTTGAGGCCGAATGCGCGCGCGCCGGCGTGCCCAATGTGAACGTCATGGGCGTCAAGATGGTCGGCCCCGTCATCATCGGTTTCGGCTCGCCCGAGCAGAAGAACTTTTACTTGCCGCGGATTCTCTCCGGCGAAGACTACTGGTGCCAGGGCTATTCCGAGCCGGGCTCCGGCTCCGACCTCGCCTCGCTGAAAACCCGCGCCGTGCGCGACGGTGACGACTATATCATCAACGGCACCAAGATCTGGACCACGCACGCCCATCACGCCAACCGCATGTTCGCGCTGGTGCGCACCAACGAAACCGAGCGGCAGCAGGACGGCATCTCCTTCATCCTGATCGACATGAAGACCACGGGCATCACGACACGGCCGATCCTCACCATCGGTGGCGATCACGAGGTCAACCAGGTATTTTTCGACGATGTCCGCGTGCCCGTGGCCAACCGCGTCGGGGAGGAAGGCAAGGGCTGGACCTACGGAAAATACCTGCTCGAATTCGAGCGCGGCGCCGGCATCGCCTCGGCCAAGCTGCGCGACGCGCTGAAGACGATTTCGGATCTTGCCGAATCCGAAGTCACCGGCCGCGCCATCGATGATCCCGATATCGCGATGCGGATGTCGGAGATCGAGGTCGATATCGACACGCTTGAAATGACCGAGCTGCGCGTGCTCTCGGCATTGCAGACCGGACAGAATCCCGGTGCGGTGTCGTCGCTATTAAAACTGCGCAACAGCGAAATCCGACAGGCGGTGACGCGGCTCGGTGTCGACGTGATCGGCAATGACGGGCTCTATGTCGAACCGGTGCGGCCATTGTATCGGCTGAACGAGACGCCGGGAATCCCGGAGGAATTGCTGCCGGTGGTGCCGGAATATCTCAACGGCCGGGCGTACACGATCTTCGGCGGCTCGTCGGAGATCCAGCGCGACATCGTGGCGAAGATGGTGCTGGGGTTGTAGTTACGGACGCGGACGCACGGCAGCTTCTTCTTACCCTCCGCTGGAGGGTCCGAGACGAGCGAAGCTCGCTCGTAGGTCGACGCGAAGCGGCGGGGTGGGGTGACGGTCTCTCCACATCCAACAGCGCCCGAGTTGAGAGATCACCCCGCCCCGGCACGCATCTTGCGATGCGTGCCGACCCTCCCCCTCCAGGGGAGGGTAAGAGACGCCGCGCAACCTTTACTCCACCGCCGCCCTCGCATCCCGGATCGCCTGCCACACCTTGGCCGGCGTCAGCGGGGTGTTGAGCTGCTTGATGCCGAGTTCGCTCAAGGCATCCATCACGCCATTGGTGACGCAGGGCGGGCCGCCGATGGCGCCGGATTCGCCGCAGCCCTTGGCGCCGAGCGGATTGGTGCGGCAGGGCGCGGAATCATCCAGCGTCACCACAATCGGCGGAATGTCGTCGGCGCGCGGGACACAGTAGTCCTGGTAGCTCGCCGTCAATAGCTGCCCTTCCTCGCTATAGGAAACGCCCTCATAGAGTGCCTGGCCGATGCCTTGGGCAACGCCGCCATGCACCTGGCCGGTCACCAGCATCGGATTGACGGCGATGCCGACGTCATCGACCGTGGTGTAGCGCACCACCTTGCTGACGCCTGTCTCGGGATCGATCTCGACTTCGCAGATATGCGTGCCGTTCGGCCAACTCGGCCCGTCGACTTCGCCTTCGCTATCGACGGATAGCCGCGCCCCATCCTCGTTCTTCGCGATCTCGAACAGGCTGATGCGCTTGTCAGTGCCGACCACCGTCAGCCAGCCGTCGCGATATTCGATATCCCCGACCGACGTCTCCAGCACGTTGGACGCCTTCTCGCGCGCCTTCTGGATCATGTCGTTGCTCGATACCGCCACCGCCGTGCCGCCGACAAACAGCGAGCGCGAGCCGACGCTGCCGAAGCCGGTGGCGAGATCGGTATCGCCCTGCACGACATCGATCTTGTCCAGGGGGATGCCGAGCGATTCAGAGATCATCTGGCTGTAGGTGGTCTGCAGGCCCTGCCCCATCGCCATGGTGCCGGAATGCAGGATGATGCGACCCTCCGCGGTCGCGTGCAGGCTGACCTTTTCGGTGTGCGCGCGCCCGCCGGTCCATTCGATGTAGCTGGTGAGGCCGCGTCCGTAGAGCAGCCCCTTCTTCTTCGCCGCCTTCTTGCGCGCGGCAAAGCCGTCCCAGTCCGAAAGCTCCGCGGCGCGCGACAGCATGTGCGCAAAGGCGCCGGAATCGTACACTTGGCCGACGGCATTGGTGTAGGGGAGCTGTGCCGGCTTGATGTAGTTCACCTTGCGGATGGTGCGCGGGTCCATGCCGATCTGGCGCGCGGCCGCGTCCATCAGCCGCTCGACGATGAACACGGCTTCCGGCCGCCCTGCCCCGCGATAGGCGCCGACCGGTGCGGTGTTGGTCATCACCGACTTCACCTCGAAATGCACCAGCGGCAGATCGTAGACGCCGGTCTGCACGAAGGGCCCGAGCACGAGCGGAATGATGTTCGCGGTCCCCGACGAATACGCCCCGGTGCCGCCGATCGAGCGCACCCGATAGGCCAGCACGCGGCCTTTGGCGTCGAGCGCGAATTCGCCGGTCGAGGTGAGATCGCGGCCATGGGTGCCGCCGACAAACTCGTCCGTACGGTCGCCGCGCCAGCGGATCTTCTTGTTCAGCTTGGTCGCGGCGTAAGCGACGATGCCGTCTTCGGGATAGAGACTGGTCTTCTGGCCGAAGCCGCCGCCGATATCGCCGACCAGCACGCGAACGCTGTCCTTCGGCCGCTTCAGAATGGATTCCGCGAGCAGGTCGCGGGTCGAGCCGGGGGTCTGCGACTGCACGTGCAGGATCAGCCGGCCGGTCTTCTTCTCGATCTCGGCAATCGTCGAGCGCGGCTCCATCGCCGATGGCACCAGCCGCTGGCTGACCAGATCGAGCGAGACTTTATGCGCGGCATTGGCGAAGGCCTCTTCGACCTTGGCCGCGTCGCCGTAGCTCATGGCGGCCACGACGTTGTCGGGCGCCTCGGGCCACACCACGGGCGCGCCGGGCTTCACCGCCTCGACGGGATCGACCACGGAGGGCAGCACCTCATATTCAACGGTAATCGCTTCGGCCGCCGTCTGTGCCTGCACCCGCGATGTCGCGACAACGGCGGCGACGGCCTCGCCGGCATAACGCACGATTTCATGCGCAAGCAGCCGCCGCGGCGGCACCGTCATTGGCTTGCCGTCCGGCCGCTGGAAGATCGCGAGCGTCGGGAGGGTGCCGATATCGTCCTTGATCAGGTCCGCGCCGGTGTAGATGGCCGCAACGCCGGGCATCCCGGCGGCATCAGCCGTATCGATCGAGGTGATCCTGGCATGGGCATGGGGCGAGCGCAGCAAATGGAGCCACAGCGCGCCCTCCTCCGGCTTGTCGTCGATGAACTGTCCCTTCCCGGTGAGCAGTCTCTGGTCTTCCAAACGCCTGACCGGCTGGCCCGCACCAAAACGCATATTGCCGGGAAGAATGTTCATCAGTTTGTCCTTAAAGCTTCTTGTCGGATCGGGCGCGGTTTTAGCGGTTTTTCGGCCCGAGACAACTCATTCAATTCGTTGCAATAAATGCGCCAGCCCCCGCGGCACCGGAGGGTGTCGCGGGCGGATAAGATCCTGCCGCAAAAGGGAAGTATCAGCTGCGGCTGATGTCGACGATATCGATGGTGATGTCGCGCGTCTGCGAACCGCGCTTCAGGCTGATGCGGATGCTCTTGCCGGCGCCCACCTGCTCGATCTGATCGGTCAGGTCGGAGAGCCGATGCACCGGCTTGCCGTCGACCTGGACGATGACGTCGCCCAGCGCACCCGAGTTGAAATCGACGCCGCGAATGCCGGCGCGTTCGGCTGGGCTCCCGGGCGCGGTGCGCACGATGATCACCCCTTCGACACCTAGCCGGGTCGAAACCGCTTCGCTGGCGGCGATGATGCCGATGCCGGGCGTCGGCACGCGGCCGTTCTTGATGAGCTCGGGGACCACGCGATTGACGATATCGACGGGGACCGCAAACCCGATGCCGGCGCTCGACCCCGACGGCGAGATGATCGCGGTGTTGACGCCGATCAGCCGCCCCGCCGAATCCAGCAAGGGCCCTCCCGAATTGCCGGGATTGATCGCGGTATCGGTCTGGATCACGTTGGTGATCTCGCGGCCGCTGCTGGTCGGCAGCCGGCGCTTGAGCGCGCTGATGATGCCGCTGGTCAGCGATTGATCGAGGCCGAAGGGATTGCCGATCGCAAAGGCAGATTGACCGACCTTGAGCTCGCTTGAACTGCCCAGCGCCACCGGCGGCGGCAGCTTGCGTGCGCCCCTGATCCGTAACACCGCGAGATCGTAGTTGGGCGCGACGCCGATGATTTCGGCCTGCGCCACTTCGCCCGAGGCAAAGCGAACCGCTACTTCGCTGCCGTTCTGCACGACGTGATTGTTGGTGACGACGTGACCGTCATTGTCCCAGACGAAGCCGGTGCCCGAGGCAGCGCCAGCGCCTCCGCCTTCATCCTCGGCCAGCGGATTGGCGGCGGCGGAGCGTGCGGCGACCTGCACGACCGACGGCGAGACCCGCTCGAACAGCTCAATATTGGCCCGTTCGGCATCGGCCAGCGGCCCGCGCTGATCGACGGTTCGAGCGACCGTATTGGTCCAGGGACTATAGCGAATGTTGGAAACGGTCAGCGCCACCAACACGCCTGCGACAATGGCTGCAAGAAGCACGAAGCGACGGTTCATCGATTACTCCCCTTGGCCAGGCAGCCGCGTGCCAGGGATGATGCCGCGAGCAAACCGGCCTAATCAGCCGTTCGGAACCGCGTAAGCAACGTTCCAGCCAGCCGGTGGTTTCCTGCCCCTGTTGGAGATATGGTCTGACCGTCTCCTAGGCCAGATCGCGCAGGGCGGCCTCGACCACCCTCCGCTGGTCTGCCGTCAACGCCGCCTGCGGAGGGACCGGATCGCCGACCGGGTAGCCCTGAATCTCGAGTCCGGCCTTGATGCAGGCGGCGAGATTGAAGCGGGCAAAGGCTTCGTTGATACGCCAGAGCCTGCGTTGCAGCGCCATCGCCTCATCCCAGCGCGCCGCCTTGCAGAGGTTATAAAGCTCGACGCTCTGCCGCGGAATGATGCAGGCGGGGCCGGCCATCCAGCCCAGCCCGCCGATCAGCATCACCGCCGCCGGAATATGGGCGGATGCGGAGAAGACCTTGATGCTGTCGCCGGAGCGATTCATGATCGACAGCAAGCGGCCGGTATTGGTGGAGGCATCCTTGATGTAGCCGATGCGCGGATGTGTCGCGAGCCGTTCGATGACGTCGAGCGTGAGATCGGATCGCTGGAATTGCGGATTGGTGTAGATCACGACGGGAATGTCGACGGCGTCGGCAATGGCGCGGAAATAGGACTCGACCTGCGGATCGGCGACCGGGAAGTACGCCTCCATGATCGCGAGGATGCCGTCGGCGCCGAGCTTTTGGTGCGCCCTCGCCTGCGCCACCGCGTCCGCCGTCGACGTCGAGGCGACGCCGGCGATGACAGGTACGCGGCCCTTGGCGGCCTCGATCGTGGCTCGCACCACGCTCGCGCGCTGCGCCTGATCGAGATATGCGAACTCGCCGGTCGAGCCGAGCGGCGTCAGCCCGTGCACGCCTGCCTTGATGAGATCGTCGCACAGCCGGCCCAGCACATTCGTGCGAACTTCGCCTGACGCATCGAGAGGTGACACCAGATAGGGGAAGACGCCGTGGAAATCAGCCATGAAAGGAAAACGCCTCAAGCGGGAAGTTGCATGCCATGTCTACTCGCCATCATCAGCCGTAACGCACGCGGCGTGGCGTCGAATGAGAAAACCGGCTTGGCTCGCGCGGCCTCGGATACTAGTCATCACCGCGAGCATCGCGCCGAAACGACGCGCCAAGGGTGCCGTCTCAATAAGCTCCACACGCGCTCCTATGTCAGCCGCCGTTACGAGATGGCAAATCATACCGCCGTGTCGCCAATCGTGAAATAGCCGTGAGCGGCCCTGACAATGACTAAAAGATGTCCACAGATGTTCACAGGTTCTAACGATTTAACTCACGATTATTTCACGACTTTCTTCCCAATCTCGCCGCCTTGACCAAGCGCGAGAGCAGTTTTGATGGCTGTGCAGAAGGTCGCCGACGCATCCCCCTTCCGAATTTCAGAACTCAATCCGCGCGACTCTATTTCGGCAACACCGACTCCGGGCTTTCGTCACTTCCTCGGCACGCCAACTCACTCGCAGCGCTTCCGCGCGTTCGGCGTCGATCCGCTCGCTTCGTCGTCGGATCATGCAAAGCTGCGCGGATTGATGCAGCGCCTGTCGCGGCGAATGGATGCTGACATCAAATGGCCGCCGCACCAGGTTCGCTCGGCGGAACGCTGGGAAAATCCTTTCATCCCCTCAGGTTACACCTATCTGCTGCAGTTCATTGCGCATGACTTGGTGCACTCGGCGATTCCGCTTTCGGTGGCGGGAGGGCTCGGCCGCGGAACGAGCAACGCGCGGCGCACGCCGCTTCGGCTCGAGACACTATACGGCAGCGGCCCTGTCGGCTCCCCGCACATCTATGCGCTCGACGCGCCGAACGACGACCGCCGTACCAAGCTTCGGCTCGGCCGCATGCGCTGGAAGGAGAACGAGGCCGCGACCGGTTGCCCGTTCCGCGACATCGCCCGCGCGCAGGCGGAGAACGTGACGGGGATCGACCGCAGCATCGCAGGTGTTCGCGTTGCCCTCACCGAAGCCCTGGTCGCTGATCCGCGCAACGACGACCATGCCGTCATGTCGCAGCTCACGGCGCTATTCGCGCTGCTGCACAACGGACTCGTCGACATCATTCGCCGCCATGAAGGCCACGCCGGACCAAACGCCCGGTTCGGCGCCGCCTACAAGCGCTTTCTGTGCGCCCGCGGCGCATTGACGGCGATCTATCACAATATCATCCGCAACGACTTGATGCGGCGGGTGCTCCATCCGGCGATTCATGCAAGCTACTGCAGCCTTGGCCCGCAGTTCATCGACCGCGCCGAACCCGCTGGGAATGCAGCGAGCGGCGACTGGGAAATTCCACTCGAGTTCTCGCATGGCGCATTCCGCTTCGGTCACGCCATGGTGCGTCCGGAGTACCAGATCAACGACCAATCGCTCCACGATCTCAACAACACGCTCGAAAAGAGCTCGATGAACGATCCTGCGAACATGCCGCTCGACGAGACCTGGATGGTGCAATGGTCGCGTTTCTTCGAGATCCACGGCTCGACCCCGAACTTCAGCCGCCGCATTGGACCCCATCTCAGCGACGGGCTCGGCAATGACCAGATCTTCCCGGCGTTCGACGAAACGCAACGCGTCGGCCTGCTCTATCGCGACCTGCTCGGCGCGAGTCTCGCCGGCATGTGGTCGGTAGACGCCTTGATCGCCGAGATCGCCAGCAGGCGACCAGATTTCATCGCCATGTCGCGCCTGCTTTCCGACCGCGCCTACCGTGTCGAGCAGCTTCGTGGATGGCTCGTCTCCGGACGGGCCTACGGCGCCCTGACGGACGAGGACATCGAAACGCTTTCCAACGATCCGCCGCTGCCGTTCTTCATCCTGTTCGAGGCAATGCAGCAGACGGAGGGCCTGCGACTTGGGCTGCTCGGATCGATCATCGTCTCGGAAGTGATATTCGGAGCGCTCGCGAGCGCCCCGCAATCGGTCTCCGGCAGCTCGCTCGCCGATCAGCTGGATCTTGTGTCCCGCGAATTTTACCTGGCGAACGTACTTCAGGACATTCCAGACATCTCAAGCATGGCGCAGCTGGTGGAGTTCACCACCGAAATTGCCGAGCTGCGGCAGGCCGTACCGGCATTTCTGTGAAAGCGGGATAATCCGCTTCACGCAACGCGGAGGAGTAACGACGATGGCACTCGAGAGAATGCAAGTCACCAATCATGAGCGCTGGGGCAACCTGGTGAAGACCTGGTCGACGGGCAAGAACTATCTCGATGACGACAACGAGTATCCGATCCCGACCAGCATCGACGAATTCAAGGAGCAACTCGCCAAGGCGCAGGTGTTCATGACGGTGCCGGATCGCTACACGAAGGTCCAGTTCGTCGAGCAGCATCTGGATACGATCGTGGTGCGCTTGCCACCCGCCTTCGCAATCGCCGATTCCGAAGAGAAGCTCAGCAAGCCGGGCGCAACCTATCCGCTTCCGCCCTTCTACAAGCGCCTGTTCAACGGCATGGACCCGGTGATCCCGGAAGCCGACAAGTTCAAGGTGCACGCCGAGCGCATCGGCGACTACACGCTCAGCCTTTGTGCCTGAACCAATCCAGCTCAAGCGGATAGCTGGACGATACCGTCGACTGGAAGCCCTGCGCCGCGCAAGCCGTGGCGGAGGGCGTCCCATCGCTCACCGACGCTGATCGGATGGGCCTGCAGGACCCAGCGCGTTACCGCCTCGTCGGTGGGGACCAATTCACTGACCCAGAACGAACGCAGTCCGTTCACGAAGCGCTGCGCCTGCTCCTGCGCCATTTGCCGCTCTCCCAGATAGTACAGCGCCGCTGCCCGCCACGCGGGCAGGATCGGCACGACGCCATGCGCTCTGTCAAAGGCCTCCAGCGCGCCCGCATAGTCGCCGGCCAGGAAGCGGATGATGCAGTGGTAACTCCATTCGAGATAGGAAGGCGCCGGCGAGAGACTCAGCGACTGCTCGGCCCGCAGCCGGGCCTGCTCGATCGATCCGCAGAAAGCTTCATAGTGGGCGCTGGAGAGCAAGGTCCACGGATCGTTGTCGTTAAGCTCGCAGGCAAGCTGCATGTGTGGCGCGGCTTCGGCTTCCCGCAGCGCCATCATATACGACCATCCGCAGCAAAGATGTGCCCTTGAATCGACGGGATCGAGTTGAACAGCGGTCTTTGCCAGTTCGAGCGTGGCCCGCGCCTTGCCCAAATCCCGAAAAAGTCCCGGATGCACGAAATGCTCGATGTTGTTGATCTGCACGAGGCTGCTGTAGCAGGGCGAGAATCCCGGATTGTCGCGGATCGCGTCACGGAAAATCGCGACCGCCCGCCGCCAGCTTTCCGGGTCGAATTTCGACATGAGATTCTGTCCGCGCAGCCAGCGGTCGTGCAGATCGAGCGACACGTCCGGCTCGCCGGCGAGCCGCATCAGCCGTTCCGTCGACAACTGCACGTTCAACGAAGTCGCGATCCGGCGGATGATGCGCTGCTGGGTTTCGAACCAGTTGCCGAGGCCGAGGCGGAAGCTCTCGCTCCAGATATAGATGCCCGTGGTGTCGTCCCGGAGCACCATCACGATATTGATCTCGGCGCCGGCCTGATAGGCTGTGGTCTCGATGCAGTATTGGGGCGCGGAGTCCGGCGCAGGAAGCACCACCGTGGCCGGCGGACGGTCGACCACGCTCCATTCGCGGAAGCGTACGAGACAGGCAGCGAGATGCTGGGAGAACCCCTGCACCAGATGGCTGTGATCCTCATCGACGCCGTGCATCGCAAAGGGCCGCAGCACGAGGCGCGTCTTGGCGGATGCGTTGACCGCTGATGACATCGGGACTGCCGGCTGAACGGCGGTCCCTCTGATCATTCTGACGGCGAATTCGTCGTTCGCCGCCGACGCGGCCCGATCGGCCGGCGCGCGTTCCAGAATGCCGAGCTTGATGTTGGCGACGAGTTCTTCGGTGGCCGACGACGGCTCCATCGCGTAGTCGCGATCCAGGAGATCCCACAGCGCCTTGTAGATGCGCAACGCTCCGGCCGTATCGCCTTCCTCCGCATGCGCCCGCATCAGATAGCGGCAGGCATATTCATGGGTCGGATCGAGATTGACGATCGCGGCCGCGATCCTCTTTTTGGCATCGGCGGGTACGCTCGCGGAGGTCAGGCCTTCGTCGAGACTGCGCATCAACCGTTCATGGATGGTCTGTCGCTTGGCCAGCACCCAGACCCGGAACGAGGGGTCGAGATCGTCCATCCCTTCGAGCAACTGGCCGTCGAGCTGCGGCGTATCGAGCAGCAGCGGGTGAACGCGCCCGGTTTCGGCGAGCCGAATCACGCTTTCGATGTCGACTTCAATTCGCCTGGTGTCGAGGCCGACCAGCAGCCGCTCCGCGACGAAGCCGTCATAGCCGGCCTGCTCGAGCGTGGACCGCAGTTCACGCACGACCTGACGCAGCGAGGCACGCGCCTTTTCCTCGTCCGAACGGCTCCAGAGCAGACCGACCAGCCGCTCGCGGCTCTCCTTCTTCGCCTCCGATAGCGCCAGGTAACTCAAAACGGCGCCGGCCTTGCGAGTTCGCAGTTCAATCGCACGGCCGTTGAACCGGACGCCGAACCGACCGACCAGAGATACCGACAGACGCGGCGCGCTTTCGGGCGCCGCCGCTGCGGCGTCTGATGTCATGGCGTTGGCAATGGCCGGCATGCAACGGTTTTCCGGAACCGGTTCGTTAATACCTGCCACTCTATATCAAAGCGACGCCTCCGGTATAGGTTGCGCCGCCGCCGGTTCGGGCCATCGCATCCTGCAGCCTCGCCGTGACGATTTCGGATGGCTCGAGTTGCAGGCCGGGAGCAATCACGCGGATCACCGGAACGGCAAAGCGCCCGCGCGTGAGGTCGATACAAAACGTCTCGATTCCCAGCTTTTCCAAACGCTCAACGATCAATCCAAATATAACGCTCGCTTCAGTTGCCGGAAGGGGCAGATGGGCTGCGTGCTCGGCCACCGGCTGCAGCAGTTTGCACTGGCCGGCATCGACGGCCGCACGCTGCAAGTGGATGCGGTCCTGGGCGTTGAGCGCGCCGTCACCACGCTCATTGCGTTTGGTTGCGACGACGGCGTCGGCCAGTTCGAGCTGGCACATTTCTACAATCGCGGATCGGACCGCAGCCTCGAGCGCCGGCCGCGCGGCGAGGCCGAAGGCAAAACCCGAACCATCCGACCGGCAGGAGACCGCCGCAACGCAGGGCACGCCGATATCCGTCGTGATATCGAGCAGCCATGTCCGGCGCTGCGCTGCTGCGCCGTGGCGAAGCCTCTGCAACAACTCTTCCGCCACGCGGCCGGCTTCATGCCGCACCGGAATCGATCGCGGCAACTGCCCGCCCCTCCACCACAGGCTGGCCGCGTCGCGTTCGATCAATTCCAGCAGACCGTGCAGCGCCGCAGCGTCCCGCGAGGGGCCCGCGGCCGAGCCGATGCTCAAGGGATATGGCGGCGCAAAGTCGCGGTGTGCCGGCGGACGCCGCAGGCAGATATCCGCCGGAAGCAACACTTCGCCGCCATCGGTTACGCGCGTTGCACGACACCAGGAGTACACCCGCTGCGGTTGCAAGCTTCGTTCTGAAAGCACGGCGACCAATTCCAACGCCTTCGGACCGAGTTTCGCAGTCCAATCGTCGATGCCGGGCTTGAGCAGCAGGTCGGTACCGGCCTGCAATTGAGAGAGATATTCTATTCCCTCGCCGATGCAGCCCTGGAATGCTTCCTGCAACGTCAGACCGACGCCGGAAACGCCGACCATCGGGCTGCCGTCATGCAAGGGATCGGCAAGTGCCGGATCGAATTGTGCACCAAAGCTGATCAAACCAGGCGCATCGGGCGCGGCCAATTCGAACACACGCGAAAATCGCGACGCGGCGAGAAGCAAACGCGCGCGATTCGCGGTCTCCGAATCAATCTGGTCACTGGATTTGACGCCGTATTCAAGCGCCTGCAGCACAAGTTCGGCATCGTGATCGCGGCCTGCGTCCGATTCGTTGCCAAGAAGCAACGCTGCCGCGCGTGCAAACAATTCTTGCATCGAATTTTCGGTACCGCTCACGGTGACCTCACGACTTGACGGGCACACTCCAAGCGTAAGGCAAGTCCCGCCTTCGCCCTGGAGGAACTTATGCTCGCGAAAGCCTTAGTCATAGCCATGGCAGCAGATATTGCCCGATCGGACTATGCCAAGCCGACCTTGGTTCGTGGCCGTAGCCGCGAATGGCTGATCGCCTGCCGCTGGGGACCTGAGGGCGAATATCTTTCGATTGCGACGGCCGGCCCGATCACGGAGCCTCTCGCGTTGGTTGCACCACAGTCGATTACACCAATTCACAGCCTTGTCGGCGTATTGGTCTCCGAATCGGAAAAGCAATCCACCAGCACATTCCTGTTGGTCCGCCAGTTACCCGGTGCGATCGAACTTGCCGGCACGTTTTTTCCGGCCGATGGCTACGTCCTGCTGCAGGACCACGGCGATATCCACCTCCTCTGCAACGCGCGCTACTCGCATAGTTGCGGCTGGCTCGACGGCAAGGAGATCCGCAAGGACATTCCTGATCCGGCGCCCTATTCGGCCGAGGCAATGTCCTGGCATATCGAGGCGACGCGCCGCGACTGGATCGGCGAGTTCATTCCCGGCGTCAGGCCGCCGGAGCGGCTCGCGATTCGCGCGACCGGCTGACGCGGCGATCGGACGACCCAATCCAGTGAAGAGGCATGAGATTGTCGCTTGTCTTTCTATCCCCGCGAAGGAAACCTCCGCCGCTCATCGCGATCGACAGTATTCAGCAGCGCAACCGTGGTCTTCGCCACGGGCGTTCGATCGGCGATGCTTTCAACCAGCTTCGCGATGCAAAGCCGTACGCGCGGACTCGTCGTTCGCGCGTAGGCCTTGAGAACGCGCAAGGCGCCCGGCTCGGCGAGCAGGCGAGCCGCTGAATTCAAGCCGGAAGATTCAGGTCCGACAGATTCGAACAATTCGCCCACCGATATGCCCAGCACGGAAGCGATATGGGACAACCGGCTGGCGCCAACCCGATTGACGCCCCGCTCATATTTTTGCAGTTGCTGAAAGGTGATGCCAATTCGTTCCGCGAGCATGGCTTGGCTCATGCCGCGGTTGATCCGAAACATCCGAATCCTGACGCCCACCATCGCATCGAGCGGGCCAGACTTCCTCGTCGCCATCGGCAGGCTCCCCCGGGGCTGTTTCAAGCTGGGGGACCCTATCACAACCTCAGGGAGATGCAGATGCTAATTTGCGATCCCAGGCAGCAGTTTCACCCGCTGCTCGTCAGTGACGTGCTCGATCGTCAACCGTCCCTTCGGGTCGATCTCCGCTTTCATGGCCGGCGGGTGGCCGGTTTCGAGAAAATGCTGCAGGGCAGCACGGCTCTCGTCCGAGAGCGCAAACAGCCCACGCATGAGTTCAAAGAAGCCGGGCTCCTCCGCCACATAGAGCAGTTCGCGCAGTTCCGCGCCGGTATATTGCGCCAACGCCGTCACAAGCCATTCGGTTTGGTCATTCGGATCGCTCTCAGGCACGCGATTCAGATAGTAGACGACCGATTCAGCACTCATTTCATCCCCCGGTACCTCGCGATAGCTGACAGACCGCCTGTTCGGGACGGACTTTCTGGCCAGCTAACTCCCGAGCCTAACACTGCTCGGCCCTTCGTGATTTCAGCGTGATCGCAAGCGGCATGCACCGAAGGCTCGGTTCCGCAGCTCCCTGGACGAGACTGTGCCGAACTGATGCACCGGGGACGCAAATCGGGCGTTTCCCGTTGTCGACCTCCCGGCCATCTCAACGCCAACTCAGAAAGCCTTCGCGATGGCGCGCTGGGCGTCCTGCTGAATCGTTTTCAGGTGATTCTGGTCCCGGAAGCTTTCGGCGTAGATCTTGTAGACGTCTTCGGTGCCAGATGGCCGCGCGGCAAACCAACCCGCTTCGGACTCAACCTTGATGCCGCCGAAGGACTGGTCGTTACCGGGCGCGCGGGTCCGTATCGCACTGACCGGCTCGCCGGCAAGCTGTCGCATGTCGAGCTGGTCCGGCCCGAGCGCCTTCAACGCGTTCTTCTGCTTCGGCGTCGCCGGAACGTCGATCCGCTCATAGAAGGGGACGCCGAGTTCGGCCGTCAGTCCGGCAAACAACTGGCTCGGATCGCGACCGGTACGGCCGAGGATTTCGGCAGCAAGCAGCCCCATCACCATGCCGTCCTTGTCGGTCGTCCAGACCGAGCCATCGCGCTTGAGGAACGAGGCGCCGGCGCTTTCCTCGCCCGCGAAACCGAACGCGCCGGTACCGAGGCCTTCGACGAACCATTTGAAACCGACCGGCGTCTCGACCAGCTTGCGGTTCAGCTTTTTGGCGACACGGTCGATGATCGAGCTGGAAACGATGGTCTTGCCGATCGCGGCCTCCTTGTCCCATTGCGGCCGATGCTCGAACAGATAGGCGATCGCGGCCGCAAGAAAGTGGTTCGGATTCATCAGGCCGCCCGTGCGCGTGACGATGCCATGCCGGTCGGCATCAGTATCGTTGGCAAAGGCAACGTCGAACCTGTCGCGCATCTGGATCAGGCTCGCCATCGCGAATGGAGAGGAACAATCCATCCGGATTTTTCCATCCCAGTCCGCGGTCATAAAACGGAACGTCGGGTCAACGGCGTCATTCACGATGGTCGCGTTGATCCCGTAGTGCTCGATCAGCGGCTGCCAGTAATGCACGGCGGCGCCGCCGAGCGGATCGATCCCGATTTTTACGCCGGATGATTTGATTAGCGCCATGTCCACGGCATTGCCGAGATCGGCGACGTAGGGACGGATGTAGTCGTGCATATGCGTCGTGGGCGCCTTGCGGGCGCGCGCATACGGCATCCGCGCGACGCCCTTCATGCCGGATTCCATGTAGGCGTTGGCGGTCTTTTCGACCTTGGCCGTCACATCGGTATCGGCCGGGCCGCCATGCGGCGGGTTGTATTTGTAACCGCCGTCCTCCGGCGGATTGTGCGAGGGGGTGATGACGACGCCGTCGGCAAGCCCGCTCGTTCGGCCCTTGTCGTAGCTCAGGATCGCATGCGAGATGACGGGCGTCGGCGTGTAGCCACCGCGCTCGTCGATCATGATGTCGACGCCGTTGGCAGCAAACACCTCCACCGCGCTCGCCAGCGCCGGCTCCGCCAGCGCATGAGTATCGATGCCGATGAACAGCGGGCCCGTGAGCCCGGTCTCGCGGCGGTGATCACAGATCGCCTGTGTCGTCGACAGGATATGGTTTTCGTTGAACGAGTTCTTCAGCGACGTCCCGCGATGCCCCGAAGTTCCGAACGCAACGCGCTGGGTGGGATCGGAGGGATCCGGCTTCGACGCAAAATAGGCCGTGACCAATTGGGGTACGTTGACGAGGGAAGCGGGATCAACCGGCTTGCCGGCGGCGGGATTGGGGGCAGTCACATGACCTCACGGGGTGGATGGTTTCGCTGCTTTATACGTGGAACCAACGGCGCGGGCAAAACTGCGCGCGACGCGAGCCAAGCCGGCCGTCTCTAGTAAACGCCGCGTTGCCGGGGCGGTTTCCCGTCACGTTGCGCGAAGTACGGGTTATTATAGCACTGTGCCGCACGGCCCGATGCTGATGCGGCGCACTGCGACAGCGACGTGAAACTGCAGTCGATGCTGCCGCCACCAATAGAATAGGTTTGGATGCAAACCGGGTAGTTCGGGTCATAGGTCTGGGCGCGCGCGGGCGCGAATATCAATACCGTTGCGATCGTCAAAATGGTGCAAGCCAATAGGTGCATGGGGGCTCCTTCCGAAAAGGAGCTTACCACACGCGTGGGGCCGTCGCGCGCCGCCGGGGAACGGCAATCACGCCGGCAGGCCGCTGCTCGATCCGTATCCCAGGTCTGCTGACGCAAGGCTGGCCGACGCGTCGCAACCTGCCTGATAATTCTTCAGCGCGAGGCGCACGTCGTCGGGCAACGCCATCGATTTGTGATCCACCAGCGATGTGGTCACGGTCACGAAGGTAGCGCGTACGCACTCGGCGCCATCGTTGAACGCGTGAACCGTGAGCTTCACCGAGGTGCGTCCGATCTCGCGCACGATAACCACAACATCGAGCACGTCGCCCATCCTGCTGGGCGTGGCGAAATCCGCCGAGACGTGGGCGTAGCCAAGGCCGGTCCGCCGCGTTCCGACCAGCTCGTGATAGGGAAGTCCCAGCGCTTCGCCGTACCAATCCTCGATCACGCCGTTGAACAGATTGAGATATTCCGGCGTGTAGACGATTCCGGCCGGATCGCAGGAGCCGAAGCGCACCGGCAGCCGCGTGCGCCAGATGCCCGCAGGCAGTTCGGAGAGCGTCAGAGGTTCAAAACGGGCCATGGACCGGCTCATTTAGTTTAGGCATAAAGTATATCTTCCACAGCCGGGCTGGCCTGTAAAGTCGCGTATTGAAGTCGCCATACGTCGCGCCCAGCTTACCCCGCTGCAGCATCATTCTTTACGGTCGCGAACGAACACTACAACCTGCCGGCTCGAGAACGGTATCGTTCGGCTTTCTTGTGCCGAGAGTTGATTTGGTCCTAAAGTAATTGCACGTCTGGAACCTTCGCCGGTTCGCACGGCTGCACAACGGCGATTTCGGGAGACATGGATTGATGGCCGGCAAGGAGTTCGCGCTGATCGACGAAGAGAACATCACCGGTGAGGACGCGGATAACCGCGCGCAGGTCAGGGTATGGCTTCGCCTGCTGGCCTGTACGTCGTTGATCGGCGCCGAGCTTCGGCGCCAGTTCCGCGAAGAGTTCGACTTCACGATGCCGCGTTTCGACGTGCTGGCACAGCTCGATCGCGAACCTGTCGGGCTGGTGCTGGGTGAATTGCCGAAGCGGCTGATGGTCACGGCGGGAAATCTGACACCGATCGTGGACCGACTGGTCGAAGACGGCCTTATCACGCGGTCGCCGTCGCCGCTCGACCGCCGCGTGCAGATCGTCTGCATGACGGCCGAAGGCAGGAGGGCGTTCAGACGGATGGCGAAGAAACACAGCCTGTGGCTGGCTTCGCTGCTTGCCGAATTTCCGAAAGCGCGGCTCGACGGACTGGTCAGGGAACTCGATGATCTCAAGAACGCCGTGAAGCGCGCAACGGAAGAAGCCCGAGCCTAGCGGCGCAGCTTGTATCCCGCGGCATCGCGGTCCCAGGTATCGGGCGTCCTCCCCGCCTCGCGCAGCGCGACCTTTCGGATCTTGCCGTTTTCGGTGAGCGGCATCTCGGTGACGAAGCGGACAAATCGCGGAACCGCGAAATAGGCCATTTTGCCTTCACAATGCCTGACGACATCGATTGGCTCCAGCGCCTGGCCGGCTTCGAGCTGGATGGCCGCCGCGACCTCGTCTTCGCCGAGTTCGGACGGCAGCGGATAGATCGCGCAGGCCGCGATCGCCGGATGCTTCAGCAGCACCTGCTCCACCTCCCACGATGAAACGTTCTCGCCGCGCCGGCGGATGGAATCCTTCATCCGGTCGACGAAACGATAGTGGCCGTCCGCATCGCGCACGACACGGTCGCCGGTGTGAAACCACCGGTTTCGCCAAGCCTCTGCCGTCTTGTCCGGCATTTCGAAATAGCCCGTCGCGAAGGCGAGCGGTTCGTGAGCGCGCAACAGCAACTCGCCCGCCTCACCATCAGGCAGAGGCTCGTCCTCGGGACCGGCGATGCAGGCCTCCACACCCTCGACGAGATAGCCCATGGTGCCAGGGCGATCGGCCGGGATCGTGCCCGCGAATACGAAATTCGTTTCGGTCGAGCCGTAGCCGTCGAGCAGCGGCACGCCGAAGCGCTCGAGAAACGGACCATGACACTGGCCGGGGACGCCGCCACCGAGCGCTACCCGCACGAAATGCGCGGTGTCATTCGCTGACGGGGGTTGCGCCAGCAGCATCACGGCCATCGCGCCGAGGAGATAGCCGACGGTCGCCTGATGCCGCCGGGCTGCGGCCCAGAAGCCGGAGGCGGAGAATTTCGGCTCCAGCACATAGGTGCAGCCGTTCAGGAGCGCCTGATAAAACGCATTCAGCGCATTGGTGTGGAACAGCGGAAGCGTCGTGAACAGCACGTCGCCTTCGACGATCCCGAGCGCGCGCGCCGAATAGACGCCCCACCAGAACATCTGCGCCTGCGGGCAGCAGACGCCCTTGGAAGGCCCTGTGGTGCCCGACGTATAGAGGATCGCAACCGTATCGTCCTGCCGCACCGGCGCGGGCGGAGCTCCCTCGCCGGGCGCAGGCAATGGCGAGGTCGAGCCCGACAGCGCGCCGCCGTCGCCAATTGTCCAGACAATATCCGGCGGCGCGACATCGCTTTCCAGCGTTTCGATCGCCGGCATGAAGCACGCCTCGATCGCCAGCAGCTTCGGCGCCGAGTTGCGCAGGATGTGGCTGAGCTGGATGCCGCGCAGCGCCGTATTGATCGGCACCGTCACGGCGCCCATCCAGGCGCAGCCGAGATAGACCTCCAGAAACTCGGGCCGGTTCGAGCACATCAGCGCGACGCGATCGCCCGGGCGAATTCCGGCTCTTGTCAGGCGGCCAGCTGATGCAGCAGCGATCGACGCCGTTTCAGCGTAACTCCATCGCGTTTCGCCGAAGACAAACAGCGTGCGATCGCGGTATTGCGCAGCCTGGCGCGTCAAAATGGTCGAGAGAATTCGGTCCGCCGGTGGAAAACGCTCGGCCGCCTGGGGCCAGATCGACCCGCCCCGCCGCTGCCCGGCCGTGCTGCTGTTACCTGCCTGCATAGACACCTCCAAGGCCGGGCAGGTCTGCGATAGATCGCACTTGGCCAGCCAGATAGTTTAGGCTTAAAGTATTCGCCGAAAACCGCCGCGGCAAGCGCCGCGTGCATACTTCCGGCCAGCGCCGTGTGGCAGCAGGATATGAACAGGAGCGACGTCCGCAATGAGCCTCGACACTCCCTATCGATCGCCATCCGACGCCTTCGCGGCCACCGCCACGAGACGGCCGGACGCGCCATTCCTGCTGGCGCCCGCGAGTGCGCAACTGCCCTACGCGCCGGCAGGATTCAAGATCGAATATGGCGCGTTCAAGACCGAGGTCGACCGGCTTCGTGCGGAATATGCAGCCGCCGGCTATGGACGCGGCGCGCGGGTTGCCTTGCTGCTGGAAAATCGCCCGGTCTTCTTCCTGCATTGGCTCGCGCTCAACGCACTCGGGGTTTCGATCGTTCCGATCAACCCGGACGTCCGCCCCGACGAACTGTCGTTCCAGCTTGAGCTCTCACAGGGCGACCTTCTGGTCGCGACGCCGGATCGCATCCATGTGACGAAAGACGCGGTGCTCGGGCGCGCCCGCCTGATCGATACCGATAGCCGCATTCCGCCGTGCCAGACCGAAGTCAGCGCCCAAAGTCCCGAATTCAACGGCGAATGCGCGCTCCTGTTCACGTCAGGCAGCACCGGCAAGCCGAAGGGCTGCATGCTCTCGAATCGCTATTTCCTGCAGGTCGCCGACTGGTACCTCGGGCAGGGCGGCGTGGCCGAACTGCAGCCCGACCGCGAGATCAACCTGACGCCGCTGCCGATGTTTCACATGAACGCGCTCGGCTGCAGCGCGGTCGGCATGATGGTGCTCGGCGGCGCCGTGGTGCCGCTCGACCGCTTCCACGCCAACCGTTGGTGGCAGTGCGTGGCCGACAGCGGCGCGACCGTCGTGCATTGTCTCGGCGTCATCCCGGCCATCCTGCTGCAATTGCCGGTGACCGAGGTCGAACGGCAGCATCGCGTGCGCTTCGCCTTCGCGCCCGGCGTCGATGTCCGCCACCGCGCTACCTTCGAGGAGCGCTACCGCATCCCGATCGTCGAGGCCTGGGCGATGACCGAGACCGGGGGTGCGGCGGCCACCACCACCTCACGCGAACCGGCGGGCTTTGGCGCGCGCTGCGTCGGCCGACCATCGGAAAGCACGGAATATCGCCTCGTTGACGATCAGGGCGCGGATGTCGCGCCTGGGAAACCCGGCGAACTGCTGGTCCGCGCCAAGGGCAACGACGCTCGCGCCGGCTTTTTCAGCGGCTACCTGAAGGATGAGGAAGCCACTGCAGCGGCGTGGCAGGACGGCTGGTTCCACACCGGAGACCTCGTCTTCGCCGACGAAGACGGGCTGATGTATTTCTTCGATCGCAAGAAGACCATCGTGCGGCGCAGCGGCGAGAACATCGGCGTGCTCGAGGTCGAAAGTGCGCTGTACATGGACGCGCGCATCGGCGGCTGCGCAGTGACGCCGGTTCCCGACGACATCCGTGGTGAAGAGGTTTTCGCCTTCATCGTGCCGAATGAAAAGATCGACGGCGCAGAAGCGCTCGCGGCCTCGATCGTCAAGACCTGCGCCGAGCGCCTCGCCTACCACAAGGTGCCCGGCTACATCGCCATCGTCGATGAACTGCCACTGTCGTCGACGCGCAAGCTCGCCCGGGGCGAGATCAAGACGCTCGCGGCAGAAGCAGTCAGCGCCAACCGCGCCATCGACATGCGCACGCTGAAAGCGAAGCTACGACACGGCTGAGCGCCCGCTGGCTGCTGCTGTCATGGCAGCAGCTTGTACTTCCCGTTCTCGATCTGGACCAGTATTCGCGCGCGGTCATCGACGCCGTGGCGATCGGCCGGCGTGTAGCTGTAGATGCCGTGCGCGCCGACGACATCCTTGGTCGTGAACAGCGCCTCGCGCAGCGCGTTGCGGAACGCCGGCGTCCCGGGCGCTGCACCCGTCGCCTTGGCGCGCTTGGCGGCATCCATGAACACCAGCCAGCCGTCGAAGGCATAGGGCGAAAACGCATCGGCCGGCGCCTCGCCATTGGCCTTCTCATAGGCGGCGCGGAATGCAAGCACGACCTTTCGGATAGGATTGTTCTCGGGAAGCTGTTCGCCCGCGGTCACCGGCCCGGTCGGGCAGATGATGCCCTCGGCCGATTTACCAGCCAGCCGCAGGAAATCGGCGCTGATCATGCCGTGATTGCCGTAGAGCGGCCCCTTGTATCCGCGTTCCGCCAGCGCGATCACGGGCAGCGCGCCGGGCGTTCCGGTGCCGCCCAGCATGATCGCATCGGGACGCAGGGAGACCGCGCGCAGCACCTGCGCGGTGACCGAGTTGTCGGAGCGCGCATAGCGTTCGTTCGCGATCACCTTGATCTCGGCCTTCTCGGCGCTTTGCATCAGCGAATTGTACATCAGGTCGCCGAAAGCGTCGGAGAAGCCGATGAAGGCCACGGTCTTCACGTTGCGGCTCTTCATGTGGTCGACGATGCCCCGCACGAGCAGCGGGGTCGGCTGCGGTGTCTGCACCACCCATGGCCCGCCCTCACCGGCCGGCACCGGTGCGATCGGCGAAACCGCCACCATCGGCACCTTCATCTCGATCGCAGCGGTTGCCATCGCCAGCGTCTGCGGCGCGCCTGATGTGCCGATCAGGAAATCAACCTTCTCCTGCTCGACCAGCTTGCGCGCGTTGCGCGTCGATGCGGCCGGATCCGAGCCGTCGTCGAGCTGGATGACGCGAACTTTCTCGCCATCGACCTCGCCAACATAGGCCTGGCCCGCAGCCAGCCCCTTGGCGTTCGGCACCCCGATCGAGGATACGGGGCCGCTCAGGCCGGTGACGAAACCGACGAGAATCTCGGCCCGCGCCGGCGCAGAAGCGCCGAGCAGAAGCGCGGCGCCAATCAACAAGATGTTTTTCTTTTTCATGATGTCACTCGATGTCGACGAAAAGGTTCAACCCTGCCCAGGTACCAGCGCAAGAACACGCAACGGACTGCCGGAGCCGTTCTGGATTTTTAGCGGTGCAGCCACGATCACCGCGCCGGTCGGAGGAAGCTGATCGAGATTGCACAGGCATTGCAGGCCGTAACGCCCGCCACCATGCAGGAAGTGGTGCGCCGGATAGGGCGGATCGAGATGACCGGCCTGACCGGCATCGGTCCCGATTGTCTCGGTGCCGAAGCCGATGACGCCGCGCTCCTCGACCAGCCAGCGCATCACGGCAGCATCCGGCCCTGGCGTGTGCGCGCCGTCGTCCTTCAGATTGGCATAGTCGCGCCAACCTTTCTTCGACCAATCGGTGCGCAGCAGCACCCAATGGCGCTCGGGAATCCGCCCGTGGCTTTTTTCCCAGGCCTCGACGATGGGTATCGTCAAAAGGAAATCCGCATCCTTTGCGGCCTGCGCCGAGCAATCGATCACGCAGGCCGGCGCGATCATGTCGCGCACCGGCAGGGTATCGACCGAATTGTTCGGCAGGTCCTTGCCGGTGAACCAGTGGATCGGCGCGTCGAAATGCGTGCCGGTGTGCTCGCCGAAAGTGAGATTGTTCCAGTACCAGGCAGGGCCGCTCGCATCATAACGCGAAATCTGCTGGATGCGGACCGGTGCGGCCTGGCCGAACTCGGGCGGCAGCACGATAACCGGAAAATCGGGACTGAGCGTAAAGGTCAGATCGACGACGCGCACCGCGCCGGATGCAACCGCGCCGGCAAATTGCATGAGACTGTTGCTGTCCATTGCGCTTCTCCCGCTTTCAGCAAACCCACTTAAGCCCCAAGTTCACGCTCGACAGCCTTTGGATTGGCCGCCAGGCGCTGGCGAATATCTTCGGCGACATCGCCCACGAACACATCTTCGAGTCCGCGCTTGAGCGCCGACACGATCGAATTCGCCACCACGCGCGGCGCCACCTTAGGCGGCGGCACCGTCTGGAACCACTCGATGTCCAGCGGCCCTGTGAACACGTTTACCACCTTGACGCCGCCAGGCCGAAGCTCCGCGCGCAAGCTGTGCGAAAGCGAGAGCGCAGCTGCCTGCGACGCTGAATACGCGCCGAACATCGGCCAGTTCGCCAGCGCATAGACCGACAGGATGTTGACCCAGGCGGCGGCGCTATTGACGCCGTCGGAGCCCCGCATCCGCATCGCCGGCCCGAACGCCTGCGCCAGATGAACGAAGCCGAGATAGGTCTGGTCGATCTCGTCGCGTACGACGCTGGTGCCTTGCCGGTCGAGCAGCCCGCCGGAACGGACATGCTCGGTGGTATTGACGAGTATATCGACCTTGCCGCCGATATCGGCCGCCAGATCGGCGACGGATTTCTCATCGCCGATATCCAGCGGCACGATCTCGACGCCTTCCAGCGCCCGCAACGTATCCTCTCCGCGGAACGGCTTCCACGGCTCGGCGACGCCGACGAACACGATCGAGGCGCCGGCCGCCTTCAGCGCGGCGACCACTTCCTGACCGACGATGCTGCGCCCGTTCGTCACCAAAGCGCGCCGGAATTTCGGATCGGCCGTCATCTCACGCCACTGCCTGTCATCCGCCATGTTGGAGGTCTCCCGTTCGGGATGGGCGAAGGCCACGGCCTGCCCGCTCTTGTCCAGTTGAAACGACATCACGACCGACTTGCCCTCTTCGCAATCGGCATGCAGGTGCGTCACCAGTTTCGGCCCGCAGTCCATCGCGACCAGCCCGACCCGCCACGGCGCTCGCTCGCGAAAGTGCACATCGGCCGGGATATGCAGCGTGGTTTCGGAGAGCAGCGTGCCGCGCCGCGGCGCGTCGGTGAAGACGAGATCGGCGGAAAGGCACGTCGGACAGGCGTCGCGCGCCGGATAGCAGAATGTTTCGCAGGCGCCGCAGCGCTGCAGCATGAAGCGGCCCTCGGCGGCGGCCCGCGTAAAGCCATGCGAGGCGCGGCTGCGTGCGCGCGGCGGCGAGGTCGGCAGCCGCGTGCGTAGCAGCGGATTCTTCCGGCGCGGCTTTGCGATCGGTTCGATCATGCGCCCGCTCCCGCGAGGATCGCCGCGCCCGAGGCGAGGCCGCGATCATAATTGATCATTCCAAAGCCCGATGCCAACCCGATGCGTGCACCCTTGACCTGCGTAGGACCGGCCTGCCCGAGCACCTGGCGCATCGCCTCGACCACACCGAGATAGGCGCCGCCGGCGCCGGCCTGCCCGACCGACAATTGCCCGCCGGAAGTGTTGTGCGGGAAACTGCCGTCGATCGTGAGATCATGCTGCCGCACGAAATCCGGCCCCTCGCCTTTCCGGCAAAAGCCGAGGTCCTCGAATTGCATCATCGAGATCACGGGGTAATCGTCGTAGGTCTGGACGAAATCGAGATCGTCAGGCTTCACGCCGGCCATCGCATAGAGTTCGTCGACGTCCATCGCCCAGCCACCCCGTACCTGAACCGGATCGTCGCCGAACGCATTGTGGCGCTCGATGGTGGCGAGGATTTTGACGGCGGGCAATTTCAGCGATGCCGCGACGTCTTCGCTCATGACGAGGAATGCCTCCGCGCCGGCGCACGGCATCACGCAGTCGAACAGATGGATCGGGTCGGCAATCGGCCGCGCCGACATGTATTGCTCGATGGTCAGCGGCGCCTTCATCAGGGCATGGGGATTGTGGAGCGCATTGCTGCGCTGGGCAACCGCAATCTTGCCAAAATCCTCGCGCTTTGCGCCGAACGTCCGCATGTAGTTGCGCGCGATCAGCGCGAAGCTCGCATTGGCGCCGCCGGCGCCATAGGGATAGACGGCGTCCTGGTTGAAGCGCGAGAAATTCTCCAGCGTGTAGCGAAAGGAATCGACGTGGTTGGTGTCACCGGCGACGCAGGCCACGATGCGGGCGTCGCCCGCCTGTACCGCCCGCGCCGCGCGGCGCAGCGCGGCAATCGCACTGGCGCCGCCGAGCGGAATGGTGTCAATCCAGCGTACGCAGAGGCCGAAATGCTGGGTGAGACCGATCCCGCTATCGAGTCCCGCCGTGAAACTCGAAACGCAGAATCCGTCGATGTCGCGCGGCTTGATCCCGGCGCCATCGACCAACGCCTTCAGCGCGCGCCCCATCCACCATTGCGCGCTCTCGATCGAGTAGCGCACGTAAGGGATCGTCACCGGAACTGCCATCACGACCCGGTCGTAAGGTGTGCGGATGGAGTTCTGCATCGGACCGCCGGTTCCTGTGAGCCGCTTAGAGCACGGTCAGCTTGACGTCGATATTGCCGCGCGTTGCGTTGGAATAAGGGCAGCGCTCATGCGCGCCGGCCACGACTTCCTCGGCGACGGATTTTTCCAGCCCGGGAAGTTCCACCTTGAGTTCGACCGTGAGCGCGTAGCCGACCGCGACCGGCCCCATGCCGACCCTGGCGGTGACGGTCGGTTCCGCCGACGGCGTGATCTTGCGCGTGCGTGCGACCAGTTTCACCGCACCGAGGAAGCACGCGGCATAGCCCGCGGCAAAAAGCTGCTCAGGATTGGTTCCTGGCCCGCCCGGACCGCCAAGCGATTTCGGCAGCGACAGCGCCACCGACAACAGTCCGTCGTCGCTCGCGGCCTTGCCGTCGCGCCCGCCAGTTGCCGTCACCTCGGCTTCATACAGAATCTTGTCTGGCTGCAGCATGTCCTATCCTTGGGGTTTGTCGGCTTGCGTGCGCGCGACGATGGCGCGGAAATCCTGACGGGCCCGGTCATTGGCCAGCGCAAAACTCGGCCCGCGGCTCGGCTCGGTGCCGTTGAGGCGCTGCAACTGCACCCACATCTCGGCGCTCTTCAACGCGACCGCCGCGCAGTTGACCACGGGCGCATGACCGACCTTGAAACCGTGCTCGCTCGCAATCAGGAGACCGGGCAACACGCCGGCCGGGATGACGACATCGGCGCCGCGATCGACCAGCGGCTGCGCGCAGGCCGCAAAGTCGCTCAGCATGCGCGCCTTCGCCGCGGCATCGCCTGCAAACGCGGCGCTGAAATCTTCAGGACGGCAACCCATGCCGGTGACATGCACCACGCGGCCGGAAAGTCCGTAGCGATCGGCCTGCTCGTAATGCCAAACCTCGAAAGCGCTATCGAGCGTGACAAGGCCGAGGCGGCGGCCAAGCTGCGAGGCCGCCAGCAGTGTGGCCTCGCCGGCGCCGACCACCGGGATCGTCAGCGCCGAACGCAGTTCGTATAAGCCGGGATCCTGGAAGTGGCCCATGACATAGGCGTCGAAGCCGCTCTCCTGCGCCGCGAGGCCGTTGTCGACGGCCTGGATCGCACAGCGGAATTCGGCCAATCGGCCGAAGTCGCGATCGGCGGGCGTGATGCCCTCGACATGCACGCTGGTGCCGGGCGCTGCGATCTCGTTCAGATAGGCCGCGAGCCGCGCCATGTAGGGCGCGCTCGTAGCCTGGTCGACGAAGCTCTGCCAGAAGATGCGCACAGCGATATCCTGTTTCACAGGCGGAGAGCATGCGGGCCTCGTCCCCGCGGTCACGAGGGTAACGACACGCACGAGCCTGTCGTTGTGGAGGCGCGTTGGAGAGCGACGCCATCCCATCGACCGAAATATTTCAACCACAAAATAATTTTGGCGTCAATTGAACCACGCGCAGGCGTGCGCTGCGCACGACAGGATCGGTTTGCCGAAAGGACGGGCAGGTTGCGCCTTACCCTTTTGCACAAGCGAATTCAGCTTTCTGGGACGCTCGCAGTGCCGCAAATTTTTTCCGCGAAGCGCGAATCTGGCGTATTGACCTGCGACCGAGAAATACTTTAGGCTTTAAACAATTGACAGGGAGTGGGCGCCGCCGTGCACAGATGCACGCCGCGCTGATGGTTGCGTTGATAAAGGCTCTTCAATCGTGGCTGAGATCATCGACCTCGGGACAGCGCGTGCTACGGGCGGGTTCGCATTCGCCGCGGCTGATCGCGCCGTTTCAGGTCTTTGCCGTCTGCGTCTTGGCCACCTGCGTCTTGGCCGTCTAAGTCTTGGCCACCTGCGCGGCAATGAAGTCACGGACCATTCCGGCAAAAGCCTCCGGCATCTGATCGGGAAGCGGCACCATGCCTCCTGAGAGCTCGCGCAAGATACTGCCCTCGATAGCTCCAGCGACCTTTGGAGCCACCGGATGAACGTGCGGATCGCCTGTCGGAGCAATGACCAGCGTGGGGCATTGGATGCTTCCCAGACGATCCTCCATTCGATAGCGATTCACTACCCGGTGGCCTTCCGCCGCCATCTCGCCGGCCCGCAGGGCGTCGATCATGAAGCGCTGCAGCAGATCGGTATCATCGGCGGGATAGAACGGCTGCCGGCGCGCCCAGAGCTCGGTGAGATGGGAGCCGTCGGTACGCGTCTCGACATCGTCGATCACCCGCATGCCATGGTGTTTGGCGCGGCGCGCCGCATCGACGAAGGGGCAGGCCGAGAGCACCAGCGCGCTCACCCGCGCAGGCGCCGAAGCGGCCATCTCCACCGCGATCGCCGCACCGGTGTGATGGCCAACGACGGCGGCGCGGGGCGCTTCCAGCGCATCAAGGACCGCGAATGCGCCCTCGGCCCACAATTCGATCGAGGGTTCGCCGGCAGGGGAATCGGAATCTCCGAAGCCAAGCGTATCCATCGCGATGGCGCGGAAGTCGCAGCCGAGCAGCGGCAGCACGTCGCGGTATTCATCCCACGAACGCGGCGTCTGGTGCAGCAGGAGAACGGGAAAGCCGGTTCCCGCCGTGGCGACATGGATGCGCCCAAGAGGCGTCGTAACAAAGCGACGCTCGACGCTGGAACCGGGTTTTGTAGCGCTCATTTCGTAACTCCCATCCGGATGCAGGCACCAGGCCCACGCCCGCTTTCGGCGATAATCACGGCATCGATCGTGCTGGTCCGACCTCGATCCATGCTGACATCTCGCTCAGGTCGCGGCTGATTTCAACCAAGGGGAATGCAATGCGCAAGATGTTAGGTTTGACTGCACTCATCGGCGGCCTCGTCGCGGCCTCGACCGCACAGGCTGATATCACGATCGGATTCGTGACATCGCTGAGTGGACCCGGCTCATCGATCGGCATCCCGTATGGCCGCGGTATCCAGGCCGCGATGGAATACAAGAACGAGGTCAACGGCGAGAAGATCAAGCTGATCCAGCTCGACGACGGCTCCGATCCTTCCGCCGCGACCCGCAACGCGCGCAAGCTGATCGAGGAAGAAAAGGTCGACCTCCTGATCGGCACCGCAACGGCACCTTCGACCATCGCGATGCTGGCGGTCGCGACCGAATTGAAGGTGCCGATGATCGCCGTCTCCCCGGTGATCGGACAGCCGAATCCGGCCGATCAATGGGGCATTTCCGTTCCGCAGCCCGCTTCGCTGCTGGTCAAGGTCGTCGCCGACCGCATGAAGCGCGATGCGATGAAGAACATCGGCTATATCGGCTTCTCCGACGCCTGGGGCGATCTCGTCTATAACGGCGCCAAGGCGGTCGAAACCGAAGACGGCATCAAGGTGCTGACCAACGAGCGCTATGCCCGCGTCGATACCTCGGTCACGGGACAGATTCTCAAGGTTCTCGCCGTGCGTCCGGATGCCGTGCTGATCGGCGGATCGGGCACGCAGGGCGCACTGCCGCTGCTGGCGCTCGGCGAACGCGGCTTCAAGGGCAAGACCTACGGCACGGTCGCGCTGGTCAATCCCGATTTCGTGCGCGTCGGCGGCAAGGCCGCGGAAGGCATTCAGGTCTCTGCCGGTCCTGTCATCGTGGCCGAGCAGCTTCCCGACAGCCACTTTGCCAAGACGCTGGCGCTCGAGTTCCGCGCCGCGTTCCTGAAGGCCAACAATGTCCCGACCACGGACGGGTTCTCGGCCTATTCCTTCGACGGCTGGAGGATCTTCACCTCTGCCGCCGAGCGCGCGCTGAAGACCGCGAAACCCGGCACCGTCGAATTCCGAAAAGCCCTGCGCGACGAGATCCTCGCCACCAAGGAGCTCTCGGGCGTGCACGCGGTCTACAACTTCAAGCCCGGCGCCTATCACGGCGTGGACGAGCGCGCGCTGGTGATCGTCCGCCTCAACAACGGCGCCTGGACCTACGAGCCCTGAGCGATATCGAGACGTAATACGGAAGGACGGCCGACGGCATGACGGCAGACATCGCAGCGATCCTTGCGATCGACGGAATAGCGACCGGGGCGGTCTACGCCCTGGTCGCGATCGGCACCGTGCTGATCTTCACCGTGACGCGGGTGATTTTCATTCCGTTCGGCGACATTGCCGCCTTCACGGCGCTGACGCTGGCGGCGCTCGACGCCAAGCAGCTTCCTGGCACGGTCGGGCTGGTTGTCGTGCTGGCGTGCATGGCCTGCGCGATGGAAGTCGTCGCGCTGGCACGCGCCGGCGAGCTTCGTGCGGTGCCGAAGGCCGTCTTCGGCTATCTCATGTTGCCCCTGATTGTTGTCGGGATTGTCTGGCTGACAATGCGATTCAATCCGCCGATGCCGGTCCGGATCGTGCTGGCGCTGCTCCTGATCATGCCGATCGCACCGCTGCTGGACCGGATCGTGTTCCGTCCGATCGCCGATGCCTCGGTTCTGTTGTTGCTCACCGTCTCGGTCGCGCTTCACTTCGCGCTGGTCGGGCTTGGCCTGCTGTTCTTCGGCCCCGAAGGCGTCCGGACTGAGCCACTGACATCGATGGCGATAGAGATCGCAGGCGTTCACGTTTCCGGACAAACGGTGCTGATCCTCACGGCGGCGCTGGTGTTCAGCGGCCTGCTGTTTGCCTTCTTCGACTTCACGCTGATCGGCAAGGCGCTGCGCGCCACCGCCCTGAACCGCACCGGCGCCCGGCTGATGGGAATCAGGCCGGCACGGGCGGGAACCATCGCCTATCTCCTGGGGTCGCTGATGGCCGGCGTCTCCGGCGTCCTGATCGCGCCGGTCAACACCATCTTCTACGACTCCGGCTTCCTGCTCGGCCTGAAAGCCTTTGTCGGCGCCATCGTCGGTGGCATGGCCAGCTATCCCGGCGCGGCGCTCGGCGCATTCGGCGTCGGCATTATCGAGAGCTTCGCCTCGTTCCAGAGCAGTACGTTAAAGGACGTCATCGTCTTCTCGCTGCTGATCCCTATCCTGCTCTGGCGCTCGCTCGCCTCGCAGCATTCCGAAGAGGAAGTCGAGGAATGACACTGCAGCAGATCCGTCTCATCATTGCCGCTGTTATCGCCTGCCTCGTCGCGGCGCCGTTCGTGCTCAATCCGTTCAGCATCACCCTGCTGAATTACATCGGCATCTACTCGCTAGCAGCTATCGGGCTTGCGCTGTTGACCGGCGTCGGCGGCATTGTCTCGTTCGGCCAGGCGGCTTTCGTCGGCGTCGCAGCTTACTCAACCGCCTGGGTCACGGCGGTGAACGGTTATTCGCCATGGCTCGGACTGGTGCTGGCCGTCGTTCTGACCTGCAGCATCGCCGCGATCCTTGGATTCGTGACGCTGCGTCTGGGCGGCCACTTCCTGTCGCTGAGCACGGTCGCCTGGGGACTGGCGATCGCGTTCCTGTTCGGCAACATCGATGGCCTCGGTCAACATAACGGCATCTCGGGCATTCCGCCGATTTCGATCGGTCCGCTCGCCCTGGTCGAGAGCCGGCAGATCTATTTCCTGATCTGGGCCATAGTCGTGGCGGTTCTTTTCGTCTGCTACAACCTGCTCGACTCCCGCATCGGCCGCGCGATGCGCGCGCTCCGCGGCGGCAATACGCTGGTCGAAAGCCTCGGCATCAGCGCGTTCCAGATCAAGCTGGCGACATTCGTCATCGCTGCGTTCCTTGGCTCGCTGTCTGGATGGCTCTATGCCCATCTCGGCCGTTTCGTCAGCCCCGGACCGTTCGAAGCCGGCATGGGTATCGAATATCTGATGATGGCGATGGTCGGCGGCGCCGGCAGCATTCTGGGTGGCGTGGTCGGTGCTGCGATCGTCACGCTGCTGAAGAACACCGTGCAGGACTACCTTCCGCTGATCGCCAAGGGCGCCTCCGGCCAGCTCGAGATCGTGGCGTTCTCGGCGCTGTTCATCCTGTTCCTGCAGCGGGCCCGGCAGGGCATCGTCCCGTTCCTCGCAAGTTTCCTGCCTGATCTGAAGCAGTCGCGTCCACAAGCGGCTGATCCGTTGCCGCTCCGTGACAAACCGGAGCCCGGCACGCTCCTCCTCAAGGTGCGCGAGGCGCAGCGGCGGTTTGGCGGCCTCGTCGCCGTCAACAACGTCAGCTTCGAAGTGAAATCCGGCGAGATCCTCGGGCTGATCGGGCCGAACGGCGCCGGCAAGACCACGATGTTCAACCTGCTGACGGGCGCGCTGCGCGCGAACAGCGGCGAGATCGCCTTCGCGGGCCGCTCGATCACCCACGACCAGCAATTCCACATCGCCCGCGCCGGCATCTCCCGCACCTTCCAGCACGTCAAGCTGCGCCCGCGCATGACGCTGCTCGACAACGTGCTGCTGGGCACCTATTCCCGCACCAGGACGGGTCTGCTCGCCGGTGCCTTCCGCCTGAACCAGGCGGAAGAAGCCAGCGCCCGCTACGAGGCGCTGAAGCAGCTCGAGCGGGTCGGGCTCGGCGACAAGCCGTTCGAGCTTGCCGGCAACCTGCCGCTTGGCAATCAGCGCGTGCTCGAAATCGCTCGCGCCCTCGCCGCCGATCCGACGCTGCTCGTGCTCGACGAGCCGGCCGCCGGCCTGCGCCGCCAGGAGAAGCTCAAGCTCGCCGAACTGCTGCGGTCGCTGCGCGCGGAACACCTGACCATCCTGCTGGTCGAGCACGACATGGAGTTCGTGATGTCGCTGGTCGACCGCATCGTCGTGCTCGATTTCGGCTCAAAGCTCTGCGAAGGCGAACCGGCGGCGATACGCAGCGACGCCCGCGTCCAGGAAGCCTATCTCGGAGGTGTCGCGTGACACAGATGCTCTCGGTCGAGAATGTGTCGGTCGCCTACGGCAAGGTGGAAGCGGTACGGAATGTCTCATTGTCCGTCGAGCAAGGCCAGATCGTGACCGTGATCGGCCCCAACGGCGCCGGCAAGACCACGCTGCTGATGGCCGCCATTGGTCTGCTGAAGTCGACGGGACGCATGGTGTTTCAGGGCGCCGATCTCGCGAGGATCGACGTCGAGGGCCGCGTCGAGCGCGGCCTGTGCCTCGTGCCGGAAAAGCGTGAGCTGTTCGCCGACATGTCGGTTGCCGACAATCTGCTGCTCGGCACCTACAGCCTGCGCGATCGCTCGACGACGCGCAAAAGCCTCGACGACGTGTTCGACCGTTTTCCGCGGCTGAAGGAACGCAGCAAGCAGGCCGCCGGCACCTTGTCGGGCGGCGAGCGGCAGATGCTGGCGCTGGGCCGCGCGCTGATGGCGAAGCCGAAACTCCTGGTGCTGGATGAACCGAGCCTCGGGCTGGCTCCGCTGATCGTCCGCGAAATCTTCCGCACCATCGCCTCGCTGCGGAGCCTTGGCGTATCGGTCCTTCTCGTTGAGCAGAACGCCCGCGCCGCGCTGGAGACCGCGGATTACGGCTATGTGCTGGAAACCGGCGAGATCATCCAATCCGGCCCAGCGGACACGCTGATCCACGACCCGAAGCTGATCGCGGCCTATCTCGGCGGGCATTAGAGCGACCAAGGGCGGACCAAAATTGCGAAAACAACCCCATGCAAGGTAGAAATGGGGCCTCGCATCGTCCTAATACACCAGACCTAGTCGCGAGGACAGCGCGCGTTACCCGACGGGTTCGCGCGCAAGGCCCATGGCCCGAAGCGCCGACGCAAAGGCCGCAAGGCGCTGCTCGCGGTAGGCCGCCTGGTCGACGCCTTCATAGTTCATGAAGCCCTGTCCGGTCTTCATGCCGATGCGCCCCTCCCGCATATTGGTCTCGATAATCGGCGGTGCGGCGTAACGATTGTCGCCCAGCGCGTCGGCCAGATAGCGGCTGGCATGATACAGGATATCGCCGCCGCCCCAGTCGATGAATTCGAGCAGGCCCAGCACCGCGAAGCGGAATCCGAAGCCGTAGATCACGGCCTTGTCGATATCTTCCGCCGAGGCAACACCCTCCTCCACCATGCGGGCCGCTTCGTTCATCGCCAGCGACTGAATTCTGGGAACGATAAAGCCCGGCCGCGCCGCGCAGACCACCGGCACCTTGCCGATGCCTTCGAGCAGCGTCTTCATCCGCGTCGTCGTCTCCGGCGCGGTGAGCCGCCCGGGGGACAATTCGATCAGTGGCACGAGATAGGCCGGATTGAGCCAATGAGCATTGAGGAAGCGGCCGGGGCGCTCGATCGATCCCGCGAGATCGTCGACGAGTATCGTCGAGGTGGTTGAGGCAATGATCGGGCCCTCGCCCGCCAGCTGCGAAGCCTCGGCCAAAGCCTCGCGCTTCAGTTCAAGGATCTCCGGCATTCCTTCGAAGATCACATCGCAACGCGGCAACGCCGCAGCCGCCTCCTGCCGAGGCACGATCGTGACTCGCTCGGCAATTCTGGACACAAGCTCCGGCGGCAGCAGACCGATCCGCGAAAGAATTTCGAGCGTCGAGCGGATCTCAGCCTTGGCCTCCGCCGCTAACGCCTCGAATCGACGCTTCCCGTTCCTTGAAATCGATGACGACAACCTCGTGTCCGGCGAACGCGAACACGACGGCAATGCCGCGCCCCATGCGGCCGGCGCCGAGGCATCCGATGACCGGCTTCATCGAAAGCCCTCAGTCAGAAGAGTCTGCAATGCAGCCCGGTCAAGCTCGCCGAGACCGAGCGATGAGAGGCTGCGGCCCGTCACCGCAAAATCCTCGCCGGTGATGGCGGAACCGATCGCGAGGAACGCCTTGACGAGCGGCGTCCGCACGCCCATGAGACCTGCTACGGAAGCGAGGAACGACAGGCCGAGACGCAGATCTTCCAGCATGTAGCGGTGCTCAACAAGAATGAGCCGCTCGGACCAGTCGCCGGAATCCGTAAGCTGGTCGTGCGCGTCGCGCGCATACATCCAGGGTTCGCCATCCTTGGAATAATGGTTGGCGAGGGGGAAATGCGGCGCTCCGTAACCAAGCGCCTCGCGGATGGCAATGCGTTCGGCATCGAGCGCGTCGGTGACGCGGCGGATCGCCGGCTGCGTTCCTTCCTTGTGGATGTCCCACTTCTCGAAATGTTCGATCGGGCCGGCATTCATGGTGATCAGCGGCGGATGGATGATCGGGCCGGCATTCATCAGCGCGCCCGACAGCGCGTCGCCGCAGGGCTCGATGGCATTCGGAAACGCGCGCTCGATCACATCAAGCGCGTGCGGGGCAAGCCGCAGCGGAAATACTCCGGTCGGCAGCCGTGCGCCCCTGCCCGAGATGCGGACCGCATAGGGACCTTGCTTCCGCGCCAGCCACGGCAACGTCCCCGTCTCGGCGGTTGCGATCTCCGCGCGATTACCCGCGTCGTTCGCGGCGCGGGCGAAGACGTAGGAGCCGAACGTGCCGGGCGGCAGAAACACGACCTGGCCGTCGCGCAAATGCGGCGCGGCCAATTCCGCAATGGCAGGCTGCGCGAATGCAGGCGCCGGACACAGGATGAGATCGGCGGCTTCGATGGCTTCCGCGATCGAAGACGTGATCGCCGCGAGCTTGGCATCACGGCGCCCCGATCGATCGATGACCGTTATCGTGCCGCCCTGCGCGCGATGCGCCTCGACGTCTTTCGAATCTCGACGCCACAGCCGGACCTCGTGGCCGGCCAACGCAAAGTCACCAGCGGCCGCGAACGAACCGTTTCCTCCACCCAACACTGCGATCTTCACGATATCCTCCGCTTCGTCGGCCAACGCATCGGAAATCCTGTCACGCAGGTTCCGCCTTGGCGCTCTTGCTCTGCCAGGCCGCCCAGGTCGGCCGATCAATCTGGAACAGGTCGCTGGAGCGCGCATACCAGCCGCTGCCGTGCATACGCGCGATCAGGTGCAGCGCCTGCGTATCGATGTGACAGCGCTCCTTATCCAGAATCACGGCATCGTCGACATGGGCGCGGAGCACGCGGCCGATGACGGCGGTCTGCCGCGGCCCCGTCACCAGCGACGTGAGCACCCGGCATTCGAACGACACCGGCGATTCCGCGATGCGCGGCGGACGCACCGCCTGCGAGGCAGCCGGCGTCAGTCCGGCCAGCTTCAGTTCGTCGATCTCCGGCGGCGCATCGATACAGGTGATGTTCATCGCCTCGGCGTTACTCTCGGCGACGAGATTCACGACGAATTCCCCGGTATCGAGGATGTTCGCTGCCGTGTCCTTGAACCGTTCCGAGCCGGCCAGCAGCCCGATCGCAACGGTAGGCGGCTCATGCCCCATCACGTTGAAGAAGCTGAAAGGCGCGGCATTGATCACGCCGCTCGCGGAGAGCGTTGTGATCCAGGCGATCGGCCGCGGCGTCACCGTGGCCGTCAGGATCTTGTAGCGGTTCTGCGCTTCCAGCGTCTCCATGTCGAAGATCATGGCAGCCTCTCAGATCGCCACCACCGGGTGACGCAGCCGGCCGATGCCGGTTACTTCGGCTTCCACCACATCGCCCGGCCACAGCCATTCCTGCGGGCTCCGCCCGGCGCCAACGCCCTCCGGGGTACCTGTCGCAATGATGTCGCCCGGCTCCAGCGTCATCGCGGCTGAGATGTCCGCGATCAGCAGCGGCACCTTGAACAGCATGTGGCGTGTGTTGGAGCGCTGCTTCTCGACGCCGTTCACCGTCAGCCAGAGATCGAGCACGTGCGGATCGGTAATTTCGTCTGCGGTGACGATGCACGGCCCGAACGGCGCGTAGGTGTCCTGCCCCTTGGAATAGATCCACTGGCCGGCGCGGCGATTGTCGCGAGCGCTGACGTCGATCATCACGCTGTAGCCGAACACGAAGCCGAGCGCGTCCGCCTCCGACACCCGCCGCGCGGTCCGTCCCATCACGACCGCAAGCTCGACTTCCCAGTCGAGTTGCTGCGTGATCGCCTTGTTGTGATGAATGGCTTCGTCCGGCCCGATGACGCTGGTCGGCGGCTTCGAGAAGATGATGGGCTGTTTCGGCAGGTCCTTCGCGGTATCGAGGGCGCGCGACGATTCCGCGACGTGCTCGACGTAGTTCAGGCCGATGCCAAAGATGTTCTTGCGCGGACGCGGGATCGGCGCCAACAGCCTGACATTCGCCAGCGGCAATGCGGCGCCCACCGGCCAGCCATCCTTGCCCTCGTTCAATATCTTCTTGAGCGCCGCCAGCGCGGGCGACCCAAGATCGATGAAATCGAGCATCGATGACGGAAGCGAAATCCCGGCATGCTGACCGGCGTCCTCGACGTCCACAACGAGATCATCGACAACCGCGCCAAGACGGGCTGCAGCCTCAACGGTGCTGCGATAAGTGACCAGACGCACTGCTGCTCTCCTAGGATACGAGCGGCTGGCGGCCGCCATTGTCGCCGAACGCTTCCTCGCGATAGAGGCCGAGCGCCTGCATCACCGGCAGATCGTTAAAGGTGAACAGGCAGGCGTCCTCACTGGCGGAAGCGTTGACATGCTCGTGCCAGGCCCAGGAGGGCACACAGAAAATGTCGCGCTCCTTCCAGTCGAAGCGCTTGCCGTCGATGATCGAGTAGCCGCTTCCCTTGGCGACCTGATAGATGAAGCTGCCGGTGTGCCGATGCGCGCGCGTGCTCTCGCCCGGCCGCAGCATCTGCATCGACGCGCCGATCGTCTGCATCACCGGCCCGCCGGTCACGGGATTCACATAGTTCATGAGAACGCCGTCATACGGCGAACCGTCGGTGGCCTTGCCGTAGCGCTGCAGCGCCTCGTAGGTCGGGCCCCACTCATACTTGAGCAAGGGTGAATATCCCTTGGACCATTCGGCGCCGGCAGGTCGCAGGCCGGGGCTTCCCCAGGTGTGCGTCATGTCGTCGACGGGATAGCCGACGCTCTGCTGCAGGTCGGGATGAACCACGTAGAAATTGGCTTCGAGCGTGTTGACCAGGGGAATGTCGAGGCCGTCCTGCCAGATGCAGGGCGTGCCGTCGCTGGAGACGCCGTGTTCGTGCCAGGTGCCGTTCGGCGTCAGCACAAAATCGTTGGCGCCGAGCGTCATCTTGTGACCGTCGACGATGGTGTAGGCGCCCTCACCTTCCATGATGAAGCGAAGGGCGGAAGCCGAATGGGCGTGGGCGGAAGCGACCTCGCCCGGATGCATCACCTGAAGGCCGGAATAGAGCCAGCCGACGGCGGCAGCGTGGTCGCGGCGGCCAGGATTGTTCAG
Source organism: Bradyrhizobium jicamae (assembly GCF_001440395.1). Classification (GTDB taxonomy): domain Bacteria; phylum Pseudomonadota; class Alphaproteobacteria; order Rhizobiales; family Xanthobacteraceae; genus Bradyrhizobium; species Bradyrhizobium jicamae. The sequence goes on along the minus strand of NZ_LLXZ01000118.1, from coordinate 81,643 downwards.
ATAGATGACGCGGCGTCCCGCCTTTTCGGGCGACACCAATTCGACGGAGCGCAGCACATGCGCGCGGAGATCTTCGTAGCGCCACAGCACCGGAACGGAGGATGATTTGGGCTGCCAGGGCTCGATCTTGTTCGCCACCGTCCAGAGCGCGCCGGCTTCCAGCCGTTCGAGTTCGTCGTAATAGGCGAGCAGTTCCGGCGTATCCTCGACATTGGCCCGTCCGGCCACGTCCTCCCGGTGGTTTTCACGAGCTTTCGTTGCCATGCCGCCCTCCTGTGAGTTGGCGCCGTTCCCGGCATCGCCTGTCAATTCATCTAGTCAGGTATCATCGCAATCGCCTGGATCTCGACCTTGGCGCGATCCTCGACCAGCCCCGAAACCTGCAGCGCCGTCATGGTCGGAAAGTGGCGGCCCATCACGCTGCGGTAGGCGACGCCGATTTCCTTCAGGCGCGCCGAGTATTCCTTGCGGTCGAGCAGGAACCAGGTCATCGACACGATATGCTCGGGCGCAGCACCGCCGGCGCGCACGACCGCATCGACATTCCTGAGCGTCTGGCCGATCTGCTCCACCAGATCGTCCGACTCGAATTGGCATTGTTCGTTCCAGCCGATCTGGCCGGCGATGAAAATCATCTTGCCGCGGGCGGCGATGCCGTTCGCATAACCGCTCGGCGTGGCCCAACCGGGCGGCTGCAAGACTTCGAACATTTCTTAAACTCCCGTAGCAGAACGCGACTGGACGGCCGTACGGCTAGATCGCCTTCAGGACGTCGCGTCCGATGATCAGTTTCTGGACTTCGGTCGCGCCTTCATAGATGCGCAACGCGCGAATTTCGCGATAGAGCTGTTCGACGATCTCGCCCGAGCGCACGCCGCGGCCGCCGAACATCTGGACGGCGCGGTCGATCACCGCCTGGGCGGCTTCCGTCGCAACCATCTTGGCCATCGCCGCTTCGCGCGTCGTGGAAGCCTTCTGCACGTCGCGCCGCCAGGCTGCCCGATAGGTCAGAAGCGCGCTGGCATCGACATCGGCGGCCATGTCGCCGAGGGTAGCTTGCGTCAATTGCTGGTCACCCAGCACCCCGCCGAACATCCGCCGCGTCTGGGCATGCACGACGGCCTCATCCAGCGCGCGGCGGGCAAAACCCAGCGCGGCGGCTGCGACCGATGCACGGAAGATGTCGAGCGTGCGCATCGCGATCTTGAACCCTTCGCCCGGCGAGCCCAGCAACCGGCCCGCCGGAATCCGGCAGCCCTCGAAACGCAGCGTCGCCAGCGGGTGCGGCGCCATCACGTCAATGCGGTCGGCAATCGAAAAGCCGGGATCATCAGGCAGCACCACAAAGGCCGAAATGCCGCGCGCACCCGGCGCCTCGCCGGTTCGCGCGAACAGCGTATAGACGTCGGCAATGCCGCCGTTGGAGATCCAGGTCTTCTCGCCGTCCAGGATGTAGTGGTCGCCTTCGCGCCGGGCGCTGCAGGCCATGGCGGCAACGTCGGAACCGGCTTCCTTTTCCGACAGGGCAAAGGCCGAGACCCATTCGCCGCGCCGCGCCTTCGGCAGCACGAGCGCGCGCAGTTCGGGCGAACCGGCAATCGCCACCGCACCGGTGCCGAGCCCCTGCATCGCAAAGGCGAAGTCGGCAAGCCCGCTGTGCCAGGCCAGCGTTTCGCGGGCGATGCAAATCAGCCGGGAGTCGATCACCGCATCGGGCTGGTCGCCCGCAACGGATGCCTCCAGCAATCCGGCGGCACCCAGCTTGCGGACCAGCGAACGGCAGGTTCCGTCGACGTCATGGCCATGCGTATCGCCGAGGTCGGCGGCAAATGCATCGAGCGCGGCAGCGTATTCGCTGTGGCGGGAATCGAAGAACGGCCACGCGAGGTGTTCGCGCGACGGCCCGCGTAATGGCGAAACCGGGGTCATGCTAGTCTCCCGCAAAGGCCGCTTTTGACGCACGCCGCCAAGGGCAGCGCACCTCAATAATGTTTCATGGCTAAAATATCCTGTCAAGCGAGCCGCACGCCCGTCTGAAGCGCGGCGGCTGCGCACCAAGCCTACGAAATAGGCTAAAACATGCGCACAAATGCGCGAGCGTCGGTTTTGCGGCCTGTGAATGCGCAAGCCCGATTGACATCATTTTTGTTTGATGTCTAAAATTATATTCGGTCAGCCGGGAGTTCCGGACCGGGGCCTTGGAGGCGAGCATGGCAGAACGCTCTTTCGCGCGCGAGGTCGAGGACCTCAAGCTCGGCGCCGGCCAGGAATTTCGCGGCGAAGGCATCCTTGCCATCACAAAAGCCCTGCTTGAATGCGGCGTCAGCTATGTCGCCGGCTACCAGGGCGCGCCGATCTCGCATCTGATGGACGTGCTTTCGGACGCGCAGGATATCCTGTCCGACCTCGGCGTGCATTTCGAATCCAGCGCCAGCGAGGCCACCGCTGCTGCGACGCTCGCGGCGTCGGTGATGTATCCGGTCCGCGGCGCCGTCACCTTCAAGGCCCCGGTCGGCATCAACGTCGCGTCCGACGCGCTTGCCAACCTCACTTCAGGCGGCGTGACCGGCGGCGCGCTCATCATCATCGGTGAGGATTACGGCGAAGGCTCCTCCATCATGCAGGAGCGTTCGCACGCGTTTGCGATGAAGTCGCAGCTCTGGCTGGTCGATCCGCGGCCGAATGTGACCTCCATCGTCAAGGCCGTGCACGATTCCTTCGAACTGTCGGAGGCATCGAACACGCCCGTGATGCTGGAGGTGCGGATACGCGCCTGCCATGTCCACGGCCGCTTCGCCACCCGCGACAACGTCCGCCCCGCCTTTCCGCTTTCCCGCGCGCTGGACCAGCCCTCGCGCGACACCAACCGCATCGTGCTGCCGCCGGCCTCGTTCCTGCACGAGAAGGAGAAGATCGAGCAGCGCTGGCCCGCGGCGGTCGAATTCATCCACGCCCGCGGCATGAACGAGACGTTTAGCGGCGATATCGACGATATCGGCATCATCATGCAGGGCGGCATGTATAACGGCGTCATCACGGCGCTGCGCGAGGCCGGCCTTGCCGACATCTGGGGCGAAACGCGGGTGCCGCTCTATGTGATGAACGTGACCTACCCGATCGTTGACCGCGAGGTGATCGAGTTCTGCCGCGGCAAGAAGGCCGTGCTGATGGTCGAGGAGGGTCAGCCCGAATTCATCGAGCAGGCGCTGCACAAGATCCTGCGCAACGCCGACATTCCGGCCAAGCTGCACGGCAAGGACCTGTTTCCGATGGCCGGCGAGTACACCGCGCAGGTGATGGGCGAGGCGATCGGCGCCTTCATCCGCCGCTGGCGTCCGGACGCGCTGTCGGATGCCGCGCGCGCACCGAACATCGATCGCACCGAGGTCGATGAGAAAATCCGCGCACTCGCGACCGTCGTGCCGCCGCGGCCGCCGGGCTTCTGCACCGGCTGTCCGGAGCGGCCGATCTTTTCCGCGATGAAGCTGGTGGAGAAGGAGCTCGGCCCGCATCACATCGCCGCCGATATCGGCTGCCATCTGTTCTCGATCCTGCCGCCGTTCAATATCGGCGCCACCACCATGGGCTACGGGCTCGGCCCGGCCTCGGCTTCCGCCTTCAACGTTCCCGCGAGCAAACGCTCGATCTCGATGATGGGCGACGGCGGTTTCTGGCACAACGGGCTGACCAGCGGCGTCGGCAACGCCGTCTTCAACCAGCACGACGGCGTGATCGTCGTGGTCGACAATTATTACTCCGCCGCGACCGGCGGCCAGGACATCCCCTCCTCGCGCGCCGACAACCGTTCGCGCTCGACCAAGCATCCGATCGTCGAGGCGGTGAAGGGTGTCGGCGCCAAATGGGTACGCCAGATCGATCGCACCTACGACGTCTCGCGGATGCGCGACACGCTGCGCGAGGCGCTGACGACCGAGGAGAAGGGGCCGAAGATCATCGTCGCCTCATCGGAGTGCATGCTGAACAAGCAGCGGCGCGTGAAGCCGCTGGTGGCGGCTGCCGCCAAGCGAGGCGAGCGCATCGTGCGCGAGCGCTTCGGCGTCGATGAGGACGTATGTTCCGGCGACCATGCCTGTATCCGCCTGTCCGGCTGCCCGTCGCTGTCGGTGAAGCCGACCAGTGATCCGCTGAAGGACAATCCGGTCGCCGCCGTCGACAATAGTTGCGTCGGCTGCGGCCATTGCGGCGAGGTCGCGGACGCCGCCGTGCTGTGTCCCTCCTTCTATCGCGCCGACGTCGTTTCCAACCCGACCGCGTTCGAAGCGCGTCTCGACCGCTTCTGGCAACGGATGATCGGCGCGTTGCAGCGCTGGCGCGCAGGACGTCGCGTCATGTTCGAGCAGGAGGCGGCATGAACGTCTCTGTAGCCCCCTCTTCCGTTGGACTGAGCCAGGCACGGCCCATCACAGTTGCGGTGCTGGCAATGGGCGGCCAGGGCGGCGGCGTGCTGGTCGACTGGATCGTGGCGCTCGCCGAACGGCGCGGCTGGTTCGCGCAGTCGACCTCGGTGCCCGGCGTCGCCCAGCGCACGGGCGCCACGATCTATTACATCGAGATGATCGCGCCCGACGCGAGCAAGCCGGAGCGGCACCCCGTGCTGTCGCTGATGCCGGCGCCCGGCAAGGTCGACATCGTGATCGGCGCCGAATTGATGGAAGCCGGCCGCGCCATCCTGCGCGGGCTGGTCTCGCCCGATCGCACGCTGCTGATCGGTTCTTCGCATCGCTCATTGGCCGTGATCGAGAAAACCGCGCCCGGCGACGGCACCGCCGACGCGTCGCAGGTCTATGAAGCGGCGAACGTCGCCGCCAACCGCTTCATCGCGTTCGACATGGCCGAGATCGCCGAAGCCACCGGCAGCGTTGTCTCCTCGGTGCTGTTCGGCGCGCTCGCGGGCTCCGGCGCCCTGCCCTTTGCGACCGAGGATTTCGAGGAAACGATCCGGGCCGCCGGTGTCGGCGTCGATGCCAGCCTGCGCGCCTTCACCGCCGGCCGCGAGCGCGCCGTCGCTACGCTCAAGCAGGATCCGAAGATCAAGCCCGCCGCGAAGCCGCCGCTTGCAAAGCGCTTTCCGCGTCTCGAACCGATCGGCCATGCCGGCTATGATGCACTGGTCGCGCGGGCGCGGCAGTTGCCGGAAGAGGTGCACGGTATCGTCGCCGCCGGCCTGCAACGCGTCGTCGACTATCAGGATGTCGCCTATGGCGGCGAATATCTCGCCCGGCTGGAAGCGATGCCGCGCGAGGCCCCCGGCCTGATGCAGGCCTTTGCCAAATATCTCGCTGTCGCGATGGCCTATGACGACGTCATCCGCGTCGCGGATCTCAAGACGCGCGCGGGACGGTTCGACCGGGTGCGCCGCGAGGTGCGGGCCGGCGATAACCAGGTTCTCGCCATCACCGAGTTCTTCCATCCGCGGATCGAGGAAATGGCGGGGCTGCTGCCGCCGCGTCTCGGCGAAAAGGTCGAGCGCAGCGAACGGCTCGCGCGGCTGATCGACCGCGGACGGAAACTGCGCACGACCTCGCCGTTGGCGTTCCTGATGCTGTACGGCGTCGCCGGCCTGCGCCGCTTCCGCCGCCGCACGCTGCGCCACGCCCGCGAGATGCGTCATCTCGACCAATGGGCGCAGCGTATCCGGAAATTCGCAGCGAGCGATGTCGCGCTCGCGACCGCGGTGTGCGAGGCCCGCCGTCTCGTCGGCGGCTATTCGGACACGCATTCGCGCGGCGAATCGAAATTCGACAAGGTCATGCTTGCGTCAGAACGCCTGGCCGGCCGGCCCGATGCCGCAGAATGGGTGCAGCGGTTGATCAAGGTCGCGCTGAAGGACGCCGAGGGCACTGAGCTCGACGGCGCGTTGCGCACCGTCGAGACATTGTTTGAGGACGCCTGAGGATGGACCAATTCGAAGTCGTGGTGTCGAAGGCCGAGGCGCTCACGCCGCGCATCCGTGAGTTCGTGCTGGCGCGCGCCAATGGCGCGCCGATGCCGGGCTGGGCCGCCGGCGCCCATATCGACATCCATCTGCCCGACGTCGGCCGGCGCTCCTATTCGCTGATCGAAACGGCGTCACCGCGCGCGACCGAACATCCGACCGCCTATCGCATCGCCGTGCTGCAGGAAGGCAAGAGCCAGGGCGGTTCCACCTTCATGCACGGCCTCAAGACCGGCGACCGCCTGACGATCTCGCCGCCGGCGAACAATTTTCCGCTGCATGCGAGCGCCGGCGAAGTCGCCCTCGTCGCGGGCGGCATCGGCGTGACGCCGCTGCTCACCATGGCCTGCGAACTGAGCGCGGCGAAACGCCCGTTCTCGTTCTATTACGCCGGACGCAGCCGCAGCGAACTCGCCTTTCTCAGCGAGATCGAGCGGCTGACCGATGCCGGCGCGACCATCCATGCCGACGAGGAAGCCGGCGGCTTTTTCGATCTCGAAGGCCTGATAAACCGGCTCGCGCCCGAGGTGCCGCTCTATCTCTGCGGCCCGCTGCCGATGATCGAAGCGGCCATCGCGCTGGCGAAACGAATGAACTGGCCGGCGGGACGACTGCATTTCGAAATCTTCAGCGCGCCGGAAGAAAAATCCGGCGACGCCAGTTTCGAGGTCGAACTCAAGAGCAGCGGCCGCGTCTACGAAATTCCGGCCGGCAAGACCATCCTCGATGTGCTGATCGAGGCCGGCGAAGACCCGATGCATGACTGCAAGCGCGGCGATTGCGGCATCTGCCAGACCACTGTCATCGAGGGCATCCCCGATCATCGCGACTACATCCTGAGCGACAGCGAGAAGGCGTCGAACAAGGTGATGCAGATCTGTATTTCGCGCGCGAAGACCAAGCGACTCGTGCTCGACCTGTGAAGGAGGAACGCATGACCCGATATGCCGGCAATGCCGCGGCGCTCCGCGGCCTGGTCCGCGACCAGGAGGTTCACCGCGACGTCTATGTCAGCGAGGAGGTGTTCCAGCTCGAGATGGAGCACATGTTCCCAAACAGCTGGGTCTATGTCGGCCACGACAGCCAGGTCCCCAACGCGGGCGACTATTACGGCACCACGATCGGCACGCAGCCGATCCTGCTGGTCCGCCATACCGACGGCACGGTGAAGGTGCTGCACAACCGCTGTCCGCACAAAGGCACACGCATCACCTCCGAGACCTGCGGCAACACCGGAAAGTTCTTCCGCTGCCCCTACCATGCCTGGAGCTTCAAGACCGACGGCTCGCTGCTCGCGATCCCCCTGAAGAAGGGCTACGAGAACACCGGCTTCGAGCAGAGCCACGCCGCGACCGGAATGGCGCCCGTGCGCCATGTCAGAAACTATCGCGGCTTCGTGTTCGCCAAGATCAACGACGGCGGCCTCGATTTCGAGGAGTTCTTCGGCGAAAGCCTGTCGAGCTTCGACAACATGATCGACCGTTCGCCTGTCGGCCAGCTCAAGGTCGCCGGCGGCGTGCTGCGCTACATGCATAATTGCAATTGGAAGATGCTGGTCGAGAACCAGACCGACACCTGCCATCCGATGGTGGCGCACGAATCCTCCGCCGGCACCGTTGTCGAGGTCTGGAAGAAGGCGCCGCCCGGCACCAGGAAGCCGATGGCGGTCGAGATCATCGCGCCCTTCATGAGCCCGTACGAGTTCTTCGAGAACATGGGTATTCGGATCTGGGACAACGGCCACGGTCACACCGGCGTGCACCACTCGATCCATTCCGACTATTCGGCAATACCGGGCTATTTCGAGAAGATGACGGCGGCCTATGGCGAGGAACGCGCCAAGGCGATCCTCGGCGAAAACCGGCACAACACCGTCTATTTCCCCAACATCATGATCAAGGGCCCGATCCAATTGTTGCGGCACTTCAAGCCGATCGCGGCCAACAAGACCTTGGTCGAATCCTGGACCTTCCAGCTCGTCGATGCGCCGGACATGCTGCTGGAGCGCACGCTGATGTACAACCGGCTGATCAACGCGCCGACTTCCATCGTCGGCCATGACGATCTCGAAATGTATGAACGCGCGCAAGAGGGCCTGCACTCGAATGCCAATGAGTGGGTGAATCTCCAGCGCCTCTACAGCCCCGATGAAGCCGGGCAGACCAACGTGGCGGTCAACGGCACCAGTGAGTGGCCGATGCGCCACCAGTTCCGGGCCTGGACCAAGTTCATGACGATGGGGATGTGACATGAGCATGGTCGCTGAAGCTCCCCTGAAGAATGCAGTCCCCACCGACCAGGAATTGATCGACTTCGTGGTCCGCGAGGCGCGGCTGATCGACCAGCAGCGCTTCGACGAATGGCTCGATCTCTACGCCGACGACGCCTTCTACTGGATGCCGCTGGAATGGAATCAAACCGATCCGCGGCTGACCTGCTCGCTGATGTATGAGGACAAGCTGTTGCTCTCGATCCGGGTCGAACGGCTCAAGGGCGCGCGCACCTTCAGCCAGAAGCCGAAGAGCCGCTGCCATCACGTGCTGCAGACGCCGCAGGTCGATTCGCGCGACGCCGCCGCCAACAGCTACGTCACCTGGACCCCGATGCATTATGTCGAGACCCGGCTGGAAGAGCAGACACTCTATGCCGCCTGGGCCACGCATCATATCAGCGTCGAGAACGGCAGGCTGAAGATCAAGCTCAAGCGCGTCGACCTGATCAATTGCGATGCTGCCTTCGGCAACATCCAACTCTTCATGTGAGGAATGATGGGTGCTCTCCACCATACGGCGATCGTGAGCGGCGGCAATACCGGGATTGGCGCCGCGATCGCGCGCGGTCTCCTCGACGAGGGCTATGACGTGATCTCGCTGTCACGGCGCAAGCCCGACTGGAGCCATCCAAAGCTCACCTCGCGCGAGGTCGATCTGCTCGATGCGACGGCGACGCGGCAGGCAGCGGCGGAACTCGCCGCCAATTTTGCCATCACCCATGTCGTGCATAATGCCGGCGCTATCAGAGCCAAGCTGCTGGAAGAGGTCGACGACGAGGACGTCGGCGCTTTGGCGCAGCTCCATTTCGGCGCAGGGATCGCGCTGGCACAGGCGGCGCTGCCGAACATGAAGCAGGCCCGCTTCGGCCGAATCGTGCTGCTGTCTTCGCGCGCCGCGCTTGGCGCCGCCACGCGCACGGTCTATTCCGCCACCAAAGCCGGCATCATCGGCATGGCGCGAACCTGGGCGCTGGAGCTCGCGCCCTTCGGCATCACCGTCAATGTCGTCGCGCCCGGCCCGATCGGCGATACCGAGATGTTCGAGAGCGTGATGTCGCCGGAATCCGAACGCGCCAAGAAGCTGGCGCAATCGATTCCGCTCGGCCGCCTTGGCAAATCCAGCGACGTCGCCCGCGCGGTTACCTTCTTCAGTTCACCGGATGCCGACTTCATCACCGGACAGACGCTGTATGTCTGCGGCGGAGCCAGCATCGGGTCGATTTCCATCTAGCATCGCGAGACGCCAGCCCATGGATGCCACAGTCAAACGAAAGGCCCGGTCGGCAAAGGGCGCTCGCGTGCCGCCGCTGCGGCCGGTCGAGCCGGCGCATGAATCCGACGGCGCGCATCTCGAACTGCGCATCTGGCTGCGGCTGCTCTCCTGCGCCACCCGGATCGAGAAGGCGCTGAACGCGCGACTGCGCAAGGAGTTCAACACCACGCTGGCCCGCTTCGACTTGCTGGCGCAGCTCACGCGCAAGCCCGAAGGCGCGACCATGTCCGAGGTCTCAGAACTGTTGATGGTCTCGAACGGCGCCATCACCGCGCTGGTGCAGAAGCTGGAAGCCGACGGCCTGATCCATCGCGAGGTCGATTCCGAGGACCGCCGCACGTTCCGTTTGCGCCTGTCGCAGGAAGGCGCCAGGGAATTCGGCCGGATGGCGCGACGGCACGAGGAATGGGTGATTGCGCTGATCGGCGAGCTGTCACCGGTCGCACAGTCGGACCTGCTGCAACATCTGACCCTGCTGAAGCGTCGCCTCGACAAGCACACCTAATGCCCGCCCTTCTGGCACTATGAGCCGAGTCCACCTCGCAGCGTTGCGAGCCTGTGTTTGAAGAACGCCAGGATCTCGTCGCGCGCGGCGATCGTCGGCTGGCCGGCCTCGTCGATCAGGTGCGCGGTGACGACGCTGTGCGGCGTCGTCACGTGGCGCGCGAAGAACGGCGCTAGATCGGTATTCGCCGCATTGTCCGGCAGCACACGGCCGATGAAGCGGTCACCGAGCGCTTCCGTGTAGGCCGCAAAGCGTTGCGCCATGCAGAACTTGTCGCCCTCGAAGCGATAGGCCATCACCGTCAGATCTTCCCGTTCGAGCCGCTCGCGGACGCGCCTAACTTCGTCAGGCGCGATTTCGATGCCGGCCGGATCGTTCAGCGGCAACGACGGCTGCGATAGCACCGGCGCCAGCATCGATGGCTCGAGCATCATGGTCAGCGCGAAATTTCCGGTAAAGCACATGCCGATGGCGCCGACACCGGGACCGCCGCACTCGCCATGCGCCAATCGCGCCAGCGACCGCAACCACTTCGTCACCGGACTGGATTGGTTCGCGGACAAGGCGCGAAACTCCGCGCTCACACAGGCGCGCTGAAACGCCGCAGCGCCCTCCTCGGCGCCTGGAACGGCGCCGTCGCGGCCGAACAGCGACGGCATGTAGACGGTGAAGCCGGCATCGCGAACCCAGCGGGCAAACCGCGCGACATGCGGGCTGATGCCCGGCATCTCCGTCATCACAATCACGGCTGGCCCCGCGCCTGCGACATAGACGACCTTGGTGACATCGTCGAGCGAGATGTCGCGGCGCGTGAAATCCTCGAGCGGATCGTCGTGTTTCATGGACCGTTTCGACATCGGCGCATTTCCCTGATTGATGGTCTGGAGGGCATCGTTGCGATTTCGCGGCCGACGGTATAGTGTCAAAAATGACATTTATCGGGTATCTTTTGACATGACAAAAGTCGCCGTCGTAGAGATCGAGGGCTGCATGGCGTCGAGTGCGGCGATCACCCACGACGTCATGGCGACTGCCAACCAGATCAGCGGTACGAAACGCGTTCGGCCATTCAAGGTGACGACCGTGCGCTGCGGCGCCCGCCGCAGCGATGTCAATCTGCGAGGGATAGAACTCGTGATCGTCCCTGGTCTCGGCACGCCGTCGGCGGACGAACTCGAGAGCAAGTTGAAGAGCCCGGCATGCCGGCGCGCGGGCGACATGCTGACCCGCGCGTTCAACAACGGCGCCATGCTCGCCGCGCCCTGTGCCAGCACCTTCCTGCTGGCGGAGACGGGCTTGCTCGATGGCCGGCGGGCGACCACGACGTGGTGGTTCGCGCCGCTGTTTCGCCAGCGCTATCCCCGCGTCGAACTCATGACGGAGCAGATGGTCGTCGCCGATTGGCCGATCGCGACCGCCGGCGCGGCCATGGCGCAGATGGACCTGATGCTCGCCGTCGTCAGCCGGTTCGCCGGACCGCGCCTAGCGAAAGCCTGCGCCAACTTTCTGCTGCTGGATGAGCGGCGCTCCCAGGCGCCATTCATGGCGATGACCTATCTGGCGGGCCAGGACCCCAAAATTGCCAGGGCCGAGCAATGGGTGCGTGACAACATCGCGCGCGACTTTGCGATCGAGGAACTGGCCGCAGCCGTCGCGCTGGCGCCGCGGACATTTGCCCGGCGAATGGCGGCGATCTGCGGCGTTTCACCGATTCAGTTTGTCCAGCGGATCAGGCTGGAGACCGCGCGATTGCTGCTGGAGACCACGCGGCTGCCGGTAGATGAGATCGCCCGGCGGGTCGGATATGCGGAGCCGTCCACGCTGCGCCGGCTGATCCGGCGCGATACCAAACATCCGCCCGGACATTTCCGTCCCGTCGCCTGATCCTAGTTGCCAAGGATGGCCTTTACTTCGAGATATTCTTCAAACCCGAACACCCCGAACTCGCGCCCATTGCCGGATTGCTTGTAGCCGCCGAACGGCAGGCTGCGGTCGAAGGGAGCACCATTGAGATAGACGCGCCCAGTGCGGATGCGATTGGCGACGCTGCGAGCGCGATCCGCGTTCCTGGACTGCACGAAGCCCGCCAAGCCGAACGGCGTGTCATTCGCGATCTCGATCGCTTCGTCCTCGCTGTCATAGCTCATGATCGACAGCACCGGACCGAAGATCTCCTCCCGCGCAATCTTCATCTGCGGCGTCACGTCGCCGAAGACGGTCGGGCGAACAAAGTATCCGCGATTGACTTCGGCAGGCCGCCCGGTGCCGCCGGCCACCAGCGTCGCCCCCTCGTCCACGCCCGACTGAATCAGGTTCTGAACTTTCTGAACCTGCGCCTGGCTCACCAGCGGCCCCATGTTGGATGCGGGATCGAGCGGGTCTCCCAGGCGAATCGCATCGACCGCCTCGCGCGCCGCAGCGAACGCCGCTTCCCGCTGCGCACGCGGGATCAGCATGCGCGTGGGAGACTGGCAGTTCTGGCCGGCGTTCGTGTAGCAGGCGTGAACGCCCTGAATCACGGCGGTCTTCAGGTCGGCATCTGCCAGGATGATGTTGGCGGATTTTCCACCCAGTTCCTGCGCGACGCGCTTGACCGTATCTGCCGCAAGCTTGGCCACCCTGACGCCGGCCGCCGTCGATCCGGTGAAAGACACCATGTCGATCGCGGGGTGGGCGGCGATCGCCTCGCCCACCGTGGGCCCGTCGCCATTGACGAGATTGAAGACGCCCGCCGGCACGCCGGCGGCATCAACGATCTCGGCGAACAACATCGCGCTGAGCGGCGCGATCTCACTGGGTTTCAGGACGACGGTGCAGCCGGTCGCCAGTGCCGGCGCGACTTTTGACGCAACCTGGTTCAGCGGCCAGTTCCACGGCGTAATCAGTCCGCAGACACCGATCGGCTCGCGGCGGACGATGCCGCTCCCCATCCGCTCCTCAAACTTGTATTGCGCAAGAACGCGCGCCGCTTCCTCGAAATGAAACAGCGCAACCGTTGCCTGACGCTCGGTCGCAAAGGTGATGGGCGCGCCCATTTCGAGCGTCATCATCCGCGCCAGTTCAGGCAGGCGCGCACTGAAGCCTTCGATGATCTTCTGCAGCCACGTCAGACGTTCTTCGACGCTCGTTGCCGAGTATGTCGCGAATGCGCGGCGTGCTGCCTTGACGGCGCGATCCACATCCCGCCGCGAGCCCAGGCTGATCTGCGCAAAAATCTCCTCCGTCGCGGGGTTGACTATTCCGAGTGTCGACGGAGCAGCCGGATCGACCCAGGCGCCATCGATGTAGAATTTCAGTTTTTCCATCGTTCCTTTTCCGTGGCGCAGTTCTCGCGCCCTAGAGGTGCCTGCCCTCATCCACCGGCAGCACAATTCCCGTCGAACTCGTCAGGTGAACGATGCAGGCAACCACCGCCCGTGCGACATCGTCCGGCGTGGTGACGTGTGCCAGCGGCAATCTCTCAGCGGTCTTTTGCAACTGTTCGCGCGTTCGGCCGGCGACAAAGTCCGTGTCCACGCCGGCCGGCGAGACCGAGAACACGCGGATGCGTGGCGCAAGCACTTTTGCCAGCGCGATCGTGAGCGCGTCGACACCGGCCTTTGCAGCCAGATAGGCCAGGCTGCTGCCGATGCCTGTTCGGGCCGCAATGGATGAAATGTTCACGATGGCTGCGCCGTTGCCGCGTTCGAGCAAGGGGCGGAAGGCGCGGACCATCGAGAATGGGCCGCGCAGATTGAGCCCGACGGTTTTGTCGAAGATCTCGTCCGTCAGTCCCTGGAGATCATTGCCGGGCACCGGTGTCGTGGCGTCCCCGCAATTGACCAGCACATCGAGCCGTCCGTACTGCCTATCCACCGCCGCTGCGGCCTCGGCGACGGAAACCGGATCATCGATCGCAATACGCATGGCGTGATGCCGCTCGCCCTGCAGTCCGCCGATCACCTCTTCGGCCTGATCTCGGCGGCTGTTGTAGCCGACCACGACGGCGGACCCCATGTCAGCAAGGCGTGCCGCGGTGGCCCTGCCGATGCCGCTGTTGCCGCCGGTGACGAGCGTAACCTTCGGAAGCGACAGCGCAGGAATTTCAATGCTCGTCATTGACCGCGATCTCGCTTCACTGCATCGCGATCTTTGCCGCCTCGATCACGGGACGCCATTTGTCGCGTTCGCCATCGATGAACGCCTTGAGGTCTTCCGGAGCGCCTCCGACGCCCTGCAGCGAATTCTGCTCGAGTATGGCCTTGCCCTTGTCACTGTTCAGGAAGGCGTTAACTGCCTTGTTCACCCTGCTCATGATATCGGGCGGCGTACCGGTTGGAGCCACGATCGCGTACCATGCGGTCGCCTCGAAATTCCTGAATCCGGCTTCCTGCACAGTCGGCACGTCCGGCAGTTGCGCCACGCGCCGGCTCGTCGTCACCGCAAGCGGGCGGATCTTGCCGTCGGCCACCAGCGGCAGATAGGTCGGCATGAAGTCCATGGCGACGTCGACCTGTCCCGACAGCAGGTCCGTGATCAACGGCGCCGAGCCGCGATACGGCACATGCGTCATCTCGACGCCGGCGAACTGCTGGATCAACGCCGAGGTGATATGTCCGAGCGTACCATTGCCGGGATGGCCGACATTGACCTTGCCGGGGTTCTGCCTGGCATAGGCGATCAGTTCGGGAAGCGTCTTTGCCGGAAAACCTGAAGTCGCCGTGATCATCATCGGAGATTTGGCAACGAGGATGACCGGCGTGAAATCCCGCTCGGAGTCGTAAGCCAGGCCCTTGTACATCAGCTTGTTGAGCGCGATCGGCGCCGGCGTCCCGAACAGCCATGTGTAGCCGTCAGCATTCGCCTTGGCGACTGCCGCTCCGCCGAGATTGCCGCCCGCGCCCGCACGATTGTCGACGATGAACTGCTTGCCGAAATCCTCGCTCAGCGCATGCGCGACGGCGCGCGCCAGCGTGTCGACGGCGGCGCCGGCGGGGAACGGCACGACCATGGTGACCGGACGGTTCGGCCATTCCTGCGCGACGGCGCGGGGACACGGCGCAACGGCAAGTGCAAGGCCCAGGAGACCGAAAGCCAGCAAGCGCATGTTTCCTCCAAGCTGTTTGCTTGTGCCGGGCACTTATTCTCCGGCAAATCTGTCGAGGCCTTTTCGACCCAGCCATTTGGACAGTTCGTCCGCAACGGCTTCGTTGTTGAGGTCGGCAAAGGCGATATGCGTGTTGCCGCGCAGGCCCGCATCGGGGAGCAGCAGAACCTCGCAGTCCCCGCCGTGGCGATTGACGATATCGCAGAAGGTCCGCGCCACCTTGATCGACGTCGCCCAGATCGGCCGCGTATCGGTGTAGTCGCCGAACACCATCTGGATCGGAAACTTCGTCAGCTTCTTGAACTCGGCCAGCGGCACGGCATTGGGACCGTATGGCGCATCCGGCTTGGGCTCGGGCCCCTCGCCTTCCGGGAAGACGAAGCCCGGGGTTTCATAGGCAACGATGCCTTTCATGTTGTCGCTCTTTGCCTTGAGCGCCGACAAGAGCGCGCGCCACCCGCCCGCGGAATTGGTGACGGCAATGACGGGACCGATCCTGTCGATGGCCTGGCCGCCGGCCTCCGCCTGCAGCAAGGCATTCTCGAGCGTATCGAACTCGTCGTAACGGGCACGCGTCGCCTGATTCCAGGCTTCCTTGTCCGCCATCGGAAACTGCAGGCCCGGATGCCAGCTGAGATAGTTCACACCGAAACGCCAGGCGGCAAAGTTGCGCTGGTCGAAATAATCAGGCGTGTAGGTGATCGGCTCGCAGCTCCAGTTCGCGCGGCCGACGCGCGGGCCGTCCCACAGGTAAACCGGATATCCCCGCCGCAGGAAAATGCTCTTGTAGCCCTCGCCGCCGTCCCAGCGGTTCTCCCACACCTTGGTGCTGGAACTGTGCCACATGATCAGGCCGACGCTGCGCCGTTTCGCGGGGATGAAGTATTCGACGTACCCATGATCGCAGGAGAGCGTCTGGCTGGGATCGCCAGGTTTTGCAATGACCTTGCCGCCCACTTCATACGCCCCGATCGATTCCAGGATGATCGGCGGCTTGCGATTCTCTTGGGCGAAGGCCGTATGGCCTGCTGCAGCGAACAGCAATGCTACCATCGTCCGCGACATGAGGTGCATCCGCGCGCGTCCGTCGCAATCTCCCCGACCCATGATGACCTCCTCCCCCTGAGCGCGCCGCCAATCGCGGTCTTTGCGCTTGTCCTCGCTAGGCGGCGTCCTGCGCGGCCGACTGCACCACCGGAAGATTCAGGAACCGCGCGGCGTTGTCGCTGATGAGCTTTCTGATCGCCGGCCGCGGCATCTGCAGATCGAGCAGGATCTGCGTGATGCTGCGGAAACCATCGACCGGGCGCTGCGAGCCCTGCAGGCCGAGATCGGACGACAGGATCGTATTGTCGACACCGGCCACCTCGATCAGGTGCGCGAGATCATCCGGGCTGTACTTCAAGGATTTGCCCTCGATGAACATGCAGATCGAGTGCTCCATCTTGACGCCGATCGCGACGAGCTGGCGGATATCAGTATCACTACAACCGACGATATAGGTCGGATGGTTCACCATCATCTTCCTGACGCCGCGCCGCGTCGCCTCGTCGAACAGGATGTGCAGCTCGCTGGCCGGCAGGTGGCCGCCGGCCAGGATGATATCAGCCTCGGCGATGAGATCGATCACCTTCCGGGTGTCGTCCGTCAGCTTGCCGTTGGCGTCGAGCGCCGACAGCGGGATCGGATCGAGCATCTTCTGCGAGGTCTTCGGAAAGGTCTTGTTTCCGGCCGCCATCGCCTTGATGTGGTTCGCTGCCGACAGCGTCGGCATCCAGACGATCTTGCCGCCGAGCTTGATCGTGTGGTCGACGGCATGCGGGTTGATGCCACCGGACGCATTGTTCAGCACGATGCCCGAGAACAGTTTTACGTTGGTCTCGGGAAACAGCTTCTCCAGCAGGATCGCATGCGGCATGCCGGCATAGAAATGATCCTTGAACAGCACGGCCCGAAATTTCGCTTCCGCCGCATCGAGCAGTTCTTCGTGATGATCGAGAATGCGCGGCATGGCGGCCGGACCGCTATGGCAGTGCAGATCGATCGCGCCGACCAGGAGTTCGGCGACTTCTGCCGCCCGCGACAGCGGCGGCAGCGGAACGGTGGTCGGATAGGATGCTTGCGTGTCGGCCATGGTCAGGGCCCTCTTTTACGTGAACGTGTCAGGCAGCGGATTTGCCGGCGGCGGCTTGCGTGGGCATCGGATAATCGTCCTCGTTCAGCACCCAGCCCGGCTTGGCCGAGAAATCCAGCCGCGGCGGGCAGAAGATGTCGACGAGAACGTTGAGCTTCGGATCGACGGCCTGCGAGGTGTGAATGGAGGGCGGCGGAATTACCGCGATGGAAGGTGACCCGCAGCTTTCGTGATCGTCGGCGCGCCACTGCGCCATGTCAGTCGTCCATGGCCAGCGCAGGTGATGGATGAAGGTGCCGGCAAGCGCCAGCGAGCATTGCTCGAAATCGTCATGGTGATGCGGTGACATCTTGCTCGGATCGCGCGGCCCGTTTTTCGGCTCGAGAAAATTCACCATGAAGGTCGAGCAGCGGAAGATCCGGCCGAACCGGCCCGGCGTCGCCGCGACGTCGAGACTGTAGGTCCGGATCTTCGCCCCGCCCGCAGCTTCCGGCCACGGCTCGAACGGCGGCAGATTGGGATGCGGCGTCGCGTAGGACGCAGCGTTGGAGCAGCGCTTTGCGAGATCTTCCGATCGCGTCGTCACCATGCGCACCACCTTGGCAGCGCCCTTCAGCGTGACGGAGCTTGCGCCCGCCGGCACGAAGCTGATGGAGTGACCAGTGACGACCTTGCGCTCGTTCCCCCACGCGATCTCGGCGCCGGCGCCGGGATCGGGAAGCAGCACGACATATTCATCGGGCTGGTTGGTGCGGCTCAGCACCGCGCCCTCGTCGGCATCGCTATAGGCGATGATGAAATTCTGGCCGCGGGCGTACCAGGTGCGCGCGCCATTTTGATTTTCGGCCGGCGGCGTTTCGTAGAATTTCGCGTACTCAGCACCGGCAAAGTGAGTGGCTGCGGGCTTTGTGCCGGCCGGCGCGGCGGCGAGCGCCGCGCGGGGATCAGAGCTGTGATACATGCGAACCATCCGTGGTTTTGACGAGGGTCTTGAATTCGGTGAGCGTTTGCGCCGCGGCCCGGCGCATCTGGCCCTGATCCGACGAGATGATGAAGGCGCTGGCGCCGAGTTCGGCGAACTCCTTGGCTTCCGCCGCGCCCGCGACCATCACGCAGACCGGCTTGGCGGCCTTCTTCGCCGCGGCGATGATCCTGATAACCGCGTCCTTGACGGAGGCGTCGGCCGACGATTTGGCGCCGAGGGCGACGGTGAGGTCGCCGCGGCCGATGAAGAAGCCGTGGATTCCGTCGACGGCGGCGATGGCGTCGATCTGGTCCAGCGCTTCCGGGTCCTCGATCATCGCGATCGCGCAGACCGATGCATCCTGGTCATCGACGAGCGACCACATCGGCGTGCCGCCATAGGCGCCGGCGCGGGATGAGCCTGAGTAACCGCGCCGTCCGCCGCGGTATCGCGCGGCGGCGGCAACCGCGCGCGCCTTCTCGACCGTCGCGACATGGGGCACCAGCACACCGGCAGCGCCGCAGTCGAGGCACGACAGGATCTTGGCCGGATCGTCCGACGACACCCGCACGATGCCGGCGAGGTTGCCGGCGCGCGCGGCCAGCAGCATGAGGTCGGTCATCGCGCGATCGATCGGCGCGTGCTCCTCATCGATGACGACGAAATCATAGCCGAGTGCGCCGAAAATCTCGGTCGCATGCGTGGTCGGCGTCTTGATGAACGAGCCGACGACGGTCTGCCGCGCCGAGAAGCGACGGCGGAACGACGAAAAATGCGGCCTGACGATTTCTCCGGACACGGTTGTTTCCTCCACGGCCATCTGCACGGGACTGCCTTCAGGAGGCAGGCCCCGGCGCGGCGCTTGGCGAAAACCATTGCAGGGAGGACGCCGGTCGGCCATAGCTATTCGGCCTCGTTCCACCAGGTGGAATTCCCAGGAAATGCCGCTGAAGTCCGACACCGTCGAAGCCGCCTCGCGCAGCCTTCTCTTGCTGGAAGAGCTCAACCGCCACCGCGTCACCTCGATCGATCGCCTGCACAAGGCTACCGGCTTGCCGAAATCGACGGTGGTGCGATTGATGAAGTCGCTATGCGCGATGGGCTATGCCGCGAACGACCGGCGGCAAGGCGGTTACGCGGTTGCCTCGCGGGTCAAATCGCTGAGCAACGGCTTTCACGGCGATCCGCTGGTGGTGGAGGCCGCGCGCCCCTGGGCGATCGCCTTCACGCGACAATATCACTGGCCGATCGCCATCGCCGTGCTCGACAGGAGTTCGGTCGTGGTCCGCTTCAGCACGATTCCCGACAGCCCGGTCTCGCCGTTTCACGGCACCCTCAACACCCATCTCAGCCTGCTCGGGCGGGCGCTGGGGCGCGCCTATCTGGCGTTCTGTTCCATCAGCGAGCGCTCGATGCTGCTCGACATGCTGGCGCGGTCGCAGGAAGCGGAAGACAAGCTCGCCATCGAGCGCAAACGCGCGCTGGCGCTGCTGACCGCGATCCGCAAGCAAGGCTTTGCCGAACGCGATCCAATGGTTGAACCGCGCTCATCGAACACGATCGCAGTTCCCATCCTCGTCAACAGCCGCGTGCTCGCCACCGTCGGCATGACCTACTTCACCTCGGCGCTTGATCGCGGCGACATCGTCCAGCGCTACGTACCGCTGGTAAAGTCGCTCGCCGACAATATTGCTACAAGCGTCTCGTCGTTGCAGGAGTAGAGGCTGCAGGCGCGAGCCGCCGCGTTCAATCAGTCATCGGGCAAGATGCCGCTTCACCCGGCTTCGACGCACGCTTCCATGATCCCATCGATCTCGGCCTTCGAGAGAACCCCGATTTCGGCAATGAATACGATCCGTGTCCGCGGCACCCCGGCCGCGGGCGCTTCGCCCGGCGCCAGCGTCGCGCGTCCGCCGGCGAACTGAAACACCATCAACCGCCCGGGCTGCTCCACCGTCTCGAACAATCCCTTCGCCCGAACGAGCTTCGGTGCCAGCCGGCCGATCGCTTGCTGCAAGCGCGGGAGCGACACTGGCCGCTCCGATGTCCAGCTCAGCGTCTCGAACCGGTCTGCCGTCGGCCGTCGCGGCCCTGGCTCGCGCGGCGCCGGGACGCGGTCGACATCAACAGGGAACAGCAGCGCAGCCGGCACTTCACCATGCACGGCATCGACCACCACTGCTGCCGGATGCAGCGCGCGGATGGCCTCGCGCAGTTGCTGACTACCAGCTGCGTCCACCAGGTCCACCTTGCTAAACGCGACGATGTCGGCCGCGCGCACCTGGGACCGCAACAGCGCTTCACCGTTCAGTTTCTCCGGCGTTGTCGTCGCGTCCACCACGCACAGCACCGTTTCCAGCGGTGCCTCCCGCCAGATCAGGGGGTCCATCAGGTTGCGGACGATATCGGCGGGATCGGCGACCCCGCTGGTTTCGATCACGATGAACTCCGGCCGCGGATCACGGCGCAGCAGCGTGGCGAGCGTGCGCAGGAGATCACCTTCCAGCGAGCAGCAGATGCAGCCGTTGCTCAGGCTGACCACCCCGTCGCTGGCGCCCGCGATCAGCTCCGCGTCGATGTTAACAGCGCCGAAATCGTTGACCACGGCGGCGATGCGCCGCCCCGCCGCGTGCGCCAGCAGATGGTTCACGACCGTGGTCTTGCCCGCCCCGAGGAAGCCGGTGATCAGCAGGACCGGGACCGGCACGATCAGCTCTCGAGAACAGGCCGGCGCACCGGCCGGCCGGGCCTTGCCGCCACATCCAGCACGCCATCTGATATCAGCGGCTGGCCGCTGACTACCAGATGCCGCACGCCCTCCGACGGGCGGTTCATCGCCGAGAATGTCGCGCGGTCGGTCAGCGCATCGAAATCGAACACGACAATGTCGGCATCCGCGCCCGCCTCCAGCCTTCCCTTGGCGCGCATGGCGGGCGTGCTGCGGGACAGGATCTCCGCCGGGATCAGCGCGCATTTGCGGATGCCCTCGAGGAGCGACACCGCCCGGCGCTCACGCACCCACTCGCGGATGAAACGGGTGAAGCAGCCGGCTGAGCGCGGATGCGAGGTGGCGTCCTTTGGCAGCGGCCAGGCGTCGCCGGTGTAGACGCTGCCGTCCGACAGCGTCCACGGCATCGCGTCGGACGCGATCGCGCCGCCGGGATACAGCACCGATATGTCCAGGAGGTCGCGATGGTGCGGATTGTTCTCGGTATCGAGGATATGCCACAGCACCAGCGTGGAGGGCTCCTCCGCCTGCGCCGCCAGCAATTCCTTGCGGTCGCGGAAGCGCCGCCCGTCGGTCACCCGCTGCACCGAATCGTAGCCGGTGCCGTTGCGCTCCACGAATTCGGGGTCGCTGAAGAACGCCGCCGCCAGCACCGTCGAACCGGTGCCGTATGGATAGGCCTCCACCGTGATCGGCAGGCCCTGCGCCTGCGCCTTGGCCACCAGCACGGCGCAACGCTCCACGTCGGTCTTGCTGGAAGAGTTGAAGTGGCAGATGTGCATGTGCGCGCCGGTGGCGCCGGCATAGCCGATCAGGCGGATATAGGCTTCCGCAGCGCTTTCCGGATCGATACGGGACATGTAGGCGATGTGGGTGAAGGTCGCGACATCGTGCGCCGCCGCCAGTTGGCACACCGCGGTGAGCTCCTGCACTCCGGCACCCGGAGCATAGGCGTTGAGAATGCCGATGCCGATGCCGCCCTCGTTCAGTCCGTTTGCCAGCCGGTCGAGGATGCCGGCCACCTCCGTCTCGCTGGCGACGTTGTCGATCCAGCGGCGATCGCGCATGGCATTGCCGAACGCCTCCAGCGAGCTTTCCGTGTTGGAGCCGGTCATCGCGCCGATGCGCGCAAACGCCCAGTTGGCGGCGGCGCCGTAGTTCAGCACGCGTCCCTTATCGGCCTGGCGCCGATACCAGGATGCGACCGGCAATACGCCCGCCTCGAGGTCGAGCGTCGTCGTCACCCCGTCGAACGCCTGCATGCGATCGGCCGGGATCGACTGGCCATGCGCATGCAGGTCGATGAAGCCGGGCGCCACCACCAGCCCGGTCGCGTCGATCACCCGTTCGGCGCTGCCGAGCCCGGTGCCGACAGCGGAGATCTGGCCATCCTTAACCGCTACATCGCCAATGGCATCCATCCCGCTGGCCGGATCCACCACCCGGCCGCCACTGATCACCAAACCGCCCATGTCGTCACTCCCGCACGTAAAGAGGCCGGCCCGGCAACAGCTCGGAAGGCATCTGCCCCGCCCTCATGCGAGCCGCCTCGACTTCAATAGAGGCAGATTTTCGGACCGACGGCTACCTCCGCTGACGCTGGCGCATCATGCGTATTGCTCCATATCCTTGGCATTCCTCCCTCTCCAGATCGGTCGCCGAGATTGCAGCATCGCCTCGCCAAGAGCGGGACGGGAAGATTTTGGAAGTGGAATGACTGTAACTTCGTTACCACATCGACGAGTTCAGTGTTGCTGTGTTGGCCGCGCTACAGACTCTGCGCCAAACATCGGTAAGTGTGCCTGCGGGGGTAGTTAAAGCGGCGCGGTGGTTGCGGACTCGTAGAGGGCCACGGGGCTTAGCCTCCACGAGTCCGCACGCTCCGTTTCTTTCGAGCGCACGCGCCAGGATTTATGTATTTCTAGAGAGCGGAGAAATTGAAATGCGCAAACGTCCCGCTACGGCCAGTTCTGCAAATTGCGACTTCATCAAAGCGTATTTCGAGCTGCAGAAATTACGCGAAGACATCGAGTGCATCGAACGGGCGTCGAGGCCGCCCCAGGGCCAAGCGACAGCAGCGCGTCGCGATACAGCCAAGGCAGGTCTACCGACCAATCAATCGGCGTGAAGCGAAGTCGGCCTTTGTCCATTTGTTCGCGAAGCTTGTCCGCGTAGGCGCCGATCTGGCCAGCCAGCACCGCCACTTGGCGATGGCGCCCATCCCAACAGATTTACCACCTCCGGCGATACGGGCATTTCGCGCGTATTGCTGCACCATTCATCGCGGCGACGTGCTAAACCTCCGGCATGTCAGAAATCTCAACATATGACGGGCAGCCGCTGCCGTTCGATCAGCTCGCAAAGGCGATCGCGGAACGCCGGTCTACCTATGGCCGCGCCAGCGGACTTCGCATCGATCGCGCCGAGCGCGGCGAAGCCTGGTCCAGCCTGCCCTACCAATCCGTCTTCGCCGGCGATACAGAGTCCGGCGTAATCCACGGAGGGGTGGTCACCGCCATGCTCGACGAAAGCTGCGGCATGGCCGTCCAGCTAGCGCTCGACGGCAGCCGCGCGATCGCAACGCTCGACCTGCGCATCGATTACCAGAAGCCTGCCAAGCCCGGCCTCGACATCAAGGCGCATTCGATCTGCTACCATGTCACGCGTTCGATCGCCTTCGTGCGCTCGACCGCCTATCAGGAGACCGAACAGGATCCTGTCGCGACCGCCGCCGCCTGCTTCATGATCGGCGCCAACCGCACGAACATGCTGCAAGACAGGGAGGCGTATGAGGTGCCGATCCTCGACGCGCCTGAGGACGTCTCAGGCCCATTCGCCCAAAGCCCGTTCGCCCGCTGCCTCGGCATCCGCGTCGCCGAGGACGGCGTGCTGCACATGCCGTTCTCGCCGAAGATCATCGGCAATCCCGTCCTGCCCGCCATCCACGGCGGCATCACCGGCGCCTTCCTGGAAACAACAGCGGTCGTCGGCGTGGCGCGCGAGCTCGGCATTGCATTGCCGCCCAAGCCGATCGGCCTGACCATCAACTATCTGCGTTCGGGTCGGGCGCTCGACAGCTTCGCGAATGTATCGATCGTCAGGCAGGGCCAGCGCATCGTCGCCTTCCAGGCCCAGGCGTGGCAGGAGGATGCGTCAAAGCCGATCGCGACGGCGTTCGGGCATTTCAAGCTGCGGCGAGCGGCGGGCAAGGACTAGCATCGCGCGCCATTAAGGCGCACCACCGACTTGCTTGGCCAAGCCCGATTTGCTGTCTTCCAGCACCTACTCGGGCTTGACGTTACGTTCCTCGATTACCTTGCGCCACGAGGGAATCTCTTCCTTGATGATGGCCGCGAGTTCGGCAGGGGTACTGGCCATCGCCTCCACGCCAAAGGTCAAGAAGCGATCGCGCAGTTGCGGCATAGCCAGCGTCGTATTGATTGCGGCGTTCAGCTTGTCGATGACATCGGACGGCGTGCCGGTGGGGGCAAGAATCCCGAACCAGGTTTCGACCGAATACCCCTTCAAGACACCGCCAATGGGCGCGGCACCCGGGGCAACCGGCGAAGCCCCGGGCGACGAAACGCCAAGCAGCTTCACCTTGCCGGCGCGAATATGTTCGTTGAGCGTGTCCGACGTCGTCGTGAGCAAAATGTCGACCTCGCCTGCGAAGATCGCAAGCGTCGTCGGCGCCTGACCACGGTAAGGAACGTGGACCATCTGCAGTCCGGCCTGATTGAGAAAGCGCTCCGTGCTCAGGTGTCCGAGCGAGCCGGGTCCGGCGGTCGCATACAGCATCGGCTTGTTCTGCGCCTTCGCGTAAGCGATCAAGCCGGCGGCATCGTTCACCGGCACCTTTTCGCTCGCAACCAGAACCAGTGGCGCCCTGGAGACGAGCGAGACCGGTGCAAAGCTCTTCAGCGGATCGAAATCGACGCCCTTCTGGAGCAATGGAGCGATCGAGATCGGCCCGTTATTCGCAAACAAAAGCGTGTAGCCGTCCGCATCCGCCCGCGCAGCCTCATTGGCGCCGGTCGTGCCCGCCGCGCCCCCGCGATTGTCGATGATCAGCGGCTGACCGAGGATCTTCGCCATCGGCTCCTGCAGCGCGCGGGCCATGATATCGGTCGAACCGCCAGCGGGATAGGGCACGATAAGCCGGATCGGCCGCGACGGATAATTGTCCGCGGCGGCAGGCCCGGCAAGGATCACGAGCGAGAATGCAAGAGCAAGAAAATGAAATCGTTTCATGTCAATCCTCCCATCAAGTCGTCTTTTCTCATTTTTGACGTAGCCCTTGTTTCTCAGGCTGTTATTTCACCGCCGTCATCGCCACCTTTCCGAATGCGCCGGAGGCGGCTGCTGTCGCGATTTCTTCCGGGGACAGGCCAAGCACGCGTCCGAGCACGTCGTCGCGGTGCGACCCGATGGACGGAATTTCCCGCCCGATCGCGCTACGCGCACCTGACATCCGCCACGGAGCGTTGACGCCCTTGAATTCGCCGGCGGCGTCGGCGATTGGCGCGAATGTTCCGCGAGCAGCGAGATCGGGATTGTCCAGCGCCTCGGCCGGCTCGCAAAAGCGCGCGCTCGGAATGCCGGCGCGATCGAGCACCGCAAGGCATTCGTCCATCGTGTGTTGCATGGTCCATTTTTCGATGACCTGCATCATCGCCGCCCAGTTCGCGCCGCGCGTCGGCACCGATGCGAACCGCGGATCGGATGAAAGCTCCGGCAGGCCTGTGAGATCACGAAGCGCCGCGAAGTTGCGCGCCGACACCGGCGCGATCAGGATGTCGCCGTCTTTTGTGCGCACCGGGCCGTAGGTCGGCCGCGCCATCGGCTTGGAGAACTGCGCCTCCTGCAGCTCATACACCAGAAGGTTCAGCATGCAATCCATCAGGGCCACATCGATGCGTTGCCCTTCGCCGGTGCGGGCGCGCTGCACCATCGCCGTCTGAATCGCCGAGAAGCCGAAAATGCCGCCGAGAACATCAGCGACGAACACCGCACCCGCTGCCGGCCGGTCGCGGTCGCCGGCATACCGCATCAGCGCCCGATCGAAGCCGCTTTCGGCATGAACGATCATCGCATAGGCGGCGCGCTCGGCCTGCGGACCGGTCTGACCGTAGCCGGAGATCGAACAGTAAATCAGCCTCGGATTGATCTTTCGCAGCGCCTCATAGCCGAGCCCCAGACGCTCCATCACCCCGGGGCGAAAATTCTCGACCAGGATGTCGGTGCTCTCGACCATGCGATGCACGAGCTTGATCGCATCCCGCGATTTCAGGTCGAGAGCGATGCTCTGCTTGCCGGCATTGAGCT
Organism: Bradyrhizobium jicamae; assembly: GCF_001440395.1. GTDB lineage: Bacteria > Pseudomonadota > Alphaproteobacteria > Rhizobiales > Xanthobacteraceae > Bradyrhizobium > Bradyrhizobium jicamae. The sequence continues at coordinate 55,400 of NZ_LLXZ01000118.1, read as the reverse complement.
GGCCGAAATAGGCGCTATGGCCGTCACGCACCGGCGCACGCAGGCGCATCTCGTCGCCCTCAGGCGGTTCGATCTTGATCACCTCGGCACCGACATCGGCCAGCAGCCGTGCGCAATAGGGGCCGGCCAGCATGATGGAGAAATCCAGCACGCGCACGCCCTCGAGCGGCGAAGTCGATGTCTGGTCCTGCATGCCGTCGGCTCCTATCTCGGCAATCCGAGCGCGCGTTGCGCGATCAGGCTGCGCTGAATCTCGTTGGTTCCGATGCTGATCACCCACATCAGCGAATGACGCAGGTTCTGCTCGAACCGGCCGTTGTCGATTGCGCCCGGCATCTGCTCGGAAACGGCGGCACGCATGCCGAGGATGTCGAGCGCCGCTTCACCAAAGCGTTCCATCAGTTCGCCGGAATAGACCTTGCTGATCGCGCCATATTCCGGCGGCGTTACACCATCGGCCGCGAGTTCGGCGCAATGCATCATCAGCTGCCGGCCAACCTCGATTTCGCAGGCGAGCATCGCGATCTTGTCGCGAACGATCGGATCCCGCCCGGGCGGCGCTCGATCGCCCTCGGCCGTCATCACACGCTGGCGCAGTTGCTCGAAGGCGTGGGCCACCTTCAGCACGATGCCGCCGCCAACCAGGCCGCGCTCGAAGGCGAGCGCGCCGGTCAGCACCTTCCAGCCCCCATTGACCTCGCCGACGATGTTTTCCAGGGGAATGCGAACATCGTCATAGAAGATGTTGGCAAACGTGCCGTCATACATCGTGCTTGCCGGCTGGATCGTGATGCCCGGCGCATTCATCGGGACGATGAACATGCTGATACCCGCGTGCGGCGGCCTCGCGTCCTTGTCGGTCCGCGCCGCAAGAAACATGTATTTGCCCCACCACGTCGTGGTCCAGATCTTCTGGCCGTTGATGACCCAGTGGTCGCCGTCCCGCACCGCGCTGGTACGGAGCGCCGCAAGATCGGAGCCGGCCTGCGGCTCGCTGTAACCCATGCCGTGCATGGCTTCACCGCGCAGGATTTCCGGCAGGTATTCTTGTTGCTGTGCCGGCGTGCCGAACATCATCAAGGCGTTGGCCTGGATCGACGCGCCGATCCGCGGTGCCTCGCTTTGCTCCATCGTCTCCATGAATGCGATCTGCTCCAGCGGCGTACGCGCCTGCCCGCCGAATTCCTTCGGCCACCCAAGGCCGATCCATCCGGTCTGGCCGATATCGCGGGCGAAGTCGGCATCGAACTCACGCTTGGCGAATGGCCTGGCATCGAAGGCGGCCTTCCTCCCGCCCGACCAGTTCTGATCGAGCCACCGCCGCACCTGCTCGCGCAGCGCGTTGCCGGCCGGACCAAGATCGTATTGCGGTAGCGGCGCGCCACCGCTATCCAGCAGGTACGAAGCGAGCCTCCGCCGCGCATGAGATGCTCCGCCGAGCGCGATCGTATCCAGATGCACGCGCTTGAAATGTTGAGCGGCCTCGTGTTCCTCGGCATAGCCGATGGCGCCGAACGTGTGCTGGGTCTCGAGCGACACACGCCGCAGCGCATCGCCCGCAAAGGCGACCGCGCAATCGGCGAAATAGCGCCAGTTGCGGTCATCTATGTCATGCAGGCTTGCCGCATGATCCAGAATGAGGCTGACGCCTTCGAGCACGATCAAGGCGTTCGCGAGCTTGTGCTGGATCGCCTGAAACTTTCCGATCGGTTGCCCGAACTGATGGCGCTCCTTGGCGTAGTCCACCGCCAGCTCGAACGCCCGCCGGGTCGCGCCGTAGGCACGTGCCAGCAATGCGACCTGGGCCTTGAGACGGAGATCGTCGGCACCGTCAAGCGGAAGAAGCGTCAACGGCGCCGAATTCAGCCGCACCTCGCAGAGTGCCCGGGCGCCCATCGCGCGCGTCGGCGCGACGACGATGCCGGGAGCATCCAGTGGAACGAGGGCAAGGTGGGATTCATCGACGGCCACGAGAAGATGTGTGGCGCCGGCCGCCTCGACGAAGCGAAGCACGCCCGTTCCATGCCGGTCCTCAATCCGGACCGATCCCGCGCCTGCGTCCGGATCGCAGGCACCGAAAGAGAAAGCGGCCACTACCGTGCCGGCATGCAGCTTCTCCAGCAGTTCCGCCGCGGCGTCGCCTTGCGAGCCCGCGAGCGCCAGATTTGTCAGCGCGGCAGACCACATCGGCGCGGGACAAGCGGCGCGGCCGAGCTCCGCCATCACCACCAGGATTTCGCGAAGGCCGCCTTCGTCGCGGCAGGACCCCAGCGCAGCGACGCCCTGCCCGATAAGCTTGCGCCAGACCGCAGAGATATCGTCCGGGGATAGACCTTCCTTCCCGCCGCCTGCGGCCCAATGCGCTTCGAGAAACCCGCGCAGGGAATCCCGAAGCATCTTGGCGATGTCGTCGCTCGGAAGCCCGGTCGCATCCATGAGAGGCTATGCCTGGCCGAATTTCGGCTTGCGCTTCTCCTTGAACGACATCGTCGCCTCTTTGTGATCGGCGGTTTCGAACGTCACCTGTTCGAGCGCCATGGAGGCTTCGAGCAGCATATTGACACGATCCTTGACGATCTGGTTGATCGACAGCTTCGTCCAGCGAATGGCCCAGGTCGGGCCATTGGCGAGTTCGACTGCGATCTCGCGAGCCTTGGCGAGCACTTCCGCGCGCGGCGCAACGTGATTGACCAACCCGATCCGCTCGGCCTCCTTGCCTTTCAGAAGGGTGCCGCGGATCAGGTACTCCTTGGCCTTGTTGATGCCGATCAGCAGCGGCCAGATCACGGTGCCGCCGTCGCCGGCAACCAGTCCGACGCGCGAGACGTGGGTGTCGCCGATGCGGGCGTCCTCCGCCATCACCGTGATGTCGCAGAGCAGCGCGTGGGTCGCGGCGAGGCCGATGGCATCGCCATTGATGGCGGCGATGATCGGCTTGTCGAGTTCGAGCTGCCGCGTCACGGCGCGCCGGCTGATCATGGGATCGTGGACTTCCCCCTCTTCGAGAACGTCGCCGCCCGGCCGTTCCGACATCGCCTTGACGTCGCCGCCGACGCTGAAAAAGTCGCCCGCGCCGGTCAGCACCACGACATTGACAGCGTGATCGTCGGCCAGATCGTCCCAGATCGTCCGCAGCTCGCGGATCAGCTTCTGATTGATGGCGTTGCGTGCTTGCGGCCGGTTCAAGGTTACGGTCGCGACCTTGTCTGCGACCTCGACCATCAGGCATTCATATCTGGCGTAGTGCGACACATTTTCCTCCGTTGTTATCGTTGTTCGAGCGTGGATCGCGCCGCGCTCCGCTATCTGCGCAAGCCGGGCTGCACCTCCGCCAATGCGACGTGAAGCGACATCGCGCCCGGGTCCTGCTCCAGCATCCGCTGTACGGATTCCAGATGGGTACGCATCAGGCGGGTTGCGGACGTAACGTTTCGCTCACCCAGTGCGGCCAGGAACTGCCGTCGCTTTTCCGCCAGCCGCGCCATCGCAACCCCGCTCGACGAGACCTTGGCGTAGACGAACCGCATGTGAATCTCGGTGACCGAATCCATGATCATGGCGATCACCTTGTTGCCGGTCGCCGCCGCAAGCAGCTTGTAGAACTCGCGGGAGCATTCGACGCGATCCAGCAAGCGCCCTTCCCGCGTCGCATCTTCCGTGCGCTCGATATTGGCTTCAAGTGCATCGAGATCGGCCCGCCGCGCGTTAGCGCAGGCCAGCCGTACCACCAGGTCGAGAACGTGAACGCGCGCTTCCGACAGTTCACGGACTGAAATCGTGCCGAGGCTCAGCATGTCCCGCATGACGCCGTTCATGCGGCTGGTATCTCCCTCCTGGATGAAGGCTCCGCCTTTGACGCCCTTCTGCAGCCGAAGCACGCCGGCCATTTCAAGGCTGCGCAAGGCCTCACGCAGCACGTTGCGGCTCACGCCGAGCTGCTGGGCCAGATCGCGTTCTGGGGGCAGCTTGTCGCCCGGCTTGAGCACGCCGAGCGCAAGCTGCTCGCGGATGCGCTCACATATTTCCTCGAACGCCCGCCTTGTGTGGATCGGGCGAAATTTCGGCGCGGCCGGCGTTCCGGCAGCGCGGTGATCAGGGATGCGCTCGCGCCGAATGGGCGACGGCGACCTGGGGCGGCCGGGTGCGCGGGGGCTTGACTTGGTGCTCATACAATGGATTGTTAAATGGATCACCCATTCAATGGAAGCCCCTTTTTGGGCTTCCCGGCAAAAAAGATGACCCGGGGATCAGCATGAGTTTCACCGAGGAGCAGATCGCCTTTCGCGACACCGTGCGGAAAATGGTCGCAAGGCACGTCGCACCGATCGCGGCCGAGATCGACGAGACCGACCGCTTTCCGATCGAGCTCGTGAAACTGTTCGGCGAGATGGGACTGATGCAACTCTGGGTGCCGGAACGCTATGGCGGCCCGAACGGCAATCTGACCATGGCCTGTCTCGCCAGGGAGGAGATCTCGCGAGTCTCGCCGGCCTGCGCCTCGATCGCGGCACTCAACACCATGTTCATCATGCCGCTGCTTCACTTCGGCTCCGAGGAGCAGCGGACCAAATACTTGCCGATCATCGCCAAGGGCGGCGTCGTTACGGCGATCGCGATATCCGAACCTCAGGCCGGCTCGGACGTCACCGCGATCAACACCCGCGCCCGGAAGGATGGTGACAGCTACGTCCTCAACGGCCGCAAGCAATGGTGCAGCTATGGTGTCGTCGCCGACTATATCGTGGTGATGGCGCGGACCAGCGACGCGCCAGGCGCCGACGGGATCAGCGCCTTCATCGTCGAACCGAAGGCGATGTCGGGCATCTCGTTCGGCCGCCACGAGCGCAAGATGGGCTTTCGTGGCGCGCCGAACACGCCGATCTTCTTCGACAATGTCCGCGTGCCCGCGGAGAATCTGGTCGGGGAGGAAGGCAAGGGTTTCCGGGCATCGATGCGCGCGCTCGATCTCAACCGCCCAACCATCGGCGCCCAGTCCGTCGGGCTGGCCCAGGGCGCGCTCGACGCGTGTGTCGCCTACGCCAAGGAGCGCAAGCAATTCAAGAAGTCGATCTCGGAATTTCAGGGCGTGCAGTTCATGCTGGCCGACATGGCCATGCAGATCGAAGCCGCGCGCGCCCTCGTCTACGAATGCGCCCGCGCCGGCGACGCCGGCGACTGGAAACGCCTCAACGTGCTCGCCAGCATGGCCAAATGCATCGGCAGCGACATGGCCATGAAGGTGACGACGGACGCCGTCCAGATTTTCGGCGGCTACGGCTACACCATGGACTACCCGGTCGAGCGCATGATGCGCGACGCCAAGCTGACCCAGATCTTCGAAGGCACCAACCAGATCCAGCGCGTCGTCATTGCGCGTGAGCTGCTACGATAATGAAATCATGATTGCGATCTCTGGTCAGGGCGAGGCGCGGCACCGATCAGGCCTTGGGCCGAGCAGCCTTGATCCCCGCGAGGCAGTCCGCATGAACGCAGCGATATGCGGGGATGGACCATCCCCCGGATGTCGCTGTGCTCATCCGCCTGCGGCTCCTCGCATCTCTCAACTATTTGGCGCTTCGCCGTTCGCGCAGCAGGTTATCATATTGAGCCCGGTCGTGGCGTTCCAGGCGATCGAGCGCGTCATTCGCCGCCCCGACGGCGGAGACGCCAACCTGCTCCTTGATTACGGCGATGTCTCTCGCGGCCTTTTCCAGACGGCCCAACGTTTCCGCGGGCACTGGCTGCGTCCTGGCCAACGCGATCGCGATCTCCGTAAGCCAGCCAAGCTGTTTTCCAAAGCTTGCAACCTCCGCAACGACCCGGTCCTCTACCGCGGGATCGCCGGCATAATTGACCGTAAGCGATGGCGAGAACCACGACGTTATAATGCGCTGAGCTACGTCGCCGGACAACGGCGCCCGAAACATCCACCACGGATCAAAGCTCAAAGTTTTTTTCGTCACAGGATTCCTCCTATCGCAGTCTACGCGATCAACCGCTGCACCAGCGCCGACTCACTCGAGTAGGTCAAAAGCGCCTCGTGAGTAGCCCGAGTAACCCCGACATATGTCAGTCGAACACATTCCTCGATCGCCTCGCCGTGGCGGCCGAGCAAGCCCAATCCTGCAATCGCGACGCACGGAAACTCGAGCCCCTTCGCGGTGTGCATGCTCAACAACCGCACGGCTACACGCTTCGTCGACACTCTGTTCTTGTTGTTCCTGGCCAGATCGATCGGCACTTCATGTCTGGTGAGTACCTGAGCGACCCGCTCGCCAATCCAGTGTTCCGGATAAAGGCAAGCCATTTGCGGCCACTCGTACCCCGCCTTTTTCCGCCCGAGAAACCACTCGGCAATGCAGTGAATTTCTGCGTCGATGCTCACACACTGCCGCACGTCTGGCGCCAGTCCCTGCCGACCCGCATCTTCGGGCAACAGGATGGGGTGCTCGTCATCGGCCGTCGTGCCCGGAGCGCCGATCACGTCCGAAGCGAAGCGTCGCGCAAAGGCAACGATCTGGGCCGTGTTGCGGTAGTTGACTTTCAGTACGGTCGTTCTGCCCGTCGCTTCAATTCCGAGCTGTTTCCATACCGGACGCTCACGTCCCTTGTAGATGGCTTGAATATCGTCATAGACGACCATCAGCGCTTTCGTGCGCGGGTTCACCATCTTGGCCGCAAGCGCGAGCCATTGCGGCTCGAAGTCGTGTGCCTCGTCGATCAGGACCGCGTCGTACTGTTCCGCCGGGATATGCCCCTGGTCTACGGCCTTCATGACCTCTGAGACGCTCGCAGCCAGTCGTTCTGCGTAGTCCGGGTAGTCACGCTCGGAGGGGGCGGGAATCCCGTAAGTCCGCAGCATCCGGTAACACCAGCCATGAAAGGTAAGGACCTGAACACGGTGCTCCACGCCGCGATCCTGCATGGCATCTTCAAGTCGCCCGGCGATGCCGTTGGCGTAGCACAGGACGAGCACCGGCCTTGTCGCCCCACGCGCCAGATATTCGGCTCGAAAGGCAAGGATCAGCGTCTTGCCCGATCCGGCGACGCCGCGAATGATTCGATGCCCCTCGCCCAAGCTGCGCGCGATCTGCTCCTGGTGCATGTCCATGACCGCGAGCGTCCGGTCGGATGGATCGGGCGCGGGCGCTTCGTCCAGAGGCAGGGCAATCTGCCGGATGCGGATTTCGGGAAACAGCAGCGCGCGCAGCCGGTCGAACTGCGGCATCGACAGAGGCTCTCCGAGACGCGGATAAACCATGCGCCACAATCTGGATCGGAATTCCTCGGGGTCCGCGCTCTCAGTCATTTCATCCTTGAACACACTGAGATGCTCGGCGAATACCTCCTTGAGATTGGTCTGATCGAACTGCCTGCGCGTGATATTGGTGAACACGGCCCCGTAGCCGAACGGAACGATGGATTTGCCCATGAAGTGGTGACCGGCCGGAAACAGCAGTTGCCCATCCCGCTCCAGCGTTCGCACGACATCGAACGTGTATCTGCGAGCCTGCTCAGGGGATTGCTCTCGCGCACGATGCCGCGACTCGTCAGCAATTCGACCTTTGTCTTGTCGGCGGCCACGATCGATTCCAGGCGCCAGTCCTTCACCTCAAGCACGAGCAGGCCGTTGGCCGGGTGAGCGATGATAAAGTCCGGATGCCGGCTGCGAGGGCCAACCGGGAGGTTGTGCCAAACGACGGCGTTCTCCTCGAGGAAGTCCTTGAGGCGCTCCGCGAGCCGCAGCTCGCCGCGGGTGTCGAAGCGTGCGAAGCCCAGGCTCGGGATCAGGATTGCCATGTAACGGCCAGGAGGTTGCCAGTCAGCTCAGAGCTTAACGCGACCTCAACACGCTTTGGAAGGGGACTGGACCTTCGGCCGGAGCAGCCCGAGCCATGGATGATGGCCTCTCGCGGGCTGAAGGGGGTATTTCGGGCCGATAGAAGAAAACCCTCTCCTAGGACGGCGACATAAAACGGGCTTCCACGGCGCTGCCGCAAAACGCATTCCTCTACCCTTGCTTCCGCACGGTTATTCGCGACATTAGGTCTCAGCGAAAACGGAAGCCACCATGAGCCAACCCGCATTCGATCCCTTTGGAGAGCCGGTCCCGGCGGTCGATACCTCGGCCGCGCCGATTCGCGCGTCCAGATGGCTGAAGTCGGGCGGCGTCGGCCTGTTCTGGGGGCTTGTCGGCATTATCGTGCTGGCGCGCGCGGTCTTTTTCGAGCCGGGCGACCTCAGCTTCGAGCGCGCCGTGGCGTGGGCGCAAGGCCTGCTCGCCTCGCTTTAGCATCTTGCCGGCATGCGGTGTCCCGGCGGGATTGCCGGGGCGGCCTCACCTGCAAATGCAGGTTGAGGGACATAACTTCTCTGTATGGGCACAATCCGAAAATGGACTAGCGAGCCTGCGTGGTCCGGCGCATAAATTATTCTCCAAGGAGGATAAGTGCCGCCACCCCAGAGCAATTCCGACGAAACAAAGCCACGACCCGGCCTGTTCGGCCGCGGCCTGGCCCTCATTCCAGGAATCGTGCTCTGCGGCATCATCACCGCGGTTTCGCTCGGGGCGCAGCACCTCGAAGAGCACGTCTTCGTCCACCCCTACGTCGAGGCGCTGGTGATCGCGATCCTGCTCGGGATGGCGATCCGTACCATCTGGCAGCCATCCGAGCGCTGGCGTTCCGGCATTGCGTTCAGCGCCAAGCAATTGCTCGAGGTCGCCGTCATGCTGCTGGGCGCGTCCGTCAGCTTTGCCGCAATCGTTGCCTCCGGCTATCTCCTGATGGGCGCGATCGTCGCCACCGTCGTGGTGATGCTCGCGGTGAGCTATGGCCTCAGCCGCATGCTCGGGCTTCCGACAAAAATGTCGATCCTGATCGCCTGCGGCAATTCGATCTGCGGCAATTCGGCCATTGCCGCCGTGGCGCCGGTCATTGAGGCCAGCAGCGACGATGTCGCCTCGTCAATCTCGTTCACCGCAATCCTCGGCGTGTTGATGGTGCTGGGCCTGCCGCTCCTGATCCCCTTGCTTGGTCTAACGGCGACGCAATACGGCATTCTGGCGGGCCTCACCGTCTATGCCGTTCCGCAGGTTCTGGCGGCGACCGTGCCCGCCGGCATTGTCAGCACGCAAATCGGCACGCTGGTCAAGCTTGTGCGGGTGCTGATGCTGGGGCCGATCGTGGTAGCCCTTTCGCTGGTCGCGGCGCGCCGCCGCAAGCGCCACGCCGATCAAACCAAGGTCGCCGCCATCAGCCCGTTCAAGCTGGTGCCCTGGTTCATCATCGGCTTTCTGGTGCTCGCCGCCCTGCGCTCGCTTCACCTCGTGCCGGATCTTGTGGTCGCACCGGTGACGAAGACGGCGACCATCCTGACCGTCCTCTCGATGGCAGCGCTTGGCCTTGGCGTCGACGTGCGCGTGCTCTCGACTGTGGGCGGAAGGGTCACCGCTGCCGTCACGCTGTCGCTGCTCCTCCTGCTGGGCCTCAGCATCGGGCTCGTCCACCAGTTCCGGTGACCGGGAGGGACGCCGAACACGGGAGAAGGTGCGCGCTCCCAAAATATCGAAAACAACCCCATGCAAAGTAGCAGGCGGCCGCCGGCGCTCGATCAGCAACTTGACACGTCGGGCAAATCAGGGGCATTGCTCCACCATTCCGCAATCCTGTAAACGCCCATCGCCCCGCATTAGCGGGCGCGTCGGTTGCGGTTGCGGCTCAACCCTCACCCACCATTAAAAATTGCAACGGCTCGCCTCAGCGAACGAAGCGCCCGCGCGTGGCCGAACCGTGCGCTTCGCCCGCGCGTGGCACTCAAGGAATCCCGCCATGAACAACGCTCCCGACCTCACGATGCCAACGGCGATTGCCGAAGCCGACCCAAGCAAAGCTGCTGCAGCTCCGCGGATAAAGCTTAAGTCGCACGGATTTTCCATCGACCACCCTGACCTGGCGGTCGGCGAACAGTTGATGGCTGATACGCTGGGGGTCACCGATCGCGACGCGATGGATGGCATTCTCCGGCAATTGGTGAGGGCCAGCGTGAGCGGCGGGAGCCCTGACGAAGTCAACGTCTCCTTCATGATCTCGATGGTGCAGGGCATCCGTCCCCGGGATTCCGTCGAGGCCATGCTGGTGGCGCAGATGGTGTCGGTTCATGTGATGGCGATGCGATGCGCCCATCACCTCGCCAACGCCGACGACATCGCCCATCACGACAGCGCCGCGCGCGCCTTGGGCAGGCTCGCCCGCACGTTTCCCGCCCAGATCGAGGCGCTGAACCGCTACCGCAGCCATGGCGAGCCCGCCATCACCGTGCAGAACGTGTCGGTGGGCGACGGCGGCAACGCCATTGTCGGCAACGTCACGCAGCATGCGCGCGTGATCGTTTCCGACAAGAAGGCGGCATCCACGGCGCGGAAGGCGCCGAAGGCCGCGGGCTCCAGGCGACGGCGCGCTCCCGCCGATGCCAGGCGGGAAGCACAGGCATGAGCGATCACATCAGAAATACCAGCCCGATGCTGGCGAGCCCGCGTTGCGGCGCCAAAACCCGCACCAGTGGCGCGTGCCGCTCGCCGGCGGTGCATGGCAGGAAGCGCTGCCGCATGCACGGTGGCGCAAAGGGCTCCGGCGCGCCAAGGGCAAACCAGAACGCGCGCAAGCACGGCCTGTTCACCAGGGATGCGATCGCCGAGCGAAGGCGGATTCAGGCGTTGTTGGGGGAAGCGCGGAAGTTACTGGAAGAGATAGAGTGATCGGGAATGCGCTTTGCCGCTGTCCCGGTCATGAAAGACCATAGCTTCACGCCATAAGGTGCTTCCAACTGCTCGCGATTGAGAACATTGCGCACTTCGCACGGCAATGCGTGCGCCGTGCGGCAGCATGGCAGGGCGCGCTTGACATTCGGCTTACATTTTCCTCACCCGCGGCCTATCCTCGACGTTTCTGTCCGCGTTTGTGGCCCCGCTAATCGGAGGCCGCATCAGGGGGGCCGCAGTTTGCGCTATCTCTTCGAGGAGTATGCGTTGGACACCGCCCGTCGCGAACTCTGTCGCGGAACGGGTGTCGTTGCTGTCACCCCACAGGTGTTTGATCTCCTTGATTATCTGATCCGTCACCGGGAGCGTGTAGTCACCAAGGACGATCTCATCGGCGCCATCTGGAATGGACGCGTCGTGTCCGATGCGGCACTGACGACCCGCCTGAACGCCGCCCGCTGCGCCATCGGCGATTCCGGCGCGGAGCAACGCCTGATCAAGACGTTGCCGCGTAAGGGATTCCGTTTCGTCGGACAGGTGCGGGAGGCGCGAGAAGTTGCGAGCCCAAATCCGGGCGATGCGCCCGAGAGCGCTCCTGCACTTCCCGACAAGCCCTCCATCGCCGTGCTGCCGTTCGCGAACATGTCTGGCGATCCCGAGCAGGAGTATTTCGCGGACGGGATGGTTGAGGAAATCACCACCGCGCTTTCGCGGTTCAAATGGCTGTTCGTGATCGCCCGCAATTCGAGCTTCGCCTTCAAAGGCAAAGCCGTCGATGTCAAGGAAGTCGGACGCAGGCTTGGCGTGCGCTATGTCCTCGAGGGGGCGGTGCGCAAGGCGTCGGGGAAAGTTCGCATCACGGGCCAGTTGATTGAAGCGGCTACGGGTACGCACATTTGGGCAGACAGGTTCGAGCGTGACCTGACAGACATTTTTGCTCTTCAGGACGAAGTGACTGTCGCTGTTGTCTCAGCTATTCAGCCAAAGTTGCTTCAAACAGAAATTTCAATAGCGGCGCGGCGGCGACCGGAAGACCTCACCGCATATGATTTTTATCTCCGGGCTATACAGCAGGCCGGCCCATCGACCCGCGAAGGGTTGGCCGAGGCACTCCGACTGGTCCAACGCGCCTTGGAGCTTGACCCTGGATTTGCTGCGGCCGCTGGTCTGGCAGGTGCTTGTCACGCGGAAAATGTGGTTAGGGGCTATGCCATCGACCCCCAATTCGAACGCAGGGAAGCCGTTCGGCTTATGCGCGTGGCATTGAACCGCGACGATGGTGATCCCAGCACGTTGGCGACTGCTGCGTTGATCTCGGCACTTATGGTCGGCGATTGTGAGACTGAGATCGAGATGTCCGACCGGGCGGTTGCTCTCAACCCAAATTCATATCGCGCATGGAACTGCAGAGGTTGGGTCTACAAGATTGCGGGGCAGCCAGAGGAAGCGATCCGGAGCTTTGAACGTGCCGTGCGAATGAGCCCGTTAGACCCGCAACAATACACAGCCTTAACCGGGATGGGATTTGCCCTTATTGAGCTTCGTCGCTTCGACGAGGCCATCAGTGCAGGGAAGAAAGCCCAGCGTCACAACCCCCGCTATCCAGGACCATACCGCTGCCTCGCATCCGCTTTCGCCCATCTCGGACGCGACGCCGAGGCCCGTGAGGCGGCGGCTCGTATGCTTGAGGTCGACCCCGCTTTCACAATATCGGCGTGGATCGCTCGGAGCCAGCTACCAGAAAATGCGAAGCTGATGATTGAGGGTTTTCGGAAAGCGGGATTGCCCGAATGAGCCGTGCTCGTCCGCATCGACGGGCTGATCTATAGGGCGCGATTTGACGCGCGCTCCTTGCTGACAACGCCTCGTTCAGAACTACAAGCTTCATCGGCCGATGCTCAGACCGCAACCGACTTGCAAGTCCTCCAACAGAAAGCGAGTAGCTCGCATGAGCGCAGCGATATGCGGGGATGGACCATCCCCCGGATGTCGCTGCGCTCATCCGGGCTGCGCTTGCTGCTCGCGATTGACAGTGCGCACTTCGCACGGCAATGGCGCGCCGGACGAGATGAAACTGAGAACTGCTATCTCATTGAATTCAAGCTACAAAAAATCCTGTTACGCAGTCCGCGGTGCCTTCGCCCGCGTCAGGTCCTTTAGAAACTGATCCATGAGCGGCTTGTTGCCAAACCGGCGATAAGAGCGCTCTGACTCTAACGAAAATGTCGGTTGGGCCCCTACCAAGTTTGCCATCGTCAGCTGCGCCGCTTCTATGTCACCGCGCCCCCCTTGCAGCGCAGCCTGGATTAGCAGGCAGTTGGCATCGCGCGGCGCCCTTACAAGGCATTCGGCGATCACGGTTGCCGACTCATCGCGACGATCAGCGGCGTAAAGCGCCTGGCCATGCACATAGGCGTAATATTCCGGCGCCATGGGATGAAGGCGACGTGCCCGCTCGGCATTGGCAACGGCGTCCGCGTAGTCCCCGAAACGGACTTGCGCTTTTGCCAATGCCATCATGCTATCCGGGTCATTGGGATTCAGTTCGACGGCGCGCTTGGCGGCCTGCAGGCCGCCTGCATAATCGCCCTGCACCGCGAGCCCGAAGCTGATCACCTGATAGCCGAGCGAGAGATTGGGATCGAGGCGCACAGCCTGGCGCGCTTCGCTAAGACCTAGTTCCAGCTCGTGCGCTGTCGCCCGACCATTCGACCTCCTGGCCACATCCGCGATGTAAGTGAGGGCCAAGCCCGCACGGGCGGCGGCATAGGCCGGGTCCATTTCCAGCGCGCGCTGATATATGCCGCGTGCCTCCATAAGTGCTTCCGCATCCTGGGCGCCATGCCGGTATCGATGACGAGCCCGCAGGACAAGATCGTAAGCCTGAAGGTTGTCGGTCGGACGTTGCGCGGCAGCGGTGGCTTCACTTCGGCCGATATACGGCGCGAGCTGGGCGACGATTTCCGTGGTCAGCTCGCTTTGTACGGTGAAGACGTCGGCAACCTGCCTGTCGAAGCTGCGCGACCAAAGGTGCGCGCCCGATTTCACGTCGATCAGCTGCGCCGAGACGCGAAGCCGGTCCCCCTCGCGGCGCGCGCTGCCTTCCACCACGTAGGAAACGCCCAGCTTTACCCCGAGCTTGCGCACATCGCTTTCCTGCCCGCGCACGGCATATGTGGAGTCGCGCGCGATGATCTGAAGTTCGGAATTCCTTGCAAGCGCCGTGGTCACATCCTCGGTCAGCCCGTCTGCAAAGTACGACTGGTCGCCGCTCATGGTCGCAAAGGGCATGACCGCAACTGACGGCCGCGGGTCGGCGCGGGTCTGGTCGAAAGACAGCGCGGCCGGGAGCCGGCTGACCATCGCCGCCAGGGAAAGCGGTTGGATTTGGGTGCCGATGAGGACAAGGGCTACGGCGGCGACGCCATACGACCAGCGCGCAGCGGTACCGCGTAGAACGCTCGGGACTTTCCGCCAGCGAGGCCACGAGGATTGCGCGCGCCGTACCCGGTAGACATCAAGAAGCTCCGGAATATTTTTTGCGCGCCTGCGGCCCACACGCGCGAACACCTCGCCGCGATTGCGGTCTGCGGCCATGACGACAGCGCCGCTGACAAAAATGCTACCGGGGTCGGCCATCGCCTCTAGCCGTGTGGCGACATTAACGCCGTCGCCGTACATATCGCCATTATCCTCGATGACATCACCGAGGTTGATGCCTATGCGCAGCTCAAACGGGGCGTTGTCGAACCCTTGCTGGATAGCAGCGGCCGCATCAACGGCTTCGTTGACGCTTGGAAACATCGCAAGAAACCCGTCCCCGGTCATCTTGAAGATGCGTCCGCCATGCCGCGCGACTGTGGGTTCGATCAGATTATCGAAGACCGTGCGCAGCTCTTTATAGGTGGAGGCCTCGTTTTCGGCCATCATCAGGCTGTAGCCGACGATGTCGGCGGCCATGATCGCGGCGAGCTTGCGTTCCATCAATGGTTTCCCTGTACAGGGGCCCTGGCATTGCGGACAGTTAACGCCGCCGGCTTGAGATTAAACCTTCCAACCCGCATGCGGTTATCAACACAGCTCATATATGCGTGATTATTGAGACCCGTCCGGCGGCGCGCAGCGAGTTGTCCGCATGAGCGCAGCGATACGCGGGGATGGATCATCTGACGAATTTGTTCCGAGTTGCGAAATTCATTGCTGTGCGCGTTGCCGAGAATCCAAAGGGACCACAGTTCGCCTTGGGGGCTCTGCTTGGCGCCGGCGGATTTGTGGCAGGGCAACTCAATCAACTCATCGCAGCCTGGTGGGCTTCCCAGAGTTTCGCTACGGCACTTCTCGGGACCTAGCAGGCTCCTGATGAGAGTTTCGCGCACTGTCACCGTATTTCGATGTTTTCAGGGGGCCTCTTTCTCGCCCCCATCGTCGGCGCAAATGCGCAGGATTGTCGCCCATGTGGCGCGGCACCGGGCCGCCATTATGGCCCCACGATTTCGCCATACGCATCGTGTTGTTCACCTGTACGACCCTTCCCGTCAGGCTAGCCTTCGGAAACATGGACATGGGCGGTGATTTCATTGGCCGCCGGCGTGCGGGTGGCGGCGGGAGAACGGCACGGTCAGCGAAGCCCGGACAGTACAGCGCGAAGGCGCTTGCTTGCGGCGCATGGCTGCTCTCGTGTGTCATCGTCGCCGACATGGCGACGCAAACGGCATTGGCGGAAACAGCCGCGCCGGCCACGACACGCGTCGCTGACAACGAAAAGGAGCAGGATGGGCCTGGCGCCCCGCAAGCATCCCGCCCGCCAAAGCCGGATCCCGAAACAGTCCTGCGACAGGATGAGGTGCAGAAGCCGGCGCCGGAAGCTGCCGTTCAAATGCCGGAGGTGCGGAAATCGAGCCCCGACGCCAGGAATTTGGAGGCCAAGAGTTTAGAGGCCAAGGATTTACCTGTACCCCAGCTCGTCTTGCCGGACGATCTGGCGAAGAAGATCGGCCAGAAGATCTGGCTGAATGAAACGGGCGGAAAACGTGAGGCGATCACGTCATGGAATGCGAACGAGGAATTCGCGTCCCTGGGCATCGGTCATTTCATCTGGTTTCCTGTCGGCAAATGGCTGCCTTTCGAGGAGAGCTTCCCGGCCCTGCTCGAATCCATGCGCAAGAAGAACGTGCGTTTGCCCACCTGGCTGGACCAGACGCAAATTCCGGCCAACCCGTGGACCAGCCGGGCAGAGTTCAGGAAGCACGCCAACTCGCCGCAGATGAATGAGTTGAGGCAGTTCCTGCTCGACACCGTGGCAGAGCAGACGCAATTCATGATGGCGCGGGCGCAAGGCGCGATGGAGAAGATCCTCAAGACGACGCCCGAGGGCCCGGAGCGCGACCATATCGTCCTCCAGTTTACGCGCGTCGTTCGCGCTAGCGAGAATTTCTATCCGCTGATCGACTACATCAATTTCAAGGGCGAGGGCACCAACCCGAACGAAGCCGCCATGAACCGGGAGACCGGGCGACGGCAGGGATGGGGTCTCAAGCAGGTGCTGCTCAGGATGAACGGCGTGACCGGCGATCCGAAGGCCGTGCGCGCCGAATTCGCCGATGCGGCGCAGTTCGTCCTGCAGCAGAGGATTCGCAACCTTCCCTCCAACCGAGTCTTCGAGGTCGGCTGGCTGCGCCGCATCGCGACCTACCGCCGCCCGATCGCGGATATGGAATCGGGCCCCGAACGGGCTCCGAGGAGATCGCTGCGGGTGACGGCGGCGCGATAGCGTTGCTGTGAAGGGAACGGTTGCCGTTTTTGCGTATGCGTGAGGCGCATCAGCTTTGTCGCGCTGGCGTTTTGGTTGAAGAACCACGGGCGCGCCGCGGCATGATCTACGGTCAGGGCCGGGCTTGACGCGGCATTCCATCCATGACCTATCGATCCCCGCTATGGCATTGATACGTTGTCGGGGCCGATGAAGGTGCGGGTCGCAATCAAGTTCCGGATCCGGGTCGCGGAAGCGTTTCCGAGGCCGGCGGGCGGTTTGTGATGGATGCGCCCGCAGAGGTCGGCCCCCTGGTCGCCCCGCGCCAGCAGCGCGACCGCGTCATTCCGCTGCGCAAGTCTGACATCATCGACGGGCTGGCTGCCGAGGGCCGTCTTGACGAGGCCGACCAAGAAAAATTCACGCAGCTGGCCCGCATGCTCGGTGCCATCCTGCACTATGAATACTCCGCAGAGCTCGATCAGCTGCGCGAGACCTATTTTTACTTCGATCCCGAGGTCGACCCGCGCGAGTTCGGCTTCGCCAAGGATCTGAGCGAGCCCTACCGGCAATTGAGCGAGGAATTCGTCCGCGTATTGACCGATGCCAACTTCGTCGAGGTCTCGCATGAGGACATCACAAAGGCCTTTGCCGAGCGCGCCCGGGTACGGGTGAAGATCAAGGCGCCGATCGAGGATTATCGCGATGTCCGCATGTTCCGCCGGGGCAGCCACATAGAGACGATCGAGATTCCGGCTTGGTTCGGCCTGCGCAAGCGTCCACTCGAGGTAAAGGTCTACGACGACGTCGTGCTGATGGTCGCGACCAAGCCCGACGATATGAGCTCGGACGAAACGCGCAGGGCATTGTCGAGCGCACGACGCGGCGGACAAAAAGTCCGCAGCGGCGCGGTGCTGTTCAAGTATTTCCGGCACATTGCGCGCGCCGATCTCAAGGCACTGTTTCCCAATGTGCGAGTGGTCAGAAGCCTGCTTGACCATCTCATGCTGGGGGTGCCGGCAATTCTCGGCGGCGTTCCGATCCTGATCAAGCTGGCATCGACCCTTACAGTGCTGTTTTTGGTCGCCGGATTCTACCTCGGCCTTTCCGGCACGATGCAGGACCGGGACATGGAGCAGGCGCTGGCCGCGCTCAGCGGAATACTGGCGCTGGGCGCCTTCCTGCTGCGGCAGTGGGGAAATTTCCACCGCCAGTCGCTGATCCACCAGAAGCAGGTCACCGACAACGTCTATTACCGCAACGTCAATAATAATGCCGGCATCTTCACTTACCTGATCGGCGAGGCGGAGGATCAGGACTGGAAAGAAGTGCTGCTTGCCTATTACGGCCTGTTGATCGAAGCGAAGCCCGTCACGCGTTACGTACTCGATGCGCGGATCGAAGAGATTCTGGCGCGAGTGATCGGAGTCTCCGCCGATTTCGACGTCGATCACGCTCTGTCGCGGCTGAGACAGTTTGATCTCGTCATCGAGACCGATGGCGGCCTCACGGCGGTGCCGCTTGTCGACGCGCTCCGACGGCTCGATCGGGAGTGGAAGGGACTTTTGCGAACGGCGACGACCTGACGGCCGGTCGCCGCGACACTGTTACGGTGACAGTGTATTTAACTGCGTT
This sequence comes from Bradyrhizobium jicamae, assembly GCF_001440395.1. GTDB lineage: Bacteria > Pseudomonadota > Alphaproteobacteria > Rhizobiales > Xanthobacteraceae > Bradyrhizobium > Bradyrhizobium jicamae. The sequence goes on along the minus strand of NZ_LLXZ01000118.1, from coordinate 37,257 downwards.
GATAGTTTAGTGCACTGTCACCGTAATTTGGGCCATCAAACTTTGGAAGAGGTGGAGCGCTACACTAAGGCGGCGAGCCGAAAGAAAACGGCTGATACGGCCATGGCGAAGTTAATCGGATAAGCTAGCGGTTTGTGTGGGGCGTATTGCCGACTCGACTTTGCAATCCTTAGGCGCGAGTGCGGGAGTGGTGGGCATCCAGTAACGTTACATGTCTCTCCAAGCCTCGTCCGACACAGTGAATGAGAGTTTGGCCCCATCCTCTATTGCAACATTTTCTGCCAGCAAGATTGAGCCCATTGGCCAAGGTCCGCTCAGCTATATCGACTGAGCCACTAACGCCGATTCTTGATGATCACCAACTTCAATCGCGAGTTCTGCCCATCCCTCATCGTCAGTAACTCCGCTCGCGTCGTCACGCCAAATGCCGAAATCGACCCGTATATCCCAATTACTCGCCGGGCGACCGTTCTCACTTGCCACGTGGATTTGGAAATCCCAAGTTTGAACCATTTGCATTCCCTTGCGAGACCGGCATCGGCAGTGGGTAGCGTCTTATGCGATGGGTGTCGTGGCTGGGAGGCTCAACCGGGGGTTATATCCGTTTCATTGCCACGCAAACAGGTGCCACGACGATTTCACAGGACTGAAACGGGAACAGTAAGTATCCCACTGGAAACGTGAGTGGGATAAAAATCGGAAATTTAGCCGCAAATACACTGGCAGATTTTGCCGCTGGCGCTCCCTAGGGGAATCGAACCCCTGTTTCAGCCTTGAGAGGGCAACGTCATAGTTGTTACCTCTGCTTACCCCAAAATTCTTGAATTTGCCTATTGGTCAAAGTACCGTGTTTTCGGGCTGATTTGAGGGCTTCGACAATTTCTCGTCTTTACCCTCGTTCCCTACCTCCTGCTTACCTGGTGCTTACCCGAGGGTTTTATGCCGAAGCTCACTAAAAGGACCGTAGACGCCGCAAAGGCGGCCAAGGGTGAGCTATTCCTGTGGGATGACGAACTTCCAGGGTTCGGCCTGCGGGTCAAGGCAAGCGGCGCCAAGTCATTCCTGGTGCAATATAGGAACGCCAACGGCCGGAGCCGCCGGCTGACCGTAGGCCGATTCGGTGTCCTGACCGTCGAGGAGGCGCGGCGCCAAGCCAGGCTTCTTCTGGCTGAGGTCGTTAAGGGTGCAGATCCGGCGGAAAATAAGAAGCTCGCCCGTGGCGCCATGACAATCGAGGAGCTTTGCCAAGAATACTTGGCGAAGGCCGAAAAGGGCCTGATCATGACCAGGCGCGGAGGCACCAAGCGGTCCTCGACCCTTTATACTGACAAGGGGCGCATCAACCGGCACATCGTCCCCCTGATCGGGAAGCGGACCGTCAAGGACCTTACCTCCGCGGACGTTCGGAAGTTCATCCAAGACGTCATTGCCGGCAAGACGGCGGGCGAGTTTAAGACAGCGAAGCGTAAACGCGCCATTTCGCGAGGCGGTCCCGGAGCTGCGGCCCGCACGAAGGGGTTACTTGGCGGGATCCTCACATATGCAGTGCACGAAGGTTACCGCTCAGACAACCCGGCGACCGGTGTTGTGCGCCCCAAGGACAAGAAGAGGCAGTGGCGGCTCGATGATGCCGGCTATCGGGAACTTGGCAAATGCTTGAAGCGCGCCGATCACGATGGCGGAAACTGGCAGCCAATCTTGGCCGTGCGTGCCGCTGCGCTAACGGGCGCTCGTTTGCGAGAGATCGAAGGTCTCTTGAAGACAGACGTCGATGCGGCAGGAATGGTTCTCCGACTGCAGGAAACGAAAACCGGAAAGAGCATTCGACCGATCGGATCGACCGCCCTAGCCGTGATCCAGGAAGCCGCGGGTCGCTCCAAATCCAAATACGTGTTTCCCTCGGTCACCAGTGTGCAGAAGCACCATGCCGGGCTAACGCGATGGCTCAAGGATGCAGCAGGGAAGACCGTGCCGGGTATCACCTCACACGGGCTTCGCCACTCATTCGCATCAACGGCCGAAGACCTCGGCTACTCCCTACCCACGATCAAGGCCCTCCTGGGGCAGGCCGGACTGAGTGTGACGGAGGGTTACATTCATAAGGTGGATAGCGCGCTTGTCGCCGCCGCGACGCGCATAGCTCAGCACATCGACGAAACCATGAATGGAAGAACATCGAAGGTCGTCCCATTGAGAACGGCCTGATCTATCGGCGCGGCTAGGGTAGCTCCCGAAAAGCTGGTTCCGCACCGGCCTGCCGCGTCGTCACGATGCGGAGCACTGGCGGAGTGCGGTTGTGAAGAAAAAGAGGCCCAAGCCGGCAACGGTCAACTTTGAGCATAAGCGCATCAAAGAACACCATGAGCCAAGCGGTAGTGTCACGTACCTTGAAACGCGGGGTGCCCGAGAGGCGAGCACGGTATTCCTGTTCGAGGATTTCGAGGAGACCCTCTCGATGCCCAACCATCAAGGGCACACTGCAGCGGACACATATGCTTCATTTTTCGAGGCATCGGGGCATTGGCTAAGGGAAGTCGGAGAGAAGACGTTTTTCGAAGTGGTCGATGACGTCGAAAAGGTGAAGGCTGAATTGCCGCCTGAAGAGCGAACAGGGGAAGTTGATAGGTTCATCTTCCAGAAATGGGCTTTCGAAGTCGGTATGAAACACGGCTTCTTGTCTCCAGCCGCAATTGCCGCGGAGTTTGTTTCGTCCTCGGACTACCTCCACCGTTTGGTTGATGGAAACGAGGAGCTCCAACGCGCAATCTATCAATTCGCGGAGGCCTGGCACTGGTTCCGGTTCGAGGGAAAGGGTGAGCATGAGCTGGCCGCGATCGGACTTCAGAGCGCCAGAGCCAGAATGATGGGCCCGCAGGTCCGGCGGGAGATGGGCGATTTACGAAAGAAGATTGTCCTCAGCGCCTATGAAGCGTTCGCCGCCGACGAAAAAAACCGAACGTCCAGAGGCAGCGCCAAGGCAGCGGCCGGGGTGCTTTTGACAGAAATAAACCGGAAACTGACCGAACTGAACCGCAAGCCCATTGCGATCAAGACACTCACCGACGAGCTACGACCGATAATCGAAGAGCGCTTTCCGAAGAAGAAAAAGGGCAGCGCTCCAGGCTCGCCATCAGAAAAAGGCTGAGCAATAATTCCGGAATGGCCAATTCCGGAATTTTCGCAGTCTCAATTGGCCATTTCAGGAATCTGATAAGTATCGAATTTCTCTGAGTTTTTGCATGTTGCCTCCGGTTGCTGCGGATCGATGACCGCAGCCAAAATGCGAGGCGCTGATGACTGAACTCGATGATAACAAGGCCGACCGTCTCCTTCGACGTGCACAGGCGGCGGAATACATCGTCACGACGTACAACGTACCCTGCTCACCGAAAACTTTGGCAAAGCTCGCCTGTGTGAGTTCGGAAGGGCCGCCGTTTCACGCTGGCCGCTTCCCCCTCTATCCCGTCTCCGGGCTGGATGCTTGGGCGAAGAAAAAGATCGGCCCGCTGGTCAGATCGACGTCTCAAATCGGCCGCGCCGCTTAATCCCACAACCCAAATGAAAACCCGGCTGCACGATCCATCTTACCAGGATCAGTTCGTGCGCACCGGGCTTCCAAGGAGTCCTGAAGTTGAAAACCTGTATCAAACGACGTTCCAAATCTCAACCAGTTTCCGACCTGCCGCTGTTCGCATGGCGGGTCGTTGTCCTCCGGCCGGCCACGCCGGCTGGACAATTCGTTGCGCGCCGATACCGCGTGCACCCCGCATTCGCGGATCTCGTTGCGAACCTTGCTGGTCTCGGATCGGGGGTGGAGCGATGAGCAACATCACCATCCGTATGCCGGGCGGAACCCAGCGCACGTTCACGGGCCGGCAGGCGTGGATGCTGCGCAGGTTGATCAACGCTGGGTGCGCAGGGATCACGTTGCTCGATAACCCCGCACCCCGCGGTTCACATTACCTCTATATGTTGAGAAAGGCGGGCCTCACCATCTCGACGACGAACGAGCCACACGAGGGACCGTTCCCAGGAACGCATGGGCGCTACAGGCTCGAAACCGTGATCACCGTTGTCGAAGAGGCTGCGTAATGAACTTCCATAACGCACGCCCGCCGTTGACGGCAGCAGAGCTGAAGCGGCGCGCCGCAGCCTTGTCGGCAAACCAGCAGAAGGAGGTCATCCCCGATGACCTCCCAGGCGCACACGACGATGAAAGGCAGTACGGCGCGACCGCGGCAAAAATCCTGCGCGACGTTAAGCGTGGAGTCGCGCTGGCGTCTCAAGATGCCAAGTTTGCGCTTTTCCAAGAGGCCGCAGCGACCCTAGCAGATGCAGTCGCAAACCAATGGGTGCCGAAGACCGTAATGGTTGATCGTCTGCACGAAATCGCAATCGCACATGACTTCTTCGAGCGCGATCAAGATGAGGTCGAGCAGGTCATCGCCAGCTGTGCGGCGGAGATTTCCATCCCGGTCTCGGTTGAGCTTCCGCAGTTACCGTCTGACTCCAAGAAGGCCAAGCGACGATTGATCAGCCACCGCGCAAGTGATCTGGAGCCGGAAAAGCTTGTGTGGGTTTGGCCGGGCCGCATCCCGGAGGGCAAGCTCGTGCTACTCGGCGGCCCGCCAGGTCTCGGCAAAAGCCAGCTCACGGCGTTCATGTCAGCCACGGTTTCAAATGGGAGCCATTGGCCGTGCGGTGAAGGCCATGCGACCAAAGGCGACGTCATCTTCATGAGCGCGGAGGATGGCGTTCAAGACACCATCATCCCTCGTTTGATGGCCGCAGGCGCCGACCGAGAGCGCGTGCACATCGTGTCGGCCGCCACGAAACCCGACGGGACCGGCAGGAAGACGTTCAGCCTGAAGACGGACGTCGATCTTCTTGAGGAAATGGCCAAGAAAATTGGCGCGGTCAGACTGATCATCGTTGATCCGATCTCAGCGTATATGGGCGGCAGCGACGGAAACGGAAACGTCGAAACGCGCGAAGTCCTGGAGCCGTTGGCCGACATGGCCAATCGTCTGCGCATCGCGGTCGTAGCGGTGACGCATCTTAACAAGGGCGGCGGTGGCGGCAATCAGAGCGCATTGAACCGGTTTGCGGGCTCCATCGCGTTCGTGGCGGCAGCTCGCGCCGCCTTTGCGGTCATCGAGGATCCTGAGGACGACGAGCGACGGTTCTTGCTCCAGGCAAAAAACAACCTCGGCAAGAAGTGCAAGGGGTTGGCATTCCGGCTGGAGCAGCGCTTGGTTGGGGACGATGTAATGTCATCGAACGTCATGTTCGAGGGCGATCACGTCAGCGAGTCGATCGACGAGGCCCTGTCCGCCTCCGAGAGCCGCGGCAAAAAAAAGGGGTCGTCGGGTGGCACGGAAGACGTCATGCAGTTCCTGAAGGACATCCTGTCGAGTGGGCCGGTGGATGTTCTTGAGGTCGAGCGCCAGGCCAGGGCGGCAGCTTTGCTCGAGGACGACAAGCGGCTGAGCAAGAGCAAGGCCTTCCGCGATGCCCGAACCGAGCTTCTCGTCAAGTCAACCCGGGACGGCTTTGGGCCCGGTTCCCGCTACGTGCTGGAGCTGCCGGATGCATCATGGGCGCCCCAGAACCCCATGGGCGCCCCTTCCGAAAAGGGGGCGCCCATGGATAATTTGGGCGCCCATGGAGAGGTTGGAGGTCGGCAATGACGGGCCTCCGAACCCGCCTGACGGACCGGAGGGCCCATTGGCTCTACCGGTTCGAATGTGACGGGCAAGTCTATACCGGCGGCATCGGCCGGTTTGGGGACGGCCCGATTGCAGAGATATTCATCAACGGCTCGAAGGTCGGAACGGCGGCCGAAACGAACGCACAAGATGCCGCGATAGTCGCATGCTTGGCCCTGCAGCATGGTTGTCTCGCTATCCGGCACGCCTTGGCTCGCTCGGGCAGTGCTGGCGGTCCGGTCGCCACGCTATTGAACGTGGTGGAGGCCTGTCTATGAGACGGCATGGTGAGGCGCACTGGCAGGTCCTCATCCCCTTCGATGCACGGGAAGGCGTCAGCCTTGGTCAGGCGGCAAAGCGCGCCGGCAAATCTGAAACTACCCTTCGCAATTGGTGTGTTCAGCATGGGTTAGGTAGGCGGGTGGGCGGCGGTGTTTGGGTCGTCAGCAAGGTCGCTTTGACCATGTTCCTCGATGATGATCAGGAAGCGCTCGCCGCCTATCTGGCCGGGGATCGTTCAAGCTCAATCATGAAACATTACTTTGAGCAGGTCGGAATACCGTTGCCGAAAGTATCAGCTTAGAGTGCGACCTAAGCCATCTGCGGCACCACCTTTTTTCGGTTTCCTAGCCCCGCCGAATACCGGACACGAACAGCTTAGACGGAAGCACCTGGTCGGCCTATCCGCTCGTGCGGAGCGCATTGTTGGCTTTGTTCGAGCAGGTTGTAAGTCTTGCAACTTGGACTATGATCTTCGCTTTCTATTCTGACCGTATCGTGGAGCTTTGTGATCGGTAGGGACGCCAATGACCGTCAGGGCGGGAACGCAGAAAAGCCGGCGCGAAGTTCTTGCAACGATATTGGCGATTCCATTTCTCAGTGCAACGAGCGGGCTCGCTTATTCGGAAGGAAAGTTTGTCGGGAAGGTCGCCGCGGAATGGATTGATGACTCCCGTCGAATGCGTCTTCTCGCGCCGTTTGAGTTCATCGATGCAAATGGGCGCCGCTGGCCTGTTCCTGCGGGTACAATCATAGACGGGGCATCAATACCACGCGTCTTTTGGAGCGTGATTGGGGGCCCGTTTGAGGGGGCTTATCGCGGACCGTCAGTTATTCATGACTATTTTTGCGACGTGCGGACGCGGAAATATCCAGAAGTTCATCTCAATTTCCATGAATGCATGCTCGCAGCCGGCGTCAGCCCCAGCCTGGCATGGCTTATGTACCGAGCGGTTGCCGTCTTCGGACCAAAGTGGCCGGATCCAAAGATTCCCGCAAAGTGCGAAATCGTTGGTAAAGACTATGATTTCGACTTCTGCACACAAAATGCGGTAAGGCCGGAAGCAACAACCCCCAGCGCGACAAAAGCCGAGCTCCAGGCGTTCGCAAATGGGCTTGAAGGAAAGGTAGATCCTGCCGATTTGGCGAAGCTCCGTCAAAGCATAGACGCAACACCTTAGTTTCAATCGGCCACTTCCGAAAGGATTCGGAAATGCGCATGATCATCGCTACGCTTCGGATCGCGCTCTGCATCTCTTTGTTGTGGCTGTCGGCGTGTGCTACGAGCATATCCGCTCCGGCAGCCTCAACTAAGAATCTCCCTCAAGGATGCGACCTTACTTTGGAAGGCGAGGTGGGCGAGGGAAGTTTGAAAAGTCTTAAGTCCGACTACAGCATTGCTTCAAAAAAATTTGATGCGATTCCTAAGAAGCCTACCGAGTCTGTCACTTTTAGCCCCACCCTTTGCCTGGATAGCCCTGGAGGGAATCTTCGGGAGGCGCTCAAAATTATCGATTGGCTTCTCGAGACTACCTTCATCACGACCGTCGTCCCACAAAACGCGAAGTGTTTCTCTGCCTGCGCACTGATCTTCATGTTTGGGAATTTCAACGAGGGCCACGGGATAGTTGGGGTGCCAAGCCGCAAGCTGCACCACTTGGGTCAACTTGGTTTCCATAGTCCACATATTGCGCCGCTAGTAGATGCGAAGGATGCGCTTCTGTCGGCTCAAGCTTACCGGTCCGGGATTAAGGCGATCGGCGCGATTCTAGAGAAAGACCGAGAGGAAATCTTCTTTCCGAAAGCGCTTTTGATCGATGCTCTCAAGAAGGAACCCGAGGAACTGCTGTATGTTGACACGGTGCAACGGGCAGCATCATGGGCAATCGATGTCTTTGGCTTTGAGCCGCCTAAACAGTTGACCATGAGGATGTTGGAAGCAGCATGCCTGAACGAAGCTCGCTCCAATAAGCAAGGCGCGAAAGGGATGATGCGGTGGTGGCGTTCCAACGAATCGCCAACTGGACAAAGGGAGGAGCTTACTGCGCCTGCAGTTGTAGTTTCGTTCAAAAACGGTCACCACCGCGCGGTTTTTGATAAATTCGGTGACGAAGATGCATTCGTTTGCGTGGTCGATGCATATAGGCAACAAGACGGTAAACTAGCTATTGATGTCAATTTCGGCGATAGCGTTGGCGACAAAAACATCGGCAAACCGAGAGGTTTGGCCACGGCCAAAGAGTATGGTGGAAACTCATCGCTCTGGTTCACTTTTGTTGGAAAAACCCGACTGCAAGACCTTCCGAAGAAAAACTGAGGTCGGGTAGACGGCAGACTCGCCAGTCCTCAAGCTTCATTACATCCATAAGAGGCGCAACCTCCGCGGTCTTAGCGTAGCGACAGAGTCAAGCGTTCCGTACTTACAATCTCATGTTCAACACATGCGATTGTCAGGTCACGCGATGAGCCGAGAACGGACGAACCGCTTCGACAAACTCCTGCAGCCCCGAGGTCGAACGGACCCGAAGTCGAATGCCTGGTACTGATAATACAGTCGGGAAACAGCGAGGCCGCCCTTTTCAGAAGGGCCAGTCCGGCAATCCTGAAGGCCGTCCGAAGGGCTCGCGTAATGCCACGACGTTGGCGCTGGAAGCCCTTCTGGATGGGCAGGCGACCGCGCTCACACAGAAGGCAATTGACCTCGCCTTGACCGGCGATATCCCGGCCCTTCGGCTCTGCCTTGATCGGATCCTGCCGCCTCGCAAGGACCGACCCGTGACGTTCACGCTACCGGAGATCAAGAGTGCCCAGGATGCTTCAGCGGTCGTGTCGTCTGTGCTGGAGGCCGTGGCCGCCGGCGAGATCACACCGGCGGATGCTGCCGAGGTCGGTAAGCTGATCGATAGCTACGTGAAGGCGTATGAGACCGCCGAGCTTGCCGGGCGATTGGAGCGATTGGAAAGGATGACCAGCCAATGATAGCGCGCATCGCGGGACGGATTGCAAGGCTCGAACAATTTCGCCGGCCGCAGTCTTCCTATGTGCTGCATGTCAGCAAGCCGCCGACGTCGGAAGAGTTGACCGCGATAGAGAAGGCGAAGGCTGAGGGACGCCGATTTGCAATCCTTCCGCGCACCAGCGCCAGTGTTGAGGAATGGTTGACCAATTATGCTCCTCGGGAGGCGCTGCAATGACTGCTCGGAATGTTCAATCCCGGATTACCAAGCTGGAAGCACGCAGCGCTCGGCCAGACGAGATTCTGGTGGTCTGGCGGATGCCTGATGGCGATGTTGCCGAGGCATTGAAAGGCGCGACCTTCGCCAAAGGCGACAAGGTGATCTGTGCGGAATGGTTCGGTGACAGTCCACCTCCAGAACCTCGCTGGTACGGCGATGAACTGAGAAGGGCTATGCCACCTGGAGAGTATGAGCAAATCAATCGGACGATCGATCACGTCGCAGGCAACCATCAAGCGAAGCGAGATCCCGGCTTCGCACCGTTCCCAAGTATCACCGAGGATCGGATGAAGAGAATGACGGACAACGAACTGACCCATGCTATCCTCGGGGTTCGGACATGAAATCTCTTGCGCGGCGTATTTCATTGCTGGAGCAGCACCAAGGCGACAGCCAGCGCCGTGCTTCACGGGGATCTGGAGGCGCTCCAGGAGCTTTCCCTGTATCGACCCGACAAGGTTACTGCCAGCAAAGAACAGCGTGCCGCGGCCCTTGCCGCCGGCCTGAGGGCTGATCTATGAGCCCGCGAGAGGATCTGGCCTCGCGCATTGACGACATTCGCGCGGAAGCAGATGCGTTGTCGATGCGTAGGCCGAAGAGCCGAAGGCGCAGGCGCCGGGCGTTCGGCTAACGTGCTTCGCAACATCATCACGAACCGCAACTTAGCGGTCCCCGTGAGCCCTTTGGCGCCGCTCAAACGATTAAAACCTTGGCTCCTGTTGTCGTCTAGCGCTGATTACTACGGTGGACGCACCTCCATGGAACTGCCCCTATTGAGCTCCTTAACCAACTCGTCCATTGACGTCCGATTATAACCGCCCTCAAGAAGTGCGGTGATTTGTCGACGCGCATGGCTGGACAAAGTCCACCCAAGCGGCGACTCAAGAACGCCGGCGAGCGAGAAGTGATAATATTTATCCCCGCGGCCGATGACTTCGTTTCGAAGTTCCAGCGCAATGCGAATACCGCTCATTGAGCGTGCTTGCATTGCCACACCAAATGGCCCGGGTGCTCCTACGCGGCTAGATCCAAAAAGCGCTAGCGATTGGATGGCGTCATATCCGGTCGCTTTGAGAGAAAGCTCTTCTTGCTGTCTCTTCTTCGCGTTGCTGCATTCTGCCAGGCGACCATCATTGCCGTCGAGCAAGGCCATAGATCCACAATCCGGATCGCTAGTAATTTGGATCACGATTATTCGTGGCGCTTTATCTCCGGTGTTGGAGATTGACTTTAAGTACTTGTAGGCGTCGAGCGCCGTTGCTGCGCCGTAGTTGTCATAGAAACCACCATCGGCCACACCTATGACGTCGCTGCATGCGCTGTTGGCGGCGTCTCTCTTGACTAACCTGAACCAGCCCCATTCTTCAAGGTATGGGAAGCGAGCGCTTGCGTTGGCAGCGGCGCTCAACGGCAAATCTAGTTGCTCTGCTATATTTGGTCGACACTGGCTATGCGGTTCAATCCAATGTACATCAAGGCTGCTTATGGCGATCCTGTAGCCACCTCCAACCGATGTTGTATTTAGAGCCAGCGCTGGCTCCCATGTGTCTGGTTGACCCCGCCACAAGCTACGAAAGGAGGCGCTGAACAAATTTGGCGCCGAAGGTAGAATATCTGCCCACCGCTGCTCCCAGGTTCGCTCCAGAACTTCGCTTCTGAGGGGGAAGACTGGCACAACCAAATTAAGAAGCTGACCAGTCAATGTTGCGCCAATAATACCAGCCAGAAAGTCGTGCTTGTGAAACTCAGTAACGCACGATTGATACGAGAACTTTCCGCTTTCTCCTCGGCATGGTGGCGCCGGAAGCCCGATCAGTGCTCGGTAAAGTGCCAGCCCGACCGATCCGCCTGAGACGCCACTGGCCAAAAATAGTTTGTTGCGCATGGTTGGAGCGTTATCGGTCGCGTGCGTCAAGACCAAGGACGTCCAATAACTTGCCCTAATGCCTCCGCCTGCGGCTGCGATGATAACTAGCGTTGCACCATCGCGTGGTTGGAAAGCCATGGCGCTGGCATATGCATCATCCATTGTCGGGCTGCTTGCATGGCTAGCAGTCCCACGAATCCAATCGAGATTGTTGCCCAAGGGCAGCGTCGCCCAAGCCAAGAAGCGCAATGCCAATCCACCTATAACTAAAATCATCAATAGGTGAACTACGCTGATGTGTTTGGCGCGTCTCCATCGGGTAATCTCAGTCAACACCAACATCCAGGCTGAAATTGCGAGCCCAATCACCACAGCTGAACCCAGCTTCTCTCCCACTTCCGACGGGAAGAAACCGATTGCCAGAATCACGCCTGCACCAACAAGCCCAGCCACCCACTTAAACTTCACTAAAAAGTATGCCCCGTAAAACAGCAGCCGCATTAACCAAAGGCAGCCAAAAAGAGATAGGACGAAGAGAGGTGTCGCCGGAGACGGAGACGGAGACCAAATGAGGTAGCCGACAAGATACATGAGTATGGGAAACACAAGCTGGAACGAGCTAACGATCTTGCCGCTTACTCTGTCCGCTGTTCCCTCAAAGAAACCCAAAAGCGCATGCGCACACGCACCAAAGACCGCGAGTACGACCGCGGCGCTAAAAGCGAGCCCCATCCAAAACCATATTCCCTCTTGGCCTGACCGAGCTAGATCCCTCCCTTGACCGGAATAAAACACACCCCATGCAAAAAGGGCGACCATTGCGAGAAGGGGCCCGAGTTGAACCAGCACTCTCTCTGCTGACCGAGATACGGCAGCAAACCTTCCAGGCTTCTCGATCGCCACTTCCAGAACGGCCCCACCTTCTTCATCAATGCGCGGCTTCCCGACTAGGATGTCGTTGAGCGCGCCGACAGCCCAAGGCTTCAAGGGAACGCGGCCAGAAGGCGGATAGCTGCCCAATTGCCTATGGACCACACTAAGGAGCTCGCGGACCTCGCTCACCTCACGGCCATCGATAGGAATTACCGTCGTCGTCACCTTCTCATTAATGAGTTTGTCTACATAGAGCGTAACCTGCAACTTGGAGGTAGTTGCGGGCAACCAAGGCTGAAGTGGGGTTTCACTCGGTTTGAGCTGATCGACCATCGGTACCCTCTCTCGAGAGGTTGTCGATGGCACGATGTTAGCCGCTTCAAGCGTCGCATACCAGTTCAATAGGCCACCGAGGCCAGTCTGGCTCGGAAGTCGCCCAAGACGGACAAGCGCCGCCTGCGAGGCATCGCGTCGGAGCTGGCGAAGTTAAGCACCTGGATCGTTCCTGATCCTCCGCTTGCGGACCCGTTCGAACTGCCTAACGGTTGGAAGCTCGGCCGGCTGAAGAACGCCGCCGACTACATCACGAAAGCTGCCAAAGACCGAACAGAACCGCGACGAATGGCAAGCCGCCATTCATTGCCTGCTCGGGGCGGCTGAGAGCCCGGACGCCCTGATTTCATGCCAAGATCGGAGTGCTGAAGGCCAGTGTTGCAGGCATCGAAACGCCGGCAAGTCAAACCCGGCCGTTGCGCAGTCACGAAGAAAGCGAAGCCTAGAGGCTCTTGCCTCTCATCAAGGGATAGTAAGGTCTTACCCCAGCTAGGAGTGTTCCCGGTGTTGCCTTTTGTTGCTTGCTAGTCGGAGCGTGGGCCCAGGAAAGGGCGGGTACCTTTGATTAAAAAATCCCCTGTGCTTCGGTGGGGGCGTGCCCTGTTGCTCCCAGTGCCGTGATGGGGAATCATGAGTGGACTGCTGGGGATACCGTCATGGCGCTAAGAGTCGTAAGCGAGCAATCCGAAAAGGATATCCTCAAGAAGCGGGCTCATGATCAATTGACCCGAGACCTTCGAAGGTTCGCAGCAAACTTCCTTCGGATCACCAGTGGGTCAGGCAAGCCGCTCGATCTGTTGCGCCAAACGGAAAAACTGACGGCGTCGCTTCAGGCGTATGCTATTGCTCACGATGGCGCTCTTCCTACTCCAAGGACTGTCCACCAAATCCTCGATAGTCGCGCGGCGCTGATCGAATACCGGCCGTGGATCAAGGAGGTTGACGAGGCATCCAGGCGACGCTGGGAGGAGGATGGCACCAATGCCCGGAACGACGCTGTCGCCGGGATTATCAAAGCGGGACTAAGGATGATGGCCTCCGAACTTGTCGATCAGCTGACCCAGCACAGTACTGCCGAAAGCGAGTTTTATGAGCAAATTCGGCGCTTAGAGGACGTGAAAGAGAAAAGTAGGCGTCGGCACAATCCCAAGAAGTAGAATACCCTGCGTGAGGCCCAATGACAGTTTCAATCCGCTTTTACATCTTTGCCGATGACGGCCTTCAGCGCATCTCGCAGCGGGTGATGGAGGGCTTAGTCCACGGCTCCGACGCGATGCCTCAATTCGCCGGCACTAAGCAAAAAGTTGCAAACGTGATTGTAGATCTGGAGGAAGGCAAGCCAGCTCGGATTACAAGGGCCGATGGCAGCTTCCTGCATTTTGATGCCGCCGGCAAAGTTCACGAATCTCTCATCAACAGTGGCTTCGAGGCAATGGACACGTTCGATGCCCTGGAGCGGTCGAAGCGGATCAAGTCGAAGGTGGTCGCTCTCTCTCCAAAGCTGAACCGTGAAAAATGGGAACGCGACAATCGCTGGACGTTGTCTAAGCAAGATTTGGATTTGATTTCCGACGATATTTGGAAGCGCAATCGCGCTGCCACGCCCACAGTCCAACAGGCCAAGGGCGTTGCTCCAAAGCCACCCCCGGTAACGTTCGAGGCGAAGGAAGCCATTCGCGAAATCCAAACACATATCTGTGGCATTGACAGCAAGATGGAGTTTCTAACAGAGCCCGCGTTGAAAGGATTTGCTTTCGAAGCTCGCAGGCTTGCGAAAGATGATCTCGACAATGCCGTTTGGCTAGGCATAGCGGAGGCCGCGGATCGTCGTCGAGAAATTCTGGCTCGCTATCGCACAGGGTCTGGCGTCTGGTACGCCTCGATCGATGTGATCCGCTGGGATGCTTCCCGGCGTACTGGAAGGACCGACAGTTTTGTGCATGAACGGTGCAATTCAAAGAAGAAGGCCGAAGAGGCAGCTCGCCGGCTCCTAGCCGAGAATGCCAAGTATTTTAGCGCCGAAAGCTCGGTGGAAGCACGGGTGGTGTGCGACCTTGAATGGGCCGACGCGGCTTCTGGCGACGATGATGAGTAGCCATCGAACTATAAGGGGGTCGCCCGTCGTCGTTCGGGGCGACCCCTAGGGTAGGCTTCTGGTTGGCTCAACGGTCAGGAGTGGCGGGTTCGCCCCCCGAGTTTGCGCGAAGCTATTTTGCCGCGCGGGAGGGCCACGACTCAGAGGTGGCCCAGGTGACGCTGTGGCTCCCCAACACGTCGAATCGCTTAGTGTCGATCTTCAGGCTCTTGAGGACACTTCGCGCGCGATCTGCAAGCTTGCTCTCGTCAAAGAACGGATACTTGTGACGGCCGCTGCAACGCAGGTTTACCGCGTCGTCCTCGGCTATGTATTGCAGCGCGCAGTCCCGATCGCCGTACAGGTTCAAGCTGAGGGTTTGGAGTTCTTTCATGAGGAAGGATTGGTAGCGATAGAGCAACCTGGTGCGGGTAAGCTTGCGGCCACGCCGGAGCGCGCCAACCTTTTTTACTGGGGCTGAAGGTTTGATAGCGTTGGACGAGGCAGCCTGGGAAAACGGGGGCTGGGGTGTCGAGTTCACCCGGAGAACGGCGGTGGGCCGGGCGTAAGGATGAGGAAAAGAAAGTGATAGTTCTGGAAAATGCGCTCGGAGTGGTTGTAATCTGAGGGCGCTTGCGGCGGGGGCTTCTATGGTCGCGATTGAACCTTCTCCTCTAACCGAGGATGGCCTGTACGACAAAGTTGGGGGCTGGCTCGTGCTGCCGGCGATTGGGACGTACCTGTCGCCGCTGTTCATGGGTTATGCGGCGTACGAGAACCTTCGATTCTATTCCGATAGCCTTCCCGATCAGGCCAAGATCATCATCCTCGGCGCGGGTCTGACGTGTGTAGGATTGGCTATCGGATGGCTGTATACCTGCGTGCTGCTGTCGCGTCTCGATCCGCTATACCCAAGGCTGTTCATCGGGCTTTGCGTCCTTCAGCTGCTTTTCAATTTTGGAATTTGGATCGTGCTTATTAACTCTGGCACGACGTCTGATCCTGAGGTCTTCAAGGATGTGGCGCGCTCGTTGGTGATCGCAACCGTTTGGATACCTTATATGCTGGTGTCGAAGCGGGTGAAGGCGACCTTCTATGGCATACCCGTGAAGCGCCCAGTGCAGAGGGATAGAAAAATGGCTACCGGGCTCAGCCCCTCGGTTACTGAAGATGGGGACACTTCGGCAATCCGGCTCCGTCGCAAGGGCCACCGGTTGGGAATCTTCCTCACTGTAGTATCTGTTCCCGTGTTGCTCATTGGATTGACGAACAGCGCGTCCTATGAGCCGCCCGCTTGGGCGTCGCTCTTCACAGCCGTTGGTTTAGTTGGTCTCGTGTGTGGCTATTTGTTCGCGCGGCTTTGGTATTGGTTTCGATCTGCATAATCGAAAACAAGCCCAGCTTAGCTAGATTTACCAAGCATTCACGCTTGCGGCTGTGGTTGCAAGAATAGAAGAATATGAAAGCGACATGGCTTACGATTTGCCTGAGAACTTTCAACGATTGCATCACGCAGAGCAGGAGTTGCGAGATAAGTCATTAGAGATCATCCGACACAATGACCTAGGCTTACACCTCATGGTCGTTGAGCTGACGATGGATGTCGCTGATACCCTGAGAAAGTTTCCGACCGACGACGAAGACCTAAAGGTACCCCAGCTGCTGGGGATGAGGATATTCAACGCCTTCGCTTCATCGCTCAAACTCGCGTTGTCGGGCTATTCGCAGAATAGCACCCTTGTGATGCGCGACATACTTGAGACCATCTTTCTCCTTGATCTGTTTAGGGGCGAACCGTCGCTAATCAAGGAGTGGAGATTTTCAGACAAGCAGCAGATCAGAAAGAAATTCTCGCCGATCCGGGTGAGAGAGGCGCTGGACAAGCGGTACGGGCACAAAGCAAAAAAACGCGCGGAACTTTACCAGCTCTTTTCGGAGCTGGCCGCGCATCCGACGATGAAGTCGGCACTTATGATGCGCCCCGAAATCGGTGGCGATGCCGTTATCGGCCCGTTTGTAGAAAAGGGAGCACTTGAGGCACAACTTTCTGAAATGGGCAGGTTAGCCCTCCAAGCTGGGGAAGCGCTGATATCGTTCATCCCGAGTTGGTGGGGACCGGCAATGGAGTGCCGTCGTTCCTTTGATAAAGCCAAGCTTGAATGGCTACACCAGTTCTTTCCAAGTCCAGCCGGCGCGGAGTGCACAACCAAGAAAGGTGATGGAGCAGATGAATAGCCGCGAGGATATTGAGAGTTACAGTCTAGAGCAGCGCAATGCGCTGTTAGTGCTTTCGGTAGAGACGGCGAGATTTATAGCCCAAATTTCCACGCCAATCCTGTTGGCTGCCCTTCTTTGGAAACACTGGTCATGAATCGTCCGACGCGAAACACACTGTGGGGCTGCCTTCTTGTCCTAATCCTGGCGGAATTCTATTCGTGCGATGCGCGGGCCCAAGAAAGACCCTTTCAATTCATTACACTGGATTGTCTTTTCCGAGGTCAATTGAGTACTACCATAGAGCAAGGCAAGCTTGCTACGACAGTGCCAAAAGACACGCTGGCAATTACGCTTTCGAATTTCGACTACGACAAGCACACCGCCATGATGATCGGCAACGCCGGCTCGGATGAGGTTTCATTCATTCCATCACAGAAAAAAGCGGTCTTGGTTCAATTTTCTAAGACGGGCAACGGCTTCATGACCAGTGTTTCTGAGCCGATTGGTGGAAAAGCAATCGCCTTCCACTCACGGCACTCCTGGCTGTTTGGTGAGCCGATCATTTCTGAGTATCAGGCGGATTGTAAGGTACGCAAATAGCGTGAGTGCAAGATTCCATCCTGAGAAGCGTTGATTTTTTATTCGAAAGTACCCCCCCCCTTTTTGGGGCCCCATGGTTCCGACTAGCGAGCAACAAAACGCGAATTTCAGTGAGGGGTAGTCAATGACCGTGCGAGCGCTCCTGTTGCCTGCAATGCTGGCTGGCTCGATCGCACCGGCTTGTGCGCCTGATATTGTTGGCAAAGCTTCCGTCATCGACGGCGACACGATCGAGATACACGGCCAGCGTATTCGGCTCTGGGGCATTGACGCGCTGGAATCTGATCAGCTTTGCCGGGGCGACGATAGCAAGCATTACCAATGCGGCCGGTTGGCTGCGAATGCACTGGCCACACTTTTCATCGGCATCCCTCACCCCGTTGCGTGCTCCCCGACCGGACGTGATCAGTACGGGCGCACGGTGGCCGTCTGCTTTCTCGGGGAGCCCGGGCCGGATATCGGAAAGTGGCTTGTCACGAATGGCTTCGCGCTCGACTGGCCCCAGTATTCGAAGGGGCAGTATGCGGAAGAGCAGCGCGGCGCCGAGAAGGCCGGTCGCGAGATCTGGCGTGGAAGCTTCGTTGAACCTGGAAGTATCGCGCCTGCAGGCGACTTGGGAACACCATCAATCAGTGCAGTGATGAGGATTAGTCCTAATCCTTGTCGCGCGGTCGATGCGTGAGCTTATAGTCCGGTGCGGACAAGCCCAACGGCCTGTAAAAGCAGCCGACCATCAGCACGGGTATGCCGCGGCTTGCGATTTCAATTAAGCGGGCATGCTCCGGACTGTCTCTCAAATCCTCAGTAACGTGCGCCAGCTCTTTGTTTGCCACCTGAAAGACGGCAAGTAGCGCATTCTTTGCTTCATCGCTTGGACCGGGGTAACGGTCTGCGGCATCGTCAGGCGTGACCATCTTGAGCGGCGTACCGGCGGGTGTGCTGAAGTACTCGATACCGATGTCGGTGGAGCGGCGGCCAGTGCGGTTATCAAGTTTCCCGTTCTTTTCGCACAGCCCAAGGAACTCCAGCAGCGCGCGACAATGCATTATCCCGGCTTCAATCGCTGGATTGGTGAAACCGTGCAGAGTGCCTTCTACTACCAGCTTGTCGCCAGCGTAGAGCGTCATTGGCGCTGCGCCCAATGCGGCGCTGAGGGTGAGAGCCAGGTTGAGCGTGTCAATTGCCTGCATGCGATACGGAAGCTCACGCAACACTCTATCCCGATCCATTGCCGCGCCTCCAAATTTGCGTCATGACTTACCCTCTCCATAAAAGAGGAATTTGAATTACGGGCCAAAATTGAGAGTTGTGCCTGATTTCAACGGACAACTAATTCGTCCGAAAATGCCCGGAAATTTGAATTATTGGGCCGAAGCCGCTCCGGCTGCTTACCCGATGCTTACCCAGCTCCAAGCCGAAAATCGAGAAATCGCGCAAGTACTTGATTTTATTGGCGCTCCCTAGGGGAATCGAACCCCTGTTTCAGCCTTGAGAGGGCCGCGTCCTAACCGCTAGACGAAGGGAGCGTTGGCTTCAGGGAATAGCCGCGAAATGTGCGGTGGGCAAGGCAAGTCTGCGGGCCTTTGCACGGTTGGGTAAACCTGTTGCTTCGCCTCCTCGCACCGGGTCCGGGCATTTTCGGCCGATCGCGCAGGACTCAGGGTTCGCTCACGAATCGCAGCTTTCCGGCCGGTTTCAGCGTTTTGGCGTCAAACGTGCGGATTTCGGTGACCCCGGCGATATCAAGCGTCAGCACCAGCCGCTCGCCGGCGACCGCGGTCGCGACAATGCGGGCGCCCTTGGGCAGGGTCTCGATGATGTCGGTCGTGGCCGCCGTGGGGCTTCCCTCGCCGCGGTAAAGGCGGTACCCGACGGCGATCAGGACCACGGCCACCGCAAGCGCCGAGGTCAGGCCCGCGATCAGCATCATCCGCCGCACCCGCGCGATCAGCGCGGCCTGCTCGGGGGTCGGTTCGGGCGCAACGGTATCGGTCATGCAAGGCTCTTAACAAGGCTCGGTTTTGGAACAGGGATCAACGAACGGCGGTCAAAGGCTGGAGGTTACGGTCGGCGGCGACGAGGGATCGCCCCGCCTCGACCGCGTGCTCGCGGTGCTCCGCCCGGAACTGTCGCGCTCGCGGCTGAAAGCGCTGATCCTGGCCGGTTCCGTCTCGGCCAAAGGCGCCCCCATCCGCGACCCCGCTTATCATGTAGCGGCCGGCGATACGATCACAATCGACGTTCCCGAAGCCGCGCCGCCGGAGCCGTTGGGCGAGGATATCGCGCTCGATATCGTTTTTGAGGATGACGACATCATCGTCATCGACAAGCCGAAGGGGCTGGTCGTCCACCCGGCCGCGGGGCACGAGACCGGCACGCTGGTGAACGCGCTGATCGCCCATTGCGGCGCCAGCCTTTCAGGGATTGGTGGTGTCCGCCGGCCGGGCATCGTGCACCGGCTGGACAAGGACACGACCGGCCTGATGGTGGTCGCCAAGAACGATCACGCGCATCAATCGCTGACCGCGCAATTCGCCGATCACGGTCGCACCGGCCCAATGCAGCGCGGCTACATGGCCTTCATCTGGGGCGTGCCCAATCGCCAGCGCGGCACGGTCGATGCGCCGATCGACCGGCACCCCCATGCCCGCGAGAAGATGGCGGTGCGCGAAGGCGGCCGCGAGGCCATCACCCATTGGGAGCTGCAAGCCGCGTATCAGGGACGCAGCGGCAAGCCGATCGCCTCGCTGCTCGCCTGCCAGCTCGAGACCGGACGAACCCATCAGATCCGGGTGCACCTCGCCCATATCGGTCACCCCCTGATGGGCGATGCCGTCTATGGCCCGCACTTCAAGACCAAGGCCGGGCAGCTCGGCATCAAAGGTAAGGATACGCTCACCGCCCTCGGCCGGCAGGCCCTGCACGCCTATCTGCTCGCCCTGGAACACCCCCGAACCGGGGAATTTTTGCATTGGGAGGCGGCCCTGCCGGAGGATTTGCGTCTCCTGCAAATCGCCCTGGAAGCGGCCGTATGACGCAGCCCCTTCAGAAAAGCTTAGTTATGACAACAGGTTATAGCTGACACACGGGGACGTGACGTCAGCATTCCTTCCCTATTTGTTCGTTTTCGAGTATGTTGCACCTGCGCTGAATATCCAGCGCGGAACATCGCAGCCTGGTCGGCTTTAACACAGCGATCACCTGCCGGGCCCGCCGCTATCGGGGGCCTGAACCACTGGAGGGCGCTCAATGGCCCGTACAGCTACGTTGCCGGTTCTCAATGGAGAATCCGGTCTTTCAAGATACCTCGCCGAGATCCGCAAATTCCCAATGCTGGAGCCCCAGCAGGAATACATGCTCGCCAAGCGTTGGCGCGAGCATGACGATCGCGACGCGGCACATCACCTTGTCACCAGCCATCTCCGGCTCGTGGCCAAGATCGCCATGGGCTATCGCGGCTACGGCTTGCCGATCTCCGAAGTCGTCTCGGAAGGCAATGTCGGCCTGATGCAGGCGGTCAAGCGGTTCGAGCCCGAGAAGGGTTTTCGTCTCGCCACCTACGCCATGTGGTGGATCAAGGCCTCGATTCAAGAGTACATCCTGCGTTCCTGGTCGCTCGTGAAAATGGGAACCACCGCGAACCAGAAGAAGCTGTTCTTCAACCTGCGCAAGGCGAAGAGCAAGATCTCCGCGCTGGACGAGGGCGATCTCCGTCCCGACCAGGTGAAGCTGATTGCCAAGCGCCTCGGCGTGACGGATCAGGACGTGATCGACATGAACCGCCGCCTCGGTGGCGACGCGTCGCTCAACGCGCCGATCCGCGACGACGGTGAAGCCGGCGAATGGCAGGACTGGCTGGTCGACAACTCGCCCAACCAGGAAGCCGTGATGGCCGAGCACGAGGAGTTCGATCACCGCCGCAAGGCGTTGAACGGCGCCATCGGCGTGCTCAACCCGCGCGAACGCCGCATCTTCGAGGCGCGGCGCCTGGCGGAAGAGCCGATGACGCTGGAAGACCTCGCCGCCGAATTCGGCGTCTCGCGCGAACGCGTGCGGCAGATCGAGGTCCGCGCTTTCGAGAAGGTGCAATCGGCCGTCAAGGGCACGATCGCCCGGCAGGAAGCCGAACTCGAAGCCGCGCATTAATTCGCGGCAGAGGTATCAAGTGATGAAAGCCGGCGGCGACGCCGGCTTTTTGTTTTTGGGGACGAGCTTTGCGAGATTGTCATGGCCGGGCTTGACCCGGCCATCCATCTCCTCAGCGAGACTCTTGCGAAGCATGATGGATACGCGGGTCAAGCCCGCGTATGACACAGCGAAGTTCGCCGCGGCGGCCGGCTGCACGCCGCCCACCCTACTCCCCCCACTCCCGCGCCATCTTCGCCAACGCGCACCCCTCGCAATAGCGCGCGTCCTTGTAGTCGATCCAGTTGTGCGCGTAGACGCGATCGAGCGGGATGCCGTACCGCGCACGCAGCACCTTCAGCAGGATTTTCCACGCCGCGATTTGCGCTTCGGTGGGGCCGCGGGTCACGTCGGGATAGTTGCCGGCGAATTCGACGCCGACCGAATTGTTGCCGACCACCTGCCGATAGGTCGGCTTGTTGTCGATGTATTTATTGTCGTTGCGGTTGGCGCCGTCGCCATGGGTCGGGACGAGATGTTCGCCGACCGCCCAGTACACGGTGCCGTCGGTCTCCACCCAGACCATGACGCCGCGCCGCGTCGGGTTCTTCGACTGCGCCTGCGCGCCGCCGCGCGCCGAGCCGGCCGGGCCTTCGGTCTGGTGCACGATGATGTTGCGCCACGGATGGGCCTTGGCGAGGTCGCCCCACGGCGCCAGCCAGACCATCTTCAGGCCAGGAATGTCAGGCGTGCCGGATGCCCGCGCGATCGTGGCGAGGTCGGGCGTTTGCGCGGAGGCGCACGCGGGAAATATGAGGGCGAAGAGTAAAGCCGCGACGAGACGGAGATTCATGCGCGAGGTCCGGTGGCGGACCTCAGATAGCATGCTTCATGCCCGCTTGCGCAGGGCCATGTCGGACATCGGCGCGCTTGCCGTGCGGGCGCCAGCGGCGGCGCCGGGTCGTAGGCGGCAAAGCCGTTGCGGCCGGCCTTCTTGGCGTCGTAGAGCGCGTGGTCGGCGGCCGCAATCAGGCGGTCGGGATAGGCGCCCATCTCGCGGCTCCATTGTGCAACGCCGATCGACACCGCGATCGGAATGTCGTTGCCGCTGCATTGTTCGGCATCGGCGCGGCAGACCTCCAGCACGCGCCGCGCGATCATGGCGCCCTCGCGCAGCGTCGAGGACGGCAGCACGATGCAGAACTCGTCGCCGCCGGTCCGCGCCAGCATGTCGCCGGGCCGCAGCCGGGTTTGCGCCATCAGGGTGAAATGCTGCAGGCAGGCGTCGCCGGCCGCGTGGCCATGGGTATCGTTGATGCCCTTGAAGCCGTCGAGATCGATTACCAGGAGCGCAAACGGCTGGCCGCTGCGCTCCGAGCGCATGCACTCTTCCGTCAGCCGCTGCAGCAGATAGCGGCGGTTGCCGACCCCGGTGAGATCGTCGAGCAGCGCGAGATCGGCGACCTCGTTGCGCAGATGGTCCATCGCCATCAGCAGGAAGCCGAAATTCAGCGCCATCGACAGGAACACCAGCACCAGCACCACGACCGACTGCAACGGGCTGAAATGCATGTAGGAGAAGCCGCCGCCGGCGACCGCGCCGACCATCCTGACGGCGAGCAAGGCCATGATGAGAAGCGTGACGATGCCCGCGAGCCGGGCGCCCGGATTGACCCGGCCCTCATGCCGGCTCAGCAACAGCTTCACGCTCAGTGCCATCGGCACGGTCTGGGCGATGGTGAAGACCGTCATGCGCGCAGGCACGCTGTCGTAAACGAAGCTGAAGAACCACAGGCCGATGGTGCCGAGACCCGTAATCAGCAGCGTGTTGCGCCATGACAGCGGACGGTTGAAGAATTTCTGCACGCCCATCGAGGCAAGGCAGATCGCCAGGATCAGCGCGGTGCCGGCGAACAGCAGCGGCACCAGCGTATCGGGAAAGACCACGCGCAGCGTCGCCAGCGCCGCGCCGGCTGCCGCCGTGAATGCCGAGCCGGTCCAGAACCGCGCGGCCTCGAACGACGGATAGCAGCGCATGACGTAGGCCCAGATCAGGCCCAGCGCCAGAAAATTGATGACGAACACCGTCCACAGCGTCGGAACGCTCAGCATCGCGAACTCAGGACGCGCACGTCCCGTCTCCCCTCTTGTCTAACAACCGCCCAGGACTTCCCTCGCCGACGATCCCCGTCGTCTTGCGGAACAAGGTGCATCCGCGCCGCTTAACGGACCCTGACTGTCTTCGGGCAATCCAATCCTTGGTTTTGAATTGATGAAGATCGCGCGTGTTCGGGCATCGTTAAGCATGATGCGCGCGACGCGGATGGCGATGGCGGCGCGCATTTCGACCCAAAATCGCGTCAAATTGCATAACAACTGTGGATAACGTGATGACAACGCCATGACGGCACGCGGCATCAGCCTGCGAATCTGGTGGGATCATGATCGAGGATGTTGCGAGGCTGGCCCTCCGCCAAGCATGCCTCGGTGTCGCGTTTCAATCCATGAAAACCTTGAGAGGATACTATGGCTAAGAAAGCGAAGAAGGCGAAGGCGAAGAAGGCCAAGAAGGCCAAGAAAGCCAAGAAGAAGTGAATTCAGGCCCGGGTGGAGTGCTCAGCTCCGCCCGGGCTCCCAACTCCGGGTGAATTTTGGAGAATGGCGGGCCAAGGGTCCGCCTTTTTGATTCCGGCGATGGCTGACCTGTAGCCCGGATGAGCGCAGCGATATCCGGGGTGGTGCGAGAGTGGTCCAGGATATCGCTTCGCTCATCCGGGCTACGATCTTTGGATCGCTTCGCGCGAAAGGCGGCCGCGCGAAAAATCTACCGCTCCGCGAATGCGAGCTTGGCGCCGAGCGCGGCAAATCCCGCGGCAAAGCTGCGGCGCAGCCAGGCCATCGCCTTCGGCCGGGTGATGACGCGGTCGCGCAGGGCGGCGGCGAACAGGCCGTAGATTGCGAACACCGCAAAGGTCATCGCCATGAAGGCCGCGCTCAATTCCAGCATGCGGGCCAGCGGCTGCGGCTCGTCGGCGGCGACGAACTGCGGCAGGAAGGCGAGGAAGAAGATCGACAGTTTCGGATTGAGGATGTTGACCAGCACGGCGGTGACAATGACGCGCCGGCTGGAGCGCGCCTTCGCAGCCGCGCCCGTATCGACCGCGAGCGCACCCGTCTCGCGCAGCGCCTGCCAGGCCATGTAGAGCAGATAGAGAACGCCGCACCATTTCAGCATGGCGAACGCCAGCGCGCTGGTGTGCAGCACCGCGGCGAGCCCGAGCATGGCGGCCACCATATGCGGCACGATGCCGAGCGTGCAGCCGAACGCCGCGGCGACGCTCGGCCGCGCGCCCGATGTCAGCGCCACCGCCAGCGTGTAGAGCACGCCGGTGCCGGGCGAGGCGACCACGATCAGGGAGGTCAACAGGAACGACAGCGTCATGCCCTGCCCTTACCACGGCGGCATCCGCCGTGGAAGCGGCCGGCGGCTCACGAACGCGCGCGCGCTCCATGGTGGTTACGTCGTTCATGCACCATGCGTTCCGCCGTGCGGATCACGTCGAGCGGAGCCCATGGCTTGGCCCAGAACTGGACGCCGTCGGGCAATTCCTGATGCAGCGGCTTGCCCGAGGTGACGATGACGCCCATCTCGGGATTGTATTTCCGGGCGATGTGCGCGAGCTCGACGCCGTCCATATTGCCGGCGAGTTGCACGTCGGTCATCATCAGGACCAGGCTGCCGGCGGCGCGTTCCAGCACCAGTTCGGCTGCCTCCGCGCTTTCGCATTCGATGACGTCGACCTCGCTTTCCTCCAGCAAGAGGCAGATCATATCCCGCTGCATCGGATCGTCTTCGACGATGAGGGCGGTCGCGCGAGAAGGTTTTGATCGTTCGAAGGGCTTCGATTGTCCCATGTCAGCCTCCTGCAAAGGTCGCGTCGGTCGAAAAGCATCACTCTGTCGGGTACTCGACACTAAGAGCGGAAACCGCTTTATGGTTCGGTTCCAATTTGCAAAAGTTGCGGGAACCCGCGATTTTTTTCATTTGATGGAGTGAGATACCGATGACTGCGATATCCGGAAGCGCGGCCGCGATAACCGGCGCCGCCAGCGGCATCGGCCGCGCGCTCGCCTTCGAGTTCGCCGCGCGCGGCTGCGACCTCGCCCTCGCCGACCGCGACGAGGCCGGCTTGCTCGAGGTTGCCGCCGAGATCGGCAAGGCCGGCAAGCGCAACATCACGACCCATCGCGTCGATGTCGGCGAGCCCGCCCAGATCCAGGAATTTGCCGACGCGGCGATCGCAGCGCATCCCTCGCTCAACATCGTCATCAACAATGCCGGCGTCGCACTGATGGGCAGCTTCAACGAGGTCGACCAGGCGCAGATGGAATGGCTGATCAACATCAATTTCTGGGGCGTGGTGCACGGCACCCGCGCGTTCCTGCCGCATCTGTCGAAACAGCGCGAGGCGCATATTGTCAACCTGTCCTCGATCTTCGGCATCATCGCCCCGCCCGGCCAGACCGCCTATGCGGCCGCGAAATTCGCGGTGCGCGGTTTTTCGGAAAGCCTGCGGCATGAGCTTTCGATGGCGAACAGTCCAGTAAAACTGTCGGTGGTGCATCCCGGCGGCGTGCTGACCAACATCGTGCGCAACTCCCGCACCGGATCTGGCATCACCGACAATGCGCGCCGCGCGGAATCGATCGACCGTTTCGATACGATCGCCAAAACCACCCCGCCGATCGCCGCGCAGCGCATCATCGCCGGCATCGAGAAGAACCAGCCGCGGATTCTGATCGGCAACGACGCGTGGTTCATGGACCTGCTGCAGCGGTTTCGGCCGGCGACGTATTGGGCGGTGCTCGCCAAGCGGATCGAGAAGATGTCGCGGCAAGGATCCCGCCCGTAGGATGGGTGGAGCGACTTGTCCGCCGTTGCTCGCTAGAGCGAAGGCGGAAGCGATACCCATCATGCCGGTGTGCGTGGCGATGGGTTTCGCTTCGCTCTACCCATCCTACGGTTATCTCCGGCCCGCCCCATTCAGTATGCCCGCCGGTCTGTACTGATCGGCTGTTGCAGGAGGCGCCATGGCGGTGGCACAGTCGATTACGCGAACAGGGACCGCGGGAGTGCCGGAATGGAGACTGAAAGCTTGCCGGCGCGCTTGACCGCCGCCGGGCTCGGGCGCGTTGCGAATGACATCATCCAGCTCTCCATGCCCTCGATCCGGCTGCACTGCAGGCAAACAAGCGATCAAGCAGAGCTGCCGCTCGGCAACTCCAAGCTCGGAGGAAGACCGGATCTGCCGTCCGGCAAGAACTGGCCGGCCTGGCAGGGCTCTCCCATGGCCTTCGTGGGTCAGGTAAACCTTGCTGATATTGCTGCCCATGACGAGGAAGGGCATCTCCCGCACTCGGGCTTGCTCTCGTTCTTTTGCGCGATCAACGAGATGGGGCTCATACAATTGCTCGGAGATCCGTCCTGCTGGACGGTGTCGCACTTCGACGGCGATCCGGCCACGCTCGTCCAGCTTCCCTTCCCACCTGATTTGCCCAAGCGACTGCAATTCCCCGGCTGTGACGCAAGCTTCTCACGGGAGCCGACGCTGCCTGATGCGCGGTCCCCGGGGATTCTGAGCCTTGGGCTCTCCGAGCCGGAGCGGAATGCCTACATCGACGTCATGACAGGCGTGGATGTGAACTTCCAGGGCGTGTTTAATCATCATCTGCTCGGCTATCCATACACTCTCAATGATTCACCGTTCGTCGGAGGATACCTGAAGGCTCACGGCGTCGCCGACCCGTATGCGATTTTCCTCGGCCTCTCGAATGAGGAGTTGCAGCGTCGCCTGGAGCTGCTGAACCTGCCGCACAAGTGGGAGGATGACCAGGATTTGCGGGACAAGGCGGATATGGAGTGGCGGCTGCTGCTGCAGGTATATAGCAACGAGGAGGCACAGATGATCTGGGCGGCGAGCGGCGTCCTTCATTTTTGCATTCCCAAAGAGGCGCTCTCCCGGCGGGATTTTGATCGTGTCTGGGTTGAGATGCAATTTGTCTGATGACGAAACCATGAGCGCAGCGTAATCCGCCGCCGTCGCGGAGGATGGTGGGTTACGCTTCGCTAACCCACCCTACGAAGCTGCCTGTGCGGCGATGACTAGCGCCCGACCAGCCGATCCGCAAAATACCCGATCGTCTTGCGATAGATCGTGGCCCTGTTCCACTCGCGCATCGCTTCGAAGTTCGCGGTGCCCTCGCCGTAGGGTGCGCCGTTCTTGAAGCCGGAGACATGCAGCAAATTCGCGGTGGAGGCGAGCACGTCAGGCACGCTGTGGCGCAGATCGACGTGGCCGTTGCCGTCGAAATCGACGCCGTATTTGATGTAGGACGACGGCAGGAATTGCGTCTGGCCGATTTCGCCGGCGTAGGCGCCGATCAAATCACGCAACGGCAGATCGCCGCGCTGCACGATCTTGAGCGCGGCGAGCAGTTCGCCCTGGAACAGCTCGGTGCGACGGCAATCATGC
This sequence comes from Bradyrhizobium jicamae, assembly GCF_001440395.1. Classification (GTDB taxonomy): domain Bacteria; phylum Pseudomonadota; class Alphaproteobacteria; order Rhizobiales; family Xanthobacteraceae; genus Bradyrhizobium; species Bradyrhizobium jicamae. The sequence continues at coordinate 9,412 of NZ_LLXZ01000118.1, read as the reverse complement.
GCCATGGTGGCGAGCGTGCGAATGACAGGCATCTTGCCGACATCGCCCTTGCCGAAATCGCTCTCCAGCCCCCAGATCGCGACCACGATCTCCGGCGGCACGCCGAACTTCTGTTCGATGCGCGAAAGCAGCGAGCCGTGCCGCTGCAGCATCTGCCGGCCGATATTGATGCGCCCGGGGCCGACGCGGGTCGAGACATATTGCTCGAACGACTTGTTGAAGGTGCCGCGCTGCCGGCGGTCGAAGGCGAGCACCGCCGGATCCTGCGTGACGCCGGCAAAGGCCTGGCTGATCACGGCCTGCGAGACGCCGGCCGCGGCCGCCTCCTGCGACATCGCAGAAACGAAGGTGTTGAAATCGCCGCCGCAGCGGGCGGCGTAGGTGGGGGTGGCGAAGACAGCGGCGCCGAGACAAATGGCCCAACGAAATATGCGCATGCGAATCCCTTGTTCATTCCCGCTTTTGGTTATGCCATGGGAAGACGCGGTGCGGCAGAGGCTATGAAACTCTCCCTCCGTCATTGCCGGGCTTGACCCGGCAATCCATCCCCTTCGAAGGAACCTTGCGAAGATGATGGATGCCCGGGTCAAGCCCGGGCATGACGCCGAGAGAGGAGTGTGCAGCCCCTACTCTCCGCCGTCGATCTGCCGGCCCATCAGCGCGATCGCCTTCTGATAAACGCCGGCCGCATTCCAGGCCTGGATGGCGGCAAAGTTCGGCTCGCCCGGCTGATAACCCGCGCCGGCGCGCCAGCCATGCGCCTTCAGGAAGTTCGCGGTCGACATCAGCGCATTGGCCGAGTTTTCGAGATTGCCGGTGCCGTAGGCGAGAATGGCCTTTGGCATGAACTGGGTCTGCCCGACCTCGCCATGCATCGAGCCGCGCTGGCTGGCCGAGAGCGCGCCGCGATCGATCAACTGCAGCGCCGCGTAAAGATGCTCGGTGAAATAGGCCGAGCGCCGGCAGTCATAGGCCAAGGTCGCGATCGAGGCGAGCATGTTCTGATTGCCGCGCTGGGTGCCGAACCCGGTCTCCATCCCCCAGATCGCCAGCAGCGGCCCCGGCGGCACGCCATAGCGTTCCTGGATCGATGCGAACAGCGCGCCCTGCGAGCGCTTGAGCTGCCGCCCCTTGGCGACGATGGTCGTCGCGCCGCGCTTGGCGAGAAACTGATCGAGCGAGAGACTGAAGCTGCGCTGGCCGCGATCGGCATTGATGGTGGCCTGCGCGTAGTTCGTCGCCATCAGCGCCTGGATGGTCGAAGCGCTGACGCCCTTGGCGCGGGCTTCGCCGGCGAATTGCTGCTTCCAGGATTCGTAACCGCCGGACGAGCTGCCGCATTGGGCGGCGTGGGATTGGGAGTTGAAGCATGCGAACATGGCCAGGGTGGCACTGAAAGCAAATGCGATGCGGAGCATGGAAAAGCCATTCCTGAGAGAGCACAGCAAATAAGCATCGGCTTCTAGCACGTCCTTGGCCGCGCTTCGAGGGTTACGGCAAAACGCAGGGGCGGAATCTCCCTGAAAACGGCCATGATTGCGACTAATTTGAACCGGTTGATTTACCGGCGCGACCGTTACAAGTCATACTTCGTCCCGCCCCTTCCCCCGATCGTTTCTCGAACAAATGGATTTCGCATGGGCTTACCGCACACACTGTTCAGGACGGTCCTCCTGCTGCTCGCTCTGCCGCTCGGCGCGATGGCGAACGCCGCCGCGCAGACGCGCGACGTGGTCGGCGCGAAGGATTATCCCGGCATCGGCCGTTTCGGCGGCAGCGTCATCACGGGATACGAAGTGAAGGATTTCGATGCGGCGCGGATGCAAGGGGCCGCGTTTAGGGACGGCCAGCCCACGGACGCGCGGCGGCTGGAAGGCCGCATCACCCGCATCGCCTATCGCACCAATCCCGGCCCTTCGATTTTGGAGGTGTCGCGCAATTTCGAGACGCAACTGGCGAAGGCCGGCTTTGAGACGCTGCTTGCGTGTGACGTCGATGCCTGCGGCGGAATTCCGTTCTCGGAAGCCGTCGATGCGCTGCCGATCCCGCAGATGTGGGTGGACGGCTTCAACTACCGCTATTTTGCCGGACGCAAGGTGGACGGCGGCCGCGAGACTTTTGTCAGCCTCATCGTCAGCGAGAGCAACCGCGATATCTACGCGCAGCTCGTCGTCGCCGTCCCGGTCGCGATCGAGAACAAGATGGTGGACGCTGCCGTCATGGCCAAGGGCCTCCGCGAGACCGGCCGCATCGCGCTCTACGGAATCTATTTCGATACCGACAGGGCCGAGGTGAAGCCCGAAAGCCGCCCCACCCTCGAGCAGATCGCAAAACTGCTGAACGCCCAGGTCGGGCTCAGCGTCTTCATCGTCGGCCACACCGACAACCAGGGGCCATACGCCTACAACCTCGATCTGTCGCGACGCCGCGCCGAAGCGATCGCCGCTGAGCTGGTGAAGAACTACGGCATCGGCGCGCCGCGGCTGCGCACCGCGGGTGTCGGACTGCTGGCGCCGGCCGGCTCCAATGCCACCGAGGCCGGGCGTGCGCTCAATCGCCGGGTGGAGCTGGTGGCGCCGTAGCTTCAACGCGTGGGCTTGGGCCCGCTTTGGCTGCCAAGGACAATGGCTATGACCAGGTCCAGTGGTCTCAAGGTCGGAATGGGAATTGCGATCGCTGCGCTTGCGGCAATCCCGAAGTCGGCGGCGCAGGCGCCGACGCTTTCCGTCGACCCTTCACGATTGCCCCGCCTCGGCACCGTCGACGCGCGCTTTCAATCGTATAACGTGGAAATGGTCGAGGTCACCGGCGGACGGTTCTGGAAGCCTTACAAGGCAAGTAGCCCAGCGCCATCGGATCGCGGCGCCGTCAACGTCGGAAACATGCCAAGGGACGGCAATCCCGACCTCTACGAATATCGGAGCCCGATCGACCTATCGAATCCCCGGCTGCGCATATTGGCTGCGGCGCTGGCTCCGGCTTACGTGCGCGTCAGCGGTACCTGGGCCAACACCACATATTTTGCCGAGAACGATGAGGCGCCCGCAACGCCGCCCGACGGCTTCCGCGCGGTGCTGAGCCGCGAGCGCTGGAAGGGTGTTGTCGAATTTGCCCGCGCTGTCAGCGCAGAGATCGTAACCTCGATGGCGACAAGCCCCGGCGTCCGCGACGCGGCGGGTCTATGGCAGAGCGACCAGGCGCGTCGCTTGTTCGCCTATACCAGATCCGTCGGCGGCAGAATTGCCGCTGCCGAGTTCATGAACGAGCCGACGCTGGCCGCGATGGGCGGTGCACCCAGGGGATACGACGCGGCGGCTTACGGGCGGGACTTCAAGGCCTTTGTTGCGTTCATCAAGGCTAGCGAACCGGATGCGATCATTCTCGGCCCCGGTTCGATCGGCGAGACAGCAGAGGCGCCATCCAGTTCCGACTTCATCAACACGCGCGACTTGCTTAGCGCCTCAGGACCCGGCATCGACGCGTTTTCCTATCACCACTACGGTGCGCTCTCGCAACGATGCTCCGGCATTCCCGGCCAGACCACGCCGGAGGCCGCGCTTTCGGAAGACTGGCTCGATAGCACGGAGCGAACGCGCGCGTTCTACCGGTCGCTCAGGGACGAGTTTGCGGCCAGTAAGCCGATGTGGCTGACCGAAACCGCCGAGGCCGCCTGCGGCGGCAACCCCTGGGCCTCCACTTTCCTCGATACGTTCCGGTATCTCGATCAACTCGGCCGGCTGGCCCGAGCCGGCGTCCAGGTGGTGGCGCACAACACGCTGGCTGCGAGCGATTACGGCCTGCTGGACGAGGGGACGTTCCGCCCGCGGCCGAACTACTGGGCGGCGCTGCTGTGGCGCAGGCTGATGGGCACGATTGTTCTCGACGCCGGCGTGCGCAAGGGGATGCATCTCTACGCGCATTGCCGGCGCGGCGTGCGCGGGGCCGTCACGCTGCTTGCCATCAATACGAGCAGGACAAATGCGATAGCGCTGCGATTGCCTGAGGCCAGCGAGCGCTACACGCTGTCGGCGGAAGATCTGCAAAGCGAAGCCGTGAAGCTGAATGGGGCGGCCCTGGAGCTTGGCCCGAATGACGAACTTCCGCAGCTCGCCGCGGCGACAGCGCCACCCGATACGGTCGAGCTGCTGCCTGCCACGATCACCTTCCTCACGATCGCGGATGCGAAAAATCCGGCGTGCGATTGAATCTTTCCCGAACACCGTCTCGGGCTGACGTCATTGCGCGTCTCCCTGCGCGGCTTCCCTGACAGCCGCAACTACCGAGACCACGTCCCCATCTGCAGGCACGTCAGCAAGCTGACGTAACTTGGTGTCCCTCCAATGCTTTCCTGGGGGATGCAGTTCGCCTTGCCCGCGGCAGGAAAACTGGACCATTGGCTCGTGAGCTGCTGTCGAGCCTTGTTCTCATCGTCCACGCAGCTCTTCATGGACTGATCAAGGACCAGGCCAGTCGTGGCGGCAGCGTCGAGTTTACAGCTTCGGTTGATATCGAACGTCGGCACCCGATCGGCTACCGCAACGACGAGCTGAGAACTTAAAGCGATCATCGAAATTGAAAGCGGCATCTTGCCCTCCTCGACTTTTTGCTCGAATCGAACGCAGCACTATCCTGCGCACAGAGGACAAAGCGACGCAGGAATCCTTTTCTTGATCTAGATCAAGAGAGGCCCACCTTGGCTCCATTTTCGGATGTCGCCGTCGATATCAGCTGCTTTCGCTTTAACGCCTTGAGTCGACATAAATTGTCGACGCCCGCCATCGACCGCGCGCTCAATCGCCCGCCTGGATCCGACCTCTGCCGCGGCTTGTTGATCAGGCTGACCAGCGTGTAGCTGATGATCAACAGCAGAAACCACGAGCCGATCTTGTCGACGGATACCATCGACCAGCCATGCCGCTGCGACGGATAGATCCAGATTTTCGTGAACGTGCCGATATTCTCCGAAAACCAGATGAACAGCGTCACCAGCACGAGGCCGAGCAGCAGCGGCATCGAACGGTGCGCGTGCCAGACCCTGAAATGGACGCGGGTGCGGAACAACAGCCAGCCGGCGAGCGCGAACAGCAGCCAGCGCAGGTCGACGATGTAGTGATGGCTGAAGAAGTTGACGTAGATCGCGACGCTGAGCACGGCCAGCGCGAGGCGGCGCGGGTGCGCGGTGAACTCGAAATCGAACAGCCGCCAGGCGCGGCAGATATAGCTGCCGATGCAGGAATACATGAAGCCGGAGAACAGCGGCACGCCGCCGATGCGGAAGAAATTCGGCTCCGGGTAGATCCAGGAGCCGACCTGTGTCTTGAAGAGCTCCATCGCGGTGCCGACGAGATGATAAATCAGGATCACCTTGGCTTCTTCAAGCGTCTCCAGCCTACCGGCGAGCAGTGCGGCCTGAACGGCGATCATGCAGAGAAACAGGAAGTCGTAGCGGGGAAGCGGCGCGGCCGGCGGATAGAACTGCCAGGTGGCGATCATCAGGAAGATTGCGATGCCGCCGAACAGACAGGCCCACGCCTGCTTCACGCCGAAGCGAAAGAATTCGTAAGCCGCGCTAGTCGCGCGGCGCCGCGCCATGAAGCGGCCGAAGCGGCGCTCGCCGGCGATGAAACGGCGCAGCGGCGGCCAGATGGCGGCGGCGCTTGGGGCGGGATGCGGGGAAGCGGTCGGTGATTTTACGAAGTCATGCACGCGGCGAAGCGTGGTTGATAATCGCGATCAATGCTGGGCAGAGATTTGCAGATTTCCCTCAGATACAGCGCAGTTTCAATGCGTCCGCAACCGAAGGCAGAGCGCAGCACTTGCCAGCGCCGAAATTCCCAGCAGCACAAGCACGCCGGGCAATCCGCTCAGCGCGAACACTATGCCTCCGAAGGTCACCCCGACGGTGCCGCCGAGAAAACTGCACGAATTGAGCATGCCGGAGCCCTTCCCCGCCTGCAGTTGCGGCAGCGTCGCCAGCCCGAGCCGCGGCGCCGAGGCGTAGATGAGCGCGATACCAACGCCGGCGACAAACAGGCCGGGCATCAGGGCTGCGAACTTCGCATTCGTCTGGAACGACAACCAGATGATGGCGCAGCCGACGGCGAGCAAAAGCGATCCGCCCGTCAGCATGCGCCGCGCACCGATCCTCATTCCAATGGCAGGCGCCGCACGCGCAAACACAAACAGCGCGACCGAGAGCGGCAGCAGGGAAAGGCCGGCCGCAATGGCTGACATGCCGAGGCCGTCGGCGGATTGCGCAAAGAGGTTGTAGTAAAGCAGCAGCGTCATGATGTCGAACATCACAAGAAACAACAGGCCTGCGGCAATCGCGAAACTGCGGTTCGCGAACAGGCTGAAATCGACCAGCGGCTGCGTGCGCCGCGTCTCCGTCCGGATCAGGGCCGCAAACGCAATCCCGGCCAGCGCGAGCGGGACGATGGCGGCCAGCGGGTTGGTGCGGACATGCGCCAGCGCCTGCAATCCCGATATCAGCGTCACCATGAAGATGGCGAGAATGCCGAGGCCGACCCAGTCCATCGACATCGCGCGTCGACCGCCGGCACCGGGATGCCGCAGCAGCATCAGCGCGGCCGGCACCATGGCGGCGACGTTGAGCCAGAAGATAAAGCGCCAGCCCGCATAATGCGTCACGGCCCCGCCGACGAGCGGGCCGATGCTGAAGCCGAGCATCAGAAAGCCGGTCCAGGCGCCGATCGCCTCCGCCCGTTTTGCATCAGGCGCGGCTTCGGACACCGCCGCGAGCGTGCCGGCTACCGCGAACGCGGCTCCCAGTCCTTGCAGCGCGCGTGCGGCGACCACGACGAGGCCTGCCGGCGCCAGCGCAATAAGCAGCGAAGCGAGCGCGAACAGGGCGATGCCGGCGATTGACGATCGTCGCGCGCCGAGCTGGTCCGCCGCGTCGCCGCCGACGACGATGAAGATCGCGGCGGTCAAGAGATAGGCATTGACCACCCATTCGATCTCCGCCGGACCAAGCTGCAGGCTGCCCTTCATGTCGGGGAGCGCCGCCATGATCGCCGTGCTGTTGTCGCCCACGGCCAGCATGGCCAGGCAGCAGGCCGTCAGCACGGGTGCGAGATCGCTCTTCGTGTTGGAGGCTGCCGGCATCACCACCGCCCCTTCCGCCTGTTCCAGGCAAACAGCACGTCGGCGAATCTATCATACGCGAACCGCGTCAGCGGCAACATCAGGCGATTGCCGAAGAGCGCGGCCAACCAGCCTTCGCCCGGGGTTATCTGCCAGATCGCGATCGCGACATCGGCGCCGACGATCAGGCGGCCGGCCTCGTCCGTTGCATGCAGGCGGCGACGCACGTCGTCGAGCGACGCGCCGTAGGATGAAAGCGCATCGGGCTGCTCGTTGATGTCCTTGAAGGAGATGCGGCCGGCGCGGACGGCGGCCAGCAGCCTGTTGCGCTGCCAGTCGATGCCGGCGTCGCAGACCGGGCAGCGCGTGTTGTACCAGATGGTGAGATGGGCCGGCATGGCGTTTCGAAGCGTAATCGCGTGCTGTCGCCGCGTCGAGACACTCCTGCCGTCGGCTCCACTTTCGCAAGAGCCTTGTCCGCCAGAGCGCGCAGGGCAGCCCGGCGCGTAGCGCGCGTGTTTTGCTTTGACAGCGATGTCCTAATCGAGGACAAGCCGCGCATGCCGAAAAAACCCGGAACCAATCCCAAAGGCGAATTCGCCTTTTTCAACGTCGTTTATGAAGACGACTCCCAGCGCTCCAACCGCCGCGTGCCTGCCGAACTGCTCGGCGGGCTCGACGGCGACGAACCTGCCCGCGCGTTCATCCGCGAGCAGGATCGCGAAATCGCCGAGAAATCCGGCCGGCCACCGCTCGAGATCAAGAGCATCAGCCGGGTGGGCGCGAAGAAGAAATAGACCTCAGAAACAAAAACGGCGGGCCTCGGCCCGCCGTTTCTTTTTCGATGGATTGCCGGGTCAAGCCCGGCAATGACAGTCGATACTGACTTACAAAATCAGTTGTCGAGGAAGCTCCGCAGCTTCCGCGACCTTGACGGATGCTTCAGCTTGCGCAGCGCCTTGGCTTCGATCTGGCGGATGCGTTCGCGGGTAACACTGAACTGCTGGCCGACTTCTTCCAGCGTGTGGTCGGTGTTCATGCCGATGCCGAAGCGCATGCGGAGCACGCGTTCCTCGCGCGGCGTGAGCGAGGCCAGAACCCGCGTGGTGGTCTCACGCAGGTTGGACTGGATCGCCGCATCGATCGGCAGGATCGCGTTCTTGTCCTCGATGAAATCGCCGAGGTGTGAATCTTCCTCGTCGCCAACAGGCGTTTCCAGCGACAGCGGCTCTTTCGCGATCTTGAGAACCTTGCGGACCTTCTCAAGCGGCATGCCGAGCTTTTCGGCGAGCTCTTCCGGGGTCGGCTCGCGGCCGATCTCGTTGAGCATCTGGCGCGAGGTGCGCACGATCTTGTTGATCGTTTCGATCATGTGCACGGGGATGCGGATGGTGCGTGCCTGATCTGCAATGCTGCGCGTGATCGCCTGCCGGATCCACCACGTAGCGTAGGTCGAGAACTTGTAGCCGCGGCGATATTCGAATTTATCAACCGCCTTCATCAGGCCGATATTGCCTTCCTGGATCAGGTCGAGGAATTGCAGGCCGCGGTTGGTGTATTTCTTGGCGATCGAGATCACCAGACGCAGGTTGGCCTCGACCATTTCCTTCTTGGCCTGGCGTGCCTCGCGCTCGCCCTTCTGCACGCCGTGCACGATCTTGCGGAATTCGCCGATCTCGAGCCCGGTGAGCGCTGCCAGCGACTGGATCTCGTGGCGCAGCTCCTTGATGCGGTCCTTCTCGTGATGGACGAAATTCTTCCAGCCCTTGGCGGAGAGTTTCGAGACACGGTTGAGCCAGCGCGGATCGAGTTCCGAGCCCTGGTAGTTGCGCAAAAAGTCTTCGCGCGCGACGCCGTGGCTGTCGCCGAGGCGCAGCAGGCGGCCCTCGAACGAGACCAGCTTCTTGTTGATGTCGTAGAGCTGCTCGACGAGCGAGTCGATACGGGCCTGATTCAGGCGCAGCGACTTCACCTCGACGATGATCTCATCCTTCAGCTTCTTGTACTTGCGCTCCTGCGAGGGCGAGAGCGACTCGCTCTGCAGCTGGTTGGCGATGTCCTGCTCCTGAAGACGGCGCAGCTTCTTGTACTCGGAAGCGATCTTGTCGAAGGTCTCGACCACCTTCGGCTTCAGCTCGGCCTCGATCGCAGCCAGCGACATCTGGTTTTCGAACTCGTCGTCATCCATGTCGCCTTCGGCGGCGGCTTCGGCCGGATCCTTCTCCTCGGCGTCCGCATCGCCCGCGGGGGCTGCGCGGAACGGGGTCGGCGACGGCGGAGCGGCCGGCGGCGCGACATGCGCGGG
>NZ_LLXZ01000117.1 GCF_001440395.1 Bradyrhizobium jicamae | reverse complement strand
TCCCATGCGACAACAGCGCACGCAACGATCGCCTGTGGCGGCGCCTGCAACAACGACCAGGGCGCCGGCCGACCTTCCGACAAGTGGTTACGCCCTCATTGCCGATGGCCACGCGAAACGAGAGTTCAAAACCCAAGATTTCGCATTCCAAGCAGCCAGAGATTTGAAGACGCGTTTTCCGAACCTTCAAATCAAGGTTTACGATGCGGAAGCAGAACGGGCTGAGCAGATCGAGATCGTTCCGGCCTAAAAAACGGCCCTGACGGGAGCTCTAATCACGCCAGAGCCGCCAGCGATCCCGTGTCGCCGGACGACGCCGGGACCGTTTAAGTTCGTGAGTGTGTCCCAATATGCGAGGGGACATGTCCCCATAATGAGCCTGCTGGGTAATCGTTCCTGTGGCTCGGAATTCATTTCCGGCGCTGGTGTAGGTCCGAAGCATCCGCTATTTCGCAAACCTGGATGCTCCATGACCAAAATTCTCCCGACTGTCGGCCGCGTTGTGTGGTTCACGCCTTCGCGCCTTACCGCGACTATGGCTTTACGCACATTGATCGCCGAAAACCGCTCGCCGCGATCGTCACTCATGTTTTCCACGACGCGCTGGTGAACTTGGCCGTTTTGTTGGCAATGGCGTCCCGCATAGCCGAACCAGCGTCAAGCTTTTGCAGGAAGGCGAGGACCTGCCCGAACACAGCTATTTCTGCGAATGGATGCCCTACCAGGTCGGGCAGGTCACGAAGGCGCGGCCGGTCAACTGAAACGGCCTCAGCAGTAAAGCTGAGGCCGTCTGCCAGCTCTCGTGGTGTGCCGGGTCCAGGCCGGCACAGGAATCGCAACGCAAGCAAAGCATCCTTCCTAAAATTGACGCTCCGTCAAAGCGGCCCTGACGCGGAACAAGAAGCGCCAGGACCGCACCTGCGGCCTTGGGGGCTGAGGAGTAAGCCACAGGCTTGGATTCGATTCTCCTCGATCAAGAACGTTCCTAGCTGTCAGTCTGCCTAAAACTGAAGTGTTCAAAAGTGCACCGGTACCGAGTCAGGAAATTCATTTCCGGCGCGCTGCTAGACCGATCCTAATCAACACAGAGATCGGTTGTATACTTCACGACGCGGATGGACAGAGCGGCAGCGATCCCGGCGGAAAAGCGCACGAAACGGTACAAGACGCGGACGCGCTCTTTAACAAGCTCAGTGGGTAAAGACCGACTTCAACAGCAAAGGCCAAGTCAATTGGCGCCGCGAGGCGCGCGAAGATTACGACTTTGAACTTGGCGAGCACGACGCTTGGAGCTTCGATCCTTTTTGGCAGGAGCGCGACTGCGCCGGCTCCGGAGGTATCGCGCGAAGTAGCGCGGCAACTCCTCGCCAGCGCCGGATAAGTCGAGAAGCTAGCGCCCGGCGCCGCACCTGGACACGTAATGCCACTTCCCTTTGGCGCGGGGGCGCCGGCTGCAAGGGCAAAGACACGCACGCGCGATGCTGCGTTTGACCGTTTCGAGCAACCTGGCGCTCCGCTCTCAGGTCGTACGCGTCCGACGGGGGCCGTCTTGCGTGACGGATGGTAATTCGCGAAGCGTG
>NZ_LLXZ01000116.1 GCF_001440395.1 Bradyrhizobium jicamae | reverse complement strand
AACGTCATCCTCTCAGCCGTCGGCCACAACTTCCGCCGCATCCTCGCCTGGCTCAGAGTACTCTTGTCCCTGTTCCTGGTCCGCCTATGGCGCATCCTCGCATGTCCGACCACGATCAATTCAGCTTCTTAACGGACGACGCTGTAAGCGTTTCGATTGGCACAACTCGATCCGCGCCGGCGCAACGTGTGCAAGGCCGTCGGCGCCTGCTCCGCCTATTTGCCGAGCCGCACCACTGCATTAGGTCTTCGGCTGATGTTCTTGCGCATCAGGCTGATACCAGGAACCTCGACGTGACTTGCCTGGTGCGCGGGTCCCTCGATTTGCTTGATGTCCGAGACCATTTCGATCGAACTTGGCAGCTGTTCGCATGCATTAGAGCCGTCATTCGTCGGTCGTACCAGTGAACCGTTGTTCATCCCCCAGATTGCCGCCTGGGTCCGGTTCTGGACTCGGATCTTGCGAAGGATCGCCTTGACGTGGACCTTAACGGTCGCTTCCGCGATGTCGATCTTGCGCGCGATGGACTTGTTGGAATCGCCCGCGATCAGGCATTCCATGATCGATTTTTCGCGGGGGGACAATTGCTGCGTAATGCGGTCCGTCGTGAAGGCGATAGCCCGATCATTGCCGTTGCGCGGCTCGGCCTTGGCGAAGTGGTCGCCTTCAGAGTCGAGAATGGATGACATGAATGCCGGCGGAAAGATCGTTTCGCCCATCATTACCAGTTCGATGGATTTGACGAATACATCGCACGTCATGACGTCGATGAAATAGCCGCTGGCGCCCGCCCGAAATGCCGACACCATCTCGTCCAGCCGATAGTGATCGGCCACGACCGCAATGCGTGCTTTCGGATGCCGCTCCTTGAGGAGCTCGATTTGTTCGACCGCGGATTCGAAATCGTCGCCCGAATGGACAATGAGAACCAGCGATGGATGTGATTGGAGTTTGTTCGGTGACAAGTCATCTACGCTTGACACCGAAGCGAGGGTGCGAAAATTTGCCGCGCTTAGAATTCTGGCAATCCCCTCCCTGATTAGAACGCTTTTCCCGACGATGAATGTTGCAAAACCTTGCCGCCTCGGCATTTTACTCTCCCAGCCTTTACGCAAATGACAATCTCTGAAAACACTGTGAGTTGAAGTCTTGAATTCACGATTTGGCCTTGAATTAGCGGTTTTTTTGATCGTTTGAGTTGTGCCCTCCGTCGTTTCTTTTCTGAAATTTGGTGGGTTCAGTCGCGGTAGAATTGGTCCTCCTCTACAACATCGGGTTGGTAATTTCCGCTGGTCGAAAAATCGGTAAGCGTTTGTTGAATGTTAGATTCGAATTAGCGCTATCCCTATATACCTTTGGTTATAGGCCTTCCGGACATGCCGAGGTATGTCGCTCGTAATAGTAAACGTCGTTTGGCGTGTCGCAGCCGACATTCTGTGCGTGAGCAAAGGGCGGGAAGTCCATCGCGCGTTGTAGGAATTCGATCCAGCCTGCCGCGCATCAGAGTTTGATCCGCGCACGCCCTGAAGGTGGAAAGGCATACTCGTCCGGAGTACTACCGTCCCGCAGTTCTACGGGTGCCGTCGTCTTCCAGGATTGGGCAAATTGTCTGGGAGAACAGTCGAGAAGGCCCGGCCGACCCCTGCCGTTTCATTTGTTGCGATGCAGCACTGGCCGGGACCTTCATGGTGATGTATATTGTGCTGCACGAGCGGGGTGAACGAACTAAGGCCGGGGGCGCGGGGTTTTAATATTGGGGACAGGCTGAGGACTGCCCAATGCGTCGTATCACCGTCGTGATTGCGGATCGGCATCCCGTGGTTTTGAAGGGCTTGAGCAACGTGCTCGAGGCCCACTCCGATTTCAAGATTGTGGCATCCTGCACCGATGGTCAGGGCTTTGTCGAAGCAATCCGGAATCTGGCGCCGGATATCGCCGTTCTCGACGGGTTGATGCCTGGCGCAACCGGCCCGGAGATTCTCTCCATCGTTAACATCGAAAGCTTTTCCACGCGGTTCGTCTTCTTCATCTCATCTGAAGTGGAGCGTGAGCTGGTCATTTCAGCCGGGGCCGACGGTTACAGTTTCATCTCAAAGGATGTGACGCCTGAAATTCTCGTGCGGTCGTTACGCCAGGTTGCGGGAGGCCGTCGGCTGTTGCCGATGCCGACAGCCGATCAGGCGGTCGTTCGGGAGCAAAGCACGATCACGGAGAACGCACTCGCTGTGCTGACGGAGCGGGAGCGCCAGATCATGCGTCTGGTATCCGAAGGACTGTCGAACAAGGAAATTGGCCGACGCCTGAACATCAGCAACGGCACCATCAAGGTGCATCTTCATCACATTTTTCAGAAGCTTGAAATCAGCAACCGGACGGTGCTCGCCGCCATTGCGATCTCGCAGGATGACGGTGCCGGTCTTGCCCCGGAAAACGAACCTTCCCGGATTCGTCGTGGCTTGCAACAAACGTAGCGCGGGATTGGAATATCGCGGCACGAACGGGATTCACGTCGACGCACTCAATTCGTGCAAAAATACGCCGATCGGTTTTCGTACGGTGAGGCCAGGTCCGATGTGCGGGTCCAGCTGCGGCTCTGCGGGGGTTGCGCCGCTCGTTACCCGCTGGGGCGAAGCGTGGTGCCCCTGGCCGGAATCGAACCAGCACTCCTTGCGGAACTCGATTTTGAGTCGAGCGCGTCTACCAGTTCCGCCACAGGGGCCTTCGGACACGGGCTGGAGGCCGGTGCGGCGAAGCCGGCGGAATATAGCGGGCAGCGCTTCCGGGTCAACCCGCGCGGATGTGATATTGACCTGTCTCGACAGGCTGTTGGCGCCGGGATAGGACGCTGTTGCCTGTTTGAGCACCAATTGTGCTCCGGAGAACGCCCGTGACATCAGCCGCCGCCCACTCACCGTCCGTGCGCCGCGCCGCCGACCCGGCGGTCGTCGCGGCGCTGGCGGTGGCCGTGGTCGCCGCCGCC
>NZ_LLXZ01000115.1 GCF_001440395.1 Bradyrhizobium jicamae | reverse complement strand
GCGCAAAAGCCGATCGGCCAGCCCATCGACGCCGCTGACGGCGATCTGTTCCTGGAACGCATTGACCCGGACATGGCGGCCGATCAGTTCCAGCCGGCGCAGTCGATCGCTCAACTTGATTTTCTTGACGTGACCTACTTGCTTGCGATCTTCGCCAGCGCCCGCGAAGCTCAACTTCAACGCCAGCGACGAGGCCCTGACGCCAAATGCTCGGCCAGTCGTCGATCGGCTTGAGGTCGCCGGCCTCCGTGTAGAGGTCAGCCAGATCAGCCTCGGCCTCAGCAACGAGACGACGGAGCACCCAGGCGGCATCAGCCCGGCTATCTCGGAGCGCTCCCTCTTGGCGGCGTCGATTGCCTTTCGAACGTCTTCGTTATCCAACAAGCGAGGGCCTTGCTGATTGGCAGTCCGTTCCGAATAGCCGGCACGGATCGCTGCTTGCGTCGCATTGAGATCGAGCAAGAAAGTTTCGACAAACCGTTGTTGTTTGGGCGTGAGCGCCGACATCGTCGCGTTGGACCTCATTAGAGGTCAACGGATAGGCCGCGAATGGTTGTCGCGAAAAACGGCGTACCAACTTTTACCAACATCGGCGGTGGCCCGGAGCAGCGGCAACGGATCATCGGCCTGCGGTGGCGAGGTATTCCGCGTCAGCATAGCTGGCTCACTTGCTGGAACAAATCTCGTGTGCTTTCACGCCAGCGGGGGGCCTGCAGATCGACAAGGCCATGATGATCGTTGCGTACCTCACTCTTCTCACGTCGTGCTTTGTAATTGCATTGCGATCCGCCATGGGGCCCCGACGTCGCGGCCGGACCGACACTAAGAAATAATTCGGCAGGACAGCACTTCGGAGTACGAGATGGTCCGAAGGCAGTGAGCGCGACCGGTCTGTTCCTGCGATAGCGCGGAGCGCTCGCCGGCTATCCGAACCTTCACCGCAGCGTGTCCAAGCCCGGCTTGGCATTGATCGGAGACGCGGCCCTATCGCTCGATCCGTTGTGGGGCATCGGATGCGGCTGCGCGTTGCAGTCCGCCGAGTGGCTGACGGGCGCTGTCGGCCGTGCATGGACGAGTCCGACGGATCTCGACCGCCGTCTGTCGGCTTATGCAAAACGGCATCGGTCCGAACTGGCTGGACATCAGTTTGGGATCGAGGATTTCTCGACGGGACGCCCATTCAACTTCCTCGAACGCCTAACGTTCTCGGCTGCGGCGCGCGATCCGATGTGCGCCGATACTTTCTCAGCATTCGGAAGTCGTTGTATTGGCGTCCGCCGATTTCTCCGCCCCGACGCGTTGGCTCGCGCAATGTGGGTAAACGCTCGCCACGCGCTCAGCGCTGCAAAGATGCAACCGAGATTGCAATAATACTTCTCGCACACGTAGACGATCCCGTAGTGTGAACTATTGCTTCAGCCGGAATACCAAGCCCATTCTGGGCTTTTTGACGAACACTACGATGTGCTTTGATGGCCCTTTTCGCACATGAGCGTTCAGGCTGACGGGGGCCGCTTACGAACGGATTGTGTTGTAAAACTGGTCCGGACGCGATTGCAGAGCTTAGTTGTGAGTTTTAAACCGGCCGCTTGTTTGCGTTCTCCCTTGTGTTGGCTTCGCTGTCCATTCGTGGGCAGCAATGCTGGGCAAGTCGCTGCCAGAGGTGCCGGGCACGGAAGAGAAGCCTGGCGAGCCGCCTTAGGTTCTGCGCGGTAGCTGTAAGCAGCACTTCGTCCCTGACGCCGCTCAAGCCTCGCAGCCGAAGCCGGTCGAGCCGGAGAATGCGCTTCATGTGCGCAAATCGCATCTCGACCTTCTTGCGCTCGCGGCGCGACTGCTGGAAGGCTTCCGTATTGGCTAACGCCCGGACATGATCCCGCAGATCTTCGTTGAGGTCGCGGGTGATTTTGCGCACGATCGCCGTCGTGCACTTCGGCTTCAATGAATAGCGCGAGCAGTCGCTCTTGCTGGCCCTGTAGTAAACGATGTGGCCTTGATCGATATTGCCTGTGCTGGTCAGTTCCGCGCCGCCTGGGCAAACATAGATGTTGCGCTGTTGATCGAAGACGAAGTCGGCACGGCTGAATGTGCCATCGGGGCGTGCCGACTTGTCCCACACCGGTACGTGCGGTGTAATGCCGCGATCCACCAGCCATTTGAGCAGTCTGACCGCGCCATAGACCGTGTCGCCCGCGAGCCTTCTGGGCCGCAGATCGAAGCGGCGCTCAACGCGATCCACCATGGTTTGGGTGACGGCATTCTCCACGGCTCGGTTCGCCCGAGTGCCCACGGCATCGATGATAATCCCGGCTTTATTGTCGATTAGGTAGTTAGCATCATAGGCAAAGAATGGGTCCAAGCCCGGCCTCGCAACCCATGTGGCTTGCGGATCGGTGGCGAGACTTCTTTGGGAGGCTTGCGTCGATCGCCGCCTTCGCCCGAACCGCCACGGTCTCCACCGCCGCGGGCGGCTTCAAGGGCTGCGAGATACTCGCGAACCGCATGGGATGCCTCCTCCGTCTTTGGCCATGCGAACGACTGGTCGCCGGGGATCCGCTTTGTCTTGTTCACATCCGCCTTGATCAAGCTCGCATCGATCGAGAACGCTTCGCCTCCAACCAGCCCGGCCGCAATGCACATCGCCACCACGCCCTCAAATACCCGGCGTAGGGCGTCGCTCGCTCGGAAGCGTTCGTGCCGCGCACGGCAGAATACAGAGTGGTCGGGAATCTTGTCTTCGATACCGAGCTTGCAGAACCAGCGATAGGCAAGGTTTACTTGAACCTCGGCGCAAATCCGTCGTTCGGAGCGGATCGCAAAACACATAGCCGACAAGCAGCATCCGGATCATCAGCACCGGGTCAATCGAGGGCCGGCCGGTGTGGGAATAATATGGCGCCAACTCCTTGTGCACCCAATCTAGATCGAGCAAGCCGCCGATCTGCCGGGCTAGATGATCGGGTGGGATCACCTTGTCGAGATCGAACGAATAGAAAAACTGTCCTTGCCCGTCTTCCCGCCGACCCATCATCCGCTGTTCCCGCTGATGCCCTTTCAACCAACGGAATCACGGATCGTGAGTCGTCTCAACGGGAGTTTTGGCAACACAATCGGGGGAGGAACGGACGTAGCTCAGACGCGTGAAAACGGCCAAGCATCGCGCGGGAGGCGTGCTATCGTTGTACCTTGTTACGATGGGCGGCTGCCTCCAGAGCTTCCCCGATCAGCTGAGGGTTGCTTGACATCGGGTCGCCACAGGGACGCTAAAGGCTTCCACTGGGCTCGCAATGCGACTTCCTCCGGAAGCAGCCGCCAATCCATTTCAGGGTCCACAAGCCACCAGTATCCATCGTCGACCGCTGGCTGTGCATTCGGGTAATTGTCCAGCAGATGAATGTCAGCAACACGCTGGGCTTCGTCGAGCGTGGAAAAATTTGCGGGCTCCCCGCGGCCGTTCAGCAGTGAGAACTCATCACGATATGCTCGCCATCGACCTCGTTGATCTTGCTCCACACTGAGATGTGAGTAGCAGGTCTCTTTTTCGGACCAGCCCGCGCGCTTGCGAACCCACTGCGCAGGGGTCCTTTCATAGTAGTCCGCGAGGGCAGTGACGCATTCGTCAAGGGTCTTGACCGTGGCGACCTCAATCAAACCCTCGTCCGCCGGAACGGCGCAGGCGAACACCCGGTATGGACCTTCCCGCACGGTTGTGGCTGGACCCTGCCCACGACGAAGTTCGCGTCGTCATTGATAATACGAAAATTTTCAAGAAGCAGATATCTCATGGGATCATCCCCTGGAGGTTAGGGCCGGTGTCGCCGGCGGTTCTTGTCGTTC
Source organism: Bradyrhizobium jicamae (assembly GCF_001440395.1). GTDB lineage: Bacteria > Pseudomonadota > Alphaproteobacteria > Rhizobiales > Xanthobacteraceae > Bradyrhizobium > Bradyrhizobium jicamae. Next base: position 29,656 of record NZ_LLXZ01000115.1, on the reverse strand, counting down.
GGGACGACTACATTGTGCGGACAGAACGTGCCCAACCGCGCGTAACGGTATTTCCGGCTCGGCCCCCCGGCATTAAGCGGCGCGATTTGATCGGAATGAAATGCAAGTCGCGCATGATCGCGGCAAGGCGGCGCGCGGTGCCCGTCGTAGCTGGCACACAAACAGCGTCGAGTAGTGCTGCAGTGCTGATGGTTTCCTTACCGCGCACAGCAGCTGCTACCTTTTTGCGCCAAGGGTCGTCGTGACACCAATCGAATTCGGCGCGGGTTTGTGCCAATTTTCCAAGAAGCGACATTGATCATCTCCAGCCAGCGATCGCTGCCTCGCGCACCGATCCGCCACATGTTCTCGTACCCACAAATCTGATTGGAAACAGTAAACCCGGGGCAAACGTTCGGTGTACTCTCTTCAAAGATTTCAAGGTGGGACGCTAGCACGAGCGATGCTGTGGAGTGGCCATCCACAGGCGCTGGGGGGCAGGGCGAGATACCTTTACACCTAGGTAGAAGAAGGGCGCAGGCATAGGCGATCGTAAGGTCCGTCAGCCTGACTGAGCTAGGAGAGTGTCCGTCAGTTCAAAAGCCTTGTCTTTATTGATCTGGACAGACCCTGATAGACCCTGACGGACAGAATAGACATTTGAGCCGCGTTTAGGAGCACACTTGCAGCCATTTGCACCACTGGTTTCCCCGTCCGGATAGGCTACAGGAAATCACCGTCAGCGGCGTCAGTCCGTCAGGTTAGTTTCAGCTTCCATTACAGCTTCGCAGATACCAGTGTGCACCGCTGGGCTTGGTCGTTCGTCGACGCCTATTACAGTCTCACATTTGCGCTTGGCAACGTCAAAAGGTACTCGTGCCGCCGCTTGGGCCATGTTCTGCCGAAAGGTGGGACGCACGTAGCCTCGCACAGGCACTCCTCGAATAGTGACGTTGCCAGACTTATTTCGTTTCCAATCGCCCGCATGCTCCATGGCCTTGGCAAGTCGTTGGCCGTGACCCGAGTTTTGTTGCGCTTTTGGAATTTGAAGCACCACCGTCAGCAGGTCGGCGCTAGCAACGCGTTCATAGCCATCGTCGGACCTATGGATGATGTGTTCCGGTATATCAACCAAGAGATCTTCCCAAGGGTCCGCCACGCGACGCTGCTCCTGAATTTCGCGGGCATCACCCCACAAGCTCAGATGCAGCCCGATGCTTTCGTCGGCCGCTTCATAAGACGCCGCTTCGCCCAACAGCTGCTCACGGTCGCGTTTTAGTGCCTCGATATTGACCTTGCTGGTCTTAAGCGGCCACCATCGGCGATTACCAGTCTGGGAAAGTAAATATGTGTCATCGTTGTCGTGGCCCACTCGATCGAGCGACGAGGCCGATCTTCCCGAACTCGACCGTAAGCTGGACGTGCACGATCGACCTGACGACTTGCAAACGCCTTTACCTGTTCGATGTCGGCGCGCTTCATTCCCGCAAGGTCAGAAGCTGCGGCCGCTGACCTCATCTTCAATGACCTGCCATCGTTCGGACGTAGCGGCAAGCTGCGCAGCCACCGGCTCGTAACATGCGCCAATATAAGGTCCAAGAAATACCTTTTGCCGCAGTCGCTTGCCAACCACCCGAGGGTCGTTGAGCAGCCCGAGCACATGATGTGCATCGCCGAAACCCGCTGCGGGGGCATCGAAAAAGCTATCAAGAGGGATCCGATGCCTTTCTGAAAAAGCGACAAGTTGTGGAGAGTTCGGAGACAGTCGCTGACTTACATGAGAACGGTGAGACGGCGGCTTTCTCTTCGGTCGCGCAGGACTACAAGTGTGTATTGAAGAGCCTTCTGAGGCTTCGACGATGATGGGAGCGGCCAACGGCTCCGGATGCGAAGCCGTTGCATTTGGTTTCACCTGGATAGAGCGAGTGGGCCGCCAGCCGAAAGTCCTGATGGTGACGTTAACAATGCCGATCGCAATCAATGCAAACAGAGCGATGCCCGCGATTCCGACCAGTGGTGCCGCAACCGCTGGGGCAAACAGGGCCAAGACACTGATTACAACTGCCCAGACAGCCAACCAGTTTGCGTCCCAATTCAGCCAGCTCCAAAAATTGCGGGACTTGGCTGTGCCGAGGTCATCTGGATCCACTACTGGAATTGCTTGGGTTGTTGCAGCGTCTGTCGCGATCCCCCTGTAGCGCTCTTTCCTAATGATGGTGACATCCGGCAGTTTGGCTTCGATCGCTAACATCGGGTCTTGACCAGTCCGCTCTGCAAAAAATGCCTCTTGCCGGATTAGGATTTCTTTCGACGAAAGATTGGTTGCGGTTCCTGCAAGGATCGACTTGAACCGCTCTTCGGAGATTTTCATTGGAGCTTGTTGTCTCAGACGGGTACGGCTCGCAGGCCGTGTTGCGGATGCTATGATCGCAATACCCGCGCTTTCCAAACCTCGTCTATAAGTCGTTAGGTGAGTGGTAAATGGATGCAAGGCGCGGCGCTACAGGCTATCTATCTCGTACTTCTGTCCGCCATTTTATACGCCAGTCGACAGCCCTTCCGTAGTCCCACGGAGTTCTCGCCCGCACTGAAGGGCTGTAGGCTTTGTTCAGCCAGCGCGGCTAATGGCCATACTGGGGGCTGAACCCGTTGTGGCAAGGCCCGACGTGTGTCGTCCCACAACGTCATGCGTCGGGCCACCCTCCAGCAATCGCAACCTATCCTTTGCCCGCTCTCCAGCATCGCCCTTTCAACCTCAGACGCTAGCAACGACAAGTGCGCTGCTAGCCAGTCCAATAGGGGCAATCTTAAAATGCGTTTGGCACTGTCTCTTACCCGTCGTACAGTGCGCCTTGGGTTGGATTGCGGACCATGGTGCAAGAGCGGCCAGTCCCGGTCGGACGAAGGTTGGCGGCGATAGTGGCCGCCGACGTGGCTGGCTACTCGCGCCTCATGCATGATGACGAAGAGACGACCCACGCCAAGTTGTCGGCACTACTCGCGGACAGTGTCACGCCCGCTATTGCAGAACACGGCGGTCGCATCGTGAAGAACACGGGCGACGGGTTCTTGGCGGAGTTTCCAAGCGCGGTGGAGGCGGTTCGTGCTGCTGTGCAGTTTCAGAGCCATGTCAACGAGCAATCAGGCGAGGAGGTGAAAGACGAGCGCATTGCCTTTCGCGTGGGCATCAACATTGGTGACGTAATTGTCGAGGCTCATGACATCTTCGGCGACGGAGTTAACATCGCAGCACGGCTTGAGGGCATCGCAGAACCCGGCGGAATCTGCATCTCGTCTTCTGCCTACGATCAAGTCCGAGGCAAGGTTGGGGTCGAGTTCACCGATCTGGGCGAGCAGAACCTCAAAAATATTGCCCGCCCGGTTCGAGTTTATTCTGCCACTCGGGTCGGCGCAGGGCTTCCGGCACTCGCAGAAGCGGGAAACTTGCCGGCCCCATACAGCCAGCCGCTGCCTCTCCCCGATAAGCCGTCCATTGCAGTGCTGCCGTTCGAGAACATGAGCGGCGATCCCCAGCAGGAATACTTCGCCGATGGAATGGTTGAGGAGATCATCACTGCGCTTTCGCGGTTCAAATGGTTATTCGTCATCGCTCGCAATTCGAGCTTTACGTTCAAGGGCAAAGCCGTCGATGTGAAGGAGGTCGGACGCAGGCTTGGCGTCGGCTACGTCCTTGAAGGGTCCGTGCGAAAGGCGTCGGGCAAAGTCCGCATCACGGGGCAGTTGATTGATGAGATTACAGGGGCGCACCTATGGGCGGACAGGTTCGAGCGTGACTTGTCGGATGTCTTCGCTCTGCAGGACGAAGTCACGGTCGCCGTTATTTCAGCCATTCAGCCAAAATTGCTTCAAGCGGAAATTGCATTGGCGACGAGGCGGCGACCGGAGAACCTCACCGCATATGATTTCCATCTCCGAGCCATGCAACAGTATTACCAAACGACCCGTGAAGGGTTGGCCGAGGCCATCAGGCTTGCTCATCGCGCTTTGGAGCTGGACCCTCGGTTCGGCTTGGTCGCGGCTCTGGCAGGTAGCTGTCACGGGCTCAGCGTCCTTTTGGGCTATGCTGCCGATCCTCAAGTCGAGCGCAAGGAAGCAGTTCGGCTGCTTCGTCTGGCATTGAGGATCGACGATGGTGATCCAGAAACGTTAGCATGGGCTGCCATGACCTCGGCGTTCATGGTGGACGATTGCGAAGGTGCGATTGAACTGGCCGACCGGGCGGTCGCACTCAACCCGAATTTATATTGGGCCTGGAACAGCAGAGGCTGGGTCTATAAAGTTGCGGGGCTATCGGAGGAGGCGCTCCGCAGCTTTGAACGTGCCATTCGGATAAGCCCGATAGACCCGCTGCTGCACCGGGCATTGGTTGGGAGGGGGTTGGCCTTTATTGAACTCGGTCGCTTTGACGAGGCCATAGTCGCAGCGAAGAAAGCCCAACGTCAGAGCCCCTCCTATTCGCCAACTTACCGCTGTCTTGCGTCCGCGTTCGCCCATCTCGGACGTGACGCTGACGCGCGTGAGGCGGCGGCGCGTGTGCTTGAGACCGATCCAGGCTTTACCATCTCTTCGTGGATCGCTCGGGGCGGGCAATTGAACTCGAAGCTGCTGATTGAGGGCCTTCGGAAAGCAAGGTTGCCCGAGTGAGTGCAGTCTTAGTTCACCCATGCGAGCAGTGAGTAGCATCGTTGGGCCGGGGCTTACGCAGCTCATGACGGTTAGTCCGCTCTTCCTATGTCCTAGACAGCCCCTTAAACGAGCTAGCCCGCAGCAAGCCTTCCGACGTGACGTCGCGGTACTCAACGTCGGCAAAGAACTTCGGTTCGACCCATGTGGTCTGGTCAGCTTTGATTGCTGACCACGGTAGTGCGCTACTGATCTGTCTTCAAAGGATGCGAGACCGTGTCTTACAGAGAGGTCGTCTCGATAGTCGCCGAGACCTTGAGGACAGGCCCCTCACCGTCGCGGACCTCGACGGCAATGCGTCCCTCTGACTGCCGAGACGTCAAGTCCTTCACGGCCTGGCCGACCATCTCCAGCGCTTCCTTCAGCGCGACGGTTGCGCTGGGCAGTTCCTCGCCAGCGTTGTCCCTGATGATGCCAGCGGCATCGTAAAAATCAAAATAGAACCTTGCCATTATGGGCATATAGCCCCCGCCAATCATCCTTTAAACTTAGAATAATTGTTGGTTGTTGCCAGCTTGTTGGTTTGACAGGCCAATGAGGCTCGGCGCTAGTTTCGTGCTGGCGGCCTTTCTTCGAGCACCTGACCAACGTCAGGCTCTTCGAGGCCGTCAGCGCGGACGCATTCGCAGGGCATCCCCGCTCCGCACTGGCAACCCAGTTCTGTCCATGCACGGGTCGGATGGTTCTCGCACACCCACCCGATGCCGAAACAGACTTTGCATTCAGGATCGATCATGAGACAAGTTTGATCGATTGGTGACGGTACGCATCGATTGCGCAGTTTGAAAGAACGAGCCTGTGCCGTTCGCCGCACCTGACCCTTTCGATGATTTCATCGAGCAAGAAATTGGCAAACCAGTTCGGCTCCCCGAGTTCACCTGTTCTCTCAAGGACACTCCAGGCAATCGCGAAGGACTGCTCTATTAGGTCGGTGTCGGTCATGCGGGTAGAACGGCTCGCAATCGCTGTGTTCCTAGACCGAAAGGCAGCCAGACAGGACGGGTGCTGACCTTCTAAGCCAAGGCACGATGCACACCAGTCAGATTGCCAAGTCGGTCGGGCTGGACAGCGGCACGGATCAGGCAGAACCCGGCCAACGCTGAGAAAGCAACTTGTCACTTGAGGGGGCTGTGAGGTGATGGCGTGCCACTGTGATACACCGCGCCGCACAGTGTTCGGACACCCTTCCTGACGGATTTTGAACACATAGCTTCTATGCGTGGCCATGGTGTCGCACCTTGGCCGCGAGTCTAGCCGATAAGATGATGTGCGCTCATGACGGGCGTAAAGGGGACGGCTCCGGTGCTTCCCCAGCCCCAGCGCTGGGGCCGTTCAAAATCATAGTTTGCGAGATTGGCACGAACTGTACATACGCCCAAGCCAAGGCCGAAGTAAGCTTTGTAATTGTCCGCCTTAGTGCTGGTCGTACCGACTTTCCGAATCTTCAGGCGTCATTGGCCGAAATGGGAGGAATTATGCTCAAGCTAATCGTGCTGACGTTCATCACTTTGGCTGCTCTTTTGCCGCCAAGCGGGCCGCCTGCCGTCCACGCAGGATCGGTGGATTGTTGCGGAAGAGGCCTGTGCTGCTAATCGAATGCCACGAATCATAGAACGCACATGGCGTTGGATAGGCGAAAACGAGAAGCAGTTGGTGATCTGCTTCGTAGTGGTAGGTGGGCTGTACGCTCTTTGGGAGTATTTGTCTCACCAACGCGGTGAACGCGAGCGAGAGGTGGCCCGCTATGTTCTGTTGCAGGGCTCAGAACACGTGTCTTCAGCCAGAGCGAGGCTCGAAGTCTTGATGAATAGGACTGACGTTTCTGAATTGAAGAAGGAAACTTACGGACCTTTCTTTGAAAACTTGATCAACGATCGAGAAACGGTTGCGGCGGCGATAGTCGAGTTGAAATTTTTCGATTCGCTTGCGATGTGCGTTGAGAGCAGCCGCTGCTCCAAAAGCTCGCTTGCCAGCACTTCTTTTTTGATGCGCAAGGTTTCTTGCAAAACTTCCGACCACTTTTGCTGAAGTTGCAGGTAAGGGACATCTTAGATACGGATTCTACGGTGAACCTGAAACGATTTGCCCATCACCATTGTCAAGCAGAGATGAAGCAGTACTGCAGCAGCCGGCTGATCAATTACCGCTCGGTTGATTGCGAGCCGTTCAGGCCAACGAAATACAATTAGCGTTCAATCTGCCCATGCCGGCCTGACGGATGACATCGGCGCATTATGATTTATCATTCCGAGACAGCCTCTTGAACGAACTGGCCCGTAGCAAACCTTCCGACGTGATGTCCCGGTATTCGACATCGGCATAGAACTTCGGTTCGACCCATGTTGCCTTCGGCTTCCTGATGGGTCTGGTTAGCTTCGACTTGGGACTGACCACGCTGTCCAATTGTTTCCTGATCTGGCTAGAGACAGTGCGAGACCACCCGGTCCCGACCTTGCCCATATAGACAAGGTTTTTGCCTTCGCGCTTGCCAAGGTAGAGGGCGGCGACACCGCTGGGGTCTTTGATGAAACCAACGACAGGAAACTTGCCTTTGTGGACGGCCTTGATCGTCAGCCAGTTCTCATTGCGATCTGAACGGTAGGGAGCGTCTACGCGCTTCGAGATATCCCTTCCCAGTTCAACTTCGCTGCATGTTCGAACATCTGCTGACCGTCGCCAATCAGGTGTTCGGAGAACAGCACCGGGTGCGGTGTGTCGCTTTCACCAAGCAGGTCGAGCAGAGCCTGCTTGCGTTCGATCTGCGGCAACTTGCGTAGGTCACCATAGTGCTTCCTTCAAGAAGGAAGGGCTGCATTGGAGCCGCGCCATAGGTCTGGCCCAGAGGGAACCGCCCACCGTAGGGTTCGACCGGATTTACCCCCTCCTTACTGCAACAGTAAACCGCAACGGTTCCCATTCTGAGGTTCCCGATGGGCAATCCCCTACGAATAGCCAAACGCCCGGTGGTAACGGCGTAGGCAGTGAAATGGTCTTCTCGTCAAGTTCCCTCGTTCGATAATTACAGCCACCTTACTGCAACAAAAACGCCCAGTTCCCCAACCGCACAGTAGCCGGGAACTCTGCGTTTCGGGCCACACCGCGACGCAGTTCATTTGCGTTCGTCCTCACTACCAACCAAACGGAATATCGAAATGAAACAGCACAATGACAGCACTCGCCAACTCGCCGCCCTCGAAGCAATGGAGCTGATTGAGGAGGCACTTCAGCAGCTCGCCCAAGAGGGACGGATCGTCGATTCGGGAGAGAGGGAATGGAATCCCGTAACTCGCAAACACGACATCGTCTGGGTGAGCAGCGAGCTTGCGACTAAGCACTGATGCGCAGTCGCGCGTGTTCGTTTCTGTCTTGTGGGGTATTTCCTTAGTCTACCAAACACACCCCTTGTCTACTCACCTCGAACTGGTGGCCACGCGCCAACCTCCACAAACCATCCAATCACACACCCAATAAGGAACCTAACCACCTGTGAACCACCATCGACACACGCCCACCCGTGTGAACTATCGTGAACGATCCATCGAACCTTCTCACAAGAAAGGACATATTCTATCGGTGCGGGTCGATCATGAAATGTACGAGAAGCTAAACCACCTCAGAAAGCAGCTAGCAACCAGGATCGGCGTTCGGGAGACGACGATGTCCACGGCGCTCGCCTACTGCATCACCACCGCGAAAGCAGAATAATCTGCCCATACCCAATGAGAACAACACCAATGATCGCAACCAACGAAGCTATGACTGACCCAGACCGAAGCGAGATCAAGAAGGACCTCCCCGTACCCGTTTTGCAACCGCGAGACATCGTAGACCAAGTGCGAAGCGCAATATGTATCCTCGGTGAGAACGATCTTGATCTCGAAGAATTCGAATGTGGATACCTCACCGCAATGCATGATGTAATGGATAGTCTAGAGCGTCTGCAGCGAACATTCGTTCCCGTCTATTCGGGTAAGCCTAGGTATGGAGGGCGGTCAGCCCACCGAAAAACCTCCTCAGTGTACTGATGTCTTATAGTACCTTGAGGGGGTTCTACCCACGCCGTGCATCAGTCGATGCTAACAGCTTCTGACATCTGCTAGCGTCGGCCTACAACGGCGTAGAAATCCGCCAGCATCAATTTCTAACAATGTCCCAGCACCAGTGTAGGCCTCTCGTTAGCACCAAGTGTAACAAACGACCCTGCATCGGTGTAGGCATCTCGTTAGCATCCACGTCTGGCAACAGGTTCCAGCACCACTAAGTCTTCTGCTGGCGCACTCTAAAACCTCCTTACGATGCTGACGTCTTCTAGCATCGTGAGGGGGTTTCACCCATCACCCAAATCCAAACCGGCCCACCTTGCTCGCCATTGCGAACGAGGTTGAGAGCCTATTGTCACCAGAAACACAAATGCTCACCCAACTTACCAACGCATACGAAGCAGCCATCCAAGCCCAAGCCCAGCAACGTAAACAACAGGTCACTCCGTTCGCGAGAAAGGTCGCCCAGTCCATCTTCTCGGCTCGTCTCCTGGCAATGGAGGACAGCAATAAGAATATCGCTCAATACAGGGTTGTCTCAGCCCCAACAGGCAGCGGCAAAAGCAGCTACGCTCTGGCCTTCATCAGGGCCTACATCGAGGTAGTACCCGATGCGTCAGTCCTCTATCTTGTCGAGACCATTCGTCAGGCGGAAGACACCTTTCGAGCAATGTCAGATCTAATTGGAGAGAACGTTGCCGTATGGACCGTTGCTTACGACCTCGACAGTTCACCCGAAGATGTTCTGTCGGAACATGGCTTCGTCCCTTCTCGCCAGTTCTCTGTCTTCGCACTGGGCCACTACCCCGTCGTTATCGCCACCCATAAGTTCTACACCGGTCCACGCTCGGACAAGGCATGTGTTTATCGCGGGCGGAACAGGCGCATCACTTTTATTGACGAGCGCCTAGAGGGCGTAACCGTCTTTGATGTCGATACCGGGCTGATCAAGACGGTTCGAGACAAATTAGCTCAGGAAGACACCACTATTCCAGAGCATGTCACTCGGCTCACCGAACTGCACGATCACGTTGAAGGGATATGGAGATCAGCATCAAGCAAGTCTGTGTTTGATGTGTTGACACAGGCCACCCATTGCGATCTCGGCTGGTTTGCTTCTGCGAAGGCTGAGCCGTTCCTTAATTCACCGGATGAACAGGTGAAGCAGGTCTTCTCCTTCGGCCGCTCGTTAGCGACGGGGTACGCCTTTCTGTCACGTTACGACAGATATGGCGACGGAGCGAGATTTGTCGGGTACGACATGAACATGCCGCTAATGCCCGGATCAATTATCCTCGATGCCACCGCCGACATAGATGGTCTGTCGCTGATCGCAAAGAACCGCACACCTGTACCGGTCCCGCATGTCGATTTCCGCAACCTAACGATCACCCACATTGATCCAGAGCCGTTGAACGTCGTCGGCAAGAAGAAGCGGTTAAGAGTGTCGGAGGTAGCAAAAAGAGCCGACTTAGCCAAGCCCTATGCCGAGTGGATATTCGAAACCATTAAGCAGCACACGCATCCGGGAGAGAAGGTTCTCGCCGTAGTCAACAAGCCCTTCCTTGATCATGACTACCTACCTGCCAGAAGCGACCTTGCTGATGCCCACGATCTAGAAGGCCGGCATGTCTGCTTCATCCATTGGGGTATCGGCATCGGCTCGAACCGATGGAAAGATGCAAACGCGGTCTTCCTTTTCGGAGAATTCCATAAACCGAGGCGAGCAATGGTTGCTACAGGGTTAGGCTGGCGAGAGGAGCGGGCCACTCGCAAAAGCCTTGCGCCCTACCAAGCCTTCAAACGTAAGGATGGACCCCTATTGAGTTTGCAGGAAGGCGATCTCTGTCGGTGGATGAAACAAATGGCAATGAGAGGTAATGCCCGAAACATTGACGCGCACGGCGTTTGCGGTGTTCAGCGCCTTTACGTAACGGGAGACTATGACCGCCTCATTCGTCACAAGGATCGGATGTTTCCCGGAGCGAAAGTAACTTTGGCCGAACCGGACAAGCGACTACAGTATGGAGGCAGGGAGGCGCTGATCGCGCTACTCTATCAAGTGAAAGATGATGTCATCACCGTTCCAGAGATAAGGCAGGCAACAGGCATCGATCTTCATAGGAACAAAAAGCGCTACCTTGCTATGCCGGAGGTCGTTGAAGCCATGAACCAGAATGACTGGGACTTCATGCCTGGAGCAGGAGGGCGTGGCAATGTTGGCCGGTTCATACGTCGATTTCGGCAAGCGGCGTGAACTGCTTTTGACGAACTAGGCGAGAATGCCGGAGAAGACCTCGCCAAGAGGCCCCGGCTAGCGCTGCTTACACGGATGTCTGCTGATGGGGGCAGATCGGACACCCTCGACTGGACCCGTCGATGTCGGAAAATGACCCGGAGCGGAACACTGAATGGGATCGATCCTTGCAAGAATTTCGTTATGATCACCACTTGCGATAAGCATGCTTGAGAGGCAACTTCTTTGATCCAAGCTGCCCTTACTAGGTTGCCTCACCTTGGATTGAGCGAATAAGCGACGCTGCAAAGGAAACCGTGATCGTCGTGCACGGCACTTGGGCGGCACCCAAGCCGGACAAGACCCAGTGGTACCAACCCATCGAGGGTAGTGGCATGGCTTCCGGGTTTGTCGGCAAGCTCAATAATGCCCTGCAAGAGCGTGGCTCGCCTGCTCGGTGTTGGGCCCATTGCACTCCGGAGAACAAGTTCTTTCGATGGTCCGGCGAGAATAGCAGGATCGCGCGGATGCAAGCTGCGAGCTCTTTGGCGGGCTACGTCCGTCAATTGCAGAGCGAAGGCTGGCGTTGCCACGTCGTCGCGCACAGCCATGGAGGTAACGTCGTCGTCGATGCCCTATCACAAATCGCGGCTGCCGATCAGGCGGCCCCCCCCTTAAAAATAGTTACGTTAGGGACGCCCTTCATAGACCTAAGCTCACCGGTTTCCGAACGTCGCAGCAAAGCAAAAACCCCTTGGGCCGCGTTTTTGTATGATGTGAGGTTTATTGGGCTCGTCATACTCGGTGTAACAATCGCGTTCGCCATCGCATTTGGGTTCCGCTTTTTCAAATTACTCGAACTCTTTTTTTTCTCTTTCCTGCCCTTGATCGGGATTGCCGCCGCGTTCCGCTTGGCGACCGCAATTTGGTTCAGATTTTTTGGAAGCCGGCCCCAACCGCACATCTTGTCGGCGAAGCTGTTGGGATCGAGTCCCAGCTGCTTGCAATAGGCAGCCGAATGGATGAGCCTTGGCAAGTCCTCCATCACATGCGGAGTATCAACAACCCACTTGCGGTGAGCACAAACTTAATGACATACGTGTTCTCTTCCCTGCGATTGCGCATGAATGCGGCCGCAGATGCAGATGCTGCGCTGGGTGCGAAATCGATCAACGATCTTCGACCTATTGAGAAAGCGTTTACGGTCTTGCTTTGGTCCGGCGACGCTTTGCTTTCTATACTTATCGCTTTCTCTTTGACTTGGTTTTTGCGCGAAGGTGTGTTCAGCAACAGCTTGCCAATGTCCCGGGTAATCGCCGTTTTCTTTTTCTTTTTGCTGATGCTCATTCTGCTACAGTATTTGTTTCTTCAGTACATGAGAGATAGCGACTGGCAGTGGTACAATGAGCCTGTGTTTGCGCCTGGTCGCTGGCAGGCGCGCCTAATTGGTGGTCTCTTGGGTTTTCCCACCGATGTACTGACATATCTCATTCGCCGTAAGAGTTGGTCGGTCCTTGTGGCGATCGCAATGGGGCTGGAGCATTATCGGTTTGAGCTTCCGCGCATCGAACAACGACCGAATTTGCGTTCCAACTGCATCGCGACCTACCAGGATTTGCCGAGTAGCGTGCTAGAGCGGGCGATGCTTAGACGGGGCGACTGGATCGAGCGGCACCTCGGAGACGTGTCAACGACGTTTGAAAAATTGTTTGTCACTTCGACTGATCTATCGTCATTGCTTCGCACGGTTGAAGAGGATCAATCCCTAATTCACGCGTCATACTACACGGATGACGAGTGCATCGCTCAAATTGCAGATTGGATCGCTAGTACAGGATAATCTGGCATCCTTTGGCAATCGTCCTAGGTCGGGTGTTGGCCCTTCTCTGACCTAAAGGTTCGAACTGGCGACGTCCCCCTTTGGAGCAAAGCGGTCCCCCTCGGGTCATCAATATGCAAACTTGTAGAAAGCAAAGTTCGTCAGTCGATAACTCATTGCAAGGCAGCCGCGCAGATGCCGCCGCCGTTGGTCCGAAGTGCTTATTAGTCACATCGGAATCGCTCGTCGCGCGGCGCATGATCTCGCCCCAGCCCAGTACGATGACCCGAAATAGACCTTGCTCCTCTCGCTTCTGATTGAGGTTGGCGACGTATGCTTGCACCGCTCCGTCATCTCGCGCGGTCGTGAGGATGTAGAATTCCCTCAGCGCAGGATCAAACTTCGAAGCCTCATTGATTGCCGCCGCGGGAAACATCGGCCCTGGTCATCTTCTTCACGGGCCAACGCGACTTCTTTTTGCACTGCAGCCCGATCTGGTAGACGCCGCCGTTGCGAGCGATGATATCGATGCCGCTCTGCGCCCGGCCTCCCCGACCATGCCCTACAAGGGCTGGATCGCCGAATTGGTGACTGGAAGACGTCGGCGCAAAGCTCCTCAAACTGCTCCCAATAGCGCGGCGGCGCGTACTCGGCCGTCACTCGATACGACAACTCAGCTCCCCTGACCGTCCGCCTGGAATTCCACTACGGCTAAACCATTTGTCCAATTTTTTTCATTGTTGCGCGGATCGCAAACTCGGCTCTTCTATCAGGGACAGCGATGTCAGCACAGCACTCCAACCCAAGAGGTTACCGTGATAAAAGTCAATATCCACCGCAGCATTGCTTCCGAAGCACGCTCGTTTGAAGAACAGGCGCTGCGTGATAACGCAGCCGCAATCCTTCCGTACACGCCCTTGGCAAAGATTCGTGCCGGTAAGGTTGCAGCCTACTACCTTGAGAAGGACAGCAAGGGTGACCCGAGCCGTCTCGCCGTGCTCATCGACGACGGTAGCTTCGTGAATATCTTGTTGTTCGCGCTCAATGGAATCTACATGTTCGGCGGTTTTGTACCACTGGACAACCTCGAATCGCTGACGATTACCGAAGTCGTGACCAGCGGCTTCTACGAGCTCGAAGCCGCCATCGCGGGCGAAACCATCACGCTGGCTTTTGATGCGCAAACTAACGCTTACTCACCCAAAACCAACATGTCTGAAGTGGTCCATGCCGCATTCGCTAAGCGCATCGCAGCTTAGCTATGGGGATGAGTTGCCGGATATAGCTTCGGCGGCTCATCTCTTCGTATGCTTAGGCGTGTGGGCAGCGCGTGCTGGAAAAAACAGCTTTCGGCACTCTCAAGCCGCCACGGGCGGCAGCGCTCCAACTCACGATTATGTGAATGCTCGATTGGGCATCTGCCTACTTCATGTAGAGGAAGGCTAAAAAAGGGAAACCCAATCAAGATGGATTTGCAACGTTTGGTGCGGGCCCAGCATTGGAGCCTAAACAAAAGAAGCTCGCCAAATACGCCGGAGGTTGAGGCTTCCTTGCTATCTACCGCTCGATCAATGCAACTGAACGGTGCATACCAAGAATGCATTGATCTTCTCAAGAAAGACTCACATTGCCGTGAAGATCCACGTGCTCTCCGGCTTCTAGGGCTGTGTTATCATGGCCTTGCTCAATATGCGGCGGACTCTCTCATTCAAACCGAGTTATATGAAGCCTCGCGCAAAGCTCACGAAAATGATCGGAGCATTCGCCTTGTTGAGGTTGCAAAGACCGATGTAAATCTTGCGGCCCTTTACCTGACGCAACATCGCTACAGCGATGCTTTGATGGCAGCCTATCGTGCGCGAAGCCTGGCTCCGAATTTGCCAACTTCGCACGTTGCAGTCTTGTCAGTTCACGCTCGCTACTCAAGCGACGACGAGCTGCGAAACTGCATCAAAGGCCTTCTCGATGATTATGCGTGGGTTCTTGAAGATGATGTCTTTAAACAGCATCTTGAGAACGATCCCGACCTAACAAAGGTCGCTTCGCTGATCCGAACGATGAGGAATGAGAAATGAGGAAGGTTGCCCGATCCATACTCGTGGCTTTCGCACTGTTTTCTGCCTCAGTGGTTGCTCTTCCGGTAGCACTGGTTGTTTTTCCAGTAGCAACGTCTACGCCGGCGAACGCGATAGGTACGCATCAAGGTAATTGATTGGTACTCGTCCAATATCGAAAGGTTAACGACCTTGAATCTCACTCCCTGCGAGCTGAAGATCCTAGAGGCGCTTTTTCCTAGCGAGGGGCCGACCAAAAAGACTAACGGTGAAATCGTTGACACCGTGCTGACAGCGTTTGCGCAATTTATTGGCGAAGATCACGAGAAGTTTGAGCAAGATGCAAAAAAGCGCTGTCTGATCGCCGGGGTGTACCTCCACAACGTCGACGATGCGATCCAGAACGCAATTGTAAGCGCCGTGGAGAATCTCACGGCGCAGGCAACATCCAAGACGATGCAGGAAATAGGAGCATCGGAGCCGCATGCCTTTCCGTTCACCGGGCAAGTCGGCCTCCACCGTTGGCTCGTCTATCTGGTCGGCAATCCTTACAACGTTACCAACGGCGGAACTATGCGGCCCATTCTGCAAGAGCAATACGGGGGATATAAGCTTGTTCCGGAGACTGAACTCGATAAAGAGCAGTTCGCGGGGCCAGAAGACTTAAGCATATCGGAATGGCGCAAGGCTGATTTGGAGCAGCTCCTTCGCTCACTAGACCCTCTGCAACATTTCATCGTTGGCCTTCGGCGCGGTCTGACGGGCGAGGTGCCGAGCGCGGATGGCCTTGTTCGATTTGCGCGAGCCTGCGGCTTGGTGCAGGAAATCCCCGCGATCGAGGCAGGCAGCGGCGCAATAGATTGGTCGTCTCGTAAGTCTCTTCGACTCTCACGCCGCGAGCTCTCTGCGGTTCTCGATGTGGAAGTATGGCGGATTGGGCGCTTGATCACCGATGCGTTCAGGCGATTGAAGCAGATGTCGACGCCTAGGAGGATGGCAGCGCGGCATCGTCAAGCTGGTGCACTGTCGAACACGCACATCGCTGGCCAGGAGAACCGACGAACGCGGGGACGACACCGACGATGAGATTCCGATGAAGGTGGCGCCGGCCACTGGGACGATGGTCTGCTGGTCCCGGTATCGAGACTGACGTTGCCTTGCAAGCAATGCGGACGGCTTCGAAGGCAGTGGTTGGTGTGGAGTTGCCCTGCACTCTGAAGGACTAGTCATGGTTGGTTGGCCATCATGAGCCGGATGTGCTGGATACTAGGAATGGACGGCCACAAATTCTTTGGATCCCTCAGCTGATTCCTCAATGCCCAGAGAAGGCCGTGGATTCGGTTCCGTGGCTGTCCGGTAGGGTGGGTGCGGCCGGAAAAGATTCCACCAGCGGACTCTGTAGAGTCTGGAGAGGTTCCCTTGAACCTCAACGCCGTCGCCTTACTTCTCGGTTTTGGTAGCTGACAGCGCGGTGTCGGAGACGCCAAGCAGCCACCCCTATACACAAAAGACACTGCGACCTATACACAGTCTCCCCATCTTCATGAAAATATGTGAAGTTAATCAGCGTATTAGAGATAGCGAGGACAAGGTGACATTCCGCCCCTGGGCACCATTCGCCCCAAGTCCAGCCCGCATCCTGAAAGTGTCTGCCGAGCGAAGGCTCGTCCGGGCGTAGCTCGAAGAGCGAAGCCGCGGATGCGACATCGCGATCGCGGAACAAAGTTGCAGTCGGAACCGAACACAAGCGCAGCGTCGGCAACCGGACATTGCATCGATCACAATGCGTCGATCGCAATAAACAAAACACAATAACGCCCGGTCGATGGCCTACAGCGGCGAACTCAGGTTGGCGCGATCCAGCGATCCATTGTTCTCGGCTGAATACCGCGAGACAGACAACGCGCCGATTCCGCGATAGTCGAAGCGGAGCGACGCGCCGCCCGATCCATACCGGCCCGAGCCGGGTACAACATTTGCCACACCTGCACGCCGGCGTCGCTGGCCGCCAAGACCTGCTGAGCAAAGAGCAGAGGAGGCTCGCATGTCCACAGCGTTCCGCGTGGTTCTCGAAGGCACTCAGGAAGTCCCCCCGAACAACTCGACTGCAAGCGGTCTCGGCACTGTCATCTTCGACAGCACGGAGGTTGCCGCGAGTTACACGTTCAACATCGACGGCGTAGACTACGGCCTGATTACGGGTGGTGCGGCCCAGACGCCGTCGACCGACGACGACGTCACCTCCACGCATTTCCACAATGGAGTGCGAGGAGCAAACGGGCCCGTTGTCTTCGGGCAGATCAATCCGGCACAGGACGCTGATGACCTCAGTATAGCCCTGAATACGGACGGCTCCTGGACGGTGAGTGGTCGATGGGAGACCACGGACCCCGCCAACGTTTCAATCACCAACTTCGCTGGCGCACTCGGCTCAGCTCAGGTCGGATCGGAGGTCCCGATCTATTTCAACATCCATACGAACGAATTCATGGGGGGTGAAATCCGGGGCCAGTTGATCGCAATCGCAGACGACAACGACAATGTCGTCGTCGGAACGCCGGGCGACGATTTCCTTCCCGGACTCGGCGGCAATGACATTATCCGTGGCCTCGCCGGAAACGACAGACTTGAAGGCGGCGACGGCGACGACATCATCAGGGGCGGCCGGGGAGACGACGATATCAATACGGGCGCCGGCAATGACCTGGTTTTCGGTGGTCGCGGCAACGACACCGTTGGCGGCATGGCCGGAAGGGATACCGTCTTCGGCGGTGCCGGCGATGACTTCATTGCCTGGAATGACCCGACGGGCGATGTCGTGTTTGGGGATGCCGGGAACGACACGCTGCGAGGCGGCGACGTTGCCGCCGACACGATCTTTGGTGGTAACGGTGACGACCTCATCCGGGCGGTCGCCAACCAGCAACTGGCGAATCATGCCCCCGACCGCCTGTTCGGAGACCGCGGCAATGACACCATCTTCGGCGGCAATGCTGCCGATACGATCGAAGGCGGCGCCGGCGACGATACCCTCGCCGGTTTCGGTGGGGCCGATCAGTTCATCTTTCGCGAGACTGAAGGAGGCGATGACACCATTACCGACTTCGACGTGACGCAGGACCTCGTGGTGCTGGAAGGCTTTGGAGCCGACTTCGACCCGCTGGACAATCTGAGCGCGGGAGCTTCGGGTACCACCCTTGATCTCGGCGGGGGCAACGACGTGTTGTTCCTGGGTCTCCTTCCGAACGAATTGAATGCCGCGAACTTCCTCGTGACCGCTTGAGGTGGCGCGGGCGGGCCGGATCTTCGGCCCGCCTTCCGAACACGCGGGCTAGCTAAACCGCAGCGCCCGTTCGACATCTTTGCGAAAACTGGCGCGGTCGGTCCCATGGCGGTCGAGCGTGTTCGAAAGCCCGATCAAGCCGCTGCCAGCTGCCGAAGGATCAAAGCCAAACGGCTTGATTGCAATACAAGCTGCCCTTTCACTCTCGGCGAACGCCAGCATTTGAGAGGCCAATTCACGCAGCGTGCGTTGTGCCTCGCGCGCATTTTTCAAGTCTGTATCATATTGCCGGATCTGCTCAGACGTAACGCAGGTCTCGCGAGGCTGTGGCGCCGCGACATCAGCTAGAAAGGGCATTTTATGGCGCACAGACCGTCGCAGATCGAGGAAATTTCGAACAGGCCGGCCAACGAGTTCGAGCGCAAACCACCCAAATGCGCCGGTCGTGGCGACCGAAACGAAGATCACGTACCACTGCATTCGCTGACCGCATCTGCTCCGTTGGCGATGATCTAAGCATACCGAAAATGGGTTCCCGTCAAATAAAGCATGCTTATCGCCAGATTTTTCCTGCCCAATTTGTCTTTGCCAGACGTCTCAACAGCTTCTTTCCCGTGGCGTTTAGCTGATGCGGCTACTTGGGAGATATGTCTTCAGACCTTCTTGTATGGGGACAAGTTGTCCGTGGTCAGCAGTAAAAGCTGATCGGTTCTGAATATCCGATGTCCCTGACGATCTCGATGGCATCAGAATTTGATTCCTGGATTCCGGATTGAATGCTCAATTCGCTCTCGTCATCATACTTTCTGGCGTTCAAGGCCAGCCCATTGCCTTCGATGGTGACATAATTGCCGTGGTAGCTTGGACCGCCGGGCTCGGTGTAGTGATCGAACCGCCTCAGCGTGACGGAATAGCGCTTTCCGTTTACCGCTATGATCTTGTTCTCTGTCATGGCGAGAGCGAAATCTGGGCCTTGGTTTGTGCCGATTCCCGCATATTGCGTCGCTCATGCGGGCTACTTGCTTGGCAAAAAGGTTATGGCTCGCTCGCGACGAAATTTCGGTCGCCGTTCCGCTCCACAAGGTCCGACCAAAATGGGATGTGCTTGGTTGGTTGGCTCCAGGGACGATGGGTGTACCCGAGAAACTCTCGCTCAAAATAGTCCGTCAAGTTAGCTCCGTAGTAAATCACGTCGGCCTGATAGACGGAGAATACGGGATTGCCTTGCTCGCGGGGTTCTTCCGGCAAATATCGGTGCCCGATCAATGGTATCAACTTCGGCGCATGCGAAACGATTGATTGCAAAATTTCCTTGCGGGCATTTGCGTTGGTTGGCCTCGTTCCCCACTCGGGCCACCACAGGTGATTCTGTTCAACGTCGAACAGAAGTCCTTCAAACGGCCAGGCAAGCGCCCGCCTTATGCCGGCATCGTTCGTCCAATCGTGTCCATTTGCCGGACGTTTCTCCCTTAACAAGGCAATCAAGTCTGGGGGAAATTCCAAACCAAATCGACGTTGGGCGCTATCAAGCTCAGCCTGCGTGTAACCCTCAAGCCATTGAACCGAAGTCATCGCTCCCCACACCGTTGGTAGTGCTTCTTGTCCATTGTGGGAGCCACCTATCAGAGCCATCGAGCGCGCTTGAACCGCAGGTACAGCACGGCGCAGAGCAGCACGATAATGCCGACGACGACGAAGTAGCCGTATTGGGTTTTCAACTCGGGCATGTTCTCGAAATTCATGCCGTAGATCCCGGCAATCGCCGTGGGTACGGCCAAGATCGCGGCCCAGGCGGCCAGCTGCCGCGTGATGACGCCCTGGCGTTGCTGCTCCAAAAGATTGCTCACCTCGAAGACCGAAGTCAGAACGTCGCGCAATGAATTCACCATCGCATCGACGCGGCGCACGTGGTCCAGGACGTCCTGGAAATACGGGCGCGCGTTGGCGTCCAGGCAGGGTGTATCAAGGTGCACGAGCCGCCCGCAGACCTCCGTCATGGGGCCGATGATCCGCTTGAAACGGATCAGCTCCTGCCGCAGGCCGAAGATCCGCTTGACGTCTGCGCGGCTGAGGAAGTTGTCGAGAGCGTTCTGCTCCATGATCAGAACGCGCTCCTCGATCGTTTCGACGATCGGAAGATAACCGTCGACGATAAAGTCGAGTATGGCGTGAAGAACGTAGTCCGGACCCTGGGACAACAGGCTGGGTGCCGCTTCCAGCTGGGTGCGGAGCTCGGTGTGTGCCCGGGCGGAGCCGTGCCGCACCGAAATGATAAAGTTCTTTCCGACAAAAAGGGCAGTTTCGCCGTAGGCTATGTGATCCTGCTCGAGGTGAGCCGTGCGCGTCATCACGAACAGCTGGTCGCCATAGACGTCGACCTTCGGGATCTGGTTGGCTTTGAAGGCGTCCTCGATCGCGAGCGGATGAAGCCCGTAGTTCTTCTCAAGCTGCTCGAGCTCCCATTTCGAAGGCTCGAACAATCCGATCCAGACAAATTCGAATTTCCCCTTGCAGTCGATCGGCTCGTCCAGGGAAACGACTCTCACCTTCTTGCCATTGCGATAAAGGTGGGCTGCAACGACGCTCACAACGACTTCCTCCGGATGTTTCGATCAGGGTAAGCCGCTTATCACATAAACTGTGGCAGCGTTGCAGCGCTACGCGCAAACCATAGCGTTCAGTAATAACGATGCCGCCGCAGGTTTGCGTTGATCACGCATTTGATGAGCTGCCGGTCGCAGCGCAAACATCTGCTCGCACGGCCGTTCCAGTCGTCGCCCACAGCTCCGATCCTGTCGGGGCACCTGCCGAAGCAATTCGCGGCCCTGTCTTCACAGCGCCATTCCTGCGCTGCCGCCGGTGAGTTGAATAGCATGCCTAGACTTAAGAGGATGGTCGCGAAACAAAGCTGCCGTGTCATGTTCGAACCTCCCGGGAAGGACGCATTGCCGAAAATGAAGCGGACGCCAGCATGCGCCCGCCGCGCGATGGACGCAAGGAACGCTATTTGCAGGCAAGCCTATTTGATCGTGGCGTTCACGGTAATGACCGACGAGCCGGAGGCCGTCGGCCCCTGTCCCGTCGCCTTGATCGTAAACGTATCGTTTCCCGTGTACCTTTTCTTCGCCCTGTATTCGTAAGTCGTCGGGTTGAGCTTTTTCAGCTTGCCGTATTTCGGCTTTTGCAGAATGTCCGAACTGCTTACCGAACCGCGCATCGGGATCGGAAACTGGCAGCTCGTTCCCGGTGCGAGGCTGATGTCACCGGTTGAATTCTCGCCCCAATCCACCAGCCCGATCAACTTTGGACAGTCGGGGGCGGCAAGCGCTGGAGATGCCGACATCGAGCTTGCCGCTCCAATGATCAGCGCGAAAGCAGCGACTTCAGGTAACCGCATAACAGGCTTCCTCGTTCTCGTGCAAACATAGTCCAAACCTCATCGCCGCCGGCGCGGTCTGGGTTTCGGAGGGTCCGTTCCGGTAATGGCCCGATACCACGCGTCGTCCGATTGCTGCAGCGCCTTGGCGGCGGCGAGATCCGATTGTCCCTGATAGAACCGACTGAGCCCGAGATAGCAATCGGTGCGGGCCGGTCCGCGCGGTATCGTCTCGCAATTCACCTGCGCGTTCACTTGGCCAGGAAAACTCACCAGAAACAGTGCGACGACACTCGCGCTCCAACGTGTCATGGCCGACTCCAGGTGTCTGTTTGGGTGACGACATCTGTCGATTGCTCAGCGCGCGTTGATCGGCGGTATACAACTACTAAAGCGCGGGTCTAGCAAGCGTAGCCCGCATGAGCCAGCGTGTCGCGCAAATGCGCACCCCGCGACGAGCGCAATTGCGCTCGCGTAGTGATGACAGGCTCTGCGACATGCGGGGTGGCGCCAGCCATTAAAGCAAAAGGCCCCCACGGCGCTTCGCGCCCCAGGGGGCCTTCACCTCAATGAGCTGGCCTGCTGACATTCGCGAGGCAGGGTGCTGTCAGCAATGACAGCCGGTCTCTTCGCCCCATGCGCTCTTGGGATGGTCTCGCAAATCCATCCAACGCCGAAACACAGGGCTTTTGGGTCGATCACGAGTGAGACACACCCAACAGGCCAAGCTCCTTGCGCACCGCGGCGGCTGAATTGCCGACCTTGTCGACAGCCTTCTGCAACTCCTTCTTCGTCACGCCGAGCGCCTTGGTCCAATGCTTGACCTCATAGTCCTCGTGCATGTTGATCTTGCTGCGGTCGGGCTGGTCTCTCTTCGTGAGATTGTCCATTGCACACCTCCGAAGGGCAAACGCGCGGGGGAATGGCCTGTTCCTACGAGGCGAGGGAGGTCAGTTGCTCCGCCCTGAAGCGCTGGTAGGCGCTGATGGCATGGTTCGCGAGCATCAAGCGTCGCCGCTCTCCGCATTTGATCATCGCTTCCATTGTATCGAGCAGATGGTTGGCTGCAATGTCAGGGCTCCCGAGCTCGTCGGTTGCCTCAAGGTAGTCCCAGGCAATCTGAAAGGCGTCTGCTACAAGGTTTGCCAGCATCTCGCTCATGACGGGCAACGTCATCGCGTCTCGTTCTGTTCCGCAAAAAAGCGCGGCTGGTAGGTGTGGACGAGGCATAGAACGGCTCGACGTTGCGGCCGGTCGCGCGCAAGCCAAATCCCGCGTACGGCCTGCTGCCGCTGATTTGCCCTTCAATGCAAGCGAAAGCGATATCCAGGTTGGTGCCCATCCCGCATATCGCATCGCACATGCGGGCTATGTGCTTCGCGCGCCCGCTGCCACCGTAATGCCGATTGCGTGAATGACGGCAAGCATGTGAGGCAGTTCATATCGGGTTGCGATCGGAAAGCGCCTAAGTAGCGAATTTAGGAGATTGCCTCAGGAGGTTGCCATGTATCTCCGCTGTCTGATAATCGCATCCGCATTGGTTATCGCCTTTTCAGGAGTTTCCGGCACCGCGTCGGCGCAAGGGGACGTATCCCGCCCGAACACGGATCGGCCCGGCAATGATTTCCGCAACATCGCCCTCAGGGGCAATGCGCAAGATTGCCGCAACCTCTGCCTGAAGGCACCCGCGTGCCGTGCTTGGACGTTCGTGAAGCCCGGCTTCCACGGGCCGTCTGCCCGTTGTTTTCTGAAGAACCCGACCCCTCCCGCCTTCGCCAATGCATGCTGCACATCTGGCATAGCGCGAGTAATAATCGACTGACTTTGGTGAACGTGCGAACCCTCAGCGGCTCTTGCCGAGCACGAGATCGACGGTGTGCTTCGCAATCTTGCGAAGCTGTGCCTCGTCGCCGAAGGCGCGTTCGAGCACGGCTAGTCCGCGCGTCACGGTGACGATGTGCAGCGCGGCGGTCGCGGGGTCGCCGTTGAACTCACCTCGCTTGACGCCATCTGCCAACGCGTTCTGAACCAGACCGGTGATGCGCGCCACCAGATCCGCAAATGCCTGGCGCGCGTTTTCGTCCAGCCCTTCGCCTTCGGCCGACCCCAACTCCATCAGCCCCCGTGTGGTCGGGCAGCCGCGGGGCGGCGAGCCGGAGCGGAAGTTCTTGATGGCCGCATCGAAATACGCCGTGAGGCGCGCGCGCAACGTCCCGGAGCCGAGCACCTTTTGCAGCGAGCTCAGATATTCGCTCGCATAGCGCTCGTAGGCGGCCAGAAACAGCGCTTCCTTGCTGCCAAAGGCGTTGTACAGGCTGCCCCGCTGGACACCCGCGTCACGCGCGATGTCGGAGAGCGACGTTCCCCGCACTCCCTTGCGCCAGAACTGCTCGAACGCGATTCGCAAGACGTCGTCGTGGTCAAACTCTCGCGGCCTCACGTTTCTCTCCTCTGCACCCAATAGGCGCAATCCCGATGGATGATACGCACCAAAAAGTATTTGACGCGATGTCAATAATGTGATTTTTGGACAGTGTGTCAAAAACCAATTGGGGTTGATAGCTCATTTCGTCAATGAGTTGAACCACCCCGCAATGACGCGCGTCGGCTGCCCGATATGCTGCCGCGGGGAGGCCCACAATGAGCTACCGTTTCGAGGCCGGCCGCATCTACCGCATGCCGACGCATTTCGGCCCGGCGCCGGGACCCCGCCAAATGCCGGATGGCGTTACGCGCGACCCGAAGCGCAGTCCACGACGCCTCTCCGTCGCGGCGAGTTTCCTGACCGATCCCGTGCTGCTGGAACAGCATCTGCCTGACGGGTTTACGCTGGCCGGCGAGCCGGTGGTCACGGTCGAATTTCATCACATGACCGACATCGACTGGCTTGCCGGGCGCGGCTACACGATGATCTGGGTCAGCTGGCCGGTGACGTTCAGAGGTCAGCGGGATCGGGCCACTGGCAAGTTTCTCGCCGTCGTCTGGGAGAATCTCGCCGATCCGATCATCACCGGGCGTGACGAGATCGGGCATCCCAAGCTTTATGCCGAGATCGCGGAGCCGCGTCGGTGGAACGGGGCCCAGATCTGCACGGCGGGCTGGATGGGATTCCGCTTTCTCGAGCTCGAGGTCTCGCAATTGCAGGACGCAGATCCGCACCGGCAAGCCACCGCTTCGGACGGAACGTTGATGCTGAAATACACGCCGCGCACGGGTGCCTGGGGTGAGACGGAGGTGTGCCAGGTCACGCTCACGCCGGCCGCCGACCCGGACAACCATATCGAGCAACGGCAAACCGGCGTCGGCACCGTGCGCTTCCACAAGGCAGGCTGGTCGGAACTGCCGACCCTGCATCACGTCGTGAACGCGCTGGCCGCGTTGCCGGTCGTCGAAGCGCGTGGCGGCACGGTCACGCTCTCGCGTGGCGGGAAATCCTACCGTGACCAGCGCGTGCTGACGTAGCGCGGCGGCGCTGATCGATCCCGCGCACGCGGGGAGACGGCTCGCACTGGTCGCCGGCGCTGCGCACCTTCCGCCCACCTACATCTGAATATCCGGCCTGGAGAGCGCCCGGACCGTCCATTTCATCTGCGGCTGGCTTTGCCGGATGCAGAACCGGCCGTCGACGACGGGCACCCTGATGATCGAGCTACGCTTGCTGCCGCAGCAGTGCTGGATGCTCTCAGGAAATCCCGGCTGGTAAATGTAGAAGCGGGCATAGAAGGGCTCGACGGTGACCATCAGGTCGAGCGAGTTCACCCCGCGTGGAATCTTGTCGCGCAGGTCGACCAGGCGGTCGCCGGGATTGCAGGCCAAAGCGGCCGTTACCAGGAGCCAGTTCATCGCGACAGAGTAGACGATTTCGTGCCGGTGCCAACAAGCGCAAGCGCGTCTGTTGAGGAGACGGCGGAACGAACGTTGCAGCTAAAATCCGAACACGCTGAAAATCGCGCCGACGACCGCCGCGATCACGGCCACGACGCCGAAGACGACCGAGGCCACCGCATCGAGGAGCATTTCGACCACGTCCGACGCGGAGCCTGCTGCAACGATCACGACGCAGCAGCCGGCGCCGACCAAGAGCGAGATGACCATGTTGAACACCATGATCCACAGCACGGCAAAGACCAGTACGCTCAGGATCAACGCCGCGGCGATGCGACGGGCAGGGCTATTCGATGCGGGGTGGGCAGCTGGCGCTGGCGAATTCATGATCGGCAATCCTCTGGGCAATCATCCGGATTGTCGCTGCCGGGCCGGAAAAGGTTCAAGCCGAAGCCCGGCACGGAACCGGGCTGGCGGCTTGCCTTGCCGAGCATTCGGCAGAAGAACGTGTTCGCCAATTCGCCGGAGGCGCTCTCAACCGGCCAGCGTAAACGCTTCGTGCACCGACGACTGCACCGAGCCGCCGGTCACTGCGCCGCCGCCGGCGACATAGATGGCATCGCCGATGGTCGTGGCGCCCACCGCGTGCCTCGGCGTCAGCATCGGCGCATGCGACTGCCAGGTGTTGGTGGCGGGATCGTAACTCTCCATCTGGCCGAATACGGCGCCTTGCGAGATCTGCCCACGGTCCTGCACGCCATATTCGCCGCCCATCGCGAAGAAGCGGTCGCGGTAGACGACGAGGCCATGGCCGGAACGCGCCGTCGGCAGCGGCGCGCGCTCCTTCCATGTGTCTGATAAGGGCAGATAAACGTGGTGAAGGTCGGTGTTGTATTCGAACGTGTTGAAGCGGCCGCCGATGATGTGGATCATGCCGTTATGCGCGACGGCCCCGACATGGTCGCGCGCCGCCGGGAGCGCCTTCCGGATCTCCCACTTGTCGGCCTGCGGATCGTAGACCTCGTGCCAGCCGACGCTGGCGCGCTCGTTGGTGGGAGCGCCGGCGCCGCCGATCAGATGGATCTTGCCGTCGAGCGCGACCGCTGCGGCCGCTCCGCGCGAGCGCGGCAATGGCGCGATGACTGTCCATTTGTCGGCGGCGACATCGTAGGCGAATGCATTGGGATCGGGATTGCGGTTCTGCTCGATGAAGCCGCCCAGCGCGTAAACCCGCCCCGCATCCGCGACGACGGCGACATGGTTGGCGCCGCGCGGCAATGGCGCGGCGTTGAACCACCGGTCGTCACCGGGATCGTAGACATGATGATAGGCGCGGTCGACGCGACCTTCGCCATAGCCGCCGACGATGTGCATCCGCCCCGCCCATGCCGTGGCCCACGCCATCTCGCTTCGCGGCAGCGGCAACGCAGCCTTGGGAGCCCAGCTTCCCTGCGGTCCCTTCGGCGCGGGACTGTCGACCTTTCGCTGGGCGATCTGCTCGGTCGTGAGGTGATGCGGTGTGCCGCCTTGAAGCCGGGCGAACGGATCGGCGGATGGTTTCGCTTCGGGCAGGGCCGAGCCCGATGGCGTGCCATGGCCGGCATGCTGGGCCAGCACCGTCGTGGGAAAAGCCGCCGCGCCGGCCGCTGTGGCGACGAAAGCTCTTCTGTTCAGGCCGGGGCGATTGGATGATGAAGACATCAGAGCTCCTCAATTTGCATGATATGCGACAGCGCCGTGCGCGATGTCGATTTTCGGCACCGCGTCGAAGTCCTCATCCTCCGCCTCGAAAAACGATCCCGGAAGTTGTAGCGACAGTCGGTGCGTCGAGCCATCCATTTGGGCCTTTCCGCTTGCGAGGTCCGGCAATATCTTCTCCAGGGATCGCAAACGCACTCGGTTCGACCAACCCCGAAGAGGTGGTCTCATGACGCAATGGTATTTTGTCTGGGTCGAAGGCCTGCGCGGCCCGGCGCCGCAGAAATGGTCGTCGGATGGCCTTTGGGGGCAGGTAGGCCGCCAGGATGTCATCGTCCGTTTTGCGCTGAGCGACGAGGAAGCGCATCTGTCGCTCGACGAACTGGCAAGGCGGCATCCCATTCCCGACGGAAGATAGACCAGCGCGGTTGCAACGTTCCGCCTGGTTCCCTCGCGTTCCAGCCGGTGTGAAAAACTTCAAACCTGTCTTTCTGCGGAACATTGCGAATATAATTCCGTTGCCGGGTTGAACCGGCGCAAAGAGACCCCACTGTCCCGAACTCAATTCGGCTTGCTTGCGGAATTGAAAACGAACCTGCGGGACGGCGTTCGGCGCCGGTGGGGGCGAGCGATCAGGTCCGATGTGCCTGACGTCATTCCTCCGCAGAAGAGCCGCGTGTGGCCAAGGCCGTCATGCGGTGCTCACCAACCAGAAGCCAGGTAAGGAGTCGTGCATGAAATTGAACTCGGCACAGGTCGAACGCGCGTTGTCGCAATTCGAAGCCCAGGCGCTTCCCGACGATCATCCGGTGGTTCCGCAACTGGCCAGCATGTTTGGCGATCACACGTTCTTCATCGACAGCGGCGGGCTCAACGTGCTGGAGCCGACCGAGGCTTCCGAGCCGGAATCGCCGGTCGGCATGATCGTGAACCTGGCCTATTGGAGCGACGAGACGCTGACGAAGCTATCGCCTCACGAGCCGGAGCCGACCGGCGTGATCGTCAGCCTCGAATCCCGGCATTGACCATTCGAGCGCGAGAACTCGCTCCCATAGCCACGCGATAGTCGTGCGCGGCCGCGTGCCGCGCACGACGCCGGCTGTCTCGATCAGACTTCGAAATGAACCCCGATCCGCGTCTCCTTGCGCCAGACGACGCGGCACGGCACATGGATGTGATCAGGTTCGATCACCAGTGTGAAGCGTTCGGGAATGCCGACGGGGGAACTCACCTCGAGAGCGGCGCCGGTTTCGGAGAGATTGCGGACGGTGCAGTCGATGGTGGCGCCGCCGCCAAACAAAATCCGGCCCGCCTTCAGCAGGCGCCGCCGGGGTGCTGTTCTGTGCTCGTCCACCACAATGGACCTCCACCTGAACAGCGACGTTTCCACGGCGAGGTTACTATCCCGTTACCGTGCATTCGAACTCTACTACAACGAAGGGTGGTGGGCGCCGCCAAGCCGGTTTTCAGGCCACCGGGAATGGCCATCCGTCCGCGCCCGCCGTCCCTCGATCGGGTAGGCCGGGTCGTTGAATCCCGGCGTCGAGGGGTGGCCGCTGACCACCAGCCGGTCGATCAGCGCCTCGTCTTCGGCCGTGAAGCGATAGTCGAGCGCCTTCACATAGTCGTCCCACTGCTCCTCCGTGCGAGGGCCCGCGATCACTCCGCTGACGAAGGCTGAATTCAGTACCCATGAAACCGCGAACTGTCCGGCGCTGATGCCGCGCGCCTCGGCGTGGCGCTTGATCTCCTGCGCGAGCTGCAGCGATTCCGGCCGCCATTCGGTCTGCATCATGCGCTTGTCGGCGCGGCCGGCGCGCGTCTCCTTGTCGGGCGCGGCATCAGGCTTGTACTTGCCGGTCAGCACACCGCGCGCCAGCGGGCTATAGGGCACGATGCCGAGGCCATAATAGCCGCAGGCCGGGAAGTGCTCGACCTCCGGCATGCGGTTCATAGCGTTGTAATAGGGCTGGCTGACGATCGGGCGGTCGATGCCGTTGTCGTCGCATATGTTGCAGATTTCGGCGACGCGCCAGGCGCGGTAGTTCGAGACGCCGAAATAGCGGATCTTGCCCTGGCGCATCAAATCGCCGATGGCGCGCACTGTCTCCTCCAGCGGCGTCGCATGGTCCTCCTTGTGCAGATAGTAGATATCGATGAAATCGGTGCCGAGCCGCTTCAGGCTCTCTTCCGCCGCCTGCATCACCCAGCGCCGCGACAGCCCGCCGCGATTGGGATCGTCGCCGATCTGGTTGGCGAGCTTGGTCGCCAGAATCCAGTTCGCGCGATTGTTTGAAATGGCGCGGCCGACTACCTGTTCGGACTGGCCGCCATTATAGGCGTCCGCGCTGTCGATGAAATTGATGCCGGCCTCGCGCGCTTTCGCAATGATGCGCGACGACGTGGCCTCGTCGGTCGGGCCGCCGAACATCATGGTGCCGAGGCAAATCGGCGAAATCTTCAGGCCGCTGCGGCCGAGTTGGCGGTATTGCATGGGATGGGTCCTCGCGTAAGGTGGACAGCATAGCGGCTAGGCGCCGTCATTGCGAGCGAAGCGAAGCAATCCATCTCTCTACAAAGAAAGTATGGATTGCTTCGTCGCTTCGCTCCCTTGCGCAAACGCTTCGCGTTTGTCGCAGGCA
>NZ_LLXZ01000114.1 GCF_001440395.1 Bradyrhizobium jicamae | reverse complement strand
CCGCCGCCTCCACCGCCTCCCCTGCCGCAGCCCGACCGCGGCTTCGAGGAAACCATCGGCACCCGCTGGGTGGTGTGGGTCGGCGGCCTGACGCTGGCGCTCGGCGGCTTCTTCATGGTGCGCTATTCGATCGAGGCCGGTCTGCTCGGCCCCGGCGTGCGCACCATTCTCGGCGGCCTGTTCGCGCTCGCCCTGCTGCTTGCGGGCGAATGGACACGGCGCAAGGAAAGCATGTCTTCCATTGCCGCGCTGCCGATCGCAAACATCCCGGCCATCCTCACCGCCGCGGGAACGGCAGTGGCCTTTGCCACCGTCTACGCCGCCTACGCGCTGTACGGCTTCCTGGTGCCCGCCACCGCGTTCATCCTGCTCGGTCTGGTGGCGATGGGTACGATGGCCGCGGCGCTGCTGCACGGACCGGCGCTGGCTGGACTTGGCGTCGTCGGCGCCTTCGTGACGCCGGTCCTGGTCTCCTCCGGCAATGCCGACTACTGGGCGCTCTACATCTATCTCGCGATCGTCACCGCCGCCGCTTTCGGCCTCGCACGCGTGAGACTGTGGCGCTGGCTCGCCGTCACCACGATCGTGTTCGCGCTGCTGTGGACGTTCCCCTGCCTGCAATGCGGCCCCTCGATGGTCGGCCCGCATGCGTTCCACGTTCTCGTCGGCTTCATTCTCGCCGCGCCACTTGTCGTCTGCGGCTTCATGTTCGGCCCGCCCGCCGACGAGGGACAGGTCGAGCCGATCTCATCGGGCTCGCTCGCGGCCTATTTGTTCGGCGCCACCTTGATCGTGCTGGGCAGTTTTCATGCCGACACCGCGATGATCGTGTTCGGCCTGCTGGTGGCCGGCAGCCTTGTCGTCGCCTGGCGCAGCGATGCCGCGGCTGGCGCCGTTGGAGCCGCGGCTGCATTGGTCTTCGTTGTGTTCGCCGAATGGGCCGTTCGCGCCAATTCCGACATGCTGGTGCTGCCCGGCGGACCGTTGTCAGGCATCGGGCCGAACGCAACGGACGGATCGGTGTCGCTGCACCTGATCTCGGCCGCGATCTTCGCGGCAGGCTTCGGCGTGGCGGGATTCCTCGCGCAGGGCCGCTCTGTGGGGCCGGTCATACCGGTGATCTGGTCGGCCGCGGCGGTGTTCACGCCGCTGGCGCTTCTGGTCGCGCTCTACGCCCGTATCGCGCAACTCGACCGCTCGATTCCGTTTGCGATCCTCGCGGTCGCGCTCGCCGCGGCCTATGCCGCCGCGACCGAGATCCTCTCCAAGCGCGAGGACCGCCCGGGATTGCAGGCCTCGATCGCGCTGTTTGCCACCGGCACGCTCGCCGCGCTGGCGCTGGCGCTGACCTTTGCGCTGGAAAAAGGCTGGCTGACGATTTCATTGGCTTTGATGTCGGCAGGCACCGCCTGGATTTCGACACAGCGGCCGATCCCGTTTCTGCGCACGCTCGCTGCCATCCTCGCCGGCATCGTGGTGCTGCGGATCGCTGACGATCCGCGCATTGTCGGTTCCGCGGTCGGTACCACGCCGATCTTCAACTGGCTGTTGTGGGGCTACGGCATTCCAGCGCTCTCGTTCTGGGCCGGAAGCATCTTCCTGCGCCGCGGCGGCGACGACGCGCCGCTGCGGACGGTGGAGGCGGCGGCGATCCTGTTCACGGTGTTGCTGGCGTTCATGGAAATCCGCCATGTCGTCAATCAGGGCGACGTCTATAGCCAGAGCGCTGGCCTCACCGAGATTGCGTTGCAGGTCTGCGTGGCACTGGCGATGGCAATCGGGCTTGAGCGCCTGCGCATCCGTACCGGCAGCGTGATTCACAACGCCGGCGCAATTCTCCTCACGGTGTTTGCCGGCCTGGCGGCGTTGTTCGGGTTACTGGGACTGGAAAATCCGATTCTCTGGCATATCGACGTCGGCGGCACGGTCATCAACCTGCTGCTGCTGGGCTACGCCCTGCCCGCGGTGCTCGCGCTGCTATTGTCCTATGCCGTCGCCGGACACCGTCCGGTCGCCTACGCCAACACGATCGCGGGAGCGGCGCTCATTCTCGCGCTGGCCTATGTGACGTTCGAGATCCGGCGGCTCTACCACGGCCCGTTCATCGCCGAGGGTCCGACCACCGCCGCCGAGCAATACACCTATTCGATCGCATACCTGGCGTTCGGTGTCGTGCTGCTCGGGATCGGCATCCTCTTCAACTCGGAGCGCGCGCGGCTGGCGTCCGCGGTGGTCATCGGACTGACGATCCTGAAAGCCTTCCTGATCGACATGTCGACGCTGACAGGTGTCTATCGCGCGCTGTCCTTCATGTGCCTCGGCCTGGTGCTGGTGGCGATCGGCTGGCTGTACCAGCGGATCCTGTTCCGCAGGCAAGCGTCGGCGCCGCCGCCTGCGCCGGCGGTCTCCCCGGGAGGCTAACTAGCGCATGCCGGTCAGGCAGCGCGCACCGACTCGAGGAATTTGGCAACCTCGACCTTGAGACGGTTGCTGTCGCCCGACAGCAACTGCGCCGCGGACAGAACGTGCGACGAGGCGGTCTCCGTCTCGGTCGCGCCGCGCTGCACGTCGGTGATGTTGGCAGAGACCATCTGCGTGCCCTGCGCCGCCTGCTGCACGTTGCGGGAGATTTCCTGCGTAGCCGCGCCCTGCTCTTCCACGGCGGCTGCGATCGCCGAGGAAATTTCAGACAGCTTTGCGATCGTGCCCGATATCTCCTGGATGGCGTTCACGGAATCCTGTGTCGCCGACTGGATGCCGGTGACCTGCTGGCCGATCTCGCCGGTCGCCTTCGCGGTCTGTTCGGCGAGCGCCTTGACTTCCGACGCCACGACCGCAAAGCCGCGGCCGGCCTCGCCGGCGCGCGCCGCCTCGATCGTCGCGTTGAGTGCGAGCAGGTTGGTCTGGCCTGCGATGGTGTTGATCAGCTCGATCACGTCGCCGATGCGGGCAGCCGCCTTCGACAATTCGCCGACGCGATCATTGGTCCTCGCGGCCTGATCCACCGCATCGCTCGCCATCCGCGCGGATTCCTGTACCTGGCGGCTGATCTCGTTGACCGAGGACGCCATCTCCTCGGTTGCGGATGCGACCGACTGCACGTTGGTGGAGGCCTCTTCCGAGGCCGCCGAGACGGTGGTGGCGAGTTCCTGCGCGCGTTCCGCCGTCGAGGTCAGCGTGCCTGCGGAAGCTTCCAGCTCGGTCGAGGCCGAGGAAACGGTTTCGACGATCTCGCCGATCATGGCTTCGAAATCCCGCGTGATGCCGTCGACGCGGCGGCCGCGTTCGATCTTGGCTTCGGCGTCGCGGGCCGCGGCTTCATCGGCGGCCTTCTTGGCGATCAGCGCATCCTTGAACACCTGCAAGGCATCGGCCATGGCGCCGATTTCGGTCTTCTCGCCGCGGCGCGTTACTTGGGCAGCGAGGTCGCCGCTTCCGAGCGCCTGCATCGGCTGCACGATGGAGGCAATCCCGCGCGAGAGATCGCGAACCAGATACATGCCGACGCCGACGCCGCAGATGACGACGGCAGCGACAATGCCCAGCACGACCCAGAACGCGAAATTATAACCTTCCGCGGCCTGTCTGGTCGCGGTATCCGCACCTGCATTGTTGAGGTTGATGGATTTTTCCAGGAACGCATCGGATTCGGCGGCGATCACCGCGACCTTCTTGGAGATGGCCTCGCTCGCCTCATGCGGAATCCGCCCGATGCTCTGGCGCGACAATTCGATGACTTCCTGCACACCCGTGATGTACCTGTCCCAGGCGCGCGCCCAGTTGTCGTAGATCGAGCGCTCTTCGGGAGTAGAGATCAACGGCTCGTAAGTCTTACGATCCTTCGCAATCCGCTCGAGGATACCGGCCAGCCGCTTGTCGTTGGCGGCCTTCGCATCCAGCGTTTCCGCCATCACATGGGCGCGCAGCGCAATACGGAACAGGTTGATGTCCGCGCGCAGCTCGCCAAGCACGCGGACGCTCGGAAGCCAGCTCGTGGCGATTTCCACCGTGTGGGCGTTGATCACCTGCATGCTGCGGATTGCGAGCAGGCCCATGCCGGACATCGCGATCAGCATGAATGCGATCACGGCGATGACCTTGGCGCGAATGGAAAGTGCGGACATGGCTGACCCTCAAAGGCTGGAGACAGGCGCCGCTGAATTATGAGGAACCGCCGTCAAATTTCGATGCGCCGGGAATATTCGGCAACCGTAGCGCATCAGTTTCCAAGCGATAGTTAACTGGAAGCTCAGTAAAATTACCCGGATGCGTAAAAGTACCCGGATACAGGCGTGCGTTGCGATGGAGTGCTAACGGACTGACTCGGCGACCAGACGAATCCTGAACACCGGCTTCTTGGCTTCGTCCAGAAGCTCCATCTGCCATTCGGCATTCTGTTTCAGGCTGCGTGAAAGGCTGCCGAGCAGGTTGCCGCAGACCTTGGTCATCTCGGACCAGGCGGCTTCGCGGCTTTCGAATTCGGATCCCTGATCAGACGCGCCCGTGTAGCGACCATGGCTGATCCGAAAAAAATACAGCGGCATGATTGTTCTCATGTGTTGGTCCGCCCCGGCCTTCCCCTTGCCGGCCACCACTTGGAACCAGATTCGCTACCAGGACATGAATGCGCCAGCCCGTATGACTACGGGTTCGCATTAGCCAATAGTCGGGGATGGTGGATGATCCGGCCGCGCCCGTGGCCCACGAGGCGGCCGGCTTGTCGACCCGGTTACTGCCGCTGTTGCGCGATCAATCGGTCGAGCGACGCAGCTCCGGGGCGCTCTCGGGTGCAGACTTGGCCGGCTCGGACTTCACCGGCTCGAGCTTGGCCCTCTCGACCGCAGGCGTTTCGACCCGTGCGGTGACTTCGGCACGTGCGTCGACCGTACGCGGCGCCTCCTCCCGGCGATGCAGCGAGCGCGGCCGCGCCACCGAGCGCGCCATCAGCATCTGCGAGGCGCCCTGATGACGGAAATCGCAATAGGCGAAGCCCATGCCCGAGACCGAGCCGCGGAACGAGCGATCGTCCCGCTTGTCGAGATTGAAGCACGGCTCGAACGGCAGCCCCTTGATGGAAGCGCAGACGGCCTGGCCGCGAATCTGCAGCGTGTTCCCGGGCAGGCGGACATGGCGGATAGGCCCCGAGCCGCTGAACTGGATGGAACCGGCCGCGCCGAGATCGTCGAGAATGCGGCCCGCCCCGCGGGTGCCATCAAAGCAGGTGAAGGCGAAGACCTTGCCCGACACAAACCTGCGCGCCTCGTCGGCATTCATCATCCCGGCCATCGCAGGAACGATCATTGCGACTGCCGAGACGGCCCCCAGAACCAAACGCGCAAGCATGCAGCTACTCCAACTTGAACAAGAGCGCGGGCGCCCGCCTTTACCCCGTGCTTACCATACCAACCGTGGCAACATTGGAGCACGTTGGTTGGTAAAGTCTGAACACCCTTAGAGAATTTTTACCACGATTCGACCGCGGACCTTGCCTGCGAGAATTTCGGCACCCGCGCCGATCACCTGATCCAGGCCTATTTCGTGAGTAATATCAGCTAGTTTACCCTTATCCAAATCGTTGGCAAGGCGGTTCCAGGCGAGCTTGCGCTGCTCGATCGGACACATCACGGAATCGATGCCGAGAAGGCACACCCCACGTAAAATGAACGGCGCGACCGACGACGGTAAATCCATGCCGGCCGCGAGGCCGCAAGCCGCGATAGCTCCGCCATATTTGGTCATCGAAAGCAGGTTGGCGAGCGTGGTCGAGCCAACGCTGTCGACGCCGCCCGCCCAGCGTTCCTTCGCCAGCGGCTTGGCGGGCCCGGCGAGTTCGGCGCGATCGATCACCTCGGCGGCGCCGAGCCCCTTGAGGTAGTCCGCCTCCGATGTCCGCCCGGTGGACGCGATGACGTGATAGCCGAGTTTCGACAACACGGCGGTCGCGACCGAGCCGACGCCCCCGGCCGCACCGGTCACCACGACCGGGCCGCTCTTCGGCGTCAGGCCGTGTCTCTCCAGCGCCAGCACCGACAGCATCGCGGTGTAGCCGGCGGTGCCGATCGCCATCGCATCGCGCGCGGAGATTCCGTCGGGCAGCCGCACCAGCCAGTCACCCTTGACGCGCGCCTTCTCGGCGTAGGCGCCGAGATGGGTCTCGCCCATTCCCCAGCCGTTGCAGACGACCTTGTCGCCGGCCTTCCAGGCGGGATGAGAGGATTGCTGGACGGTGCCTGCGAAATCGATGCCGGCGATCATCGGGAAACGCCGCACCACCGGCGCCTTGCCGGTGACGGCGAGACCATCCTTGTAGTTCAGCGTCGACCACTCGACCGCGACGGTGACGTCGCCTTCCATCAACTCGGCTTCGTCGAACTGCGTCAGCGCGGCGGTGGTGCCCTTGTCCGCCTTGTCGATCCTGATGGCCTTGAACGTTCCCACGGCAACCTCCCGGACTTGCGTTGATCGCCCACGCGTCATGACCGGGGTTTGTCCCGGGCATGACGAAAAGCGGTTTGAGAGGCTGTTTACCGCATCAGGCGGGTTGTGCAACCGGGCGCGCGACCGGCTGTTCGACGATCGGCAGGTTGATCAGCGCCGACAGCACACCGAACAGGATCGAGAGCCACCAGATCGGCGTGTAGGAGCCGAACTGCTCGAACACGATGCCACCGAGCAAAACGCCGAGGAAACCGCCGACCTGATGGCTGACGAAGGCAAAGCCATACAGCGTCGCGAACCAGCGCGTGCCGAACATCAGCGCCACCAGCGCCGAGGTCGGCGGCACCGTCGAGAGCCAGGTCAGGCCGGAGACGGCGCCGAACATGATCGCCGAGAATGTCGTGATCGGAAACGAGATGAAGGCGATGATCGCCAAAGCGCGGGCAAGGTAGATCAGCGAGAGGATGTAGCGCTTCGGGTACTTGTTCTGCAGCCAGCCGACGCTGAGCGAGCCGATGATGTTGAACAGACCGATCGCCGCGACCACCCAGCCGCCGGTCTGCGATGACACGCCCTGATCGGCGAGATAGGCGGGCAGATGCACCGTGATGAAGGCGAGCTGGAAGCCGCACGTGAAGAAGCCCAGCACCAGCAGAACATAGGAGCGATGCCCAAACGCCTCCGCCAGCGCGGTCTTGAACGACTGCTGATCGGCGGCAGAAACGTTCGACGACGATGTCGTCGATGGCGGCGTCGCGATCGCCAGCGACAGCGGTATGATCAGGAGCATCAGCAGTGCAAAGACCGTCAGCGCCGCCTGCCAGCCGAAATTGTCGATCATGGCGACGCCAAACGGTGCGAACAGGAACTGGCCGAACGAGCCGGCCGCGGTGCCGGCGCCGAGCGCGATGCCGCGCCGCTCCGGCGGCAACAGTTTGCTGAACGCCGACAGCACGAGATTGAACGAACAGCCTGATAGCCCGAAGCCGATCAGGACGCCGGCGCCGATATCGAGCGACAGCGGCGCCGTGGAGTAGCGCATTAGCAGCAGGCCGCCGGCATAGAGCAACGCGCCGACGATCATCACCCGCAGGATGCCGAAACGATCGGCGATGGCGCCTGCGATCGGCTGCCCCAGTCCCCATAGCAGGTTCTGCAGCGCCAGTGCGAGGCCGAAGACGTCACGGCCCCAGGCGAACTCGCGGCTCATCGGCTGGACGAAGAAACCGAGGCTGGAGCGCGGCCCGAAGCTCAACAGCGCAATGGCGCAGCCACAAATGATGATGACGAGCGGCGTGCGCCAGGTGCCGGAGGAAGGACTGGTATCGCCGGTCGTTGCAGCCATTGGTTTCCCCTTGGGCGAGTCCGCGCCCGTGATGGCCGCGCGAAACGTTACGGTGAGTTAATGCAGATGCATGAAAACCCCAAGGGGGCGGAAGAGAAAAATTTTCCGCTGCAGGGCAGCTCTGCAAAATTGGCGAGGGCAATGAGAGCAATATTAGGGGCCGGGTCGCTCGCCGAGATGTCGTCCCTGCGAACGCAAGGACCCATACGCCGCGGCCGCGCGATTTGAGGAGGCGCTCGCCGCTCGGCTTCGTCCAACAACCACCGCCGGTGGTTATGGGTCCCTGTGTGCGCAGGGACGACGGATGAGTTACCGCTTCACACTCGCCTGCTCGGCCGAGCTTTGCGCGGCTTCGGCGAGCTTGGCGGAGATCGCGGCGGTCTCGGCGGCGGTGCCCCAGCTTGGCGCATCGCTGCCATTGCCCCAGGCGCGCGGCCGATAGAAGGTATGTACGCCGGTCTTGTACATCTTCTTCATTTCACTGACCCAGGACGGGCGCACCCAATAGGCGTGGTAGTGCGTCGACTTGTCGACCTCCGGCAGCCAGACCTGGCCGTCGAGCATCGCCTTCGCGATCTTCTTCGCGCGCTCCCACATGTCGGGCTCGCGGATGACGTCCTTGTTGTTGTCGCAAGCGAAGGTGAACTGGCACGCCAGATGGCGGTGCTTGTTCTGGTAGACCACGCCGCACACGGTGTCAGGATATTTGCCGGAGAAGGCGCGGTTCAAGACCACCTGCGCCACCGCCATCTGGCCGCGCACGGCTTCGCCACGGGCTTCGAAATAGACCGCTTCGGCGAGGCACTTCTCCGACTTGGCGCGCGATTTCTCATCGAACAGGCCGAGACGCTCGGCCGGTGTCTTGGCGCGCTGGTTGTCGGCGTTGACTTCGCCCTTTGGCGCGACGCTCTCGCCCATCTCGCCCGCCCGCACCGGCCCGTCGGCGTCGACGGGGAGCGATGCCATCACCTTCATATCAGGATCGGGCCGCGTGACCGGCATGACGATGACCGGCTCTTCACCGGGCTGCCAGCGTTCGATGCTTTCGGGCGAGCCGAGCGATGAGCCGAAGAACAGGCTCGAGGTCTTGAAGGAAAAACCATCGCGCGGTGGCGTCGCCGCTTTCGGCGCGACCTTGAGTTGGTCCTGCGGCTTGCTCTCCAGCGAGAGCGACATATCCAGCGGCGGCGCGTTCAGTGCGGCCTGCAGCTCGGGATCGAGCGGCGCGCGCTCGACCGGGGGCGCGGTCTCGGCGGTCTTTGCTTCGGCGGTTTTGGCGCCCTTGACCGATGAATTTGATGTTGCGGGATCCTCGATCGCCGGCGCGCGCTCGGCCGGGCCTGTCGTCTCCGCTGCCGGCGGAGGCGGCGCGATGACGAGGCGGTCGCCCTTCAGCGTGCGGTCAACCTTGGGAAAGTCGGCGGCGTGATAGCGCGGCGGCGGCGCGACGATGGGATTGCGCGTCACCGAACCGGTGATGTCGATACCCTGATTGTCTAGGCTGGCGAGACGGTAGGTCGCGGTTTGCGGCGACGAGGTGCCGATCGGACGCCCGAAGGAGAACGTCGCGACCTGGATGGTGCTGCCGGCGGAGGAGAACACACGCTTCTGCCAGCGCTCGGCAACGCCCGGCTGGCGCGCCAGCAGCGAGGCGATATCCTGATATCCGATCTCGGTCGGCATCAATGCGAAGATGCAGAGACCGAAGCCGAAGAGCGCGAACCGCGCGCCCTTCGGCTGGTTACGCAACACAAACATTGTACGCTCACGCAACGCTTACACGGGCCGAACGTCAGTACATCCGTGCAATTCGACCTTTTCTGTTGGTATCGAATTTAGGTTGCCGGGGAGTTAATCGGCGTGGCGCGTGCGCTACACGCAAGAGATCGCGCGAATTTCGCGAGATGTACGAGAAGTGTTGGTAAACAGGCGCGCGATGAAAGTGGTAAATATCCCGTCAACGAAGATGATGAAGAAATTTTCGCGCACGTATGGGCGTGCACGCGTACATCACCTATGGGTCGCGAGTTCCAATTCACGATAGCATGCTGAGTATTTCAGCGTCATTGCGAGCGAAGCGAAGCAATCCATCGCCGCGGCATAACGGATAGATGGATTGCTTCGTCGCTTCGCTCCTCGCAATGACGGCTCTCACATGTGTGCAAAAACACGAATGCCCGGGACTGGCCCGGGCATCACGTCGTCTTTGTGATTGGCGATGCGAAAAAACTTACGCCTGGCTCACCACCGTCTTGCCCAGCGCCGCCTGCGCTGCGGCCAGCCGCGCGATCGGCACGCGGTAGGGCGAGCACGAGACGTAGTCGAGCCCGATCTCGTGGCAGAATGCCACTGATGCAGGATCGCCGCCATGCTCGCCGCAGATGCCGACCTTGAGATTCGGCCGGACCTTGCGGCCGCGGGTGACGCCGATCTTCACGAGCTCACCGACGCCGTCGCGATCGACCGAGATGAACGGATCGATCTCGAGGATTCCCTTGCTGACATAGGTGCCGAGGAAGCTCGCAGCGTCGTCGCGGCTGATGCCGTAGGTGGTTTGCGTCAGGTCGTTGGTGCCGAAGGAGAAGAACTCCGCGGTCTGCGCCACGTCGCCAGCCATCAGGCACGCGCGCGGCAACTCGATCATGGTACCAACTTGATAAGCGAGCTTCTTGCCGGTCTCCTTCATCACCGACTGCGCGGTGGCGTCGATGCGCGCCTTGACCAGATCGAACTCGGCCTTGGTCGCGATCAGCGGCACCATCACCTCGAGGCCGACGGCCTTGCCGGTGCGCTTCTCGGCTTCGACTGCGGCCTCGAAGATCGCGCGCGCCTGCATCTCGGCGATTTCAGGGTAGGCAATCGCAAGACGGCAGCCGCGGAAGCCGAGCATCGGGTTGAACTCGGCGAGATCGCGGGCGCGATCGGCGAGCTTGCGCGGATCGGTGTTCATTGCGCGCGCGACTTCCTCGATCTCGGCCTGGGTGTGCGGCAGGAACTCGTGCAACGGCGGATCGAGCAGACGGATCGTGACCGGCAGGCCCTTCATGATCTCGAACAGCTCGACGAAGTCGGCGCGCTGCATCGGCAGCAGCTTCGACAGCGCGGCGCGGCGCGACTGCTCGTCCTCGGAGAGGATCATCTCGCGCACGGTGCGGATGCGGGTCTCTTCGAAGAACATGTGCTCGGTGCGGCACAGGCCGATGCCCTCGGCGCCGAACTTCACCGCGGTGCGCGCGTCATCGGGCGTATCGCCGTTGACGCGGACGCCGAGCTTGCGGACGGCATCGGCCCAGCCCATCAGCGTGCCGAACTCGCCCGACAGTTTTGGCTCGATCATCGGCATCTTGCCGGCCAAGACCTGGCCGAGCGAGCCGTCGATGGTGATGACGTCGCCGGTCTTGAAGGTGCGCGAGCCGATGCTCATGGTGCCGCGGCCGTAATCGACGCGGATCGCGCCGCAGCCGGAGACGCAGGGCTTGCCCATGCCGCGGGCGACCACGGCGGCGTGCGAGGTCATGCCGCCGCGGGTGGTGAGAATACCCTCCGCCGCGTGCATGCCGTGAATGTCTTCCGGGCTGGTTTCGACCCGCACCAGAATGACGTTGCGGCCGTCGGCCTGAAGTTTTGCGGCTTCATCCGACGAGAACACGATCTCGCCCGATGCCGCGCCCGGCGAAGCCGGCAGGCCGGTTGCGATCACGTCGCGCTTGGCCTGGGGATCGATGGTCGGGTGCAGCAACTGATCCAGCGACGCCGGATCGATCCGCATCACCGCGTCCTTTTTCGAGATCAGGCCTTCATTGGCGAGTTCGACCGCGATGCGCAGCGCCGCCTTCGCGGTGCGCTTGCCGCCGCGGGTCTGCAGCATCCACAGCTTGCCCTGCTCGACCGTGAACTCCATGTCCTGCATGTCGCGGTAGTGCTTCTCGAGCATCGTGTAGATGCGCGTCAGTTCCTTGAACGCCTCCGGCATCGCGCTTTCCATCGATGCCTTGTCGGAGCCGGATTCCTGGCGCGCTTCCTCGGTGATGTCCTGCGGCGTGCGGATGCCCGCCACCACGTCCTCGCCCTGCGCGTTGATCAGGAATTCGCCGTAGAGCTTGCTCTCGCCGGTCGAGGGATTGCGCGTGAACGCAACGCCGGTCGCCGACGTCTCGCCCATGTTGCCGAACACCATGGCCTGTATGTTGACAGCCGTGCCCCACGACTCCGGAATGTCGTGCAGTTTGCGATAGGTCACCGCGCGCGCGTTCATCCAGGATGAAAACACCGCGCCAATCGCGCCCCACAATTGCTCGTGCGGATCCTGCGGAAAATCCTTGCCGGTCTCGCGGGCCACCGCTTCCTTGTACTTGCCGACCAGCTCGACCCAGTCGTCGCCGGTGAGGTCCGTGTCGAGCGTGTAGCCCTGGCTGTCCTTGAAGGTGTCGAGGATGTCCTCGAAGTGATGATGCTCGAAGCCGAGCACCACGTCCGAATACATCGTGATGAAGCGGCGATAGCTGTCATAGGCAAAGCGCCGGTCGCCGGAGAGTTCGGCGAGCGCTTCGACCGTCTTGTCGTTGAGGCCGAGGTTGAGGACGGTGTCCATCATGCCCGGCATCGAGGCGCGGCCGCCGGAACGGACCGACACCAGCAACGGATTCTTCGAATCGCCGAACGCCTTGCCGGTCAGCTTGCCGACATGTTCGAGCGCCTTCTCGACCTGCGTCTTCAACGCGGCCGGATAGGATTTGTCGTGCGCGTAGAAATAGGTGCAGACCGAGGTCGGAATGGTGAAGCCGGGAGGCACCGGCAGGCCGAGATTGGCCATCTCGGCGAGATTGGCGCCCTTGCCGCCGAGCAGATCGCGCAGGCCCGCTTTGCCCTCCGCCTTGCCGTCCCCGAAGGTATAGACCCACTTGCCGGATTTTACCGCCTCAACAGCCGGTTTGCGGACCGGAGCCTTCTTGGCGGCGACCTTGGCGACCGGCTTGGCCGGGGCCTTGTTCAGCGCCTTGCGGGCTGCAGGCGCAGCGGCGGCCTTGGATCGGGCGGATGGCTTTGATTTCGCTACAGATTTCACTGCAGCCTTCTTGGACTTCGCGACGGCTTTGGCCATGGATTCCAACTATCCGAAAAAGGGAGAAGATTGCGCGCCTTACACCATTTTGAGGGGTTCCGCGCAAGCCGCGAAACCCCGCTTTCCCGCGCTAGAACCTAAACATCTTGAGCACGCCGAGGCCCACCAGCCCGACGAAGATCAGGTAGATCGCGACGATGTAGTTCAACAGCCGCGGCATGATCAGGATGAAGATCCCGGCGAGAAGGGCAACGATCGCGGGAACATGCGCAGCGGTGATGGTCATTGGAATCTCCGGGTGATCGGGGGATGGGAATTCGAATCGAGGGCGGCAACTTAGCCGCTGGCGCGGCGCCGGAATAGCAAGACGCTTAAGCCCTTCAAGGGGTTCCAGCCTCCGCAACAATTCCCCAGAAATGCCTCGGATGAGGCCGCACTTTTCCGGAACAATGCCGCACGGGATGAATTGGCCCGCATTGTGTGCGCTGGCAAAGCCGGCGCCTCTTCTCGCGAAGGAGTAGATCATGCGGAACAGACTATTTGCCATCGCGGCGATCGCCGGGGCGATGGCCGCCCCGATCGCGGCTCAGGCGCAGACCACGATCGGCACAGCCGGCGGCAGCACTGTCGTCGTCGGCGAACATGAAGGCATCGTTGCCGACCAGCGTCCCGCCTTCCGCGAATATATCGTGCGTGAGCGCGTGCCGAACTACACGATCTCCGAGCGCGTAGTCGTCGGCGGCGTGCTGCCGGAAACCGGCGTGACCGTTTACGACGTGCCGCAATCATTCGGCATGACGCCCTATCGCTACACCGTGGTGAACGGCCAGACGATATTGGTCGAACCGCGTTCACGTCGCATCGTTCAGGTGGTCGATTAGACCTCAGTAGCCTGAACGATAGGTCCGGGCGCCGCGCAAGCGGATGTGCGCGAGATACGACCGGACAAAAGCCCCGCCTGGCGTCCCCTCCAGGCGGGGCTTTCGTTTGCCTGTCCCCGGACGCGGTGCCGTAGGGTGGGCAAAGGCGCGATTGCACCGTGCCCACCATTTCTCCGAACCGTTGCTTTGAATGGTGGGCACGCTGCGCTTTGCCCACCCTACGGGACACAGGCTACTCGCGTATTTCGAGCCCCGCCTTCTTCACCACGAGCCGGTGGATCCTCTTCCCCGATGAGGCACTGACGATCTCCTCGTCGAGCAACACGACCGCATCCTTCAGCTCCGCCCGCACGACCGCCGGATCGAACGCGACGTAGAGCCGGCCCTGCGCGTCGCGCTGATCGGCACCCTCGGTGACGCGCCAGCTCAGATAGAGGATGCCGCTGGGCTTGACGATATCGAGCAGGCGGCGAACCGATGCCGCGATCTCCTTGCGGCCGAGATGCATGATCACGGTTTCGCACAACACGTTGTCGAAGGTGCCGATGCCGTTCAGATCGGGCAGTTCGGCATGCGCGAACTTGTAGGAGGGATAGCGCCGGCGCGCTTCGCTGAGCAGGCCTTCCGAGGCATCGAAGCCGGCCGCCGAAAAACCGTTCGCGTGAAGCCAGGCGACCTCGCGGCCGCAACCGCAGCCGATATCGGCCGAATTGCCGCCGCGCACAAAAAACCGCTCGACGATTTCCTGCAGGTCGACCGGCGCCGGCTGGCCGAGCCAGTCCTTCGCGAACGCCGCCGCATCCTGGTCATAAGCGGCGAGCGTCTGACGATCCATGGTCTAGCCTTCGATCTTGGAAAAATCCGCCACCGCGCGGGTGGCCGCGCGGATCTCGTTCAGGAGTTTTAGTCGGTTCTCGCGGACCTTGGGTTCATCGTCATTGACCTTGACCTTGTCGAAGAACGCATCGACCGCCGGACGCAGCTTTGCCATCGCGCTCATCGCAGCAGCAAAATCTTCCTTCTGCACCGCGGCTCCGGCCTCGCTCTTGACCTGGTCGATCGCCTTGGCGAGCGCCTTTTCCTCGAGCAACGCATAGAGCCCGACATCGGGCGCACCGTCAAAGGTGCGCTTGTCCTTCTTCTCTTCAATCGCGAGGATGTTACTCGCACGCTTGGTCCCAGCAAGCAGGTTCTTGCCGTCGTCAGTGTCGAGGAACTTTCCAAGCGCGTCGACGCGGCGCACCACCTGCAGCAGATCATCCTGTCCGCCAAGCGAGAACACGGCATCGACGAGATCGTGCCGCGCGCCCTGATCGCGGAGCTGGACTTTCAGGCGATCGGCGAAGAAGGAAATCATGTCGCGGATCAGCGCTGGTAATTGGTCGCCGGATGACGTCGTCCCGCGTTTTCGCAGGAAGTCCGATCCGCGGGTCGGATCGCGCATCGCCTCAACAATATTTTCAAACCGGGCTTCCGAGCCGCGCATGATGTGCAGCGCGATCGACCACTCCAGGATGGTCGTGAGAGACAATCGCCTGCCCTGCTCGAGCAAGATACGTATAACGCCCAAGGCAGCA
Source organism: Bradyrhizobium jicamae (assembly GCF_001440395.1). Lineage (GTDB taxonomy): Bacteria > Pseudomonadota > Alphaproteobacteria > Rhizobiales > Xanthobacteraceae > Bradyrhizobium > Bradyrhizobium jicamae. The sequence continues at coordinate 14,927 of NZ_LLXZ01000114.1, read as the reverse complement.
CGCCGCAACGCATACGGATCCTTTGATCCCGTCGGCTTCTCGTCGATCGTCCAGAAGCCGACGAGCGTATCGATCTTGTCGGCGAGCGCGACCGCCACGCTCACCGGATCTGTCGGAACGCGATCGGCGGGCCCTTGCGGTTTGTAATGCTCCTCGCTTGCGGCCGCGACGGAGGCGTCTTCGCCCTGCGCCTGCGCGTAGTACTTCCCCATCAAGCCCTGCAGCTCGGGGAATTCGCCGACGACTTCGGTCAGCAAATCCGCTTTTGCCAGATGCGCCGCGCGCTTGGCTTTTTCGACATCGGCACCCACCAGCGGCGCGATCTCCGCGGCCAGACGCTCGATGCGCTTGATCCGCTCAGCCTGCGTGCCGAGCTTCTCATGGAACACGATCTGCTCGAATTTCGGCAGCCGGCTTTCCAGCTTCGTCTTCAGGTCGGTCTCGTAGAAGAATTTGGCGTCCGACAGCCGCGCACGGATGACGCGTTCGTTACCTGATATGATCACCTTGCCGCCGTCGGTCGCCTCGATATTGGCGGTCAGGATAAACTTGTTGGCGAGCTTGCCCGTCTTGGGATCGCGCACCACGAAGCATTTCTGATTGTTGCGGATGGTGGCGCGGATCACCTCGTCCGGGATCGACAAGTATTCCTTTTCGAACGATCCCATCAGCGCGACCGGCCACTCCACGAGGCCTGCGACTTCGTCCGCCAGCACCTGGTCCTCGACCAGATCAAGCCCCTGCGCGAATGCCAGTTCCTTCGCGTCCTCAAGGATGATGTCCTTGCGCGCCTGCGGGTCGAGCACGACCTTGGCGGCCTTCAGCTTGGCTTCATAGTCCTCGAAGCGGCGCACAGAGATCGCAGCGGGCGCCATGAAGCGGTGGCCGAACGTGGTCTGCCCCGTCTCGATGCCGTCGACGGCAAACTTCACCACGTCGGGCTCTTCGGTCTCGGGACCGAAGGTCGCGATGATCGAATGCAGCGGTCGCACCCAGGAGAGCGAGCCTGACTTCGCCGATCGTTCGCCCCAGCGCATCGATTTCGGCCACGGGAAGGTCCGGATGATGACGGGCAGAATCTCGGCGAGCACGTCGATGGTGGCGCGTCCCGGCTTTTCGATCAGTGCGATATAGAAATCGCCCTTCTTCGGGTCGGTCTGGATCTTGGCGTCCTCGATCCGGGCAAGGCCGGTCGCCTTCAGGAATCCCTGGATCGCCGCATCGGGGCCGCCGACGCGCGGGCCGCGGCGCTCTTCCTTCAGGTCGGACTGACGCTGGGGAATGCCGTGCACGGTCAGCGCCAGCCGCCGCGGCGTCGCGAACGCCTTTGCGCCTTCGTAGACGAGGCCCTCGGCAACGAGCTTGTCGGTCACCATGCGGCGCAGATCGTCTGCCGCCTTCGCCTGCATGCGCGCGGGGATTTCTTCGGAGAAGAGTTCGAGGAGAAGATCAGGCATCAGACCGCCCTGCCCGCTTCGGTGTGAACCCAGGCTTCGCCGCAGGCTTTTGCCAGTTCGCGCACGCGCATGATGTAGCTCTGCCGCTCGGTGACCGAGATCACGCCGCGGGCATCGAGCAGGTTGAAGACATGGCTCGCCTTGATGCACTGGTCATAGGCCGGCAGCGCCATCAGATGTTCCTTCTGATTGCCGCCCTCTTTCCAGCCGGCCGCGAGATATTTTTTGCAGGCGTCTTCCGCCATCCTGAACTGCTCGAACAGCATCGCGGTGTCGGCGTATTCGAAATTATGCCGGGAATATTCCTGCTCGGCCTGCAGGAAGACGTCGCCATAGGTCACCTTGTCGGCGCCCTCGCGGCCGTTGAAGTTGAGATCGTAGACGCGGTCGACGCCCTGCACATACATCGCCAGGCGCTCGAGCCCGTAAGTGAGTTCACCCGCGACCGGCGCGCATTCGACGCCCGCGACCTGCTGGAAGTAAGTGAACTGGCTGACTTCCATGCCGTCGCACCAGCACTCCCAGCCGAGCCCCCAGGCGCCAAGCGTCGGGCTTTCCCAATCGTCCTCGACGAAGCGGATGTCATGAACGCTGGAATCGATTCCGATCGCGGCGAGCGACTTCAGGTACAGATCCTGAAGGTTCGGCGGCGACGGCTTCATGATCACCTGAAACTGGTAATAGTGCTGCATCCGGTTGGGATTTTCGCCGTAGCGGCCGTCCTTGGGTCGCCGCGAGGGCTGCACATAGGCCGCATTCCAGCGCTTCGGCCCGAGCGCGCGCAGCGTGGTGGCGGGATGGAAGGTGCCCGCGCCCATTTCCATGTCGTAGGGCTGCAGGATCACGCAGCCCTGCTCCGCCCAGAAGCGCTGGAGGGCGAGAATGAATCCCTGGAACGAACGTTCCGGGCGCATGTGATCGGGAAGTGCGTCCATCGGCAGAATCGGGCTCGCGAGGGGGTTTTGGAAGCGCGGGACCGTATCGGCGTAGGGACAGGGAATCAAGGCGAAGCGGGGGCGCCAGGAAGCGAGAAATTCGCCCAGTCTCTCCGTCATGGCCGGGCTTGGCCCGGCCATCCACGTTCTTTCGTTGTCGTTGAGCCAAAGACGTGGATGCCCGGGACAGGCCCGGGCATGACGAAAACAGGCTAGCCCGGGCGATAGGCCCCGGTGACGGGGTCGCGGCGGAGGGTGGGAATTTCGGCGGTCTGTGTGGCCTCGGCGACGCGTGCCAGGCGCGCCTCTTCCAGTTCCCTGTTGATGCGGACGGCAGTCTTGTAGGCCCAGCGGACCACGGCGAGCCCTCCCAGGGCACCCGCGAATGCGATCAGCGGCGGCATCGGTCGATCCTTGTCGTTCACGTATCAGCCCCCAATAAGCGCATTCTCGCCGAAGCCGGGCTGCGCCGCAATTGCGCTTTTGGGACTAAATGGCGCGCTCACTTACGCGTTAGAATCCGAATTTGGCCCAAATCGCCCTTGTCTCCAGCGCGGAAATCAGGTCGTCCGGCAGTCCCCCGATACCGTCGAGCGCGGCCAGCGAGCCCGCCCCCGGTGACCTCCGGCCGAGCAGCCCGGACAGCATCCCGCTGGCGGGCGCGATGACCGGTGTCAGTACCTTCTCGCCAAACCGCTCGCGCAGCGTCGATCTGATATCGCCGATCTTGTCGGCGAGGCCGAGCGCGACCGACTTTTCGCCCGCCCAATATTCGCCGGTGAACAGGACGTCATCGGCGTCCTTGAGGCGTGCCCCGCGGGCGCCTTTGACCAGCGCGATGAAGATGGCGTGGATCTCGCGCTGGAGCGCCTTGAGACGCGCGACGTCATCGGGGTCTTCGGGCAGGAACGGATCCAGCATCGCCTTGTGCTCGCCTGCCGTGTATAGCCGCCGCTCGACACCAATTCGCTTGATCAGGTCCTGAAAGCCGAAACTGCCGCCGACCACGCCGATCGAGCCGAGGATCGAGGACGGATCGCAAAAAATCTCGTCGCCCGCACAGGCGATCATGTAGCCGCCGGACGCCGCGACGTCCTCGACGAACACCAGCACCGGCAGCTTCTTTTCCGCCGCTAGCTGCCTGATCCGCAAAAAGATCTGGCGCGATTGCACCGGCGAGCCGCCGGGCGAATTGATCACCAGCGCCACCGCCTTGGCGTGGCGGGTGGCGAAGGCGCGTTCGAGCGTCTTGGCGATGCCGGCCAGCGTCAGGCCCGGCCTTAGCGGCGTCACCGCACCGATGACACCCGACAGGCGAACGACAGGGACGACCGCGGCGTCGCGCCGGAATTTCGCCGGAATGAGTTGTTTCATCCGGTCAATGAGGTTCGGCAATCCCGCGCGATCACTTATTTGTTCACTCATGCCGTTACCTCGAATTAACCATTTTTTATCGCACCAGTGTCATTGCAAAGACGAAACGCCGTTTTCGGCCGGAACGCCTTTTGCCTTGCAGATGTTAAGGCTGCAATGGTGCAGCGGAGACTGACATGAAAATCTACCTGCTGATAATGCTCATCGGCAGCCTTCTGGCCGCGATCCATTTTACATCGTCGCCCAAACAACAGTCAGAGACGCTTCCGCAATAGCGTCCTGCTCTGGGAATTGGGGCGCGCGGACCGCGCTTTATTGGCTCGCAAGCGGCAAGGTTCCCTTCCCCGCCAAAATCTCCTGCACCCGTTCGTTGGGCAGCCCTGACTCACCATTGAGCATCAGGGCGGGATGGATTTGCGTCGGCGCCCGTCCACCCTTGACGGCGCGGACGAGGATGCGGTTGGCGGGCGAGCCTGCGTCGCCGTGAACCGGCAGAAGCTGCAGGCTCCCGAAACCGTGATCAAGCGCCGCGAGCACGTCGGCCAATCCATCGGCGCGCCAGATCAGCGTCAGCGCTCCCCTAGATTTGAGAATGCGACGCGCCGCGTGCACCCATTTTGGAAGCGTCGTTGCGGTCGCCATGTGCGCGATGCCGCGCGCGGTGTCCGGCGAGACGCGATGCCGCGCCGGATCGTTGAAGGGCGGATTCATCAGCACGGCATCGACGCTGTCGGGAACCAGGCCCGCCGCGGCAAAGGCCGTGGCATCGGCTTCGACATCGAGCACGATCACACCGGCTTGAATCCCGTTCGCCGCCGCATTGGCGCGCGCAATACCAGCCAGCGCCGGATCGATCTCGACCAGAACGAGATCGATGCCGGCCACGCGCCTTGCAACCGCCAGCCCCGCGGCCCCGATGCCGGCGCCGAAATCGGCGACGCGATCGCCAGAACGGGCTGCGGTGGCCGCCGCCAGCAGCACCGCATCATGGCCGGCGCGGTGCCCCGATTTCAGTTGCGTCAGACGCAATTGCCCGCCGAGAAACGCGTCCTCGGTGAGTTCGAGGACGGGGTCACTCATCGGGACGCAATTCGTGGGCCAGGCCCGCTTCCGACAGCAACTGGCGGGCCGCGCGATTGTCGTCCTCGTGAACCAGGATTCGGCGCGGCAGGATGCCAAGCGACCCCTCGATCACGCTCATGTTCTGGTCGAGCACCAGATGATGGATATTGGCGCCGTCGAGCAGCGCGCCTACAGCGGAAACCAGCACGATATCGTTGGTCCTGACCAATTCCCGCAACGGATGTGCTCCTTTTTGCCCCGGGTGTGGCGGCGGCACCGGGCCTGTCAATCGCTTCGTGCCCTTGCCGCCATCATCGGCACTTTCTATTGTAGAACAAGGATAGTGCGAATTGGCCAAAATTGGAGACCCGCGTGGCGGTTATTGTACCCTTCGAGAGCCCGAACGCTTCGATAGACGCGCTGGTCGGGCTCGTCGCCGCCGACATGGAGCGGGTCAATGCCACGATCCTGTCGCGGACGGGGTCGGAAGTCACCATGATCCCGGAGGTCGCCAACCACCTGATCTCCTCCGGCGGCAAGCGCCTGCGCCCAATGCTGACGCTGGCGATGGCCCAGCTCTCCAACTATTCCGGCGACGGCCATATCAAGCTCGCCGCCGCGGTCGAATTCATGCACACCGCGACGCTGTTGCATGACGACGTCGTCGACGAAAGCGAGCTGCGCCGCGGCAAGCTGTCGGCGCGGATGCTGTGGGGCAATGAGGCGAGCGTGCTGGTCGGCGACTTCCTGCTCGGTCAGGCCTTCCGCATGATGGTCGAAGTCGGCTCGCTGCGCGCGCTTGATATTCTCTCCTCCGCCGCCGCCACCATCGCCGAAGGCGAAGTGATGCAGCTTGCGGCGGCCAAGAACACCGCGACCACCGAGGACGAATACCTCGCCGTCATCAGGGGCAAGACGGCCGAACTGTTCGCCGCCGCCTGCGAGGTCGGTCCTGTCATCGCCAACCGGCCCAAGGCCGAACAGACCGCGTGCCGCTCGGTCGGCATGAATCTCGGCATCGCGTTCCAGCTCGTCGACGACGTGCTCGACTATGGCGGCAAGGCCGCGAAGCTCGGCAAGAACATCGGCGACGATTTCCGCGAGGGCAAGATCACGCTGCCGGTGGTACTGGCGTTCCGCCGCGGCAATGACAGCGAGCGCAAGTTCTGGATCAAGGCACTGGAGCGCGGCGAGATCGGCGACAGCGACCTCGATCACGCCATCGGGCTGATGACCAAGCACCGCGCGCTGGAAGACACGATCAGCCGCGCCCAGCATTACGGCGCGATGGCGGTGGATGCACTGGCTCTATTCCCGGCCTCGCCGATGAAGACCGCGCTTGAGCAGGTCGTGGCGTTCTGTCTGGCACGGTCGCACTAGTCGTCCGTAGGATGGGTGGAGCGAAGCGATACCCATCACTCACCCCATCGCCAACAATCGATGGGTATCGCTTCGCTCCACCCATCCTACGAAGAGATCATATTGAACGGCACCAATTTCACCCTGTTCCTGTTAGCGGCGCTGGTCATCGCCGCAGTCCCCGGTCCTGGAATCTTTTACGTCGCGGCCCGCACGCTGTCCGGCGGCAAGCGGGCCGGCATCGCTTCGACATTCGGAACGGCGCTCGGCGGGCTTGTGCATGTGATCGCGGGCGGGCTTGGCGTCTCCGCGATCATCCTTGCCAGCGCTGAACTCTTCACCGCGCTGAAATTCGCCGGCGCCATCTATCTCGTGTGGCTCGGCATCAAGACGTTTCGCGAAGCCGGGAAATGGGTGCCGGAGCAGGCCAGCGCCGTCGGCACACAACGGGTGTTCCGGGAAGGCGTGCTGGTCGAAGCCTTGAATCCGAAGACTGCCGCGTTCTTCCTGGCCTTCATTCCGCAATTTCTCGACCCCACCGGCAGCTATCCGGCGCTGCAGTTCATGGCGCTGGGACTGATCTCGGTGGCGCTGAATACACTTGTCGATATCGTCGTCGTGATGATGGCCACGACCGCGCGCGACAGTCTCACGCGCCGGCCGAACTTGCTTCAACGATTGCGGCAGGGCTCGGGGCTGTTCATTGCCGGCCTCGGTATTTCGCTGGCGCTGGCGCGACGGCCCAATGCGTAGCCGTAGGGTGGGCAAAGGCGCTCTTGCGCCGTGCCCACCATCAGCATTTCCGCTTGCGATGGTGGGCACGCTTCGCTTTGCCCACCCTACGAAATCTAGCTAACTCAACGTCCCCGCATGCACCCACCAGCCCGGGTGATCGCGGCGGATCTTTTCCGCTGCGCGGCCGGCTTCGGCGGTGTTCTCGTAGATCGCAAAGCAGGTGGCGCCCGATCCGGACATCCGCGCCAGCCAGGCGCCGTTGGTGGCGTTGAGCGCCGCGATGACGTCGCCGATCACCGGCTGGACGCGCATGGCGGGCGTCTCCAGATCGTTGGAGTTGGCGGCGAGCGCCTCGACCCATTCTTCCAGCGACGCCTTGTCGTCGGGCCAGCGGTCCCGCAACAGCACGTCGGTGACGCCGACCAATAGCTCGCCATTGCGCAAGCCCAGCGCGTTGAACACGTCGCGGGTTGCGACGGGAACGCCGGGATTGACCATCACGCAGGGCATTTTCGGCAGGCTGAGTGGCTGCAGCGCTTCGCCGACGCCGGTCATGACGCAGCCGCGTGAGTTGACGCAGACCGGCACGTCGGCGCCGGTCAGCTGCGCGACCTCGATGATGCGAGGATCGTCGAACGAAAGCCCGTTCAACTGCGCAAGCAGCCGCAGCGCTGCCGCGGCATCGGCCGAACCACCACCGATACCGGCGGCGACCGGCAAGACCTTGTCGAGCGTGAAGCTGCCCGCCTTCATGCCGGGCACGCGCTCAGCCAGCAGACGCGCGGCCTTGATCACCAGATTGTCCGAGGTGTCGCCGCAGGCCTGCGCCAGCGGTCCGGACATCTTCAAATCCAGATCGGAGCCCGGCGACAGCGTCAGCCGGTCGGCGCAGTCGGCGAACGCCACCACGCTTTCGAGATCGTGGTAGCCGTCGGCGCGGCGGCCATTCACCCGCAAGGTCAGGTTGACCTTGGCGCGCGCCTCGTCATTCAATACCGGCATTGCCGAACAGCCCCCCAAACTCTTCCGTCAGCCGCCCTTGCCGTCTTCCTTCTTCTTGTCGGCGGAAGCCGCAGAGGAAGTGTCTTCGGGCAGGCCATTGGAGATCTTGGCTTCGATCTTCGGCAGCTCTTCCGCCTCGGGCTTGAGGTCGCGGGCATGGGCCCACTGGAATTTCGCTTCCAGCGTCCGGCCGACGCGCCAATAGGCGTCGCCGAGATGGTCGTTGATGGTCGGATCTTCGGGCTTGAGATCGATCGCGCGCTCGAGATGCTTCACCGCATCTTCGAAATTGCCGATCCGATAGAACGCCCAGCCCAGCGAATCCACGATGTAGCCGTCGTCCGGACGCTGATCGACGGCGCGGCGGATCATCTTCATGCCTTCGTCGAGGTTGATGCCCTGGTCGATCCAGGAATAGCCGAGATAGTTCAGGACATGCGGCTGCTCGGGCTGCAGCTCCAGCGCCTTGCGCATGTCAACTTCGGCCTTGCTCCACTGCTTGGAACGCTCCTCGCAGATGCCGCGGTAATAATAGGTGACCCAGGTGTTCTTGTCGGTCACGCCGGGCTGCGCGTCGATCGCCAGCGTATAGGTGTTGGCGCAATCGTTGAACTTCTTGCGGCCGCGCTCGATGTTGCCGAGCGCCATGATCGCCTCGATATCCTTCGGCGCTTCCGTGATGACGCCCTTCAGGATCTTGATCGCCTCGTCGCTGCGGTCGGCGGCGTCGAGATTGGTGGCGAGCTGGATCTGCGCGTTGCGCTTGAGCGGCGAAGTGGCCGGCATGCGCTCGTAGACCTTGATCGCCATCTGCGGCTTCTTGACCGATTCATAGAGGTCGGCGAGCGACAGCAGCGCCAGCGGATGATTGGGCTGCAGATAGAGCGCGAGTTGCAGATAGACCAGCGCCAGATCCTCGCCGCCGCGGCGGGTCAGCGTGGCGCCGATACCGTAAAGCGCCTCGGCCGCGCCGGCCTGCGCCGAATCCACCAGCGGCGGCAGTTTCTTGCCGGCCCGGGTGTCGCGCAGGCCTTCCTGCACCAAGGGATGCCGCGGCAATTTCTTGTCGAAGGCTTCGTAGATGCCGGCCGCGGCCGCGCCATCCTTGTTGCGCGACAGCCAGCGCGCATAGGCATCGGAAACGCGCAGCATCGAATCGTCGAGCTTGTAGGCGCGCTCGAACCGCGTGCCGGCATCCTTGTCCTTGCCGGAGATCTCCATGATCATGCCGGTGTGGAGATCCTTGAAGATCGGATACCATTCGGGGCCGGTCAGTTTGTCGATATTGGCAACGGCTGCCTTGGCATCGCCGGCGCCGTAGCTTGCCCATCCCGACAGCAGGGTCGCAACGAGGTCGGTGATCGGCCCGCGGATCGACTGGTTGATGTTGAGCTGCGCGGCCGGATATTTCTTCTGCTTGAGGTCGCGGACGCCGACCACCAGCCGCGCGACGCGGTTGGCCTTGTCCATCGTCAGGATGCGATCGGCGAGCTTGACCGCCTCGTCGATGTCGCCATCGGCGAGCGAGGAGATGAAGGCGCGATCCAGCAGCTCGTTGTTCTTCGGATCGGTACGCAGCGCGGAGCGATAGAATGCCGCAGCCGAGGCCGCGTCACGCTCGACGCTGGCATGGCGCGCGGCGAGATAGCTGCCCGCCGTCGTCAGCGATTTCAGATCGGCCTTGGTGGGGAATTGCGCAGCGCTGTCGGCCGGATGGTCGGGCGTCTGCGCCGAGACCGCACCCGGTGCGGCCAGTGCGGCGAAAGTGATTGCGGCGATGGTCCAACGATTCATGCGGGTGGAAAGCATCACGTTCGCCTAGCTCCAGGATGTATGGCGGGATCGTTACGATCGGTCTCTAATGCAAACCCAAGCGGCGGCATCTCGGGCAGCGACAATGCCGCGTTTGGCCCTCAACCGCAAGGATACGGGCTGGCGAATCGGTTGGCAGATGAGGCCCTTAGGGCACCGATTTAGCCAGCCCAACCCGGAAACGCTCTTACTGTGGCGGTATCGTGGCTGGAGGCGGTATCACCCTCCTCCATCTCACGCAATCGTGGTTGATACGGCCACTCTACATGCCCTGGTAATTGGGCCCGCCTCCGCCTTCCGGCGGAACCCAGGTGATGTTGCCGTTCGGGTCCTTCACATCGCAGGTTTTGCAGTGGACGCAGTTCTGGGCGTTGATCTGGAAACGCGGACCTGCGCCCTCTTCGACCCATTCATAGACGCCGGCCGGGCAATAGCGGTTCGACGGACCGGCGAAGACGTCGTGCTCGGACGTCTTCTGCAGGTTCATGTCGGCGACCTTGAGATGAACCGGCTGATCCTCTTCGTGGTTGGTGTTGGAGAGGAACACCGAGGACAGTTTGTCGAAAGTCAGCTTGCCGTCCGGCTTCGGGTACGCGATCGGGGTGTGCGTCTTCGCCGCATCCAGTGTCTTGCGGTCGGGCTTGGCGTGCGACTGGGTTCCGAACAGCGAGAAGCCCAGCGTGTTGCACCACATGTCGAAGCCGCCGAGCGCCACGCCGATGATGGTGCCGAACTTCGACCATAGCGGCTTGACGTTGCGGACCTTGTGCAGGTCTTTGCCTACCGCGGAATCCCGCCAGGCGTTTTCGTAACTGACCAGCTCGTCATTGGCGCGGCCGGCGCCGAGCGCTTCCGCGACGTGTTCGGCGGCGAGCATGCCGCTGCCCATCGCATTGTGCACGCCCTTGATGCGCGGCACGTTGACGAAACCCGCCGCGCAGCCGATCAGCGCGCCGCCCGGGAAGCTCAGGCGCGGCACCGACTGATAGCCGCCCTCGGTGATGGCGCGCGCGCCATAGGAGATGCGCTTGCCGCCTTCGAACACGGTGCGAATGGCGGGATGGGTCTTGAAGCGCTGGAATTCGTCGAACGGCGACAGATACGGATCGTCGTAGTTGAGATGCACGACGAAACCGACCGCCACCTTGTTGTCGTCGTAATGGTAGAGGAACGAGCCGCCGCCGGTCTTGTTGTTCAGCGGCCAGCCGAACGAATGCTGGATCAGCCCCTTCTGGTGTTTGGCGGGATCGATCTCCCAGACTTCCTTCAGCCCAATGCCGAATTTCGAGGGCTCGCTCTTGGCATCGAGCGAATACTTCGCGATCAGCTGCTTGCTCAGGCTGCCACGCGCGCCTTCGGCGAACAGCGTGTACTTGCCGAGCAGCTCCATGCCGCGCGTGAAGGAGTCCTTCGGCTTGCCGTCCCTGCCGATGCCCATGTCGCCGGTCGCGATGCCGCGGACCGCGCCGTTGTCGTCGTACAGCACCTCGGCGGCCGCGAAGCCCGGATAGATCTCGACGCCGAGCGCTTCCGCCTTCGGCCCCAGCCAGCGGCAGACGTCGCCGAGCGAGCCGATATAGCAGTGATGATTGTCCATCAGCGGCGGCATCGCGAAGTTCGGCAGCCGGATCGCGCTTGACGCCGTCGTCCAGTAGAAGCGATCGTCCTTCACCTGCGTCTTCAGCGGACAATCGGCATCCTCGCGCCAATCCGGGATCAACTTGTCGAGGGAAACCGGATCGATCACGGCGCCGGACAAAATGTGCGCGCCGACCTCGGAACCCTTCTCCACCACCACGATGCTGAGGTCCGCATTGAGCTGCTTCAGGCGGATCGCCGCGGCGAGGCCGGACGGCCCGGCGCCGACGATCACGACGTCGAATTCCATGGATTCGCGGGGAGGAAGTTCTTCTGCACTCATGATCTGATCTCAGCCCAATTGAGAACGGCTCTAAAGCGTCCTTGTTTACGATTTTTGGTGGGAGGACAACCATGGAAATGCAATGTGAGGCGGTTTCGCATCCGCCCGATCCATCCTAGATTGGCATAATGGATTTCATCCCCGAACCCGCGCCTAATCTCAGGCAATTGCTGGCCTTTTATCTGGAGGCCGGGGTCGATTGCACGCTGGCGGAGGAGCCGATCGACCGCCTCGCCGAACCGGATGCGCCTGCCCCCGTGGTCGTCGCGCGCGAGAGTGCGCCACCGCCTCCGGTCCGGGAAATGCCGGCGGCGACGCCGGCTGTTCCGCGCAGCGAAATCGCGCCCGCGCCGGAAGTTGCGATCGCGTCCGCCCGCGAAGCGGCGCGAAGCGCGCCGACGCTGGAAGAGTTGCGCGCGTTGCTGGAAAAATTCGAAGGCTGCGCGCTGCGGAACACGGCGACGCGGCTGGTGTTTGCCGACGGCAATCCGAAGGCGCGCATCATGTTCGTCGGCGAGGCGCCCGGCCGCGACGAGGACATCGAAGGGCTGCCCTTCGTCGGCCGCTCCGGCAAATTGCTCGACCGGATGATCGCGGCGATCGGCCTCGACCGCAGCAAGGCCTACATCGCCAACGTGATCCCCTGGCGGCCGCCCGGCAACCGGACGCCGACGCCGCAGGAGACGCAGATCTGCCTGCCGTTCATTCAGCGGCAGATCGAGCTCGTGAACCCCGACGTGCTGGTGACGCTCGGAAACCCCTCGACACAAACGCTGCTGTCGACCCGCGAAGGCATCATGAGAACCCGCGGAAAATGGTTCGATTACGACACCGGCACCCGCACCATCCGCGCCATGGCGACGTTCCACCCGGCGTATCTGCTGCGCTCGCCGTCCTACAAGCGGATGTCGTGGCAGGATCTGCGCGCGATCGCGAAGGCGCTGGCGGTTTCGTAGGCTGGGCAAAGGCGCGAACGCGCCGTGCCCACCATCCATCAACAACGGTACAAAAATGGTGGGCACTTTCGCTTTGCCCACCCTACGCATCACCGCGAGACGCTACTGCGCCTTCGGCCGCACGATGGCCCAGCCGACCCGCAGCAAGGGCTGGCGGCCGTTCACCATCCATTCGAAGACGCGCGGCACTTCCGGCACCAGGCCGGGAAAGCGTTGCGCGATGTCGGGCGGCGGCATGCCTGAGGTATCGGAAGCGCGCCAGACCACGACGCCGCCCGTTTCGTTGAATTTGGCGACCGACAGCCACGGGGTTTTTTCCGGCGTGGCATCGAGCAACAGATGCGGACGTCCGCGGTTCATGGCGATGATTCCGGCCAGTTGCGGATCGCCGGCCACCGCCCGCAGGCGCTGGTTGGTTCGGCGCTCAAAATTGTCGCCGAAGAAACTCGCGATCGCCTTCGCCGGCAGCGCGGTCGGCACTTCGCTGTCCCCGGTCCAGGGCAGGAACAGGCTCGTCGCAACGACCGCCACGGCAGGCGCGACAACGGCCGCGGCCCACACCGTTCGCAACAGGCGCTGGCGCCGAAGATGAAGCAGGTCGCCGGTCGCCACGATCACGGCCAAGCCCGACATCAGCAAGGCGACGCCTGCTCCGCCCACGACAACATCGAGGTTGAAGATCCCCGCCATCAGGCTGCCGAGCAGCGCCGGCGCCAATGCGAAGAAATAGACGAAGTCGCGCGCCAGCGGATCGACCGGCGGCCGATAGATGATCGGCGCCTCCTCGGCATGGCGGGCGAACCAGCCGGAGTTGAGGATCACCAGCAGCACGATGGCGGACATCGCCAGCGCCAGGCCGACCAGCAGCCAGCCCCATTGCATCGCGCGCGCGCCAAGGTCGGAGAACGCCGGCCATGGCGGCATCGCCAGCGCATCGGCGCGGAGCAGCCAGATCAGATAGGGCAAGACCAGGACCGCGATCACGAGCAGCGCATAGAGCGGATCGAGCGACATCAGCACCCGCCGCCTCCGCTCCGTGGCCACGGCAAATCCGGCGATCAGCAGCAGCAATCCAAGTCCCGCCGGCGTCGTCAGCAGCAACAGCCCGGCCTCGATCGACCAGGCGAACCAGGCGTTGCGCCGGTTCTGGCCGATCAATTGCCAGGAATGCAGCAGCAGCAGCGCCCATAGCGGGCGCGCCAGCACCATGGGTCCGAATTCGACGCCGGGCGAGCTGAAGGCCACCACCGTCATCGACAACAGGACCGCGAGCACCGCCTGCTGCCCGCCGACAATCGCCCGCGCCAGCTGATAGTAGATCCAGAAGGTGACGACGGCGCAGACCTGCGCCAGCAGATAGACGCCGAACATGCTGTTGCCGGCGGCGCGGAAGGCGATGTCGGCAAGCCAGAATGCCAGCGGCGGACCGAGCGAGGTTCCGACCTGATATTCCCGGCCGAAGGCCAGCACGGTGGCGAGGTCGCCGGGCGGGCTGCGGTAGAGCAGCATCGGCAGGAACAGCCAGAGTCCGGCCTGGACCAGCACCACGAGCAGGACCACCAGCCGCGGCCGGGCGCGGATCAGTTCGACAACGAGCGAGGTGAAGCGCATGAAACGTCCGAATGCCCGGGCCTGGCGGCCCTGTCCCCCAAGCACGTTTGATAGAGCGCAGCAGCCGCCGAGGCAACCGATCTCAGATCGTGACGGAGATCTCGGAAGCGACCTCCCCATCCACCGTGAAAAGATCGGGCTCGACTTCGACCGTCTCCGGAAAATGCTTCTGCCGCGCGGCAATCACGGGTGCAAAAAACCGGCGGTGGTGGATGCTCGGGCCGAGCCGGTCCAGCGCCTCGCGATGTTCCGGCACGGCGTAGCCCTTGTGGGTCTCGAAACCGTAACCCGGGCAATCCAGCGCCAACGCGCTCATCAGGCGGTCGCGCGTGACCTTGGCGATGATCGAGGCGGCTGCGATCGACATCACGATACCGTCGCCGCCGATCACGGCGTCGCAGTCGCAGGGCGCGTCGATCTTGTCGCGGCCGTCGACGAACACATGCTTCGGCATTTCTGGCAATGCGCGCACCGAGCGCGCCAGCGCCCAGAGCGAAGCGCGCAAGATATTGTCGCGATCGATCCGCGCCGGCGAGGCAAAGGCAACCGCAAAGGACGCGGTCGCGCAAATCTCCTCGAACAGTTCCTCGCGGCGCTCGGCCGTCAGCCGCTTGGAATCGTCGATGCCTTTCGGGATCCGCTTGGGATCGAGGATGACGGCAGCCGCCACCACCGGCCCCGCCAGCGGACCGCGCCCGGCCTC
>NZ_LLXZ01000113.1 GCF_001440395.1 Bradyrhizobium jicamae | reverse complement strand
GCATCTGGACTGGGGGTGATCAATTGGCAGAGGCAACGCCGACCATCAGTTTCATGACGCCGCCTCTTCACAGAGCGTAAGCGGACCGAAGGCGCTCTAGCGCTGAGCGGACTGAACTTGCCAAAAAATAGAGATAGCTCGCACCGGTCGTTGGCTAGCTGTTGTCACAGGGAGATCGCACGTTTCGACGAGACGTTTCGAAGCGTCCGGTTTGCGAGCGATAACGAAGCAAGCGTCGGCACTCGCGTTGCAACGAACCGATCGGAAAGATCGCTATGCGGCTCGTGCGCAAATACCCGTGTATCGCCTCCAATAGTGAGACGTCGCAGGAGCACGTCGCTACCCTTTGCAAATTCGTTGGCGGTAACCCGGTTTTTGTGTAGTCGCGCGCGTCCGTTCAAACGAGCACGGCGTCTTCATCATTGGCGTATCAATGCGCATCTGTGTCCGTCACGATCGATCAGGCTGTCGTGCTTCCCAATGTGGTGCCAAGCCGCACAAGCGCGCCGATCCTTCAAAGTCATTTCACGCAGTACAGATAAGGCCCGTACCGTCTGAACTCCCACTATTTGTATGCCTGACGACATCGGACGGGGACTGTCGGCCCGCATCGAAGGACACGCTTGGGCGAGGAAAGTCCGAGGCAGATTGCAAGGCGCCGGTCTTCCTACACATTACCAAGCGTGCTTTGGCCGGGGAAGAAGCCCCAAAACTATGCGGGACCTAAGGCATGCCCGCCACGATCCCGGAGCGATCGGCAGCACCGGACTGCTCGAAAAGTACACTGTCCTGAGTGTGGCGCGGTCTTCGAAAGCTGCGCTCGAACAAGACGGATACTATCGTGTCGATTGACGCGTGATGATGACGTCTTCACCCCGCTTGACCAACGCATGACTTTGCCGAGGAGTATTCCGCGAGCCTTCGTTTCGCTGCAGGCGGGACGCGACCGTCAGAAGCGCAAGCGTCTACACCTCATCTCGAAGAGTCCGATCGGCAGTCTTAGAGTTGGCGTGGCAGAAGAATAGCGCTGGTCCGATCGCCAGGAGCGCTAACGCCGGGCGTTGCAGCGACGCATAGGCATTGGCAAAGGGCGAAGTCGCTCGTGTTCTCGATCGACAAGTGCGAGGCGCGCGCTTATGGTTCGTATGCCGAAACGCCATATGATCAAGTCGCGGAGTCAATTCGCCCGCGGCCATCATTCGCTGCTCAGACACGCATCCTCCTGATCCTCAGCGGTGGCATTGGCATTCCGGCGTCTTACCCCAAGGCGTTCCTGTAGGCTAACGAATGGTTTGAATATTCGTTCAGTCTCGATCATCATCGCGGCGCTCTCGACGGAACTTCTCGGAGTTGACTGTCAGTCCTCGGCCGGACCATACGCGGATGTGAAGGAGTGCTGGAAACCAATTTGCATCCTCCAAGGTCGGAGCTAATCATAGTCAGCCAATGACTTCGGATTGAATTGTGGCTGCGGCGTATAGGGAAGCATCAAGCGGCAGATTCCCAAACGCTAGTTGACAAAGGAGATAGTTGGCACCTGCCTCTTCCAGCTGGTTAAGAAGCGCTTTTCGCACAGAAGCTGGCGTTCCCACTACGCACAATTCACTCGCGATTGCCGCATCGAAGGTCAGTGGCAGGCTCGGTGGTGTCGGGATGGCGTTGAGATCGTAAAGGAATTTGAAGTTCTTGAGCCATCGTTCATAAGCAGAGGCCGCGAGCGAATGGGCATCTGTCTCAGAACGCGCAATCACGATCATGCGGAGCAATCCAACGAACCGCGCATGATCGTCAGCGTCACGGTCGCGCTCTCGATGAGCGCGGAAGGCATCAGTAACTTTGCGGACAGTAGAGGAGGGGCCTACGCACGCGAGATTTGCACCATTCGAGGCGGCCCAACCTGCAGACTCGGGTCGATTGGTGGCAATCCATGTCGGCGGCCACGGACGCTGATGAGGTCCTAGCGTCAAAGGAACGTCGCTAAGCTCAAAATGGTCGCCTTGATAGGATAGAGAGCCGCCTTTCATCGCCTCAATAAGGATCTCGCTGGCTTCCTCATAACGGCCTGGCGCAGCGTCTGCGCTGATCCCGAAGTAGCCCCATTCGACCGGGAGAGAGCCGCGTCCGATACCCAGCTCGAGCCTGCCACCACTCAACTGGTCGAGCATGCAGATCTCCTCGAACGCGCGCAGCGGATGATAAAGGTTAAGCAGCATGACCAATGGGCCAAAACGAAGCCGCCTCGTGCGCTGTGCGACGCTCGATAAGAACAGATTCGGTGACGGGCCTCTCCCGTGTGGCGTACAGTGGTGCTCTGCCACATGATATCCATAGAAACCGAGGCGATCGTACGCCTCCGCTAGTATGAGGCGATCTGCGTATTGCCCGGCGATATCACGGCCGTCCTCGTCCAGATGATCGAAGATGCCGCAGGTCAGTTTTGAAGGAAAGTCGTTTCTCATTCGATTATCTCCAAGAGTGTAAGGTGTGAAGGCAGGAGGTCCGCTCGCTTCGGGCCATCCGAGCGGTCAAAGACGGACGGTTCTTAATGTGGTCGCACTTTCCTCTCCGCTGTTGTGGTCGTTAGTACTGTTTATGCCGCTGAGCACGCGGAGATTGTCCTTTCGCTTCGACGCCTCTACGCCTCTAATATCCGTCGGTCGGTAAGGCATCGGTCCGTTGTCACTGTTCGTCGCTCAACCACAACAGACATCTGTCATTGGCATAAACCGCTCTCTTTGTCGTGGTACGATCGCCGATGTAACGCGAAAGCAGCGATTAAAGCCGCGAAGCGGGCGATCTTCCAACTCTAAAACTCTCAGAGATGTCACGGGTTGCCGCGAGAAATGCATCCATTTGCGGTCTTGTACCGATGCTAACCCGGATGCAATTTTCAAGACCTTTGTCAGGAAAGAAGGCGACAAGTATCTTTTGCTTTTCCAAAGCTGCTTGCCAGCACCTGCCGTCTCGGCCCTCTGGCACACGGGCTAGCAGGAAGTTAGCGTGGGAAGGTGTTACATAAAATCCGAGTTTCGACAGAGCGATCGTAACTCGCTGTCTTTCATGCCTGATATGTCCATGGTTCTCCTCGTAAGCGGCGCGATGCGCAAGGACGCTGATGCCGATCGCATGCCCAACTACATTCATGCTGAAGACGTTCTGGATATTACGTAACCTCCCAATGAGCTCGGGATGGCCGAAGCCGAAGCCGACGCGAATGCCAGCGGCAGCATAGCTTTTCGAGAATGTTCTTAAGAGAAGAAGGTTCGAATAGCGATTGACGAGGCGCAAGCCATTATCAGGTGCAAAGTCGACATAGGCCTCGTCCAAGACGATTAGGCGGTCCGATTGTGCTAGGAGGCACTCGATATCGGCTACCGGAACGAAGGTTCCGGTGGGATTGTTCGGATTAGCTAACAGAATGAACTTGGCATCTTTTGCGGGAGCAAGAAGAAATTGCTCCACCGGCAAGGAATGAGGTTCGCTTGATTCGATTTCGAGCAATTGAGCGCCCTGCAACAAGGCGAGTTTGCGGTTGAACGAAAAGCCCGGCGACATCATTGCCACGCTGTCGCCCGGGGCAAGAAAAGCTCTGTAGATGAGCCCGAGAAGTTCAGATGATCCGTTACCGGCGATCACATGATCTTTGGAGAGGCCGTAAGCATCGGCGGCTGCTTCCCTCAAGCTGATATTATCACTTTCTGGATATAAATATTGCCGCTCCAGGGCCGCAATCGCACTTTGCCATACGATTGTTGGTAGTGGAAATGGGTTCTCATTCGTGTTTAGTTTCACGTAACTAGCATCCGGCGCAGGCCGGCCGGACGGCAGAACATCTAACTGTCTCGCTGCCTGCGAAAGAGAAGAGAGCACAGCTTGCAATTTTGTATCCGACATAGTGTTCTCCGTTTGAGCCGCCGAGGGCAGTGACAATTGCCAGCTTGCCAGCCCGCTGCGCCGGCGATGGCAGAGGACTGAGTTGGATGCCTTGTTGGGATAACAAGGACGGCGGCGATCCAAATCGTCCTGCGGGCAGCAGGTCAAAGTGCCTAATTTACTAAAGGTGAGATGAACCTGAAGCTCCGCGCTAGCCCCTGAGAAGCCGAGAGAATAATCGTCGAGCCGTTCGCATGCGGCAATTCAGGTGGCTCGGTGCCGGAATGGGGGCCGTCATTTTTGAGCTGGCGGCAATATCATTCCTCGCATTGGTCCAGGTACCAGGCGTGAATAACGCAGCGGCTTTGGCTGGCTCTACCTTCCTCAGAGGCATCCATCCAGCGGCAGAATAGGACGCCGAGCACTGCTGCCACGAGCACGAGGAACGACGCGAGTAGCACACCATTTGCGATGTAAAGAGGGTTTTTCATGATTTCCATCATTGGCTGAACATGCGGGGCCGTGTGCGTCGTGACGATCAGTTCTGCCCGACGGCTTCGACGATACTGTCGTGCCAGCGGTAAACCGCGAAGCCGGGAGACGCGTTGTCTCCTTTGGTATCAAATCGGACCGTCCCGACTACTGTTTCGATCGGCTGCGAACGAAGCGCCGCTGCCACCCGCGTGGCGTTGAGGGAGCCGGCCCGCTTCACTGCGTCAGCCCAAGCTTGGACGGCCGCATAGGCGTAGAGCGTATAGCCTTCTGCAGACAGTTTGGATGCCTTCATTCTGGCCACGACGTCCGCGGCTTGGGGATTCTTGGTGGCGTCGGGCATGAAGGTGAACAGGGTGCCGTTTCCGGCTCTGCCCGTGATGGCCCAGAATTCGTAAGTCATCAACGGATCGTTCGCCATGATCGTGAGATCTGCGCTTGCGTCTGCCGCCTGGCGCACGATCAAACCGATCTCGGTGTAATAGCCGCCGATATAGGCGATCTGGATTCCGTCCCTCTTCATCCTTGAGACCAGGGCCGTGTAGTCCTTTTCGCCGGCCGCATAGCTTTGCCGAATGACCTTTTGGCCTGCTTGCTGAAGACGCGACCAGACGACATCGGCAATGCCCTTGCCAGCGGTGCTCTTGTCGTCGAGGACAGCAATTTTGTTGTTCGGGTAGTGTTGCAGGATGTATTCGGCCGCCACGACACCTTGTTGGTCATCGCGGCCGCAGATTCGAAACACCGTTTTGAGACCACGCTCTGTCAGCTGCGGATTAGTTGTGCCGGGGGAAATTTGAATAATCTGCGCTTCATCGTAAACGTCAGAAGCCGGGATCGAGGAAGAAGAACAGAGGTGACCAACGACCAACCTGACCCGATCCGCGGTCAGCCGATTCGCTACTGCGACGGCCTGCTTGGGATCGCACGCGTCGTCGGCGACGCTTAATATGACCTTTGTACCGGGAAGTAGGCCGGAGGCATTCAAAGCATCAACGGCCGCGGCAGCACCCTCGCGCAGTTGTGCACCAATCGCAGCAGTGCTTCCGGTCATCGGTCCGGCCACGGCAATACTGATGTCCGCAGCGGGCGCAGTCGAAACCAAAGCACAAGCAAGGAAGGCTGCACTCGCGGCGGAACTGGCACGATAAATTGACATTTGAAGCTCCCGATGTTGGACCGAGATTGCGGTCAGTCGCGCTGTGTCCTTGACCGTCTGAGGCACCTGGCCGCAACGGGCTCGCGCTGGTCAGGCTTCTGTAACGCCATGATCATCATCCATTTCGGCCCCCAGATGCCGAGAGCTCTCGCCCATCCAGGACGTAGTGCGGGTTCAGGCGATCCTTCACAGATAGCAAGGGGTGGTCTCCAGTCGTTTTACCAGGGACTGGCCACCCACTTTGAGATCGTACAATTTGACGCTAGGTGCGATTCAAGCCCCCTTAAGGGCGTTTGGATGAATATGGCGCGAACGCGCGGTCCCAGAAGCAGACGATACCAAAACTTGAGAAAATGAATCGCTATGCCTCAGAGCATCTGGCGCGAACCAGAAGCGACGCACTCGCTGGCCACACTTTGAGAGTCCCTCGGAATCACGAAGGAGGCATGCATAACGATTTTCTAACTCGAAACACCGACGGAGCTCGTTCTGAGCCGCCGAAGTCCGCCGTCATTTGCCCGAGCACGGTGCTCGGGTTCACCGGTGATCAGCACGTCTCACCCGCCGAGCGCCTCCGTCCTCCCGCCCTTCCTTGGTACGGGCGTGCTTGGCCACAAGGGACGTTTCGCTCTCCGCCCTTGCGTGCGCCATTGGCTTGAGGATCGCTTGGGACGGCAGCTCCGAGCATCAGACCCCAGACGCCGTAGATGCGTCCAGGCCGAACGGCAGTGCCGGAGCACGTCAGATTGCTGCGGTCGGGCCGACATTGTCCTGCATTTGCCTTAAGGGCTGCTCGTGGCCGAGGCCTGCGACCGGTTCATCGAGATATAAATCGGCTGCTGATAGAGACCCGACAGGCTCTGGAGCGAGCACTGGCTGAAGGAAAACGGAATCGCGCACGGATTATCGCGAACGCGTCAGCACAGCTCCTCATTCTAGGGCCGCAAGTGCGAGATCGAGATACTGCACGAGGCTGGCATCCCAGCCAGCCAAGTTTCGAGGCGTGTTGAATCGCGCAAGAACTCTCAGTATCGTTGAGGCTGTTGAAGCCGCTCCTGCGACTTCAGTGATTAGTGAACGCGCCTGAACCGCCACAGCAGTTACCCGTTCGCTGCGAGGATGCTCGCCCCGAGTCATACAATCGCGCAACTCCTCGTGGATCCTTCGCCACCGCTCCTCTCGATTCGGGTCTGTGGCGCATTTGCATCGGGGCGCTTGAGCGCGCTTCTCAACCCGCGACATTGCATCTAAAGTGGCAGGTAGGTCATCTACGCTGACATGTGCTTCGCCATCCGTCGTCATGTTGCGTAAACGATCTCGCAACAATGTCGTACGTGCGACTTGAATTTCAATCCGCTCCAAATGGTTGCGCAACAGGTCAGTAAGCGAACTTTTGCCTTCTATCGCTCTGCGGATCTCCTCGAGGGAGAAGCCAAGCTCCCGCAGCGAGCGAATTTGGTATACTCGTTGCACACTGTCGCGGTCGTACATCCGGTGGCCGCCGTCGGTGCGCTCTGACGCACTTAATAGCCCTGTGTGCTCATAGTGATGCAGAGTGCGTACCGTTACGCCGGTAGCCTCTGCAAGTTCGCCAATGCGCCATCGACGCCTTCGTGGTGTAGCTTTGGTCATGTTTCTCAATTTCCAAGCCTACAACCTGACATCGCGTGAGATTCAAGCTATTTGAATGATCTAGCTGAACCGTCTTCCATTCGGGCGCAAGCAAGGTGACTCTCCTCAGATCGTCGCTTGATTAGCGGTGATGCAATGGCGTCCATCAAGTTCACAGGAACGCCAACTCGGCCTCCCTCGCTGCTGCGCGTGATCTTGGCAATTTCGGTGCCAGTTTCCGTTAGTTCGCATAGACGCGGGTAACGCCGCAAACACTTCATCAAGAATGTTTCTCAACACCGAGACGTCCTCCGCTCGTAGAAACCACTGCATCGCCGCAACGTTTGGCTCCGGTGCTGAAGGGAGAAGCCAAGTTCATGCACGACCGAATTGGTATATTCGTTAAACGCCTTCTTGGTCGTACATGCGCTGGACGCCATCGGTGCGCTCCGACGCAGTTAATAGCCTGTGCTCGTAGTGATGCAGAGTGCGTACCGTTACGCCGGGTAACCTCTGCAATCGCAAATGCGCCATCGACGCCCTCGTGGTGAAGCTTTGGTCATGTCTCTCGATTTCCAAGGCTACAACCTGACGTCGCGTAAGATTCAAGCTTTTTCGATGGTCTACTGACCGTCCTCCGTTCTGGCGCAAGCAAGATGACTCTCCCGAGATCGCCGTTTGATCAAGCGGCAGAGGCAATGGCAGCTATCAAGTTCGTCAGACACGCCAACTCGGTCTCGCTTGTCGGTGCACGTGCGAGAACAAGCTTGGCGATTTCCGTTCGATTCTCAGGTGTTTGCATAGATGCCGGTAACGCCGCGAATGCTTCATCGAAAATCTTTCCCAGGACCGAAAGATCTTCCGGATCGTAGACACCACTGTATTGCTGCAACATTCGGCTCCGTATTGTCATCGCGCTAGACGGGCGCACGTGGTCTAGATGTTTGGCTGCGGTAGGGTCAAAACGAGACAAGCCGCCGGCTACATCCACCAAATGCGGTGCGCGTTCAAGTGATGCAGTTGTGCAACACAGTCGCGCTGTGCTTTGTCTTGAACCGCTCAGGCGATATCCGACCACTTTCTTTCGTGAATCGCCGAGCACCGCTGTCTCTATATGCAGCCCGATTGGCCGGGGAAGCAGGCAGAGTCTCACACTCGGGCGCCGCTGATCCGAAAGAGATGGCTGCAACAAAATGCGCAAAGCCGAGGCGAGTGTCGATCAACATCCGACGGTGATCTAAGAATGATGACAAAGGACTAGGCGATCGAACCTCGGCGAGGCTGTCCGACATGCTCGCGTTGCAGGTCGATGCGCCACTTGCGGTTCTCGATATATGAATTATGGGACGATGATGCGCATCGCGGGGGGGACCTCTAGCAGGCGATCATCTCGACAGCGCTGCCAGCAGAGCGATGCGATGCTTGCCCACCGTCGTCCCGGCTTAAATTCGCTAGTTTCTTAATGCGCTCCCGAACAGACGCAGCGGAACGACGAAACACCAATACTGCACGTTGATTAACACGTTGTCCGCCTTTTCCCGGCGAAAAGAACCGTGAGCGCGCCGCGCTTGTCGCGCATCGAGGTGATCGAGAAAGGCTCTAAAAGTCGCTTTCCGGATTCGCGATTACTATGAATGAAGGCAAGTTCGAACGGACTAGGTCTTGATCATGCGAGGAGTAGGTGATGAGAGGCTCTGCCTAAATTTGGGGGCGCGTTGTCGTCTCACGCGGAGAAGCCATGCGGGAGGCCTCCTGGGATAGTATCTCGCGCATCCAGATGCTTGCCGGATCACTGTTGTGAAAGGCGGGCCATTGCACGGACTCAATGAATGCGGGAATTGGCAGCGGAAGTTCGACGATCCGCAGAGGCATCGTTTCTTCGAAATGCTTAACGAACCTTAAGGGCATCGTCCCTATACGGCCGGTGTCCAGTAGCATAGGCGGAATCATGCTATAGTCCTGGACAACGACTTCGATACGTCTCCTGAGACTGTGCTCGAGCAAAAACGACTCCTCAATCGAGGACTTGCCCGTATGCCCGAACTTGACCGCAACGTGTCCCATCGACATGTAGCTCTCGAATGTGAGTTGCCGCGGTAGCTGCTTGTTCGAACGGCAACCTACGCATACAAGCCTCTCCTCGAACAGTGCCGCTTTAGGATGCGCGCTCGACATGAACAGTTCCGGTAAGATAAGAAAGTCGACCTCACCGCGCCGGAGAGGCTCTTCGGGCTCATCGGCGAGTGGCAGCAATTCGAAGCTGACGCCGGGAGCCTCCCGCGCGATACGGTCGACAATCTTTCGAAAGAACACGACTGTCATGAAATCGGAAAGGATGATCCTGAAGCGGCGATTGGATTGGGCTGGTTTGAACATATCCCGTGAAATAATGGAGCACTGGATGCGCACCAGAGCCTCGCGAATCGGGGCGGCGAGCCTTTCGGCACGCGGTGTTGGGAGAAGTTCGCGGCCTCTCATTGTAAATAGTTCATCGCCGAAATAGGCGCGTAACCGAGCGACGGCTGCGCTCATAGCCGGCTGACTCAGGTTGATGCGGTGTGCCGCCGCTGTGAGGTTACGCTCGGTCATCAGAGCGTCGAGCGCAACGAGGAGATTTAGATCAAGGCCCTTGAAACGCACGTCTTTGTCCCGTTGATAGATCTGAGCGAAAACCGTGACTTCCATGTCGGTCTCTCTCGCCGCCAAGAGCCGACCCCTTCATGGCGTTGCGCGCGATCGCGAAGAGGGCTCTCGTGTTCGCTCGCAAGCATGTTGGTCGACGCAAACGGGCGGGCAACCGGTCGTGGAGGTCGCTCGCGGTGCTGAGGCAGGCCTTTGGCGCGCTCCGACAATCGCCCGTAGCATTACATTGATCACTGTGACCGCGGTAACGAGTACGACTACGCCGATAGCGCTGCAAGTTCGCCAATGCGCTACCGACGCCCGCGTGGCGTTGCTGTGGTCACGATTGCAAGACTACTACCTGACGTAGCGTGCGATTCAAGCGACTTTGCTTGCGTAACTGAACATTATTCCGTCCTGCAACGTGTATCGTCTCGCAGTGTTTTTCAGGTCGCCTTGCGGACGCTGGTTGCCGCATGCAGCCCGCTGCAATCGCCGAAGCCCATTCCGTTGCACCATTTGGTTAGTTCCCCAGAACGTTTGCGGCGGCTGTTGTCAAGCGACGCGTTCAAGATCGTTATTTGCGGCGAGGAGAGGAAAGAATGGATCGCTTGATCAAACGATAGAAGTCGATGGCGAGTATCAACTTCATCTGGACACCAGTTCGGCCCGGCTGCGGCCGGCCTCGAGTTGGACCGGTTCTCTTGTATGAAGATGGCGTACGTGCCTCTCGCAGAGCAGTCCGTCAAACAAATTGCAGGGGAGGGAGATCGGTTGGAGAGACCAGGCTCTTGCAGGACCTAAGGGCACCTCGGGAGTGATTCGAAGCGCAGGTGGTGAGACGCCATGGGCAAACTAGCAGCGCCTGCGACTTTGCGTGGCCTCACGCTGAGAAGCCATGTGGGATGCCTCCTGCAATAATATCTGCCGCAACCAAATGCTAGCCGGATCAGTATTGTGAACGGCAGGCCATTGAACGGCCTCAGTGAATGCGGGAAGTGGCAGCGGAAGTTCGACGATCTGCAGGGGCGTGGTCTTTGCAAAATGCTTGGCAAGCCTTCCGGGCATCGTTGCTATACGGCTGGTGTCTAATAGCATAGGTGGGATCATGCTAAAGCCCTGCACAACGACCTCAATGCGTCTCTTGACACCGTGCTCGAGCAAAAACCAGTCCTCTATCGAGGGCCTCTGCGGTTGCCCGAACTTGGCCGCAACGTGTCCCATCGACATGAAGCTCTCGAATGTAAGCTGCCGTGATAGCTGCTTGTTCATGCGGCAACCGACGCACACGAGTGTCTCCTCGAACAGTGTCGCCTTAGGGTGGAGCGTCGACATGAACAACTCCGGTAAGATTAAAAAATCGACCTCACCGCGCTGGAGAAGCTCATCGGAATCGAAGGCGAATGGCAGCAATTCGAAGCGGACGGCGGGAGCATCCCGCGCGACGCGGTCCGCGATCCTTCGAAAGAACACGACTGTCATGAAATCGGAAAGGACAATCCTGAAGCGGCGATCCGATTCGGCTGGCTTGAACGTATCCTGGGAAATAATGGAGAGTTGGATGTGCGCCAGTGCCTCGCGAATTGGGCCGGCGAGCTCCTCGGCGCGCGGTGTTGGGACAAGTTCGCGGCCCCTCATCGTAAATAGTTCATCGCGGAAATAGGCGCGTAGCCGGGCGACGGCTGCGCTCATGGCCGGCTGGCTCAAGTTGATTTTGCGTGCCGCCGCGGTGAGGTTACGCTCGGTCATCAGAGCATCGAGCGCGACGAGAAGATTTAGATCAAGGCCGTTGAAACGCATGCTGTGAATTCAATCCATAGTGTGGATGGGTTCTATCAAAACAATCGATTTTACCAATTGTGCGGAATGGCGGATAGCAAAGACGCCGGTCGGGAGAAATAGAGTTCAGGTGGGTTAGGATGGTTATCGATCTTTGCTCTGGCCCCAGGAAAAATTCTCGGGCGCACGCCAAACGGCAACCGAGGCGGATGTCCATTGCGGCCACCGTCCTCGGCGACTTGCGCAAACTACATCGCGCTGGGTCGATTAGGCAAGCATCCCAGAGTTCACGTAGCAGCCTCGTCCCGGCAAACCTTCGTATAGTTTCCCCAAACCTTTCTATGTTTGCAGCCTACTCATCGTACAGTTGAGTGACGAATAGAGCGCGTCTTAACGTTGCGACGAGGCCGGAGCTGCCGATTGTGGAAGCCAAGTGCTTCTGCGATCCGGCCAAATGAATCGCGTATCCATTAGAGTCAAATCGTGTCGAGAATGCAGGGAAGGTCCTTAGGAGATCTGGTGCAAATGGCACACGCGATCGATGCAGTCTTGATCTTGAATGATGAGCGATCGGTGCGTGAAATGTTGACCGACATGTTTTTTTCCGTGGGCTCCATCGCAGAACGGCTCCAGAGCGCAGATGTGTTCCAGAAATTCCACCGCCTTCTCGGCACGTCCTGCTCGATCGCGGAGATGCAGTTTGCCGGAGATTGCCGGGCTCGATCTGTACGAGCATCTGGTCGCATCCGGAAAGGCCATTCCCACCATTCTGCTCACGGCACATCCCGCCGCCGACCATCGGGTGCGGGCGCTGCGAGCCGGCGTGTCCTATTACTTCAGCAAGCTATTCAGCGATAGCAAACTCCTCGCGAGCATCAAGTCCCCGCTCAGATCTCGGATGGTGCATAGGAGGCACTCATGAATATAGCCGTGTCCAGCTCTACAAAAGGTCTCTCCATGCGCTCTCAGGTGCGGTGGAGGGTGTGCTGGGAAAATGAGTTGCAACTCGCCGACCACATCGAACTATCCGAGTTCTTCCGAAAGACCTACGGACCGACCGGTGCGTTCAATGCAAATCCATTCGAGGGCGGCCGAAGTTGGGCCGGCGCGAGGCCTGAGGTCCGTGTCATCGGCTACGACACGCGCGGCGTAGCTGCTCACATCGGCGCACTGCGCCGCTTCATCAAGGTCGGAGAGGTCGACGTATTAGTGGCGGAACTAGGATTGTACGGTGTACGGCCGGATCTTGAGGGACTTGGAATCACCCACTCAATGCGCGTGATGTATCCAGTGCTCCAGCAGCTTGGCGTTCCATTCGGCTTCGGCGCGGTTCGACCTGCGCTGAAGGAACATCTTACAAGGCTGCTCGAGCGACCGGGCCTGGCCACCGTTTTGTCGGGCGTTCGCATGAGATCAACCCTCCCAGATGTGTATCTCAACTTGCCGCCGACGCGCACCGAAGACGCGCTCGTTGTGGTTTTTCCAATTGGCCGGTCGATCAGCGAGTGGCCGACCGGTACGATGATTGAGCGGAACGGGCCAGAGCTGTGAGATACCTCAACTGCTTGTCCGCAGTGCGTAGCGAGTGCGCTGAGGCCACCGGACATCGCAGCGTCTATTTGACATTTGACGACGGTCCCAATCCGCTTTGCACACCGGATGTCCTCGATGTGCTGGCGGAACACCGGGTCCCGGCGACCTTCTTCGTCATCGGTGCGTATGCCGCGGACCAGCCGAAACTGATCCGACGAATGATCGCAGAAGGGCACGAGGTCGCAAACCATACGATGAATCATCCGGACCTATCCAGATGCGAGCCTGCCGAAGTGCAACATGAAATACTAACGGCGAGCAGCGTCATCGGGATCGCGTGCCCTCAGGCCTCGGTGCGGCACATACGTGCACCATATGGTGTGTGGACCGAAGAAGCGCTCACTACGTCAGCGAGGGCTGGACTGGCCGCCGTGCATTGGTCGGTCGACCCGCGAGACTGGTCTCGTCCTGGAGTAGACGCGATTGTCGACACGGTGCTGGTCTCTCTCCGGCCAGGTGCAATTGTGCTCCTGCACGACGGATGTCCTCCCGACGAGTTGGGACGGGATACTGACGCTGGTCTGCGCGACCAGACCCTCAAGGCGCTTTCCCACCTTATTCCAGCATTGCATGACCGTGGATTTGCAATCCGCTCTCTTCCTCAATCTCACTGAACAGACAGGCCCCTATGAACCTGCTTGCCACAACCAGCACTGTCGCTGTCTTCTCCTATGCGCTGCTCTCGACTGTCTATAAGAGCGTTCAAACGCTTTATGCTCTGCCGACAGACGTTTCATCGCTGTCGGACGACGTAGTCGACACCGACGCTCTGCCGAGCGTGGATGTCATCGTCCCCTGCTTCAACGAGGACCCGCGCACGCTCTCGGCGTGCCTAGAATCCATCGCAAACCAAGACTACGCAGGAAGTCTGCGGGTCTATGTCGTCGATGACGGCTCTGGAAATCTCGACGCAGTGGCACCCGTCCACGATACCTACGCGGACGATCAAAGCTTCACCTTCATCTTGCTGCGAAAGAATGCTGGAAAGCGCAAGGCGCAGATCGCCGCGATTAGGCGCTCATCCGGAGATCTGGTGCTCAACGTCGACTCGGACACGATTCTCGCCCCCGATGTGGTCACAAAGCTTGCACGGAAGATGCAAAATCCGGCGATTGGCGCGGCGATGGGTCAACTAACCGCCAGCAACCGGAACGACACCTGGCTGACCCGATTGATTGATATGGAATACTGGTTGGCTTGCAACGAAGAGCGCGCGGCACAGGCTCGCTTCGGTGCCGTTATGTGTTGCTGTGGCCCCTGTGCTATGTACCGCCGGTCAGCGCTTCTTTTGCTGCTAGATCAGTACGAGACGCAACTTTTTCGCGGAAAGCCAAGCGACTTCGGTGAGGATCGGCATCTTACGATCCTCATGCTGAAAGCAGGGTTTAGAACCGAGTACGTTCCGGACGCAATTGCCGCAACAGTGGTCCCGGATAGCTTAGGGCCGTATCTGCGCCAACAACTCCGCTGGGCACGGAGCACTTTCCGGGACACGCTACTTGCGTTGCGCCTTCTCTCCGGTCTCGATCGCTATCTCACGCTAGACGTTGTCGGGCAGAATCTCGGGCCGCTATTGCTCGCCCTGTCATTAGTAACGGGGCTCGCGCAGCTCGCACTCACAGCCACGGTGCCGTGGTGGACATGCCTGCTGATCGCATTGATGACCATCATCCGCTGCAGCGTGGCAGCTCTTCGCGCTCGCCAACTTCGATTTCTCGGCTTTTCTCTGCACACACTCATCAACCTCTTTCTCTTACTCCCCATGAAGGCCTACGCGTTGTGTACATTGAGCAACAGCGATTGGCTGTCACGCAAGGCTGCCAACATACCGGACGCGGGTGAAAAGCAGGTCGTCATCCGAACCCCGATCGCTGGACCAAATGCTACAGGAGCATCGGGACTTTCTGGGTCAATTCGCAGGACGGATCTTTCGCGCGGCTCTTCGAGGTTGGCGACGTCTGACAGCGTCTGCAGCGGCAAGTAATTGTGGCATTACCGAGGTGAACAAGTCGTGAGCTTGGACAAGAAATATCAACTATTAGAGCGGGAATTGACTGCCGACGATCCGTGGCGGCTCGACGGTAATCCGTTCGAGCGGGAGCGTCACACGCAAATGCTCCGGCTGTCGCTTTCCCAAGGGGTCATCGCAAATGGCCTCGAAGTCGGGTGCGCGGCCGGTGCATTCACGGAAAAGCTAGCGCCTCACTGCCAACGGCTCACCGTGGTCGATGTCGTGCCACGAGCGATTGGTCGAGCGTGCCAACGTACGAAGAGGTGGTCACACATTACGTGGATAGTCTCGGACATTCAACGGTTCTCGACCGCCGAGCGGTTCGATCTAATTGTCGTGGCGGAAGTTCTCTATTACCTCGGTGACGCGGCCGAGATGCGCGCGGCCATCAACAACCTGGTGGGTATGCTTGCCCCAGATGGGCATCTTGTTTTCGGATCCGCGCGCGATGCCAACTGCCAGCGCTGGGGTCACGCTGCTGGTGCCGAGACGGTTATCGCCATGTTGAACGAAAGGTTGATCGAGGTCGAGCGGGTGGAGTGCCAGGGTGAGTCGGCTAACGAAGACTGCTTGATCGCCTGCTTTCGGCAACCGTTTCGATCTTCAATTCAATCGAATTGCCGACTTTGATAGGGAGGCACTATGCGCATTTGCGGTATCAAGCTGACGCATGACGGGGCGATCGCTCTTGTCGAGGACGGACGGCTGGTCTTTTGTGTCGAGCAGGAGAAGCGGGGCAACAACCCGCGGTATCAAACCATCGACAATCTTGACGCAGTTGTTATCGCTTTGGCGGAGCACGGTCTGAATCCGCGGGATGTTGATCAGTTCGTCATCGACGGCTGGGACGGGGAGGTCGAGTCGCAATTCCAGGTCCTCAGTGGGACAGCACCTCTCACCCTCAAAGGGGCGCCATATGTTGAACGCCATGCGGAGGGGTTGCTCACTTCGCGCGACGGCTTTGGCCTCATACTGGACGGCAGTGACTTCCCTTATAGAAGCTATCCGCACGTCACAGGCCATGTGGCCTCTGCATACTGCACGAGCCCCTTTGCCAAAGCCGGACAACCTGCATTCTGCCTGGTATGGGACGGCTGCATCTTTCCACGCCTGTATTATGTAGAACGCCAGGGCGCCCGCTTCATCGAATCCCTGTTTCCGATGATAGGTCATGCCTATGCTGCTGCGGGCCATCACTTCGGGCTCTATAAGCAGGCGAACCGGACCAATTGGGACCTAGGTGTTGCCGGAAAGCTGATGGCCTACATCGCACTCGGGACTGCTGATGATGGCATCGTCGCGGTGTTTCGGGAACTCTACGAGGATCGCTTTGCGTCTGACACGGAGCGGGCTCGACGCTACCGTGCGGACATCAACAACGCGGAATCGTCACTTGCAGCTATGCATGACTTCTTCGACGCCAGCGCGCTCCGGTTGGAGGGCGAGATACCGGAAGATATTCTTGCATCGTTTCATTGTTTCCTCGAGCGTCTCCTCGTCCAGGAAATGGCCAGTGCTTTGCAGCGGCATTCGAGTTTTTCGGAACCGCGCAATTTGTGTATAGCCGGTGGCTGCGGTCTCAATATCAAATGGAACAGTGCACTACGCGCTTCCGGCCTGTTCGATGCTGTCTGGGTGCCGCCGTTCCCGAATGACAGCGGCTCGGCAATCGGTGCCGCTTGCTCCGCAATGGCGGCAGACAAAGGTTTTATGCCCCTGGAATGGTCGGTCTACAGTGGCCCGGCCCTGATATGCCGCGATGTGTCGTCCGAATGGGACGCTGTGCCGTGCAGTATGCGTGAACTTGCTGCCATCCTCGCGAGTAACAAGCCCGTGGTTTTCCTCGCCGGCCGTGCCGAGCTCGGACCACGATCATTGGGTGGCAGAAGCATTCTCGCAGCCGCAACATCGGCGGGAATGAAGGATTATCTCAACGACATCAAACTTCGCGAGCTCTTCCGGCCAGTGGCACCGATATGCCTGGAGGATCGAGCGCCAGAGATTTTTAGTCCCGGAACGCCGGATCCGTACATGCTTTTCGATCACCAGACGCGGGCAGAATGGTGGGACAAAATCCCCGCTGTTGTACATCTCGACGGATCCGCGCGCCTGCAGACCATTGCCAGAACCTCTCAGCACAAAGTCGCCGAGCTTCTCGTCGAATATGAAAAGCTCACGGGCATTCCGTTGCTTTGCAATACGAGCGCGAACCACCATGGACGTGGGTTCTTCCCGGATGCCGCAGCGGCCTGCCAGTGGGGATGCGTTGAACACGTATGGTGCGACGGTATGCTCTGGACAAGAAAGCTCGCGACGGTGCTAGCCCCGGCCGAACGGCTTCTTGCAGGCTAAGTTGAACATATGTCCATCGTAGCAATCGACCTTAACGGCGTAAAGAAGTCATATAACGACAAGATCGTCGTCAACGGACTTTCGCTCGCCGTTGCGACGGGGGAGTGCTTCGGCCTGCTGGGACCGAACGGCGCGGGCAAGAGTACAATTGCCCGTATGGTCCTCGGCATGGTACGGCCCGATGCGGGAAAGATCACGGTGCTCGGCGAGACAGTGCCAGCACGCGCTCGCTTGGCACGCGTGCGTGTCGGCGTGGTGCCCCAATTCGACAACCTTGAACTCGAGTTCACCGTACGCGAGAACCTGCTGGTATTCGGGCGCTACTTCAGCATGAGCGCACGCGAGGTCGAATCGGTCGTGCCATCACTGCTTGAGTTCGCTCGCCTCGAGAGCAAGGCAAATGCAC
This sequence comes from Bradyrhizobium jicamae, assembly GCF_001440395.1. Taxonomy (GTDB): domain Bacteria; phylum Pseudomonadota; class Alphaproteobacteria; order Rhizobiales; family Xanthobacteraceae; genus Bradyrhizobium; species Bradyrhizobium jicamae. The sequence goes on along the minus strand of NZ_LLXZ01000113.1, from coordinate 92,256 downwards.
GCGTCGCTGAACTGTCCGGCGGCATGAAGCGGCGGCTGACGCTGGCGCGTGCGCTCATCAACGACCCGCATTTGCTGATAATGGACGAGCCGACTACCGGTCTTGATCCGCACGGACGCCATCTGATCTGGGAACGCTTGCGTGTGCTTTTGGCCCGCGGCAAAACGATCCTTTTAACCACCCACTTCATGGAAGAGGCCGAGCGGTTATGCGATCGGCTATGTGTACTTGAGAAAGGACGTAAGATCGCCGAAGGCAAACCGCATACGCTGATCGACGAACAGATCGGCTGCGACGTTATTGAGATCTATGGCGGCAATCCACAAGAGTTGTCCGCGCTGATCAAACCCTACGCGCGGCGCGTCGAAGTGAGTGGCGAGACGCTCTTTTGCTATGCGCCAGATCCCGAGGAGGTGCGCGTGCGGCTGCGCGGGCATGCCGGTCTACGCCTTCTGCAGCGTCCGCCGAATCTTGAGGATGTCTTTTTGCGGCTAACCGGGCGCGAGATGGAGAAATGAATAATGGGTGAAGGCTATATGGCCGCCATGCCCGCGAACGTATACAACTGGATCGCGGTATGGCGGCGCAATTTTCTTGCATGGAAGAAAGTCGCGCTTGCATCGGTTCTGGGGAACCTCGCCGATCCAATGACAAATCTTTTTGGTCTCGGTTTTGGCCTCGGCATAATTGTGGGGCGCGTTGACGGCGCTTCATACATCGCGTTTCTGGCGGCAGGCATGGTCGCGACCAGCGCGATGACCTCCGCGACCTTCGAAGCGATGTATGCGGCTTTCGCCCGCATGGATGCTAAGCGCACCTGGGAAGCGATCCTGTGCACACAGCTCACGCTAGGCGACATCGTTCTCGGTGAATTAGCGTGGGCAGCCACCAAATCCATTTTGGCCGGAACGGCAATTGCGATGGTCGCCGCCACGCTGGGCTATGCGACGTGGCCGTCCATCCTTTATGCGCTGCCAGTAATCGCCCTCACTGGCCTCGCCTTCGCGAGCCTTGGGATGGTCGTCATATCACTTGCGCCCAGTTATGATTATTTCGTGTTTTACCAGACGCTCGTCATTACACCGATGGTGTTCCTCTGCGGCGCAGTTGTTCCGGTAACCCAGCTGCCTAGCGCATTTCAGGTCGTGGCGGGCGTATTGCCGCTTTCTCATTCGGTCGACCTCATCCGCCCAGCGATGCTTGGACGGCCGGTCGACAATATAGCCCTGCATCTCACTGCGCTTTGCATCTACGCGGTATTACCGTTTTTCCTCTCAACGGCGCTGTTTCGTCGACGCCTGATGCGTTGACGCTACGTTTCGCAGAAAAGAAGGAGATACAGATGCAGTACCGCGAAGTGGACCGCAGCGGCGTGAGCCGTCGCAGTATGCGGCACTCGCATATCGTGCGCTTTATTGGAAAGATGAGATCTCTAGTGGAGGGCGCGTCATCGTTCCTCAACAGCAGGGTATTCGTTTCAAGTACCATCGTAGGTGCTGCCTCCGTGCTGCAACTGAAGGACGACATCGCCAGCAGGGAAGTCAACCTGTCGCGGAACGGAATCCAAGCAATCTATCGGCGCTACGGAGCGCCAGCACTACGTTCGGATGAGCTCATGTCGTTGAGTGACGCGAACCCTACGCAAGAGTTCTTGGAGGTTGGTGATGTCTGACTGGCGCTCGCAGCGGCGAGCGACAGTGCAGCCGACCTAGCTGGAACGATTTTGAAATCAGGCCCATAGGGCCTCTTGTCACGAGGAATGGAGCGTTAAGATGCTATGTCTGGGAATAAGCGGCGGGCTGGACAAGGTCTATGAAAATCCACTCGAACTTGCGAACACATTTCTGCACGATGGCGCTGCGGTGCTCGTGCAGGACGGACGCGTGATTGCGGCGGTTGAAGAAGAGCGCATCAATCGGATCAAGCACTCCAACAAGTTCCCGGGTAGTTCGATCCAATTCTGCCTTTCAGCCGCGGGGACTCAGCTCAGCGATGTCGATCGCATCGCATTCTATGCTACCGAGGCCTATTCCAATGCCATGCTCGAACGCCTGGTCGTTTCCCAGCCGGACCTGTCCATTCCGTTGGACGCCAAATTGTTGCTGCGGAAGTTGTTAGCGCAGGAGTTCGGTACTGAGGTCGATGCTTCGCGTGTCTCGTTCGTAAGTCACCATCTGGCGCATGCCGTCAGCGCGTTTGCGATGTCGGGATTCGAGGAAAGTCTGATCTTCGCGATCGATGGCGGTGGTGATTTCCTCTCGGGCCTCTTGGCGCGCGGTTCTGGAACCGAAGTTACGCAACTTGAAACGATCCCAGAGAATAATTCTCTCGGGCTGTTTTATCTCGAGGCGACACGGTATCTCGGTTATGGATTATTCGACGAATACAAAGTTATGGGGCTAGCCCCTTATGGGGATCCCGCTCCCTATCGCGAGCTCTTCAAGCAGTTCTACGAACTCTCCGACAACGGTGGCTACCGCGTTTACCTGGACCGCATTGGTCCGACGTTGCTCCGCAACATCCAGGTCCGGCGAAAGGGAATGCCGTTCACGCAGCAGCATCGAGATGTGAGCGCGTCATTACAGGAAGCGCTGGAACAAATCGTGTTTCACATTCTCAGGCACTATCGCAAGGCCACCGGTATGAAGCGGTTGTGCCTAGCTGGAGGGGTTGCCCACAACTGCACCATGAACGGTAAGCTGCTGTATTCAGGGCTCTTCGAAGACATCTTCGTGCAACCCGCGGCTCACGACGCCGGCTGCGCGCTAGGCGCTGCATTAATGATGTCTAACGAGCTCGGTCGGCCCGCGCCGCGTGAGCGACTGCAGGGCGTTTATTGGGGTCCTGACCTCGGGAGCGACCACGCCGTGGAGCAGGAGCTAAAGGCATGGGCCGGGCACCTAGACGTTAAACGCAGTGATGACGTGGCAAGAAGTGCAGCCGACTGGATGGCTAATGGCGCCGTGATCGGCTGGGTGCAAGGTCGTTCGGAGTTCGGGCCACGCGCGCTTGGCAACCGCAGCATTCTTGCCGATCCTCGGCCTGCCGCAAACAAAGACCGAATCAACGCGATGGTCAAGAAGCGCGAGGGCTATCGACCGTTCGCACCATCAGTGCTTGAGGAGGATGCGCGCGAATTTTTCGACCTCCCGGATGGCACGCGCGAATTACCGTTTATGAATTTCGTAGTTCGCGTGCGCAACTCCATGCATGGCTTGCTCGGCGCCATCACGCACGTTGACGGTACGGCGCGGCTGCAAACAGTATCACGCAAGACAAATCCGGCCTACTGGGAGCTCATTAATGAGTTCAAGAAGCGGACGGGCATACCGGTTCTGCTCAATACCTCCTTTAACAACAATGCCGAGCCAATTGTGGATTCGGTTGCAGACGCGATTGCCACATTTCTGACGACAGAGCTGGATGGACTTGTAGTCGGGCCGTTCCTCGTCAAAAAGCGGGCGGCAACGCTGGACGACTGGACCGCGCTCGCGGTTTCGTTGCCGGCTTATGCATCCCTTCATCGCGTCCGCGCCTACACAGCCCGAGATCGCCAGGAGACAGTGTGCGAGATCCGTACGAGCTTCTCCAGCCGTGGCGGTGTACGAATTTCCGATGATTCGTTCGATCTGCTGATGCGTATCGAGGGCGAAGCCGTGCTCGGGGATCTCCTCGATACAATTACGTTCGATCAGGCTAGGCGTGAAGCTCTCGTCAACGAACTCCGGGGACTATGGGAGCAGCGCCGGGTTCGACTACATCCCTCACACGCGGCTCGGGCGCATGAAGACGGCGATCAAATCCCGGACGAAGCATTAGAGGCATGAATATGGCCGTGTCCCTATCTTCAACTACGACGGCGGCTGGGTCCCTGAGACGGGTATATCCGGTGCCTGAGCTCCTGGTTGTAGCATCGAGCCCAGCAGCACAGCAGCAGCTCGGCAAAGACAAGGGCATCTGCACAGGCAATCCTGCTCGAAATGGTCCGGGCTCGAAACGCCTTCGAAAGGCTGTTGCAACAGAACGGAGCGCCATCCGACTGAAGTCAAGTACGTCAACAGCAATATTTCTGCGGGGTGAAGTAAGGCCGCGAAGCATTGAGACAGGCCATCACGTTCAGGGCAGCGGTGCTCCGAACGATCTACCGGTGCTCGACTGGCTAGCATCACTATCGCTTAAGACAGCAAGGCTATAAGTGGAGTGTCCATAATGTTCCTAGCCATGCGCTATCCTGAAGCGAGGCAACGCAAATGCTTGTTGAAGGCTCGATGAACGATCGGTTCGTTGTTTCTCGACGACGTACTGGTTTCGGTGATTGCCTGTGGTCGCTCGCGGCAGCTTGGCGTTATGCGCAGCGGACGGGGCGAACACTGGCCATCGATTGGCGAGGCTCCTGTTATCTCGATGAACCCTTCACGAACGCCTTCCCAGTCTTCTTCGAACCAATTCAAGACATCGCTGGCGTACGCGTCATCTGCGATGACAAAATCAATCAGTTTTCATTCCCGGGGCCGTTTTTCCCAGGCTGGTGGAATAGGGCCGCGATCGACTGCGTTTACCGCCCAGATGAACAAATTTTCCGAGAACGTGACGAGCTGTCTCAGCTATTCGAAACCCAACAGGATAACGAAGCCAACACCGTGGTGTGCGATGCTTGCTTGATGTGGCGTTGCGATGAGGGGGCCGAACGACAGATATTTAAGAGCATCAAACCGAGGTCTGAAATCCAAGCTCGAATTGATGCGATCTACGAGGAACACTTTAAGGGTCACACCATTATTGGAGTTCATGTTCGACACGGCAACGGCGAAGATATTATGGGGCATACGCCCTACTGGGCCGATCCGGATCTCGCCTTACGGCAGGTATGCACTGCTATTCATAAGGCCAAAGCGCTACTGCATCCAAGGCCTGCAAGGGTGTTCGTGTGTACGGACAGCGCGCAGGTCCTTGACAAGTTATCGGGTGTGTTTCCGGATCTTTTCACTATCCAAAAACGGTTCCAGGCGCATCAGGCCGGGCCATTACATAGTGGAGCACTCGGGGTCGATGGCGGATTTTCCGCTCTCATCGAGATGTATCTTCTTGGGCAAAGCGATACCGTGATTCGTTTTCCGCCAACTAGCGCCTTCACGCGCTATGCGAGCCTTTTCGTGCCCCAAGTCATTGAGTTCGATTTGAATGATCCCGGTCGCTTGATCTTGATTGAAGGATCGTCCGCAAATCTCCCGGTTGTATGAGAATCATAACCAGCATTCTCGTCGATGATATCGCTCCCTTGCATTGCGCTGTATGGCGGGCGTTCTGGGCGGTGTTGTTTCGTCTCGGCTTGGAGCTTGACGACCGCAAAACCGACGCCTAGCGCGTCGACGATTTCCACGTCGGAGTTACGCACTCTTCGCATCGACCAACATGCTTGTGATCGAGAGGGCGTGGGACGTCTGGCATCCGGTCGCGCCATCATTTAGCAGGAGAAGCTCGCGACCGTTGATAAATCGGTGCAGAGAGTGTGTTGAAAGTGGAGCCACTTCGCAGGCGAACCTCACGTAGACGCGGATCGCGTCTGATTACCATGCCAAACCACGGACAGGCGACTGTAAGCAGCGCGGTGTGTCGCACTTTCCGACGTACTTTTCTTCATCGGGAAAGGGCGCTCCTCTTGTTCATCGGCTTGCTTCATGGGACAAACGGACTCAGTTGAAGAGGATGAGTTGAAATGACATGGATGGTTTCCTGTTCAGTACGCGGAGCGCTAAACAACAATACGTCGTCCTTTGTACATCGAAGGACTTAAGATCGGACTTAGTGAGCTCGCTAGCGGTTCTGTATCGGCCCAGCACAGAAATAGTGAAACCGCCAATACACTATGCCCGCTTGCAGGGTGAACCGGATGCACAGCGCCATGCCTCGGCTTGCTTGCGGGCATTCGTGTTCGACGTGGTGCGCGCAGCGCGTTTCTGTTGTCCGAAAGTTTACGTGTCCATGTCGGGAACGCGGCTAAGTTGTTGCGAACACGACATTGGAGTTCATAGCCCCAAAGCGTTCGTTTGAATCGCAACTGGCCCAAATCCTGCACGGCGCTCACGGGCGAGGTAAGAGAATTGGAGGCGCGTTTGAGTATCGATCTGACAAGCGACGGTGCCGTTGCCGGTACACCGTCGTCGCCGGACGTGCGCTGTCCATTTCACGCCAATAGAGGCCGCATGCAGCACGGAGAGCGGAAGACCGTGGTGTTGACTGGGGCGTCGCGCGGCATCGGTCACGCCACCGGAAAGCTGTTTTCGGAAGCGGGCTGGCGCATCATTTCTTGCGCGCGCCAAGCGTTTGATAGCGGGCAGTGCCCATGGACGTCAGGCGCAGACGACCATGTCCAGGTCGACCTCAGCAACCATCGGATGCTTCCGCGTGCCATCGTAGAGATCAAGGAGCGCCTCTCAGGCGAACCGTTGCACGCATTGATCAACAATGCCGGTGCTTCACCGAAGGCGCCGAACGGCACTCGACTGACGTCGTTGACGACGTCTGTCGAGACCTGGATGAGCGTGTTCCACCTCAATCTGGTGGCGCCGATTCTGCTCGCGCAAGGCCTGTTTCGCGATCTGAAAGCTGGGTCGGGATCGATTGTCAACGTGACCTCAATCGCGGGGTCGCGCGTGCACCCGTTTGCTGGCAGCGCCTATGCGACATCGAAAGCTGCGCTTGCGTGTCTCACGCGCGAAATGGCGCACGACTATGCGCCGCATAGCATTCGCGTCAATGCGATCGCGCCTGGCGAGATCAAGACGGACATTCTATCGCCTGACACGGAAGAGCGGCTTGTACCAAACATCCCGCTTCGCCGGGTCGGTACGCCCGAAGAGGTCGCAAAGGTCATCTTCTTCCTATGTTCGGATGCGGCGAGTTATGTCACCGGCACCGAGGTGCCAATCAATGGTGGCCAACACCTATGATCGGCCGCACCCGAACATAGTCAAATCGTAGCTGATTGAGCTAAATCAATGGAGCTCGCGCTCGCCGCGAAAAGTCGCCCAGCGATCTCAGCAAGAGTATAGAGCAAATCAAAGCACTATAATTTTACTGTTGGGTTTACAGTAGTGCCATGAAAATGCGTTACCTCTTGCCGTCGTCCTGTGAAATTTGGTGCGAGATCGAGGATGACAGTGCAACACAATATCTGCAAATCCGAACAAGGTGACAGGGAGGACGGCCACAACGACAGAGACGCCGTCATGCTGCATATTGCTTCCGTACGCGATAGGCCTAACTCAAGGTCAGAAGCGGACCTCGAGGTTACAATTGTCCCGTCGCACGAGAGCGCGCTCACCGGCATCTTCGAAATATCGAAGGTTCTCGCCGCTCCTTGCCGCCTCGAAGTCACGTTGGCCAACGTCGTCGATCTTTTACAATCGTTTGTTCAAGTGCGGCACGGCATCATCTCGCTGTTCGACGATGATGGCGTATCGGACATTACCGTTGGCGCCGGATTGAGCGAAGGCAGCGACGAGCGCTACCGGATGCGTCCGCCGCAAAAGGCAGTCGACCAGATCGTGGCGACCGAGAGCCCGCTCGTCGCCGAGAACGTCACGGTGCATTCGGCCTTCAGTGCGTCCGACCTGGACGTGCTCGGGGCCTCCGACGACATCACGGTGTCGTTCATCGGTGTTCCTATTTGCATCGATGCGAAAGTCGTAGGTACGCTGACCATCGACCGCATCTTGGATAGCAGTTCGAGTGTCCGGCTCGATTACGACGCCCGGCTGCTTACCATGATCGCCAATCTGGTAAGCCAGACGGTGAAGCTGCATCGCTTGTTCGCCTGCGACCGCGAGCGACTTATGGCGGAGAAGGACAGGCTGCAGAAGCAGTTGTCCGAGCTCAAGCACCCGGTGCGGGAGGGGAAGAAGATTAATGTCGAGGGGATCATTGGCGACAGTCCTGCGCTGCGCGCAATGCTCGAGAAGATCGCGGTGGTAGCCAAATCGAATAGCACGGTTCTGTTACGCGGCGAATCCGGTACCGGAAAGGAACTAGTCGCCAAGGCCATTCACGAGCGGTCGTCCCGTGCCAAGCGGCCGTTCATAAAGCTCAATTGTGCTGCGCTCCCTGAGACGGTCCTGGAATCCGAATTGTTCGGTCATGAGAAGGGTGCCTTTACCGGCGCGTTCAATGCGCGCAAGGGTCGGTTCGAGCTCGCTGATAAGGGGACGCTGTTTCTAGACGAGATTGGGGAGATCTCGGCCTCGTTCCAGGCAAAGCTGCTGCGCGTGCTGCAGGAGCAGGAATTCGAGCGCGTCGGCGGTAACCAGACCATTAAGGTCGATGTTCGCGTGATTACCGCCACGAATAAGAACCTGGAAGACGCGGTGGCAAGGAACGAGTTCCGGACCGACCTCTATTATCGGATAAGTGTGGTTCCCTTGCTGCTGCCGCCGTTGCGTGAAAGGCGAAGTGATATTCCGCTCCTCGCCGCTCAGTTTCTCAGAAATTTCAACAACGAAAATGGCCGTACGTTGACCTTCGATGCGAGTGCTATTGATGTACTGCTGAATTGCGGTTTTCCCGGCAATGTCCGCGAGCTCGAAAATTGCGTGCAGCGGACAGCGACGCTCGCCCCGGGACCATCAATCGTCAGAGACGATTTTGCCTGTTGCCACGGCCAGTGCCTTTCCGCGATCTTGTGGAAGAGCGCATCGGATGAGATGGCGCTGCACCAGGGAGCGACACCAGTGCCCACGAGGCCGGCCACACTCCAGGCTGGTCCGTCGGTCGCAGTTGCGGTCTCGCCGTTCGGCAGCGAGCAGGCTCCGCTAGCGCCTGCCGGCGCACCTCTCGTTAGCGGTGCGAACATGATCGATCGCGAGCGTGTTATCGCGGCCATGGAGAGGTCCGGCTGGGTGCAGGCAAAGGCGGCGCGCCTGCTTGGAGTGACGCCGCGTCAGATTGGCTACGCCCTGAGGAAATACGGTATCGAAATCAAGCGCTTCTGATAAGGACTGCCGGGGACTGAGCGCGCCAGAGAAAGCCGCCCGTAATCTGAGCGACGGTCTGCTATCCGTACGAGCTTTGCGTTTGCTCGCGTGAGATATGGAGAGCCGACCTCGAAAGAGACGTTCACCCAATCCGGACGGAGAGGTCGATTTGCGCCTGTTATGCGAAGCATCGTCGAGTACAAATCGGCTTAGGCAGGCACAGTCTCTCGTGAGCGGTGCAGCTTCGCTATCGGGGAAAGCCAAGGGATCCACATGCGCATTGGGGTGAAAAAATCGCATCTCGGTTCAGACACCGCGCTCTTATCGATCAATTAGGTGGCGTTGACGGCGCTGTCGCATTCGCGACGAATGTCGCAACTCTGGCGCTGGGGAAGGGAAGCCGACAGTGTCACTATACTTGCATAAGCCTTGTATGCTGCCCGTGTTCACGCTCGCTGCTGTGGTACGACATTTGCTTCGTTTCGCGGGCCCAAACAGCGTCTGGATAAGCACATGCACAATCTCGTCTGCATCAAGCAGGTCCCCGACTCAGCGCAGATCCGTGTGCACCCCGTGACAAACACGATCATGCGCCAAGGGGTGCCGTCCATCATCAATCCCTACGATCTGTTTGCCTTGGAAGCCGCGCTCGAACTGCGCGATAAATTTGGCGGCGAGATCACCGTCCTTACAATGGGGCCGCCTTCAGCCGAGGACTCCTTACGCAAGGCATTGACCTTTGGCGCCGATCGCGCCGTACTGCTCACCGATCGCAGCTTCGCAGGCGCCGACACGTTGGCGACGACTTACGCACTGGCGACTGCCATCCGCAAGATCGGCAAGGAATACGGCCAGCCCGACCTCATCTTTACCGGCAAGCAGACCATCGATGGGGATACTGCGCAGGTTGGGCCGGGCATCGCGAAGCGGCTTCGTGTGTCACAGCTCACCTACGTCGCCAAGATCACAGCCCTCGATCTCACCGCACGCACGATTGAAGCGGAGCGGCGCTCCGAAGGCGGCGTCCAGGTGCTGCGCACGAGACTGCCGTGTCTCATCACCATGCTGGAGGCAACCAACCAGATCCGCCGAGGCGCGATGGCGGATGCCTTGCGTGCCGCTCGGGCCTCGATCGTGAAATGGAGCGCGCAGGACGCCGATGTCGAAGATATCTCGAAATGCGGTCTCAAAGGCTCGCCGACAGTCGTCAAGCGCGTCTTCGCGCCATCTGCGCGCGCTGAAAAAGCTGTATTGGTAGAGCCTGCCGAGCAGCCGGCGGAAGAGTTGATTGAGGCCATATTCAAGCACCAGCCCAGGCTTGAAGCGGACCTGGCAGCCTTAGCTGGCGATCTCTGATCTGAAGCAGTTTTAGCGATGAGCACTGCAATAAGAGCTCCCGCGTCGACACGAGAACGGCGCGCCGCCGCCCAGAAGAAGCTGGCGGAGCATTTCGAGGCCGACAACCACGTCTGGATCTTCATCGAGCAGGCGCACGACCCCGTGTCTCGGGAGCTGATAGGCGCAAACCGCAAGCTTGCGGACAAGCTGACGGTCGATGGCGCGGCCGTCCCGCTCAGGCCCGAGGGCGAGGCGATGCGCAATTCCGCGCTCGCATATTGTTACGGCACTGACTTTAGGGCGCTGCCGGAGCATCGGAGGGAGTTCTACACTAAGGCGCTGATCGACGCCGTTAACTCCAACAGGGAAAAGATCCTGCTATTGCGGGCGAAGACGCTCGTCTGCGATCTGAGCGGCTCGATGGCGACCACATTTCTTACCGGCGGCGGTTCGCTGCTCTGCACGATCTACAAAGTGAACTATCGACCGCAAACAGCGACGGTACGACCGGGCATGATGGTAATGCCCGAATGCGTCGCGCGCGATCCTGATCTTCCCATCATCGACTCCCTGGGTTGGCTCAAAGCCGGCCTCGTCGCCAAGGTGCTATCATTTGTACCAGGCCGCGGATCCGCTAAATCCAATCTCGCCTATGCCGACGTCTTCATTCCCGGCGGTTTGGGGTTAGGGCACCCCGGAGAATCGTCAGCTGGGTCGCCAGCTCGGCGCAGCGCTCGGTGCCGGATATGGCGCTCGCGTCCGTCGGTACCGAAGCGCCGCCTCACGTCTGACCGGCAGATCGGGCAGACCAGCAAGGCGATCCATATCGCCGCCGGCGTTTTCCGGCGCGACCCAGCATCGGGTCGGCGTCGAAGCCTGATCATTGGCCAACAAGGCGGCGGATCTTCGAATTATCACGGACGCGATCCTGTTTATGGCCGGCGGTCACAGCCGCATTACGTGCGCGGCCATCACCGCATTCACGCCACCGGATCGCAAGAAGGTAAGAATTTCAAAGGTGCGCCAATGAACAAAGGAGAAGGCCATGATCGAAGATAGATTCGATGCAATCGTGGTCGGCGCCGGAATGGCCGGCAACGCGGCGGCGCTGACCATGGCCAAGCGCGGCATGAAGGTGCTGCAGCTCGAGCGCGGCGAATATTCAGGATCGAAGAACATCCAGAGTGCAATCCTGCATGCGGACATGCTGGCCGAGCTGATACCGGATTTCCGCAAGGCCGCGCCGCTCGAGCGTCATCTAGTCGAGCAACGATTCTGGATACTGGATGATTGCTCCCGTATCGGGCTGCGCTATCGTTTCGACGATTCCAACTACGGACGTTCGAACCGCTACACCATTGTCCGCGCCCACTTCGACAAATGGTTCTCCTCCAAGGTAAGAGAGGCGGGCGCCACCGTCTTGTGCCAAACCACCGTGACCGAGCTAGCACAGAACCGCCGTGGCCGCGTCATTGGTGTGCGTACCGACCGCCAGGATGGCATAATCCACGCTGATGTGGTGGTGCTCGCCGAGGGCGTCAATGGCTTGCTCGGCACGCGTGCGGGCTTGCGCGAGAGGCCAGAGCCCGATCAGGTTGCGCTGGCGGTGAGGGAAATGCACTGTTTGCCGCGCGAGGCCATCGAAGCCCGTTTCAATCTCAACGGCGACAAGGGCGTCGTGATCGAGACCGCGGGTAACATCTCGCGCGGTATGACAGTCATAGGCTTCATCTACCCGAACAAGGAGAGCATCTCACTCGGCATCGGCTGCCTCGTCTCCGAGTTCCAACGCACCGGCGAAACACCCTACGAGCTACTCGACCGCTTCAAGCGTCACCCATCGGTCGCACGGCTAATCGACGGCTCGAAAGTTGGGGAATATTCCGCACACCTCATTCCCAAAGGCGGCTACAACAAGATGCCGCGGCTCCACGGCAAGGGCTGGGTGGTGGTTGGGGATGCCGCCCAGCTCAGCAACACTATCGATCACGAAGGCGCGAATGTTGCGATGACCTCGGGGAGAATTGCCGCGGAAGCGATCTTCCAGGTGAAGTCACGCGGCGATCTCTTGAGATCGGATAGCCTTTCATTATACAAGAAGATGCTGGATGGGTCCTTCAAGCATTCGAAGAAAACTGACATGCGGGCGCTGCTCCATACTCAGCCGCAAAACTTTCTTCTCACCTATCCGCAGCTCGTCTCGAAGGCGATGCAGAACTTGGTTCGTTTCAACAGCACCTCGGAGGCGGAGAAGTCGACCTCAACGCAGTCATGGACCGGAATGTTTTGCGACGCGTTCCGCCTCCCGCGCGCCTTGCGCTGAAGCAGCACCAACTCAAGCAGTACACTTGGATGCTAAGAATATGAATGCCGAGTGCGGCGCGCGTTGGGAACAAGCTGTTTTGCAATCGTGATCTCATTGAGGTTGGAGGCTCTCCTGAGAGCCCGTCGCCGCAATTCTTTCCCCTGTTGAAAGCGTGCTTCTCCGCGCCGCGGCGGCCAAGCCGACGGTCATCGAGGTCGTCGCCACCGGCCTGCGGAGGAAGGCGGGCCCCATGACACGATGCATCCCGCTGACCTGGCCAAGGCCGTGACGATGGGCAGGCCGTGTCCACCTGCATCAGCTCCACAGTGCGCCCGATACTGGCCCAGGGCAGGATGGAGACAATGGTGATTGGGTGAATGAATCTCCATAGAGTACCCAAGCACGATGTGAACCCTGACGATAGGTGACTGAACGCGGTCGAGTTGATCATCCGTAGAGCGCGACATGGGCGCCGGCGGTGGACGGGCAGCTAGCTAATGTGACGTGGCTTGCACGCCTAGAGGTCTGTTAGCTCGCTCAGGCCGCGACGGCTTGGCAACTTTCGACGGCTTGGCGCTCCCGGGATGGACGGTGAGCGCCGCGATAATGCCGAGCACGGCTGCGAACATCAGCCAGAAGCCTGGCGAAGCCTTGTCATCGGTCCGGTCGATCAGCCAAGTCGAGGCAAATGGCGTAAAGGTGCCAAACAAGGCCGCCGCAAGTGCGAAGGCCAGGGAGAAGCAGGTGGTGCGCACATGCTTAGGCACGATCTCGACGAGAGCGCCCAGCATGGCACCGCTATAGGTGCCGAAGTAGAACGAGAACATCATCGCCACGGCCAGCATCTTGCCGACAGTGGGGACGCTTACCAACCAGCACAATGCCGGATAGGCGGTCACTAACGCAAGCCCGGCAATGGTTAGTAGAACCGGCTTCCGGCCGATCCGATCAGAGACAGCGCCGCCAATAGGATTCCAGATGAAGTTGGTCACGGCGACCAAGACTGTCACCAAGAGCGCATCCTGGGAGGACAGCTTCAACACATTCTTGCCGAATGTGGGCGTGTAAACGGTGACGAAATAGAAGGTCGTTGTTGTCAGGATCGCGATCATCATGCCAAGAATGACAACGCGCCAGTTGGCGAGTACCGAGGCAAAGACCTCGCGGGCCGTGGGATGCTTCTTCATGGCCAGAAACTCCGGCGTTTCCTCCAGCGTCCGGCGCAGGAAGAAGATAAGCGGAATGATTAGGCAGCCGAGAAAGAACGGTATGCGCCAGCCCCAGGCGTCTACCGATTCGACCGGCATCGCTTCGTTCAGCACGTAGCCCACGATCGCCGCGACAAAGATCGCAACCTGCTGGCTGGACGACTGGAACGAGGTGTAAAAACCGCGCTTTCCCGGGGTGGCGATCTCCGACAGGTACACCGAAACGCCGCCGACTTCGACGCCGGCGGAAAAGCCCTGCAGCAACCGTCCGAGCAGCACGATGACGGGCGCGGCAATGCCGATCGTCGCGTAACTGGGGCAGAAGGCGATGATCACAGTACCGATCGCCATGATCGACAGCGTCACGATCAAGCCTCGCCGACGGCCGATTTTGTCGATATAGGCGCCGAGCACGATCGCACCGACCGGACGCATCAAGGCGCCCAGCCAGAACACGCCGAAGGTGTTGAGCAGCGAAGCGGTTTCGCTGTCGGACGGAAAGAACGCCTTCCCAATGGCGCTGGCGTAAAAGCCGAATAGGAAAAAGTCGAACTGCTCGAGGAAATTGCCGCTAGTTGCACGCAAAATTGCGCCAATGCGCGATTTAACCGCTGGTGCGCGCGGGATGGACGTTTGTGACACCGTGAGTTTTCCTCCCCGTCTGAATGGGCGGTTGCGGAGAAACCTCACGCCCGCCCAACTGTAGCTCCAGCCGGGAATCTCCATCACAGACACTACCGACCAACCCGATAGCGCCAATCATTTCGGCATAATTTCGGCCACTGCCGCGCTGTTGCACAGATTTTCAGGATGTTATTTTGCACGTGAATCTCGCTTGCCATCAGAAGAGCGCGGCGCGGCACGAGGTAGATCAGCTAGGCGCTGAGCTCCCTGGCTAGCGCTTCCGCCAGCTCAGACGGCTCGGCGGCCTGATCTGCAACGAGCGGCAGACGCCCACTCAGTTGCTGCCTCCTTGCTGGCTTGATCGCGCATCGAGCTCCTTGAGCATGAAATGCTGAATCTTGCCCAACGCTGTTTGCGGCAATTCTTCCGTAAATATGATTTCGCGCGGCGTTTTGAAGCGGGCGAGATGCGACTCCACATAGGCCCTCAGCGCGTCGGCTTCGATCCGAGCCTCCGACCGCCTGATCACATAGGCGACCGGCACCTCATCCCAACGCGGATCGGGCCGACCGACGACGGCGCATTCCGCGACATCGGGGTGCTCCATAAGCACGCGTTCAACTTCCGCCGGATAAATGTTTTCTCCGCCGGAAATGATCAGGTTCTTCTTGCGATCATGAACCCAAAAATATCCATCGGCGTCGAAGCGACCGATGTCGCCAGTGTGATACCAGCCGTAATGCAGCGCCTCGCGCGTTGCTTCTTGATTGCCCCAATATTCGGAGAAGATATTGGGCCCGCGCACTGCGATCTCGCCTGGGAATCCTGGCGGCAACTTCTTGCCGGCATCATCGATGATTGCCGCGTCGCAGAATAGGCCGGGCAGGCCGGTCGAACCCTGAGGCGAGACATTGCCCCCAAGCTTTGTATAGATAGCAATAGGGCAGGTCTCCGTCGAACCATAAACCTGCAACACTGATACCCCGCGCGCGACAAAGTGTGCGATTAAGCGTTGAGGCACCATGGCGGAGCCAGTGGAAATTGCCTTAACCGAGGATAGGTCGGTCGTCGGCCACGCAGGATGCTCGGCCAGGGCTTGTATCGTGGCAGGCACCAACACGGCTAGCGTAGGTCGGTCCCGCTCGAACGCAGCAAGCGTCGCCTCTGGCGTAAAACGCCTGTGAATGGTAACGGTCGCGCCGTGATGCAACGCCGGCGTGGTCTGGATATTGAGGCCGCCGACGTGGAACAGCGGCAGCACTGTCAAGACATGATCGGCCGAGGTGAGGCCATGCATGTGCTGACTCATAACCCCGTTCCACAGCAAGGCGTCCTGACGCAGCACAGCACCTTTCGGCCGTCCTGTGGTGCCCGAGGTATAGACGATCAGAAGCGGGCAGGATAGGTCCGTGTCCAGATTGCGACTATCGCCGCGGCCTCGGTCTAATAGGCCATCCCACTCGCTTCCACCGAGGGGCGCAAAGTCGAAGCCGACAACGAAGGTATCGGGCAATTGCTCCGCCAACGCCGGCAGGAGAGCCTCGAAGGCGTGTTCAAGGACCAGCACCTTGGCAGCGGAGTCGGACAGGATGAAAAGCTGCTCGGCGACCGCAAGCCGCCAGTTCAATGGCACGAGCATGGCGCCGAGCCGTGCGCAGGCATAGAGCAGCACCAGATAATCAGGTCGATTGAGGCTAAGGATCGCGACGCGATCGCCTTTCTCGACACCGAGCTGACTTTTCAGGGCGCGCGCGGCTTGCTCGATCGCTTGATTGAAACGGGCATAGCTTAAAGTTTCACCCTCGAAATGAATCGCGGGCTTCTCGGGAGCGAACGCCGCATTGCGCTCAATCAGCGTGCAGAGATCCATCATCAATCGTCCATTTCGTCTGGCTTATACAGTACCTCTCTCCCGACGCGATCAAGGCAGAGCGTCCCAACTCCCTTGGAAGATCTGGACTACGGTATTATTGCGTCGATTGGCTTTCGGGTGTGGCGATCATCACGATTCTCGATCACACCAAAGAGTTCCGCTCGCAACGGCCTGCGCGCCGCCTTGGTGCTCGCCGCCGAACACGCCGGTCGCCGGGGCGCCAGTAATAGTCGCGTGCGATTGCTCGCACTCGGCATATTCGCCGTATACATTGCGGGCGAGCACCGGCCAACCGGTACAAGGATGACGCGATGCTGTTTGGGGCCAGGCATCCGCGTTACATTTCGGAGATTGCATGGGCGGGGCTCCTATTGCTGTCAGGTGGAAGGGCGGTCGAGGACATGCTGCGCTAGCCAGGTGCTGGCTCGCCCGTTCGATCGCGCCCGGGGCTCATCGCTTTGCCGGGTTCTTATCGGCGAGCGGCGCATCCAATATGATTGTAGTGACCGGCGGCCATGATGATCGCAGCTTGCGCGACCTCCGAAGCAGCGAGAGAAGGGGCCCGCGCCCGACGGATTCCTGCGGCGCAATTTTCTTCACGTCCATGGTCGACGTAAGCTCCGGTTCGGCCAAGGTCGGCTCAGGCGCATTGGCTGGACACAAGGGATTTGAGCTCCGCGCGTTTCGTTTGCTTGGGGAGAACGAACCGCGAATGGGCTCTTGCTCACGTACGGGTAGACAGGAGCTGCGTGCATCTGACCATGGTGATAAGGGCACCACGACGACTTTTTCATGCGCGGCCTTCGCAAGACAGGTTCGCCGCACATATAGGGGACTCCGGGGTCTCCATTCTTGAGACCAACAATGGCCCGGCACTGGCCTTCAGTGTGATTGACTAGCAAGACCTTCTTGGAGCCGTCGGGTTTTTTCATGTTGCGGTTCCGAGGTCCCGGGCCATCTCTTGGAATGGCGCGCCGTTCCTGGCGAGCGACACTTGCCGGCAAAGCGCGTTGAGTGCTTCTGCAGCCGGTTCGACGTTTGTGCGTTTACGCGATTTGTTGGCATTCGAGCTCCCAGTCATCTCGGCGGACAAAAACTTCTTTAGGGCCTCTGACACATGGAAACCGGCACAACCTACTTTGACACCGTACAATTTGACGCTACGTACGATTCAAGCCCCTTTGGGCTCCTCGCGTGAATATGTCCAAACTCGTCAGCCCTCCATCAGCCGCGACCATACGAAAGTTGATAAAAAGAAACGCCATTCCTCGAAGCATCTGGCCGAGCCGGACGCTAGCGTTGGTGGCGCCGAGATGTTAGGCGGCCGCCTGTGTGAGCGGCTCAGCAGATGCGTGTCGGGTTCCCTCTCAGGGCTGATCTTCTCGCCGCAATGATGCTGTCCGCTTCTAGGTAATAAGCCGGGCTGCCAAACGAGTCGGTACCAAGACAGATTAGGGCCTACGTGTCACTTGCATGTAAGGCACGAGCTAGCGGAATGCGAACTGTCTAATAGTGAGTTGTTTCTGATCAGAACTTTCTTTCGATGAGAGCGCGAATCGCATTTGCTTTGGCGTCAATCCAGCCGCACTTGCGGGCGTTGCGACCATCTCCGCGTAGGCTGCGTCCCAAGCTTTGTCGTCCTTGGGGCGGCCAGGCAAGGTCGGCACTAGATCGATAGGGACCAGGGCATTGTCCTGGCCAATCAGCGAGATCCCTCTCAACGCTGGAGAGTTAGCGGCAACTGCGCCTTTCAAGACGAGCTTGAACCTGGAAAAATCGAGGGGCTCCGCCAGGTGCATGCCGCTTCCTGGCGAGTATTCTATGATCATTATCAACTCAATTTCTGTTGCTCGGAAGATGAGGCTAGGCGCAGTTCGTTCCTAATAACCGCAGGGCGATGAAACTGCACTCAGCTGTGCGGTAACGTTCGAAGCTCGCCCCGGAAGTTGATGAGTGGATCGCCTTGACCTGGTCGCGTCGCGACAATCCGGCCTATAAAAATCCCGTGGGTGCCGACGACTTGGTGGCGATGCAAGACACATTCGAGCACGCTAATTGCGCTTTGCAAAACAGGTACGTCGAGGACGCCCTGATTCCACGGCGCTGTATCGAAGCGGTGGACACCCTTGGCACCATCCCGGCCAGCGAAACGCTTGGCGAGCTCCCGCTGATCGCTGCCAAGAAGACTGACGCCAAAGCGGCCGCTGGCGAGTATCGCATCGTGAGTCTCAGAACACGCATTAATACCGGCCAGCAAGCAGGGCGGATCATGCAGATCGAGGTAACAGAGCTTACCGTTAACCCACGCCGTCCCTGGGCCGTTCCGACCGCAACAATGGCGACGCCGCTCGCCAGAATTCCCATCGCTTGGCGAAACTCGATCGGGTCGATGGACTGAATTTCGTTCATGTTGGGAGGCAATTGGCAGCTCGTAACCTACTTACGGACTGGTGCTATTTCGAACGCTTGCTCTTGCCAGATTGCGTGGCTCGCGATCGGAGTAGCCCTTATTGGTCGCCGACAGTCTTGAGAAGGCGCTCCTTCGCGGAGAGAAGATGCCCATCCAGCGTTGCGTGCAACGCACTCCGTAGCTCGGGCGGGATCGAATTGTCTGTATCGATCATCTCCCGAAACTTCCCAAGCATGCGTTCGATGCTTGCGATCGATCCGAGTGCTGCCACCATCCGCCAGGACATCATTGTTTGTCTCCTTGGTCGCGACAGCGCGCAAGCGATGCCCGCTGGCATGTCGACGATCTCGGCCGGACGCGTCGCGCCGGCTTCCGCGGTCTGAGCGGTGATCTATTGTCGCGTGGCGCTCTGGCCTCGCTCACCTCGGCTAACTTTCTGCGGTGGCGATCCTCCAGCCTGATAAGCGCGCTGCTCCGGGGCCCGCACCACAGCCATCTGACCAAGCTCCGCCTCGATTTGTGAAACCTTTTCATGATTAGCCCTTACCGTCTTAGATGCACGGTCATTTCGTGCAAGTCCTGCATTTCGTCGATCACTGCGGACCGTGCTTCTCGCCCGCAGCTTACGAGCGCCCCTCCGCGCTGATGTGAGTTCGCGATCCGCTGAGTATTGATCTAGTCATCGTCGAACCGCGGGACGCCTTAATGCTGTCGCAGCGCGCAATCTTCGGAGGGAAGCCAGCTCGGCTGGGAGACGCTTGCGCTCCATCAGTGCGCTTCTGTTTCAACGTTAGCCCCGCGCGAGAGCAGCATACGGGTTTCAGCCGTCACATCGGCTTGCCGCATCAGACTCTCGCCGACCAGGAAGGTTGAAATGCCGACCCGCGAAAGCCGCATGAGATCGGCAGGTGCGAAGATGCCGCTTTCGCCGACGATCAAGCGATCTTTGGGAACGAGGGGTGCCAGCGCTTCGCTGGTCGCAAGTGTGGTCTGGAAGGTGCGCAGGTTACGGTTGTTGATGCCGATCATCGGCGAACGAAGGGTGAGGGCGCGATCGAGTTCCGCGCAGTCGTGGATCTCGATCAGAACGTCCATGCCTTGCGCCAGGGCTGCGGCTTCGATGTCGCGGGCAGCGCCATCGTCCAGCGCCGCCATGATGATCAGGATGCAGTCCGCGCCATGGGCGCGCGCCTCGGCCACCTGATAGGTGTCGAACATGAAATCCTTGCGCAGCACCGGCAGATTTGTCGCCGCTCGCGCTGCAACCATGAAATTGAGATGCCCCAGAAAGGACGGCTTGTCCGTCAAGACCGAGAGACAGGTGGCGCCGCCCGCTTCAAGTGCTTTCGCAAGCGAAGACGGATCGAAGTCGGCGCGAATGTCACCCTTGGAGGGCGACGCCTTCTTGATCTCGGCGATGAGGGCGTACTCGCCCGCGGCATGCTTGTTGCGTATCATGCTAATGAAGCCGCGCGGAGCCGGCGCATGGCGCGCGCGCACCTCGACGTCTGAAATCGGCAGCGCGCGCTTCGCGGCTGCGATCTCTTCGCGCTTATAGGCTTCGATCTTGGTCAGAATGTCGGACATCGGCCACTCGGCTGTCAAGCGTTGGAGACCGCGATGAGGCGTTTCAATCGCGCCGCCGCGGCACCGCTATCAACCGATTTCTGCCCAAGGGCGACGCCCTCCCTCAAGGTCGTGGCACGGCGGGACACGATCAATGCGGCGGCCGCGTTCAGAAGCGCGATATCGCGATACGGGCTCGGCGTGCCGTCGAGTACGCTTTGCAGCGCGAGCGCATTTGCATTGGCGTCGCCACCCTTCAGCCCCTCGCTGCCACAACGGGGAAGGCCGGCGTCTTCCGGCGTCACCTCGAAGGTGCGGATTTCGCCCGCCTCCAGTGCGGCAACAAAGGTCGGGCCGGTAAGGGTGATCTCATCTAGTCCGTCTGAGCCGTGCACGACCCAGACGGATTCGGCGCCGAGATTGTTCAACACCTGCGCCAAAGGCAGTACCCACTGCCGAGAAAACACCCCGACCATCTGTCGCTTGACGTTGGCCGGATTGCACAGTGGGCCGAGCAGGTTGAAGATGGTGCGGGTCGCAAGCTCAACCCGGGCCGGGCCGACGTGCTTCATGGCGGGATGATGAACCGGCGCAAACATAAAACCGATGCCAGCTTCGTGCACACAGCGAGCAACTTCTTCTGGGGCGAGATCGATCTTCACGCCGAGCGACGCCAAGACGTCGGCGGCGCCCGAGCGCGAGGACAGCGCGCGGTTGCCATGTTTGGCCACCGGCACGCCAGCGCCGGCGACGATGAAAGCGGAGCAGGTCGACACGTTGACCGAGCCCGAAGCGTCGCCGCCGGTGCCGACAATGTCGACGGGCTCGTGCGGCGCACTGACTCGCAGCATCCTGCTGCGCATCGCGGAAGCCGCGCCGGTGATTTCTTCCACCGTCTCGCCGCGCACCCGCAGCGCCATGAGCAGGCCGCCCACCTGCGAGGGTGTAGCTTCGCCCGACATCATGCTGTCGAAGGCGAATGCCGTTTCCTCGCGGGTCAGCGTGGCGCCAGTGGCGACCTTGCCAATGATCGATTTGAGGTCATCCATCCCGTGCTTCCGAACAGTGCTCATTATTGCTGGCTGGCGCCGATGGCGGGGGCGAAGGCGAACTCGATGTGTGATGAGCCAATATCTCTTGCAGCATAATGATGGAAACTGGGGAACTGGTCGTCGCCCAAGCTGTGCTGCAGGCTCCCTTTCAGCTTCGTCGTCTCGTCGGATCCGAAGTTGACCGGCGGCACGGTGACGCCGGTCACGTTCCCCACGGGGTCGATGTTGCTTTGCGCGTGTCCGATACCGTCCTTTGCGACCAGGACCACGGCGCCCCCCATAGCGGGCGGGCCGAGGTCGCCGGCCAAGACTAGAGTTCCTCTTGTTTCCACTTCGGTCTTGCGTCGCGCACCGGCATGCGCGGTGCCCAGGAAGTCCTCCTTAAGCTCGCGTCCTTCTGCGTTCATTAGCGAGAGGTCGATTCCAGCGCCGTTCAGTTGTAAATGTGGCATTCGTGGTGCGCGGTACCCGGTTTTCCGCTCGGCGGCCGATGCCCCATCGACGCTTGTGCGGTAGGTTCGGTCATTATCGGTTTCCAAGCCTACAACCTGACACCGCGTAAGGTTCAAGCCCTTTCCTGGCCTGGCTGAACCGTATTTCATTCTGCCGTCAGCAAACTGAGGGTTTTCTCGCATCCTGAGGCCCACTTTTAGGCACGCGGACACACGCTGCCAATGCAGGCCGCCGGCATCGTGGAACCCTCAGCCGTCTGTCTAATTTTTGAGAACACTTGCGGCGGGAGCTGGGCGGGGTCATACGCGGCGCGATGAAGGAGCATCGCATCGCAAGAGAGTGCCCGGCCGACTTAAGTCCGCAACGGGACTTGAACGTGCGGGTGACGTGACCGGGCCCCGCGTCCCGACGTAGGAGAGCCTCGGCGCAACGCCCGGGATCGTCTACCTACCGCGGACTGTACATGCCGGCATCCGGGTCTCCGGCAATCTGTTCATCACGGCGTTGGGCACCCTGCGAATGCTTATAGGTCGGCTTCTGGAGAGGATGAACGAATACGTCTTGATCTGATCATCTTCGGCTACCTTATGTTCGCGCTCTACATGCTCAGGACCATCATTAACGACGGCTTTCGGTACATGATTGGACATTCGCTGCTCTGCTCGCCGCTACGATTGCGTTGCTGTCCCTCTGGGCCTCCGCACAAATGTTGAAGCACCTTGTGATGATTCTTTCTGAGGCAATGGAGGGCATTCAATCTCTCCGTTCAATCGCGCGTCCCGTCTGATCGGATCGTTACATTCTGAAGACGCCGTAATGTGGCGCCTCGATAGGAGCATTGAGCGAAGCACTCAGGACGATTGCCAGCGCGTTTCTGGTGTCAATGGGATCAAGAATGCCGTCGTCCCAGATCTCCGAGGTTGCGTAATAGGCGCTCGATCGCTCCCGATAGTCTTCGAGAATCGGCTCTCGAATGGCTACCAACTCCTGCTCCGGCAGGCGGCCGCCCTCGCGGGCCAGTTGTCTTGCCTTGACATGGGTGAGAACGCCCACCGCTTGCTCCGCACCCATCGCAGAAATCTGGGACTGCGGCCAGGTGAACATAAAGCGCGGATCGAAAGCCCGTCCAGCCATGGCGTACGTTCCCGCTCCGTGGGAGCCGTTGCAGACGACGGTGAACTTGGGCACCGACGCTCCAGAGACAGCCATGATCAGCTTGGCGCCGTCTTTGGTGATGCCACGCCGTTCGTATTCGCGGCCGACCATGAAACCAGTGATATTCTGCAGGAAGAGTAGGGGCGTCCGGCTCTTGTCGCACAATTGGATAAAGTGAGCGCCTTTCAGTGCACTGTCATTGACCAGCACACCGTTGTTTGCAAGAATCCCAATTTGATATCCATGAAGCTGCGCGAAACCGCACACCAGAGATTCGCCATAGCGGGGCTTGTATTCGTGGAATCGGCTGCCATCGACCAGACGGGCGATGATCTCCCGCATGTCGAACTGCACTCGAGCATCCTTTGGGATGAGGCCGTACAGTTCAGACGCATCGTAGGCGGGCGGCTCTGGAGTGGCTCGATCGATCGAGACTTTTTCTGGACGATGGAAGCGAGCGACGATGTCGCGAGCAATCGCAATCGCATGCATCTCAGAGCTTGCGATATAGTCACTTGTCCCCGACACATTGGTATGCATGTGTGCGCCGCCAAGTTCTTCGACAGATACTGTCTCGCCCGTGGCAGCTTTCACGACTGGAGGGCCACCAAGAAAGATTGCACCCGTGCCCTCAACTATAATGTTGTAGTCGCTGAGCGCCGGGACGAAAGCCCCTCCCGCGGTGCAATGGCCCATAACGATGGAGACCTGCGGCACTCCCATCTTCGAGAGGATGGATTGATTGCGGAAGATTCGACCCGCGTGGTAGCGATCCGCGAAGAATTCCGCCTGCAAAGGCAGGAATCCGCCGGCACAGTCGCACAGATGAACCACGGGTAGACGATTTTCGATCGCTACGTCCAAGGCACGCACGATCTTCTTGACAGAGAGCGGATACCAGGCCCCGCCCTTCACGCTGGCGTCATCCGCATGAATAATCACCTCGCGACCAACGACCATGCCAATGCCGACGACCTGCGCCGCGCTAGGCACCTCGCCGTCGTAAGCCTTGTTAGCGGCCAATGTCGAAAGCTCGAGGAACGGAGTTTCTGGATCGAGCAACGCCTCGATCCGATCACGAACAAATAGCTTGTTTTGCCGCCGCAGGCGCTCAAGATCCCGTTCGGGACGGCTGAAGCGGGCGGCACGCTGGCGCTCCTTCAATTCGGCAGCAAGTTGCCTGTTGTGGAGTTCATTGAGCCGAAATTCTTGCGATTTGACATCCACCGAGGAAGTGATCCGCTGCATTTCAGCGCCTTTCCTCGGAGAGCGTAACCAGCACTGCATCTCGCTCGAAGCTCTCGCCTTCATTAAAGTGAATTCGGTCGACTGCGCCGTCCTGTGGAGAGCGTATGACGGTCTCCAACTTCATGCTCTCAATCGTCATCAACTCCATGCCTGCTGAAACGGGTTGACCAGGCGAAACGTTGGTCTTAACGACGACGCCCGGCATCGGCGCGCGGGCCACGAGATGACCTGCCTCCTGGTTCGTGGAAGCGAGCGTTCGCAATGGGTCGCAGTAGCGCAAAATGCACGTCCTGCCACGGATACGCACGTGAAGCATCTCGCCGTCGATGGCATATCTGACCGGTTCGCGTTGTCCTGCAATAGTAAGTACGCCGCGACTATCGGCTTGATGTGAGAACGCGATCGGGGCAATCACCTTATCATGCAAGCGAAGACGATAGCCCTGCTGGCAGGGTGAAAGCCATAACTGAAAATCTACGCCGTCAACCTCGAAGGAGTGGTTCACGTCAGTTCCTCCAGCAACCCAGGTTTGCGTGCAGTTCGGGCACGGCATCTGCCGATTCGCGGATCGGTCTCGTCAGGAGAGCGGCAGTTGCCAGGAAGGCCGACAAGTCGGACGCAGAGTTGCCCGCAGCAATGTGCGGATTTTCATCGAGATACCCGGTATGGACATGTCCACTCAGAAATGCCTCGTCCGCAAGGATACGCCCGAGAAAGCTCGCGTTTGTCTCGCAGCCGAGAAGCACTAGCTCTGCCACCGCGCGATGGGCCTTCAGTGCAGCCTCAATGCGCGTGGGCGAGTGCACAATGATCTTTGCTATCATGGGATCGAATGCTGCCGTGATCTGCTGACCTTGCAAGATGCCACTGTCGATCCGCAGGCCGTCGCCGTCCGGGTACTCGAGCACAAGTATCTTGCCGGTCGTCGGAGCGTACCCGCGTTCCGGGGCTTCGGCACACAGCCTGACCTCGATCGCGTGTCCTTTCGACATGATATCGGATTGCGAAAATCCAAGTTCGCATCCCGCAGCGAGATAAACCTGTTCGGCAACAAGATCGATGCCGCTAACCATCTCGGTCACGGGATGCTCGACCTGCAGGCGCGTATTCATCTCGAGGAAATAGAACTCTCCCCCGCCGAAGATGAATTCGACAGTGCCCGCATTTCGATAGTTGGCGGCACGGGCGATCCCGGCGGCAGTTTCGCAGATCTGCTTGCGCAACCCCGGCGACAGCGCTGGCGAGGGCGTCTCCTCGATAATCTTCTGGAATCGTCGCTGTACCGAGCACTCCCGCTCCAAGAGGTGGACCACGTTTCCGAATGCGTCGCCGAGGACCTGCACTTCGATATGCCGCGGGTTCTCAACGTATCGTTCGACGTAAAGCCGGCCATCCCCAAAGTACCGCAATCCCTCACTGCGCGCCTGCGCAATCGCGTCGCCTAAGGTGTCAAGCTTCCGCACAATCCGCATGCCCTTGCCGCCACCGCCCGCCGAAGGTTTCACCAGTAAGGGGGCTCCAATACACCGCGCCCTGGAAACGAACGTCGCTGGATCATCTTCTTCGATCGCCGAAGGTGCGACCGAAAAGCCGTTCCGCTTGACGAAGTTGCGGGCCCGGATCTTGTCGCCCATCAGTTCAATGCTTTCCGGAGTGGGCCCGATGAACGCAATGCCGGCCTTCATCACGGCCCTAGCGAACTCCGCATTCTCCGATAGAAATCCATAACCCGGGTGGAGCGCGCCGGCGTTCGCGTTGCGGGCGGCAGCGATGATTTGCGCACTGTCGAGATAGGCCGAGATCGGCGTACGACCGCTGATGGCGATCGCCTTGTCGGCCATCAATACGGCCGGCGTCCGCGCATCGACATCATGGTAGACAATTGCGGAGCGAATTCCCAACTTGCGCAATGTCTTGATGATGCGTACGGCGATCTCGCCTCTATTGGCGATCAGGACAGTGTCAAAGGATAATTTGCGCATTCGCCTTCGTCCAAACGATTGCATGAGAACGTGAGTCCCATCATTCGTGACCGCTTGGTGTTATCCTCAATCGCCCGCGCCCGTTCACATGTCCCTTCGCCACGTGCGGCGCTACCGCACTCCAGATGAGGCTGTGAACTAGGCCGGACTGCGGCCGATCGAGGCTACCGGCTTGTTGGCAGCGACGCCTCATTTCGAGCCTGGAGTTCTCTTGGCACCATCGCGAGCGGAAATCACGTAGCGACATTGGTCACTCAAGCTTGTGAGCTTGGCTCTCAGGCAGGCAGTGATGGCGTCCGCATCCGGTATGCGGCTGCTACAAAGGCGAAATACGTCGGGTGTGCAAGCCTGTTGCTCCTCCGCTGTCGCCTGCCGATCTCGTGCGGCCGCCCGTTCGGTGCTGAGAGCTGTTGTCGTCACTAGAGCAACAATAAGAACTGTTGCACAGTGATGTCCTCTGTAGTGCCAAAACCCACCCGTGCACTGCTTTTGCTTCACTATATCCTCGCTTAGTTGGTACATTTCTGCGTTACTGCCCTTCCTGCGCGATGCGCAATATGACCTGCCTACCGGGAGCAGGCTGGATTGATTTAAAGCATCGATGGCCGAGCAGCGCTTTTTCAGGTCTGCCGACCCATCGCAGCGCTGCTTACGGCGCTCGGTTCCGCAACCGCAATGTCGACAGCGCTCGCAATCGAAACCAGGGCAACAAAAGAGGCCGGCTCGGTTGCAGCTGGGTTGCAGGAGAAATTTGACATTTTGAGCTTCCGATGTCGGGATCAGTGTTCGTGTTACCTAGCAGCCGACCGATGAGATCCAGGCCACGGACCACCTGGAACCATCGCGGCGGCTTAGAGTGGCGCTGCGATGGCCGGCCAGAGACACGCTGAAATCCCCATCAACCCCGGAGGTTCCCTCACGCGCGGTGGACCCCTGACGCTGCAATCCATTTGGCAAAGCGGACCGTTGACGGGTCCGCCTCGCACTTCCTGTGTGGCGTCAGCTTAAGCGTTTGAGACATTCGCAATTCTTATTACCTGTCAGGACGATTCTGGGGGCGACCGGAAGGCCGTCGCCACCCACTTTTGAGATCGTACAATCTGACGCCACGGACGATTCAAGCCCCTTCGAGAAACCGAAGTGTGAATATGTCCGAACTCGTACACGTACAGAAGCATATGACAGAAATCAAAAAGAGAGCCTAAGCCGGCACTGAAATCGCACTCACCTCATTTTAGAGAGGGCCTGACAGCCGCATTGATCCGTGGGCAGACGCGGGGAGGCGATCAATCGGAGAGGAGCCACGCTGCAATACATCACAGCAGCTTCCGTCGGCAGACGGTTAGGGGCCGTTCATTTGCGGGGAGGGCATTGCCGTTAGCGTTGGCTGCCAGAAGACGGATAACGTTCCAAACGAAATGTGGCGCTCCCTTTTCCTCTATCGAAAATAGGAGTCGAGAAAGTCGGCCCATCGCTCGTGCGCGACAAAGTCGATAACGTCAGTGTCTCGCTTTACGTATCCTTGTCTATAAAAATCAGTGTCCAAGTCGTATTTGCTTGCAGGAAAATATATGGCAACCCCCTTTGAGCCAGTATTCCGCGAACTAAATCCAGAAGCGTAGTTAGTTAGCACCATCCGCTTTGTGGCATCGAGTGCAGTTTGCGCGTAATCGCGCGTATCTGGGTTCGATGTGGCCTCAATATAGTGTTCCAGGAAAGACGGCAGATCGATCGAAGTGAGAGGTCCCATTCCTGCGCCATAGGGAACTAAGTGTGATCGGGCTATCTCGATGCTTATGCGCTCCGATGTTAGTACGTTGCTGATCGCGTCTGCGAACGCGCTCAGAGCCGTGGCAGCGGCTTCGACTTTGGACAAGTCGATCACAGAAAGCGTGGTCATCTGAAGATCACCGTACCGGTTCTGATACGCGGCCACGAGTTGGTTCGAGAGCTCGAGAGGCGTCATGGTTGGGTTTGCGGTCAGCAGTTTGAACGGCCTAGTATAGTCCCAGCCCTTGGCCGGCTCCAATTCCTCACTTCCGACCATAAGCGTCGAGGAGTTGCGGAAAGCGTAGGCAGTTTCGATCATCGATGTCAGGCCCGCATCGAAGCCGATCACGTCCAGTTTTCGTTTCAATTTTTGAGAGGCCGCCTCGACGCTCTGCTGTACATCGCTCATGCACAACAAAGAATTCGTGTCCTCGTCAAAGGATACGGCACGATATCCCCCGACCTGCGGGATGCTTTCCGAAGCAGCTGCCAAAGCATCGATGCTCGCGTGACTAAGGCGGCGGGTTGTTGCGATCTGCCTGATCGAGGCATCAGCCGCCATCTGGAAGCGCCAGCCATGACCATGATTCCAGATTACTAACATGTACTTTTTAGCCGGATATCTATCAACAGACCAATTGACGAAATCATTGAGTGCAACGGCCAAGTCCGACACATCCGTGGCGTTCCGCAAGTCTTCAACTGCAGCAGAAGGAACTGGCCTCTGTCCTTTTTTCACGAGAAATCTCAGAACTCCAGACCACCCTTCCGCCTCGCTCGTGTAGTGTTGCGTGGGTCTGCCCATCTCGACAACTAGATTGACCCTCGATGTGGTGCCGACGTTTGCGATGTCACGGAAACTGGCGATAGCGTCCGCCTCGAGATTATTCTTTGCATTCATAAAGACCATTATCGTCCAATCGGCAGTATGACCCATGGGTTTGGCAGCCTCGGCAGGGCAGGCCAATAGGAAGCCGATCGTCGATAATAGAGCGAAGAAGCAGTTTTTCAGGGTCTTGGTCTCAGGCATATGCGCTTTGTTGATTGTGGCTGCGTTGATGGCTCTCATCCAGGAGTTTGCAACGACCGTGCCAGCGCGGCGTCAGAGAAGAAGTGGGCGCGTTTGGAAATAGATAGTGCGCGTACGGCTCATCAGAGGGCTGTTGCAAGCCCAACGTCATTGTTACGTTTCAAACAGCCCCTCTGGGGTGACAAACATCGCAGTCGCTTGATCAGCACGCTTTAAAAGCTGATCCCAATGGAAAACGGAAACCGGTTATGATAACGGCTGGCCGCCATGAAAAGTATCCAAGCGATTGATGACTGCACGTCACGGCAACCGTCCGCCTCCGGGTCGGCTGCCCGAGTTTGGCTGGTCTCGGTGCTCTTGGCCTTGATGTTTGCGGCGGTGTCTGAAATGGTGATCACCACGCCTGCCTTGACGCGAGGCATCAAGGACAATCCACGTCCCCGACGGCCTGTGCCGTCGCGCGTTACGAAGATGACGGTTCAGCGCCCGATCGAGCATCTCGGCTTCTGGCCCGCCTGGTCGGTGCTCACCAATCCGATGTTCGGCGAAGTCAGCGACAAGACCAGCTCCGTCGGCTGCTCTTGCAACGACGCTATCTGTGACCCGGTCATGATGTGCGCGGACATTAAGAACCTGTGTACGGTGCCTCCGCCGATCGGCTCGCGCGGGCTCCCGCGCAATGTCGGCTGCGCCCCCATTTTTGAAAGCTATACGCGGTGCTCTGCGGAACCACAATCGCGGCGCTGAACAGGTGCGAGTGTCGAACATAAGACGTTGCACGCGTTCGTTAAAAAGGCCTGCAGGAATAGGCCTCGTTCGATGGATGATAGGCGATCGTTTCGATCTTTGTCGAGCGCCCAGGTCTCCATGTTGATGTACGTATGGCGATATTCGAAGGCGAGCGCAGCGTTCGCTCCCGCTTCGACTAGCTGTGCACCCTAGTAGCTTCTGTCCGTTTCTCACGGAAACTCTCAAGTCGCCGGACCATCCGTCGTGTAGTGTTCCTTGGGTACTAGAATGAGTTGTGCTGTGGTGCTGACGCCCGGAAGTGGCGATGGAGTCCACCTCGAGATTATTCTTCGCATTCATGAAAATAATCGTCGTTCAGTCATGATCAGCAGCGTTGGCTGCTTCAGCAGGGCAGGAAAGCCGATCGCCAATAGCAATCTGGCGATGTAGGAGTAGAGCATCTTGGCCGTCTTATGCATGAGCGTCTGTCGCCATCGTGATTGAAGCGGTAGGTCGACGACTCAAGAGTTCGCAACGCAGCGAGAGTGCGACGGCAGAGGAAAATGGGGCCCGTCTTGAAGAAAAGGCGTGGTCGAGCGGTACGGGCGGCCGGTTGGGACGAATTCCTAGTCTCTCATTCTGATAAAACCGGCACGACCGCCCCCCTTCTTCTTCATCGTGTGACCCCCTCGTAGCGGCGCCTCCGCCCCCCTCAACGACTAAAGCGCTAACAATCGCAGTCCTCCATGATAGCCCGGCTTTTCTCACTAGCACATCGTAGGGAAGCGATTTCGGTTCTAGGTGTCATCGGGCGCTCTCGCGGGCAGGGGGAGATTGTTCGTGATTGCCGGCGTCGCGAAAGCTGCGTGGTCGACTGTTGGCGAGCGCGGTCGGGATCTCCAACTCTCAATGAGCGATCATAAGGAATTGCGCGACGTGCAGTCGAATTGCGAGGTCGCTCGAAGTAGCCGTCTGCGTATTAATACGGAGCCAGGATGTTCTTGGCCCAGCGGTTGCATGTCCATCTACATGAAGCTGAAAAAACCATCGTACGGTCCGAAACATTGGCGACAGCGGGCGGAAGCAACGCGGACCAAAGCGGAATCGCTCGACTGTCTCAAATCCAGAGACAGGCTAATTAGGGTCGCCGAGGAGTATGATCGGCTAGCTCGGCGCGCAGAAGAATGGCTGATATTAAGGGACGATCGGGATGCAGAGTCCAGTCATTCTTGATACCAGGTAGCTCGGGCTCGGAGCGGCGAAGCTCTCCGCTGGTTCTTATCAGCCGATCTGCTCGCATGTCGGCGGCTTGCTAGTCCAAAGGAATTCGTCATCGACGTTGTAGTCCCGGACATCGGGCGACCGACCTCATCCGTTATCTTGAAACGCCGAAGCGGTAGGAGAGGAAGGTTTGGTGATTGCCGTTTAGGACACTGTGGCACCTCAAGCGGGGAGGGAGACGGATAGCGGAACTGTGTCCGGATTAGGTTGCCCGGACGCGCGCTGTCCCTTCAGATAGGAACACCCGCCACCTCATCACTGAGAGGCTGTATTGTTTATTGATCATCGGTAGCTTCCGAGCGGCACGTCGTTTGCTAGAGGTGGTTGGGGGCGACACGATCTGCTGGCCGTGCCGATACCCCCACCGGCCCGACGCACCTCTTACCCGGCAGCGTGCGTCGGGCTTTTTCATGCTTTTCAGCACGAGAGATGGACGCTAAGCCGCATCAATTGGTCTAGCCCGTATTTGGCCGTTTGTTGGGTGATCGACATAGCGGCGCGACTTCTACTCGCATTGAGGGAGTTGGGACATTACCGCGCGCGCAAAAGAATCAGCTCATTCTATAGTTCTGGAATACGAAGGTGGGGATGATTTCCCAGAGTATGGAAACGTTGTAGTCGAGTTCGAACCTCATCGGCAATTCCCGGGACAGTCAGCAGAGAGTTTCCGATCCAGATTGCAGCAGGTGCGCGGCGCCTGCTGCCGATAGAACCCCTGAGGACCCAAAGATGCAAAGCGTGGCTTAAATCTCCGTACATCGCGAGCGCGGTTGTGAATCCAAATGCGGAACAGGGGCATGCAATTGCGCCGATCTTTGAACACGGAGGGCTTTGTCCGCATTGCAGCAAGAAGAAGCGTGTCCTACTTTCGTTTGCATGCGTTGCGACGAGCGCCCGTGGCGATCCAGTCCGATGCAAGTGGATCGACAATCCGCTGAAGGCGCCGGAGAAGTCATGCGCCCTGGCAGAATCTAACCGGCACTCTGATCATCCCGTCCAGCTCGCGCTTTACTACAATGCACGAGCTGCGCGAAACTGAATGTTTGTGCCTCCGCGCCAGTACGCCCACAGCGTATCAGGGGCCGCCGGGTGTTCTGGATGCGAGGCCTAACTGCGGATCAGCGCTTTTGCCGTATTGCCTGCTGAAGGCTATTGAATAGAGCCGCCCGCTACGGACGATATTATGCTTGGCTGCCCCACTTCCGCGCCGACTGGACACGGAAATCGACGCGGCGCTCTCGATTCTGGCGACCTGCGACCGCGCGAATGCCTGGCGGTCTCGAGCATCGAGTCGCATGAGATGCGAGAAGTTGAAAATAGAACGATCTGGCTCGGCGGTTCGATGATCGATGCTCGACAGGGCTGTTTGATGGCCGACAGTCACTTGCTAGGTAATGGGCGCACTATATCGTGCTGCAATGTCGCTCTGCGGCCGGCCGGCTGGACGCATACTCTCGCGGCACATCATTTGCAGGATGATCTTGGGCATGTGCAGCCCCCATGCCCCAACCAGGCCGGGTTGTGGCCCGACGCATCTCTGTTCCACCAGAAGGTGCGTCGGGCTAATTCTTGCTGGTCGGCATCGGATAGATTGATGGCGCGAATCACACTAGAGGTTCAAGTCACAGTTCTAAGCACGGCGTGCCATTTGCGAAATTCTCCCATGTGAAGCTGCGGGAGCGTAGGGGCAGTCCGGGCGCACCAGAGTAATCGGGGGACCGGCGCTTGGGCGACGGCGTCGCGCGAGTCTGCTCTTTTTGTTGATTCGTTGTCCCGTTGCTTGGCGGCTGCTGTGCTGTGGGTTCAGACTAGGTCGCTCCGTCGATGAGCAGATGGAGTGATGCAAGGAGCAAGCAGATTCCACCGCCGTCGGCGCTCGCGCACTCCTGGCGGCAGTTGAACGATCCGCTTCAGAACTTGTTCGCTAACGTCAATATCTGGGCACCAACACGCTGGAAGTGATTTACGGCCGGCTGTTCGGGGATACGCGTTCGGCTAAGATCAAGCTCGCGCTTTCGGACGCCCGCGTCTTGAGCCAGCACAGCTATGTGGCGGTGGTCACGCCGCCAGTTTCGACCAGCAGTATGCTGCGGTTCGGTGCGATCGAGACCAACGTCCAGATCAGCGGATTGGGAGAACAATACTTTCAGGTAAAGGGCACACAGGCCGCCACAGGCATCTTCATGAGCGCCGCAAACGCACGAGCGTCGTGCAGATCTGGCAAGTTTCGGACTGCTGCCGGCGCCATCTCGCTCATAAGAACGCCCGGACGACCCAGTAGATACAGGCCCAGAGCAGCGCGCTGAGGAGGATCGGCACAACGGGCCAGAAATTCCATGTTTTCGGTGGTTGCGAAGCATCAGGACGCGATGCGCGAGCGGATTTACCACCTTCGGTCAGACGTGGTCTTGGTTTGCGCAAGTGCGTCATGCGTACCTGACTAGTCGATTCGGGCTGTGTCACAGCACAGCAAAGTTAAGATCACTAAGCCAGGCGAACGCGTTCCGGTGCCGCTAGGATCGCGATTGTCAGGCCGACGACCCTGATCGTCAGCCCAACCGTGCGATCCAGTTCTGTCCTCGAGCACGTAACCGTAGCGCTCGATGATCACGTGAGCCTTCGGCCCTTCCTGAAGATTGATGAAGCCCTGCGCCATCGTTGTCGGCGCCGCTCTTCGACTTGCGGCATCTTATTGGATCGAATTATCGCAGCGCGAGGTGGGCTCATAGGCGACCAATTGGGACATTGCGACAAGGCAGAATTCGCAATAGCCAAGCCTGACGAATTGATCGGCCCGCGTGACAATCGCGCCCTCGACGACCGCGGCCGCATGACCTCATGAACGCTGAGCGATCTCTCCGTCTCCATCGCCCCTAAGCCATAAAGTGTCGCGGCGGGATGGTAGATCGACAAGCTTGCGCTTAAATTACCGTGCCGCAGTTTTGTTCCCAAAGGACGAACGTTCCGATTGTGTAGATGCTTTCCCGTCGGCGAATCCATCTATGACGAGCATCTTTGGTCGCGCATCGTCGGCTGAGAAGATCTGAAATGGCGCGCCTGCGTGATGTGGTCGTATTGCAATTCGCGCCGAAGCTCAGGCTGTCGCGCGACCGGGTGTTCTTGATGGTTGCGGCGGTCTCCTTGGTAAGTTCGGAGAAGTTGGAGGCGACTGCGACATCGATGTCAGCCGGTTGTGCAGTTGCGACCAGCTTCAATGCCGTATTGACAAATCTCATTGTGAACTCCTGGTCAGCGGGCAGCGCGCCGCCTCTTGGCTGCTGTGGTTTTTATCTTAGCAATTGGCGTGCCGCACGAGAAAGTGCTGTAAGCATCGTTGGAAGAGAGAGCAACATTGGTGTTTGCCGCGGCGCCGGCGAAAAGGTGTAGCTCCCGTAGTTAGGTTCCCCACATCGACGTCGCTAACCGGACACGGCTCGTACCACAAGATAGAAGGCAAATCGCTCCGATCACCTCTTGCCGCCAAGCGGTCGGCACCTGCGGCGGATCGACGTCGCTCTGATAATTCAGCGTCCTTGCCACCGGCTCGCCGTCAGATCGACGGAAGAAACACGTTCGTTCGATCTTCATGTTCTTGAAGGAGGTTGGCCATACGAGCTGTGAAATGATCGACCCGCTCAGAAGGCTATCGCTTCGTAGCGCCATACGGCGCGGAGGCCCTGACATGTTCGTGTACATCTCTGCGCCAAATGGCGGGTTACACTGAGCGTCAAGTAGAAGCCAAGATCAGAACGAGTCATTGGCCGCTCGCGAAAACGTGCGGATTGGTTGGCATTCTGCTGCCGAGCCGAATCCTTGGCACCAGCGCGCCTAAGGCAGCTTCTCCTTGGCGGCGCGCTACGTCGTGCCCCTTTCAGCGACGGAATCGCCTTTGTGGAGACTGTGACTGCTTGCGATGTTATGCTTTGGGTGCCGGGCGCATCGCGGCCAACTCCATTGACACCCAGCGTCGTGGCCGACTCGTCGAGAGCGCTGGCTAAGGGCGCTTTAAGCAGAACGTCCTCACGGATGATATTCAAAACTGCGACCGACCCGCGTACGGGTGCGGCCCAGCGGGCGCATCTCGCTGGCGCTACTGGCGGTCCACGCCTTAGCGATTCCATTGAAGCTAAACGCCTTTTGTCCGCCTTGCGAATGATCTCGGACGGCGCTCAAGACTTGCTTTACCCTAAAACGCAAAGCGCCGCCCCTCGGCAAAGTTCCACAGGTGATGCGAATAATTCCGCGCTTTAAGCAGAACGTCCTCAAGGATGATATTCAAACTGCGACCGACCCGCGCACTTCGGAGGGCACCTCCGAATCCGAAACTCTCTTCCGCCGGTTCAACAGCTGCGGCGCAGCCGGGTGATGCAGCGCCGAGTGCGAGCTCTATTCGGGTTCTCAACGCAAATTCAAAGTCCCGCCACACAGATGACGCATTGGCACTGTTTCAGGCTCGGCGAGCAGCGAAAGGCAAAGGATGAACAGTACTACATCGAGACGCAGCATCGGACCGGCATGATCGCGGCCTTCGGACCCATCACTCGCCGAGCTTCGCAAGCACTTCATCAGCCATGACGCAGACTACGGAGCAAAGATCCTCAATGCGATTACCATTGAGATGGCAAATCCAGAGCAAGCTTTGACGATGTGAAAGGATCTAGCACGCCGCCACTACGCTAAACTTGTACCCATGGGTCCTTGCAAATGCGCGATGCGCAGCTGCGTTAGCTCAACGGCGCGCGTTATCTGCCGGCCGCTGTCGCCGAGTCGGTGCGCTTCGTTCGGGATCCGGGGATCTGGCACGCGACGTCTGGATCCGAGGCTCGCGGCCATCGATGAGGGACATGCCGCGTTGCTCTGGGCGGTGCTTCACTCAAGTTGAGCCGCCGCGAGTGGCGGCAAGAGGAGCTCTTCGAGCGCAGCTGTGGGGGTAGTCGAGTCCTTGCCGTCGCGAGGTAGACCGCTGTGGAACTGCGGGACGAAGCCGCGCGTAACCAGAAAAAGGGGAAAAATCTGATGCTGAAACCCAAAACCCTGCCTGAGGAATCGTTTCGTGACCAGATCGAGCAGATGCGTGCGGAGCTGACGCATTCAATGATGCAAAGAAGGAGATGGAAAGACTGTTCCGCCGGTGGGAGTGCTGAGCTTGCTCATCGGAAACAGACGCTTGGCCACGTGGGCCTACAGGCATTGGTAGCGGAGAAAGAGGAGATGATCTACATCTACGGTTTGCTTAGTGGGCTGCTCGAGCTCCAGAAGATAATGGAAGCCGAAGGACGGTACTCGGACATTGCGCAACAGCCCTCGCTGAAGGCGATAAGGAAGTCCGAGGACAACGTGATCTACGTGGATTTCAAAAGTGTCGGCGAGGCGGAGGAGGGCGCGTGAGAGCGCAAATAGGAGAAAAACTCGAGACCGGCCGCGTACGACATGGCCAGTCCGCCAGCCCGCCGGGTTCGGGTCCTCGCGGTCTCTTCTTTGTGCAAGGGCCTTGCGGCTGTAAACTCAAGATCATCGGATTTGTCCGGCCAGGGTGGGAGCATGTCTCCGTCTCGACGCCGCGGCGTTGTCCGAATTGGGAAGAGATGTGCTTCGTCAAAGACCTATTTTGGGATGAAGAGGAATGTGTGATGCAACTGCATCCGCCTCATTCGCAATACGTGAATAACAGCCGGTATTGTCTCCATCTCTGGAAACCGACCAACCAGGAGATTCCGATGCCACCGGCAAGCTTCGTAGGCGTTGTTGGACTTGGACCATCCGAAGCAGCGATGTTGTTCGCGCGGATCGGGGCGCTATCGTGACGGGCTGGATCAGCGGGGCATTCAGGCCGTTGGATCACGCCGAGAGCCGTGAAAACGATCTGTTCTATTTCGCAGGGCATCTTCTGAAGGTTCGGCCAAACCTTGGCGGACTGGGTCCATCGCTGGACACGCGCACAGCGTGAGTTGATGACAGCCAGAAGGCGAAGCAGGTATCGTCAAGCAAGCGTTCTCAAAGCGTGGCGGGACGGGTCCGCACCTATACATTGATGCAGGACCCTATCTCCCCCGGATCGACGAAAGCTCTCGCAACACACAACCTAGATCTGGCAAAAGCCTCGACTTAGTCGGGCTCTGGCCACGTCCGGTACGGGCGCGGCGCGCCACGAGTGTCAGCGCCGCATCGGCGCGGTAATGGCGAAAGCGGATGCGGGCTATAGTAGGTTCTCTCACCGCGGGTGCCTCCCCCTGGTTTGTCTGGGGTTGTCCAGCCCTCATCTGTTCATAAAATCGCGCAAGTCATGGCCGACCCGGTCGATACGCGCAGCAAAGGTTAGCCGGTCCCTTCGTTGCGGGAATGGCCCAGCGCATTGCCGAAAGGTCAGTCAACATCGAGGCATCTGGAAAGTCCGTGTCGGCCCGTTTGCGTCAATCGCCTCGCAGCCGACGACATCAGCGCCGCCAACCGAAGAATGAGAAACGCCGGCATAAGACTCAAGCCCTCGCTCGCGCGGCAGCGACGATCCCGCGCGCGAATGCGGCAAGATCGTTCAGCGAAACGAGGGTTGATCCCGACAACGCGGCCCCGTCAATCGAGAGGTGCTGCCTGGTCTCATGTAATCCATAAGTTCGGTCGACCCTCTTCATGTGATTGGACAGCGCAGCTACCGCCGCGCTCGACAGTGCCTTCACAGGCTGGCGAAACGCATTTGCCAGTGTGCGCGGTTGCCGATGGCCGGCCTCAACCAGCATCATCTCGGCGTAACTGTAAGGAGCTGTGGAGCCCTTTGTGGCCCCGGACGAGACCTTGGCAATTAGGTGAATTAGATGTTCGACCACTCTGCCGCCGATCCCAGCTTCATCTCCGACATTCGAGATAAGTAGAGGGATGTCGACAACCACGTAGCCATAGAATAGCCCCGCGGTCAGCTCTGTATCAAAAAGGTCAGCTGTTCCAGCTTCCCCGGCTTCACGCGTCAGATCGTCGACCACCTTGTCAGTCTCGGATGCCGCACCATGGACGGTGAAAGCGTGCGCGACGTGAATCGCGGCATCTGCGATAGCTTCGGGGTCGGATGTGACCACGCGACCGAAGAGCGCCGCCTCAAGCGCTGCTTCAAGAACACATCGCTGGCGAAGCGCAGCCAGATTACTCTTTTCTTTCCTGAGTAATTTTTTCACCACGTTTGCCGAGTCGTTAGCGGCTTTGCCAATCTCAATTGCTTTACCAGAAAGGTATCTAATCTCGGGTTCACCAAGCAGTAGGGCCAGGCGTTTTGATCGCTCAGAAGCCTTGTCGCCATACAGCTGTTCGGCTATCGCAGTGACCGTTGCTGTGATCACCTCCAGAGTTCCGGCACCGGCCTGTTGCATAGCGGGAAGAATGCGTTGCTCCGTCGTCTCGCGTGAACGAACAGCCATTTCTGGTCCGCTAGGCCGCAACGCCCATTCGTCGTCTACGGTTCTCCAATGCCGCTTCAGACACTGCGAGGACACACGCGTGCGAATTGCATCGCCGAATGGCACCCGTTTAGCCAAACCGCTATCGTCCCGGTTGAGCAGCGTTGCTGGATAAGATGTGAGCCAGTGAATTTGCAGGAAACGGGGCGCGAGCATGACAAAACTTCTATGGTCCGGGCGTTGTGTTGTTCGTTGGTGTAATTGCTCACCTTGTTTGCGACCTCCTACTCATTTTTCGAGCAAACCCATGCGAACAACCAGAAATTGCACGTCGGGCGGTCCGCACCGAGCCGGTCTCGTTAGCACAATTAGCAAGAGTTCCATTAGAAGGGGTCGCCAGAAGTTTAGATAAGGAAACGCTTCGGCATCACGAGTGAGGCGGCGCGCAAACATCCCAGAATGAAGCCCCTCGCGCGGCGAGAAACATTGACAAGCGCAACTCGCTCGCGCCTGTATCGTCCATAGCCCGTCCGAGGCCCCAGGACCTCAGGCCATCCGCCCGCAGTGCCATGATGGCTGTGATCGCCGCTAATCGACGGAGCATGTTCTCGACATGAGTCCTGACCAACGCGGAGTAGAGCGCCGAGAGCGAGAAATTCGCTTGTCCTGTACGGGGCGTCGCCGTGAAAATCGGTTCTTCTAGACAGTTCAGAGACATGAAGCACAAGGATCAGGAGGATTATGGAGAAATGGCACAACTTTGCAGCACCGCTAAGCTGCAGAAATTGTTTGTCGAGTCTATTGCCGCATTGCTTGACTGTCGCGGGCAGTTCGTCTCGTGTTTCGAAAGCGTACAATCTGACGCTACGTGCGATTCAAGCCCCTTCGAGAACTCATCTCATTAATATGTCCAAACATCCAAGCTTTAGGAGCAAGGATGATGCAAAAGTTGCAGGGAGAGCACCGCTTTTCCTCAGACCCTGGCGCAAGCCAAACAAGCTCACGGCTCTGAACAATTCCGTATTCTCGTCTAGATCGAAAATCGATGGAAAAGTTGTGATGCGCGACAGCTGCAACGCGGCTGATCACGCAAGGCGGAACGAGTTCGACGTACTCGACCGCAATCACCCAGGTGCGTTCACGCTCACGGGCCGCCGAGACTCAGCAAGGGGTAGTTTCCACGTTCAAAATGGGCTGCCCTGTTGCAACCGCAGTTACAAAAAGCAAGTAGATGTGGGAGCAGACTCGTGGGCTCATCGGCCGATTACAGGTCGCACGGCTCGCATCGCCGAAACCATCATGGCCGGTGGCTAACCACCGCACCCATAGGCAGGAACCACGGATGTAAGCGATCCGACCAAACCTCAAGGAGCACTCTTACGCCACGGGACCGTTTACATGTGAGCTCCGGTCCAAGACGACCGCTGCTGCATTACACTCAATTCGAGATCGCGGAAGATGGTGTAGTTGTGCCAGATCCACTGATGCAGCTCGCTGGACGAATCTTTCTCCTGGCGCAGATAGCCGGTGAAGGAGAAACTCGGTCGGTTGATATACATCTTCAGAAAGACCGGCAGCGCGGCGAAACGGAGCACGCGGCCGCGGTCCATCGCTTCCGGCAATTCGCGTGGCAGCACGAATTCATTGTGGACGGTGATTAGCGCCCGCGGCGGAATCTGCCGCCGCAGCATCTCATAGCTGCGCGCGGAGACGCGGTCGGTGTCGGCGACGTAAAGGATGACCGGCGCGACGCGGCGGCGCAGCGCCTCCTTCATGAAGCCGATCTCCTCGCACATTTTGAAGAACTCGTCGAAGGCATGGAAGCCAAGATCGATCACCTTGGCCAACCCGTCATTGAGGATCAGCGGGTCCATCAGCCGCATCTTGCCGTAGGTGTCGATCACGTCTGCGGTCTCGGTGATGTTGGGCAGATAATCGAGCAGCGACGGCTCCTTCAGGTTGATATCGAAGGAGAGCACCGTACCGTGTTTCAAGAGCAAAAACTCGCTCAACAGCCGCGCGATCAGGGTTCTGCCGACCTGCGGGCGGGGAGAGCAGATGATGTAGACGGGCGTGGCCGACATCGCCAGTTATACCAGGCGAGTTATGTGCATAATCCAGCTTTGCATATGAGCGAACGAGCGGCTATTTTTCGCCGCTGCGCGTCACTGACTTGGCGCCGACCAAGTCTGTCAGCTGGATACGGTCGTATTCGTTCCAGACGTTGGCCAGCCAGTGCCGGACATAGCCGCGCAGCACGAACGAGTAGTTCGTGGCGTCATCGTGTTGGCCCTTGTTGGCGACGAAATTGAGGAACGGGACGGAAGCGACCTCGACCTGCTCGTAGGCCATTTCGTTCAGCTTCGGGATGGTCAGCTCGGTGGCGTGCTTGATGCGGTGGAAATAGGAGTTGTAGGTCGACTGGTCCCACTGGAAGAACTGGGTGTCGTTGATGAAGTTCTTCACCAGGAAGTATTTCGCACCGCTCATGAAACTCGAGGTCTCGGCAATCTCGTCCAGCGACGCAATCGAGGACCCCAGAATATGGAACACGGCAAAAGTGGTTTGGCCGGACCGCGCGTCATCCAAGAATCCAATGTCGCGGAGCGATGCCAGCGCGCGCGACAGCAAGCCTGCGCGGACGTCGATCACAGTGACGGATACCCCTGAGTTCAGCGTGTCGAATATCTTCATCTGGTCCGCAGTCGTCGTCATGTCGACGATCTCGGTGATCTCAGGGTGGAAGCGCTTGAGCGTCCCGCGCGGTGATTCTGTGTCGAATGCACGAGTCTGCACGTTGTTGGCGCTGAAGTAGTCGAGAAGAGTCCGAGATACTGTCGTCTTGCCGACCCCGCCCTTGTCCGCGCCTACTACAATCACAACCGGCTTTACCATGAAATTTCCTTCGCACACGCTAACCCCGATCGCGACGCGCGATCAGTAAGTCGCGAACCCTGCTTTCGAGACAAACATGGCAGAAGAAGGGACAATCGGATTCTTGAGACGTTACCAACGCGATTGGTGGGGACATTCTTAACATCTCCATCAGGACGTATGGCGAAATGACTATGCATGACCAGTTGCTACTGGCGGTGCTCCACGACAGGTTTGCAATAATCCGGAAGAGCAGTTCGGCGCTGACCGCGTTCGGTGATGACCATAGCGATCGCCATCAGTTGTACATCGCCGTTGCGAATGTGGATGGGAAATTAAGTGACTTGAATCTTACCTAGCGTCAGGTTGTAGCCTAGCAAAACGAAGACCATAGCTATACGACGCAAGCGTCTATGGCTCATTGGAAAATCAGATTCGAGCAGCATGACTTGCCAATGCGGGTTGATGACTGATCATCCAGGTACAGCCTGTGCCGAGACGTAACGTTTGATGGAGCCGGAGAGTGTAAGCGAGGAGAAAGAAATGCAGCCGCGAGTTTACGCTCCAGGGCTCGTGAGGCTCGCGATTTTCAACAGGGGGCGGCTGCCAGTGCGCTGAGGCATTCAGCGCAATAGCAGGTCAAAAGCGGGCGAGTCACGAAGGTAAATGCGCGTCACGCAAATCTCGTCGTTGCGGTCACACGAGCTTGCATCTCTGATGGTCGAGCACGATTTGTCGTGTCGAGCAACCGACAAGGCGTACGTCGTGAGGTGCGCGTGTACTGGTGTGTAATGCGGCCTGGATGTATCAGCGGATTGAGAGTTGCGTCGGAAAAGTGCTCAGACGTGATGGCTCGTCGCGGGCATGACCAGAAAGTGGAAAGGCGTACGAAGTGGCAGGCGGAACTGACCGATAGCCGCCTCGGGATTTAGCGGCCACCTCAGCCGTCTGGTCCCTATACCTAGCCAGCCTTGCTGCCTTCACCGCGTCCGTTTTCAGCAAACGGCGGCAATGAGCTGACCGCTGGCCGCTCGAAATTGCTTCGCTTCTACCGAAGGCGCATTGCCTTCAGAACTGGCAATCGGACGATCTTGGGGAAGTATTAGGCGACCGCCCCAAGCTCTTCACTTATATCAATCGATCCGACTGCTCACCGCTGATGTTGTTGTATCTTGAGATTATCCAACAACTTCGAGCCCTCACTGAACGATCTCGACCAGGATCGTTCTGCCAAGTCCAGATAGCTTTTCAGCAACTCGGAGGGAGTTTTGACCTCGGCAATGACTTTCAGAAAATTGGCCTGATCGTGCAAAAAGGAAGCAGTCAATCTCAATCCGTCTTTCAAAGCCGCCGCGAAGAGGTTTGTCGTTGCTTCGATCGACTTCTGCCATTCTGGAAACACAAATGAGCCGCGCGCGGCTGGCGTCGACTCTTTAGTGTGCTCGGCGGCGCCGCCGAGCACAGCGGCCGATGCCTGGGCCACTTGCGGCCCTTGTTGTGTACGGCGTTTCTCGTCTTCGGATACACTCGATGCCATTGGAGGTTTCCTCTCTGAAGGACTGTAAAGTTGTGATTGGTTTCGCGGCTCAGCTCCCATGAACCTTCAGAGGGTAACACGATCTCCAATGTGTGATACCTACCTCTTTTGGTAGCTTCAATTGCAAGGACGGACCTCACGACGGCATACAACGTGAGCATGCAAGCGCGCATCGTTCAAGTCGATGCTCGCGAACCGGCACTGCATCATTCCCGCCGAAGGCGTTTATGAATGGCGGGAAGAAGACGGCGCAAAACAGCCATGTTTGTTCGCACGCAACGACGGCAAGCCGCTCATGTTCGCCGGAATTTGGGATTGGTCCGAAGTCAAAGGCGACTGTCCCGTCGTTTGCGATCCCTACTGACGTGCCCAATGAATTGGTCGCGCCGTACCATGACCGCATGCCGGTCGTGGTGGACGATCCGGAGAACTGGCTGGATCCTGACACCTCCCTGGACGATGCCGATCCGCTGCCACCCGAGGCATTCGTTGTGCGCGTCGTGAATCGGGCGGTGAACCAGGTCGGCGAGAAAGACCTCAATACGATCGGGCCAAAGACTAGTAGTCTAACACTCCGATCCTGATCAGCCTCTGTCGTGAGGTCGGCTTGGAAATATCATTCGCAAGTAGACGTTGGATGTCGGTGCGAGAGGTCATTCGACGCTTTGTGTGTCGTATTAAGCCGTGTCCATTTGAGGACGTCTACGTTCGGAGCTCGACACGAAGGCGCGAGTGTTCCGCCGGCGCGACGCGAAGCACATGGTTTTTACGTCTCTTGAGAGAAGCCTCCTTGTGGCACGCCGATTGCTCATGATTGTGAAACGAGGCGAGAGTACGGAATACATGGTGCCCAGCCAATGTTCCCTGATGCTGCAACTCGCCGAATATATGAGGCGGTGTATGGACGTAGAGCCCCAGAGGAACACGGATGAAGCTCGGACTGTTTTATGAACACCAGTTGCCGCGGCCTTGGGAAGACGGTAGCGAGCGAAAATTGTTCAGTGATGCGCTGGAGCAAATCGAACTCGCCGATCGTCTTGGGTTTGACCACATGTGGGAGGTCGAGCATCATTTCCTGGAGGAATACTCCCAC
Organism: Bradyrhizobium jicamae; assembly: GCF_001440395.1. Taxonomy (GTDB): domain Bacteria; phylum Pseudomonadota; class Alphaproteobacteria; order Rhizobiales; family Xanthobacteraceae; genus Bradyrhizobium; species Bradyrhizobium jicamae. Next base: position 48,377 of record NZ_LLXZ01000113.1, on the reverse strand, counting down.
TCCTCGGCACCCGAGGTGTTTCTGGGTGCCGTTTCCCAGCGTACAAAGAATATCCGCATTGGTCACGGCGTTTGTCTTTCCCCGCCGAACTACAACCATCCGACGCGCGTCGCTGAGCGCCTCGCGACGCTCGATGTGATCTCTGGGGGCCGCGTCGACTGGGGGACCGGAGAATCCGCGTCGCTAATCGAGATGTATGGCTTTGGGATCGAGCCTGAACAGAAGAGTGCCATGTGGCGGGAAGGCGTCGAGCAGACCGCCAACATGATGACGATGCGGCCGTATCCGGGGTACGAGGGGAAATTCTTCAAAATGCCGACCCGCAACGTCGTGCCAAAGCCGAGCCAGAAGCCTCATCCACCGATCTGGATGGCGTGTTCCCGGCGCGACAGCATTTTGCGTGCTGCGCGTCACGGGGTAGGGGCTCTGGTTTTTGGCTTTGTGGAAGCGTCCCAAGCGAAAGTCTGGCGCGACGAGTATTATCAGATTATTAAGTCCGATGAGTGCGTGCCCATAGGCCATTCGGTGAACGCCAACATCGCTACGCTCAACGGTATGATGGTTCATGAGAACGCCGAAGAAGCCATGCGACGAGCGCTCGATGGTTTTAAGTTCTTCGGCTATTCGATCGCGCATTACGCAGTGTATGGCGAACACCGTCCTGGGCGTACGAATTTGTGGCGGCGCTTTCAAGCGATCAAGGACGACATGAAGAAGACGCCAGGTTCGGGCAGCATAGGACGGCCTCAGAGTGTTTGCGAGCATCTCATGGGGTATGCCGATGTCGGTATCGACCAGATGATCTTCATCCAGCAGTGCGGCATGAATAAACACGAACATATCTGCGAGGCACTCGAGCTCTTCGCCAAGGAGGTCATGCCTGCACTCAAGGAACGTGAAGACGAACGCGTCAAACGTAAAGAAGAAGAGCTGGCACCTTACGTAGAGGCGGCACTTGCCCGCAAGGTCTCGATGCCCGAGCTGAGCGAGCCAGACATCCCGACCATCGAGGCGATCGGGATTGCGCTCGAGCGTTGCACAAGTAAGGACTACGCCTCGGTGGGTGGCGCCTACGCGGATCTCACCCGTGGAGGCGCAATTCCGATGGCTTCACGCGAGACGTTCGCCAAGTCGGCCAAGATCGACTGACAGGGGAGGCTACGATGGAACACGGCCGAGTTCATGGGCGTGCAGCGTTCGTTGCCGGCGACGGCCGAGGAATTGGCCGCGCGATCGCCAAAGCTTTCGCGCGCGAAGGCGCGCTTGGAATACTCAGCCTTGTGACCGATAGCCGAGGCTGCTGGTCGTGCCATTATCGCGGTCGGGCGAAGGCGCAGCAGCACTCAGCAGCAATGTAGCTGCGCGTAGCCGCGGGCATATCGCTGGGCGCGCGCCTCGTCGTGCGAAAGCGAGGTACTTGCAGATGCAAGATTAGAATAGGAATACGTCCTTCGAATACTCAGTCATCCGAAGTGGCAGCTAACCATTGCAACCTAAGCATCGGAAATTCGATGAAAATATCGCAAGCGTTCAAGTTCGAGGCGGCGCACAGGCTCCCGAATCTGCCGCCCACACACAAGTGCAGCCGCGTGCACGGGCATTCCTATAGGGTTGAGGTGCAACTCGATGGGCGCTTGGATCCGGTCACCGGGTTCGTCGTAGACTTTTCTGACTTAGAGGAGGCCTTTCTCGGAATCATAAAGGCACTAGATCATCGATGCCTAAACGAAGTCGAGGGATTAGAGAACCCTACGGCCGAAAACATTGTCGTTTGGATCTGGGAAAGATTGAAGCGCAAGCTTCATCAAATGTCGTCCGTTCGCGTCTACGAAACCTCTGATTGTTGGGCTGAATATGATGGACGATGATAGAAAGTCCCGGCTTTCGCGTCGTAGTCGCTCGGGGGACGCCTCCTAAACATGGCAGGCGAGGTCGCAATGAAAATCGTATTCATGCTGGCCCCACAAAAAAAGGATCAGTTTACGGGCAGCGGCGCCCATATCGGGCTCGATTGGCCGGGACGACAGTGAGCTACTCCGCCGCCTGCTTGCTCTCGTCGAGATACGCGCGATAGGCCAGCGCGAGTCCCTCTTCCAGCGAGGTGCGGGCGCGCCAGCCAAGCGCAGTGAGGCGGCTGACATCGAGCAGCTTGCGCGGTGTCCCGTCAGCGCACGAGGTGTCATAGCTGATCGCTCCGGTGTAGCCGACGACGCTCGCGACCATCCGCGCGAACTCCGCAATCGAGATGTCCTCCCCAAGACCAATATTTACCATCGCGCTGTCGGAATAGACTTTCATCAGATGCACGCAGGCATCCGCCATGTCATCGACATAGAGGAATTCGCGACGCGGTGCGCCGGTGCCCCAGACCAACACATTCGTCGCACCGGACAGTTTTGCCTCGTGGAAGCGGCGGATCAGGGCGGCGACTACGTGGCTGTATTCGAGGTGATAATTGTCGCCCGGGCCGTACAGATTGGTTGGCATCACGCTGATGAAGTCGCATCCGTATTGGCTCCGATAGGCATCGGCCATCTTGATCCCGGCGATCTTTGCGATCGCATAGGGTTCGTTGGTGGCTTCCAGCGGCCCGGTGAGCATATACTCCTCGCGCAGCGGCTGTGGCGCGAGTTTCGGATAGATGCAGGACGAGCCGAGAAACATCAGCTTCTCGACCTTGTTCAGATAGGCCGCATGGATGACGTTCGCCGCAATGGCGAGGTTGTCGTAGATGAACTCGGCGCGCAGCGTGTTATTGGCCGCGATGCCACCGACCTTCGCGGCTGCCAGAAACACCACCTGCGGGGTCTCCTTCGCAAACCAGGCGAATACCGCCGCCTGGTCGCGCAGGTCGAGCTCGCCGCGAGCGGTCAACAGCGTGACGTCCTCCTGGGCGAGACGACGCGTCAGCGCCGAGCCAACCATGCCGCGGTGGCCGGCCACGAAGACGGTTTTGCCTTTTAGCTCAAACGGCGTCCTTGCCATCGACCTCCTCCCGCCTGGCGATCGCAAGATCGCTCGCCACCATCTCCTTCACCAGCTGGGAAAAGCTCCGCTTCGGCTTCCAGCCGAGCTTTTGCCGCGCCTTGCTGGCATTGCCGATCAGGATGTCGACCTCGGTCGGGCGGAAATAGGTGGGGTCGATGCGCACGACCGTTCTGCCGCTCTTCGCATCAACGCCAATTTCCTCGACCGCGCTCCCATGCCATTCGATACGGCGGCCCACCTCGCCAAAGGCGAGTTCGACGAGTTCGCGCACCGAGCGCGTCTCCCCGGTCGCCAGCACGAAGTCATCGGGCGTATCGGCCTGCAGGATCGCGTGCATGCCCTCGACGTAGTCCTTCGCATGGCCCCAGTCGCGCTTGGCCTCGAGATTGCCGAGATAAAGCGTATCCTCCAGCCCAACCTCGATACGGGCAACGCCGCGCGTGATCTTGCGGGTCACGAAGGTCTCGCCGCGGATCGGGCTCTCATGGTTGAACAGGATGCCGTTGCAGGCGAACATGCCGTAAGCTTCGCGATAGTTCACCGTAATCCAGTAGCCGTACAGTTTTGCAACGCCGTAAGGGGAGCGCGGATAGAACGGGGTGGTCTCCTTTTGCGGGATCTCCTGGACCAGGCCATAAAGCTCCGAGGTCGAGGCCTGGTAGAACCTCGTCTCCTTTTCCATGCCGAGAATCCGGATCGCCTCGAGCAGGCGCAGCACGCCAAGCGCATCGGCATTGGCGGTATATTCCGGGCTCTCGAAGCTGACCCCGACATGGCTTTGGGCGGCGAGATTATAAATCTCGGTCGGACGGATCTGCTGCATCAGGCGGATCAAATTGGTTGAATCCGTCATGTCGCCATAGTGCATGAGGAACGGCACATTGCCGACATGGGGATCCTGATAGAGATGATCAACCCGCGCTGTATTGAACGAGGACGAGCGCCGTTTGATGCCATGCACTGTGTAGCCTAGACCTAGCAGATATTCGGCAAGGTAGGCGCCGTCCTGCCCGGTTACGCCGGTTAGCAGCGCCACGCGCCTCTTCGCATCCTGAGCCTGCATCTTGTCTCCAGTCGCGTGGTGGGATCGCCGCCCTTAGCATTCGGCCCGCGCGAAGTCTAACCCCCAAAGTCGATTCACGAAGCTGCAGCGGAAGGCGCGACGAAAAGGTTTCAAAGCCCTTCTGAATTGATCCATCGTGTGGATGGGTTCTATCAAAACAATCGATTTTACCAATTATTGAGAATGGGGATAACAAACGCGGGTCGGGAGAAATTGAATCAAGCATATCGGGATGGTTGCCAAGCTTTGCCCTCGTTCGGAGATAAATTCTCGCGTGTGCGACGAGTATCGGCTGAGGCGGAGGCCCAACGCGGCCAGGTTCTTCGGTCTGCGCAAGCAGTACCGCGCCGGATCAATGCGACAAGCAGTGCGCGGAACGCGTACGCGCCCACTACCTGTAAACCTTCGTATAGGTTTCCCAATCCTATGTCGGGCGCTTACCCCGGTACAATCGAGCCAACCCTCGACTTCTTATTAGCCTTGCGAGGATCGGGATGAGCCGATTGCAGGTGCCCGATATTTCGACGCGAGCCCCGAGCGCCGTTTGATGTACATTCACGAGGACGAAGTACGATGAAAATACTGCGGTTTCAACAGGAAGGCCGCCTAAACGCTATTCAGCGGCCTGTGCGAGAGTATCTGGAACGCATGCGGGAGTCTGCCTCTTGGTAAACGTACATGAGCACATCATTTCGCTTATTCAAAAGCCAGATCCCGTCATCTTGGACATCGGCTGCAATGACGGAACCGACAGCGAATGTTTTCTGAGGCTGCGTCCAAAGGCGCAGCTCTATTGCTTTGAACCGGACCCCCGAGCGGCTGCTCGGTTCAAGAAGAACTTGAATGGTTGCCTCGACAAGGTGAAGCTGTTTGAGTTCGCAGTCAGTGACCGAAATGGGAGGATAGATTTCCATCCAAGCAATGGAGATGGCAAGGCGAAGGAATGGGACCTCTCTGGCTCGATACGCCGACCCAAAAATCATCTCACCGAATATGATTGGGTTCGGTTCGATCGCCCCTTCTCAGTTGAAACTCGAAGGCTGGATGACTGGTGCAACGAAGCGAACCTGAACCAGATCGATTTGATCTGGATGGATGTGCAGGGAGCCGAGTCAGATGTCATCGCTGGCGGCAGACAGACCTTGAGCAATACGCGCTTCGTCTACACGGAATACAGCGACCAGGAGCTCTACGAAGGGCAGCTCTCCCTGCAAGCCATTCTCGAGCTCTTACCTTCGTTTGAAGTGGTGACCCACTATCCCCACGGAGTGGAGGGTGATGTCTTGCTTAGGAACACGAGCGTTTAGAATAACTGTTTTCCTCCTGCGGCAGGTCGCCCAAACCGGTATTGGAGAATCCATAACTGATTGATCAAGCGGACGAACGCGCATGGAGCTTCAGTAGTCACAGGCATACTACACTGGCCCGACAAGCGAAGGCAGTGAAGAAGCCGAGAGTGGCTCGCAAAACTCCGGCTGCCTTGCGGGCCCGCAAGGTGAGGCGGGCTGAAGCCGCCTCATCGCTCGCGTTCGAAAGCGATCAGCAGATCGCGGTTCTGACCTTGCAGCGCATGATCGGCTGGAAGAATTGGACGGAGACGGAGCGAAGACGATTCTTAGTTCGCTGGATCGCCGCGCGGCAGTAAAGGGCGCTGCTCGCCGACCGCGGCGATTTGCTTGTCGTGATGGGTGTCGGACTCTCACGACAGCTTGCTATCTCTTTCGACAGGCTGTCATCGGGCGGCCGCTCACCTGTACAAGCATGAGGACGTGGAAACATGAGCCGGAATCTTAACCAATCGCCTGCAGTCTGCTTTCTCCTCGGCCTTCCTCGCTCAGGCACGACGCTGTTGGCACACTTGCTCCAGCAGCACCCAGATATTATGGCCCCGCCTGAGCCCTGGCTGATGTTGGCACTTGAGGCATTTGGCACGGTGGACCACCGTCACCCAGCGGGAACGACACTGATTCAGGCCGCAACCTCCGAGTTCTTAGGCCGAATAGATCGCAATATTGTCACCCGCGCTTTTGCCGATGCGGCCTACGGCCAGTATCTGGCAGCTGCGGGCAAGCGCACCTTCATAGACAAGACGCCGCGCTACTGGACGGTACTCGATTTCTTGGAGTCCCTCTATCCGGAGGCCCCACAAATCCTTCTAATGCGTAATCCCTACGCCATTGCCGCATCGCTGAAATCGACGTGGGGCGTCCCGCTCTTATCGGCAAGCTGCCCGTCCGCCGTCGCTGCTTGTCTTGCCAACCTCGTGCTGGGCCAACCTGCGCCCGCCTTCGTATCTTCTCTCGCCGATCTCGTTCTGGGCCTGCCTACGCTTGCCGCGCACCGCGCTCGCCATCAGACGCAAGTGGTGCAGTACGAACTCTTGGTGGCGCACCCCGACGAGGAAATCCGGCGCGTGATCGATGGCCTCGGCTATGATCCCACCGGCATCACATCGGCGACGATGGAGCAAGCGGACTATCTCCGGTCCAGTACTTTCGGGGATCGAAAGATCTTAGATAAAAAGACAATCGATGACCGCTCAATTCAAGCTTGGCAAACCGAACTGAGCATCGAAGAGATGCAAGTAGTGACCGATCTAGTTGGAGCTGAGCTTTTGATCGAGCTCGGTTATGAGCAAGACCTTCGGTACGCACAGCAAGCCGGGATCGTGGATAGGGGCCGGGAAGTGACCGAAGAATATCGTAAGTTATTTCGAACCTGCTGGGATTTGCTGAGCGGCAAGGAAGGAGCATTGTTCGGTCTCTCCACTCACCCGGGTAAGCTAAACAGCATTGTTCGACAAGCTGGAGAGAGCTCCTCGTTGGCTTCCGACCCCACAATAATTCAGGAGGCCCAACGTCTAGCCGAGTCCGAGAGAGAGGAGAATTTGCGGCTAGCGAATTCGATGGCGGCTCGGTTGGAGCAGGCGCTCACGGGTTCGACAGGCCGATCGAGCGGTGCCCCGGCTGGACGTCATTCGTGATCGCGATGCTACCATAAAGCCGTTGCGGGGCGAGCTCGTGCGGCTCGAGCAGACCCTCGTCACTTCGAAGCCTATCGAGTCGCAGGTCTAGACTCGTGGCGAAGCAAAAGCGTGAAATTGGAGAACTACGAAATGAGATGCGGTACTGATGGCAAAGCGAAAGGAAGCCCCCAAGAGAATGATTGCATCTCGCTGGTAGCGCACAGGAACATTGTCGTAGTCGAACCGCAAGCCCCCGGTCAGGGAGTCAACTTTTGGCGAGGGGAAGTTTTGATTCCAAGTTTTTGGGGTGCAGAGCCTCGGAAGCTTGGTGGTCGACTCAGCAGGGCAGGGGGTCGCGAGCGCTGCTTCTAACTTAATCGCGGATGTCGAGCGTCTAGGCATCGACCAACCAAATGCGATTTCGTCCCGCGCTTCGACCATCAACCGCAGAACGACGCGAAATGCCTTTCATACGGCGCCAGCGGGTTTAACCTTGCGCGCTTCATGGCCCGCAAATTCCATCAGCCCGCACGATGGCGCGCGCAAGCCAGTATGCACCACAGTCTGGCTGCGATCTCTCCGGCCCTCATGCTGTAAATGTTCTCGAAATGGACCAGACGGCAGCGGAGTGGACCCGCCATTGCGACGGCCGGCATCAGGCAGCTTGTCCCATCATGCCTGAACTGAGCTCATGGACTCGAGCAGATGCATGTTGCTGGCGGTAGGGCGGAACGAGGGTTTTCGAAACAATAATAGCAGCTTGATTCTCACGTAACGTCAGGTTGTAGGTTGGAAAAACCATCACCGAGCCGACGTCCTCGGGGGCCTCAATGGCTCATTGGCAAATTAAACCTGAGCGACACGTAAGCTTCGGAGTTTCGAGTTAAGAGATCATGTGGTCGAACGCGTGCAGCACGGGCACCGTCGCGATGCTTTCAGTCGATTCGCTGTTCGAGCGGCCGCGCCACTAACGACCAGCTTGGTGCAGAAGCGCATTTGGACCCACTGACGAGCATGTCGCGTATCGTTTGCGCTTGCATGCGAAAGAGTTGGACGCATCATTACAGCGGCATCTGCGATCCGTGTTCAAGCGCGTTTCACATGAGGTCACAAGGCGGATCGGTGCTTGAGTTCATCGACCAGCACGGCTCAACTAAAGTGAGCCCGGCTGAAGTTGGTTTGAGTTTGCGAGCGGATCAACTTCCGCGTAAGCAGAAGCCCTCGGCGTACGTCGGATGTAAACGGCGCCGGGGGTTTAATTCGCAGAGCCGAAATGACGATCGATAGTTTGGCTTGTGGCGCGGTTCACGCTTCTTAGGCGTGACCTTCCCAGAACTGGATGATAATGGCTCTCGCCAACGTCTGCGTCGGCGTGCTCGTCGGGGACGAGGGAACGAAAGGCCCGCCCTAATGCGCAATACTTAGACAGCGGGATTGCTGCCTGGTCACCGGGCCAGCTAACAACAGCATCGCGTTCAGCGTGGGGACAGATCAACCGTCTAGGTGACGCTGCAAGGATGTGTGGGCGGTAGATAGCAAACCGGGCCGTGCTGCCCATCATTGCCTCTAGAGGCTTATTTGGTGGGCGGGGGGCCTGTCAGCTCGAGGTGAAAATTCGGGCTAAGCTCTGAATCGAGCGCGAAGCCACGCCGCAGGGTGCCTTTGCAACAGTCAGCTCACTTCTCGGGAATTCCAACTTGGCCCGGCTCAGCTCCAGTGCGAAGGTGAGTTCGTCCAGCCGTTGTAACGGGCGTTCCGCGTCGGTCAAGTGCAGATAGCCGAGGAAGACGGCAACAGCAAACCAAGCGCAACATCTGCTCAGACCGATCCCGGTGACCTGTGAGAAGATCTGATTCCTAACGAAATTCTTGCATAAACGCATCCGATCAGATGATCAATTGCCTGATCGTCGCGAAGTAAGTCAAGCATCCAGCACGATTGCTTCGATGCGAACGCAAGCTGATAGCGATGCTCTCATCCGATCCGTCTCTTGCTGTGGTGACAGACGCCCCGCGTGACGTATCATTACGTCATGTGAGCGTTCTCCTGGGACGTCTTGAGGGTTGCTCCCATAAAGCTGAAGGTCATCGTGCGTCGAAATCCGCTGCAAGACCTGCGGTGTTCATGACAAATCGTTTCCGTTACTTGGTCGCGCTGCCCATGGTTGCCACCATGGCTGTTCGCCTGGTCGCCCAGGCAAAAGATCGCCGCACTGTCATGGAACCTTTAACCAGCTAATGCTCTGTCCGGTTAGTCAGCACGATGATCCCTCGTGTGACCAGGCAACTTAGCACCGTGTCAGCCAACTGCTCAGGCTGCTGGTCCAGTGTCTTCAAATGGACCTCCGGCGCGCTTGGCGGCTGGTACGGCGCATCGATGCCGGTGAAATTCTTGATTTTGCCGGACTTCGCTTTGTAGTAGAGCCCCTTCGGATCGCGCCGCACGCATTCGTCGATCGGCGTATCCACAAAAACCTCGATAAATTCGCCGTCGCCCACGAAATCACGCACCATGTCCCGCTCCGCTTTATGGGGAGAAATGAACGAGCAGATCACGATCAGGCCGCTGTCGACCATCAGTTTCGCGACCTCGCCCGCGCGGCGGATGTTTTCCACCCGATCGGCTTCGGTAAAGCCAAGGTCTCGATTGAGACCGTGCCTGAGATTATCGCCGTCCAAGAGCACGGTGTGATTCGACATCGCAAACAGCTTCTGGTCGACGAGGTTGGCGATGGTCGACTTGCCCGCGCCGGAAAGCCCGGTGAACCAGATGATGCAGGGTTTTTGGTGCTTGAGAGCTGCGCGCTCCTTCTTGCCGAGCGAGAGCGGCTGCCAGGCTATGTTGGTGGCGCGCCGCAAGGGGAAGGCAATCATGCCAGCGCCGACGGTCCGGTTGCTGTAGCGGTCGATCACGATGAAGGAACCGGTGCGCCGGTTCGCCTCATAGGGATCGAAGGTTGCCGGCAGCGCGATTGTAATATTGCAGAAGCCGATTTCGTTGAGGTTCAAAGTTCGGGCTGCCAGGTGCGTCCCGGTGTTGACATCGATCTTGTACTTGATCGCGGTGATACTGCCGGAGGCGATCGATTGCGTGCCGATCCGGAAGGCATAGGACCGGCCCGGTACCATGGCCTCCTGATCCATCCAGATTACGCGGGCGGCAAACTGATCAGCGACTTCGGGCCGTTCCGTCGGCTGGGCGAGGATATCTCCGCGGCTGACGTCGATCTCGTCAGACAGGGTAATGGTCACCGCATCGCCGGCTTCGGCGCGCGCAAGTTCGCCATCATACGTCACGATTTGCTTGACGCGCGAATTGCGGTGCGATGCCGCGACGATGATTTCGTCGCCGACCGCAATGCTGCCAGAGACGACGGTTCCAGCGTAACCGCGGAAATCCAAGTTCGGCCGGTTCACCCATTGCACCGGGAAGCGGAAGGGCAGGCCAGCCGTCTCGGACTGCATGTCGATGCTTTCGAGATAGTCCAAGAGGCAAGAGCCGCGATACCAATCGGTACTGCCGGACCGGTTGATGATATTATCGCCGTATCGAGCGGAGATCGGGATAGCCGCGATCGATGTGAACCCGAGGTTCGAAGCGAACGCGACATAGTCGCCCACGATGCGATCAAACACCTCCTTGCGGTAATCGACCAGATCGATCTTGTTTACGGCTACGACCACATGCCGGATGCCCAAGAGCGAGCAAATCAAGGAGTGGCGCTTGGTCTGTACCAGGACGCCCTTGCGCGCATCGATCAGGATGACTGCGAGCTGGGCGTTCGACGCGCCGGTCGCCATGTTGCGCGTATATTGTTCGTGGCCGGGCGTATCGGCTACCATGAACGATCGGCGCGGCGTGGTGAAGAAGCGATAGGCGACGTCGATGGTGATGCCCTGTTCGCGTTCGGCCTCAAGCCCGTCGACCAGCAGAGCAAAGTCAATAGCATCTCCGGTTGTGCCGTGCTTGACGCTATCGCGCGCGAGCGCCTGAAGCTGATCCTCATAGATCATCTTGCTGTCGTGCAGAAGCCGGCCGATCAGCGTCGACTTTCCATCGTCAACCGAGCCGCAGGTGATGAAGCGCAGCTGATCCTTGCTGTCGGTAGAGGTAAAACCTCGCAATGCATCAGTGTCCATTCAAAAATAGCCTTCACGCTTCTTTTTCTCCATCGACGCCGCTTCATCGGTATCGATCAGCCGCCCCTGGCGCTCGGACATTTTCGCAACCTGCATTTCCGCAACGATGTCTTCGATGGTGGTGGCGTCAGACTCGATGGCGCCGCTTAGCGGATAGCAACCAAGCGTGCGGAAACGTATCATCTTGAGCTCAGGGGTCTCGTTCGGAGCCAAGTGGAGGCGGTCGTCGTCGACCATGATCAGCGTGCCGTTGCGATGCACCACCGGCCGCCTTTTCGCGAAATAAAGCGGAACGAGCGGAATTCTTTCCAGCATAATGTATTCCCAGACATCGAGTTCTGTCCAATTCGACATAGCGAACACGCGCATCGTCTCGCCTTTCCGTATCCGGGCATTGAAGAGATTCCACAGCTCCGGCCTCTGATTGCGCGGGTCCCAGACATGTCCCGGCGAACGGAAGGAGAAGATGCGCTCCTTGGCCCGGCTCTTTTCCTCATCGCGCCGGGCGCCCCCGAACGCCGCGTCAAAGCCGTAAAGGTCGAGGGCCTGCTTTAGCGCATCGGTCTTCATCACCTGTGTGTGCAGCGTCGGTCCGGAATCGACCGGGTTAATACCGCGCTCGATCCCGTCCTGGTTCACATGCACGATCAGTTTGATGCCGAGACGCGTGGCCATCTCGTCGCGAAAGCTGATCATCTCGCGAAACTTCCACGTCGTATCGACATGCATCAGCGGGAACGGAACTTTTGCCGGATAGAAGGCCTTCAGCGCAAGGTGCAGCATGACGCTCGAATCCTTGCCGATCGAATAGAGCATTACAGGCTTGCTAAACTCGGCAACGACGTCGCGCATGATCTCGATGGACTCGGCCTCCAGGCGCCGCAGGTGCCGTGGCAGCGTGTGAGTCTCGGGTTTAGTGTTGCCGTGTGCGTTCATTTTGAACATCCGGGGGCGTTCCCCACGCGACCAAGTCGCCATTTCGATAATCCAGCTTGTAGAGCGCCGGTAGTGGCCAGTTCGTGCACAGGTTGTCATCCTGCCTCACCAGACCTGTCTGGGTTAGGAAGCTTTCGATGTGCCGATCGAAGGTTTCACGGATATGCCGCACGTGGGTGGGGCGGTAGTATCTTTGAACTTGGCATGCAGGAGGAGAATTGTCGGAAGAACTCAATGCACGAGCGGGTTTACCTCTCAAAACGTGTGATTTTCCTTTGCTCGGCTGCTGCTGCTGTCGCAGAGTGCCAGACAGTCGCCACCGACGATAGAGGTCAATAAATCGATCAAGGCACATTGATCTTAGCTCTTCTTGCAGCGAAACCTGCCGAATCTCTGCGCTCATGTATCGCTCCCGAAATACTCAGCTCTGGTCTTCTGGCAGATTTTGGATGACCACCCCGACTTTCGCCCCGCTCGCCTACTCGACGGTCACCGATTTCGCGAGATTGCGCGGCTGATCAACGTCGGTGCCCATCACCACGGCGGTATGATAAGCTAAAAGCTGCACAGGAATCGCATAGACCATGGGTGCAAAGATCGCAGCCATGTCCGGCAGCACGATCGTCACCAGCGAATCCACGGTCGCTTCCGCGGCGCCCTCGGCGTCGGTCAGCAGGATGAGGTTGCCGCCGCGGGCAGCGACCTCCTGCATGTTCGAGACGGTCTTTTCGAATACCCGGTCGTAAGGGGCGATCACCACCACCGGCATGCTCTCGTCGATCAGCGCAATCGGGCCGTGCTTGAGCTCGCCGGCGGCATAGGCTTCGGCGTGGATATAGGAGATTTCTTTCAGCTTCAGCGCGCCCTCTAGCGCCAGCGGAAACGAGGTGCCGCGGCCGAGATAGAGCACGTCGCGCGATTTGGCGATCTCCCGCGCGAGTTTCTCGATCTGCAGCTCGGTGGCAAGTGCCGCTGCCATGAGGCGTGGAATCTCGACGAGGCTATGCGCGAGCCTGGTTTCATCCTGGTCCGACAATTCGCCACGCGACTTGCCGGCGGCAACCGCCAGTGAGGCCAGCACCATCAACTGGCAGGTGAACGCCTTGGTCGAGGCGACGCCGATCTCGGGACCGGCAAGCGTCTGCAGAACCGTCTCGCTCTCGCGCGCGATCGTCGAGGTCGGCACGTTGACCACCGAGACGGTATGCACGCCCTGCGCCTTGGCGTAACGCAGCGCGGCCAGCGTGTCGGCGGTCTCGCCGGACTGCGAGATGAAGATCGCCAGATCCCCCTTGCGCAAAGGTGCCTCCCTGTAGCGGAATTCGGAGGCGACATCGAGCTCAACTGGGACGCGCGCTAGCTGCTCCAGCCAGTATTTGCCGACATAGCCGGCATAGCTTGCGGTACCGCAGGCCGTGATCGAGATGCGCTGAATCTCATTGAAGTCGAATGGCAGCTTAAACGGCAGCGCGATGCGCTCGGCGGCCACATCGACATACCGCGCCAGTGTCTGCCCGACTACTTCCGGCTGTTCGTGAATTTCCTTGGCCATGAAGTGGCGGTAATTCGCTTTGTCGACCAGGAGCGACGACGCGCCGGACTTCAACGTTTCCCGATGGGCGACGGCGCCCTCCGAATCATAGATGACTCCGATCGTGCGGGTAAGCGCGGTCCAGTCGCCGTCTTCAAGATAGGTGATGGTGTCGGTGAAGGGCGCGAGCGCGATAGCATCCGATCCCAGATACATTTCGCCGTCGCCATGCCCGATCGCAAGCGGCGAACCCTTGCGCGCGCCGATCATGAGATCGTCATGACCTTTGAACAGGAATGCCAGCGCGAACGCGCCGCGCAGCCGCGGCAGCGACGCTTTCACCGCCTCCTGCGGCGAGCAGCCATTTTTCAGATAGGAGTCGACGAGATGCGCCACCACCTCGGTATCGGTCTCGGAGGCAAAGCTAGCGCCGCTCTGCTCCAACTCGGCCCGCAGCTCGCGGAAATTCTCGATAATCCCGTTATGGACGACCGCGACACTGTCCGTCGCATGCGGATGGGCATTGCTCTCGGTCGGCTTGCCATGGGTGGCCCAGCGCGTATGACCAATACCGGTATGACCTGACAGCGGATTGCCGCGCAGGCGCTTCTCGAGATTTTTCAGCTTGCCCTCGGCGCGCCGGCGCTCGAGATGGTTGCCTTCAAGCGTCGCGACGCCTGCTGAGTCATAGCCGCGATATTCCAGTCGTTTGAGTGAATCGACCAGCTGCTCCGCGACTGGACCACGCCCTAAGATACCGATAATCCCGCACATACCAATCAATTCACTCTAGGTTAAAGGATACTCATCTTTAAGACCGCAGGGACTCTCTTCACTGATCTGAAGATACTCAATAGCCTATTGCGGTGAAACGTCGGGTCGGGTGACTCTTTGCGTCGCTGACGGGGCAATTGGTCTCGCCGCATGCACACGCGTGAGCTAGGTCTTAAAGGTTTCAGCCGTCATCAGTTCGCCCAGCCGCAGCGCGACTTGGGCGAGCACGATCGAATACCAGCAGGAAGCGGCAGCAAACGAAGCGACGGTTTCGAGATGAGCCGAACAGTCAGGCGCGAGCCCATGGTCGACCTCTGTGACAGCGAGCCATGGCACAAACAGACTCCTCGCACGGTAATGAAGATAGCAATCATAGTCGCAGTAGGGCTGCTGCGTGGACCTATCTCGCAAGTAGCCCGACCCAAGGGATCGACGACACTCGATGTCGGTCGAACGAGCGCGTGGTGTCCTGCGATAGAACTTCATGATCGTCAGCCAGCTAGTCTTTCCAAGGAGGTCGCTATCGACGTAAGAATTGTCCCTGCATCTTCGGCACGATTTGATTGCGATGGACGCACCATCCATTTGGCCGCGCTGTAAAGGTATTTGGCACTCGCAATCGGCATTCTACGCAAGCTAAGAAGAGGATTGGTTCAATTGCTTGGAGGTAAGCGGCCGATACAGAAAAGGTTGGGAACGCTATACGAACGTTCACCCGGGCGTCGGCGTCCACGCGATCTGCGCGACAATTGTCGCGTCGGACCGGCGCGATGCAGCTTAAGCAGGCTATTTAAGAACGTGGCCGCAGTGGACATGCGCCTCAGCCGATACTCCGCGCGCACGCGAGAATTGTGTACGGAGCCAGCGCAAAGATTGGTAATCATCCTGATATGGGCTCAATTTTATCCCGACCGACGCTTCGATATCCGCCATTTTCTATAATTGGTACAATCGATTGTTTTGATAGAACACATCCACAGGATGGATGACTCCTCCATGCGGGCGAGCTGCTCGATGATATATCAGCCTCCGTAGGGATTTGCACGGGTTCCCGTTTGATCGTGGCGGCGCGTCGCCAGGCTCGTCGGATCCCGCACTGAGAAGAGCTTTTCGCGGGCATTTCGTACTTGGACCGGCGTCTCCCGGCGAGTTTCGGTTTGCTGGCCGGCGATCGCTCATGATCAAAAGCCTTGCGAGCTAGTATGCGTTTTTCAAATTGGATATATGTGTCTTCGGTCGTGAGCGGCGTGAAGACCACGCTGGTCAGGTCAGTTTCGTTGAACAAAATGTCTGCAATCCGAAAACGCCGGAGAAGAGGGATACCGTTGTTAAGCTTGTGCCGCCACCATCGTGGTTGAACGTAAACAACAACCCGCCACCGCCATTGTCGTAGAGGTTGGCGAGGCCATAGGTCGCCCGTACATTGCGAGTGCAAGAACGAGGCCATGTGCGGACGTAGGGACCCCATAGTAAAAGGATGAAGCTCGGACTGTTCTATGAACACCAGTTGCCGCGGCCTTGGGAAGACGGTAGCGAGCAAAAATTGTTCAGCGATGCGCTGGAGCAGATCGAACTCGCCGATCGTCTCGGGTTTCGCGCCGGCTGGCTTTTGCGAAGAAGATGAACGGTTGTGTAGCCACCGCAATGGCCCCGCGCTTGCGCAGCAGAGGATGCCCCTGCGGTGCGAGCAGCTCCAGCGGGTCGGGCCAGAGACGACGAAGGGGCACCGTCTTCGGGAGAGGAAACACCGGAGACGGTCAAAAAACCGAGATCGAGCCGCCGTCCATCAGCATCTCGGCCTGTTCGCTGGTGGGGGCGTGAAGCAGCTCCAGGCGTATCTCTGGATGCGCTTGCGAAGAGCGGCGAAGGATTTTCGAAACAATATATGGATCGGAGCCGACCCGGTGTAGCTGATGTGCAGCAGACCGGCTTCTCCGCGCGCTGCCCGCTGCGCGGTTCCCACGCGTGATTCAGTTGCGCAAGAGCCTCGCGCGCCTGTTCAAGCAGGATCTGCCCGGTCTGGGCCAACTCGACGCCGCGGCGCTGACGCAGAAAGAGCGGCGCGCCGACCTAATGCTCCAGGGCCTTGATCTACACACTGAGCGGCGGCTGGCTCAGATTGAGACGGCGTGCAGCCCTGCTGAAATTCAATTCCTCAGCTACTGCGATGAAATAGCGAAGCTGCCGGATGTCCATCCTGTTATTTGGAAATCAACTACCTACACGCGTCAAAATGAATATTGGACGAATGACAACCGCATCTCCATTCTTACCAGGAAGCACAGCCAGGAGGGGTGCGGCTCGCGCTTGCCGTGGGCCTAGGCAAGTGGAGGACGAATGGGAGACCTGCCGAACGAAGTGGAGATCCAAGAGGAGGGGCCACGCGAGGGCTTTCAGATCGAGCTGGGACCGATTGTCTCCGCGGACAAGATTCGCCTAATCGAGGCCTTAGCGCAAACCGGGCTTCGACATATCCAGGTTTGTTCGTTCGTCAATCCGCGCCTGGTGCCCGGATGGGCGGATGCAGATGATGTTGCAGCAGGCTTTCGGCCTGCGCCCGGTGTCGACTATGTCGGGCTCTGGTTCAACGACAAGGGGTTAGATCGGGCGCTCGCGCATTCAGACAAACTGACGCTCTCCGGCTCGATTGCGCTGTCCGCGTCCGATGCGTTCACCCGAAAGAACCTGCATCGCAGCCACGCGCAAAACCTGGAAGCGATGCGCAAGCAAACCCGCCTTCATCTGGCGAAAAGCGTTCCCGTTCGGCGGATCGGAGTCATGGCCGCGTTCGGCTGCAACTTCCAGGGCGACGTCACACCAGCGCAAGTTATAACCACGCTTCAGGACGGTTTCGACATCGCGGAGGAATGCGGTGTCTCGATCGAAAGCATTTCCTTGTCGGACACGATGGGTTGGGCGGCGCCGCAGCGAGTCGAGCGGCTCCTTGGCGAGGTGCGCAGCAAGTGGCCGTATCAGCGGATTACGCTGCACCTGCATGACACCCGCGGACTGGCGGTTGCCAACGCGCTGGCAGGCCTGCGCATGGGAGTGACGCGGTTCGACTCGACGGTTGGCGGCCTCGGCGGCTGTCCGTTCGCCGGGCACAAGGGCGCCGCGGGCAACATCTGCACGGAGGAGTTGGTGCTACTTTGCGAGGAGATGGGGATCCGCACCGGCGTCGACCTGAATGCGCTGATCGAAGTCGGACGAATGGCGGAAGAGATCGTCGGCCACCAACTGCCGAGCGAGCTACTCCATGCCGGAAGCCTCAACTCAGTTCGAAGGAAAGTGTCAGGTGTCGACTAAACCGCTTAGAGGGCTGAAGGTTCTAGAGTTTAGCCACACCATCATGGGCCCTTGCGCCGGTTTGATCCTGGCCGATCTCGGGGCCGACGTGGTCAAGGTCGAGCCCGCGCCCGACGGCGATCACACCCGCCGCCTACCGGGCTTTGGTGCAGGTTTCTTTGCCGGATTCAACCGCAATAAGCGCAGCGTTGCGATCAAGCTGAAGGATCCCGATGGGAGAGCGATTGCCCATCGATTGGTGAAGAATGCCGATATTCTCATCGAGAACTACGCGCCCGGCACGATGGAGCGGTTGGGATGCGGCTATGCTGACCTGGAAGCGATCAATCCACGCCTGATCTATCTGGCGCTTAAGGGCTTTCTCGCCGGCCCCTACGAACATCGGCCTGCGCTGGACGAGGTCGTGCAGTTTCAGGCGGGGCTCGCCTACATGACGGGCCCGGCGGGACGGCCGTTGCGTGCGGGCGCGTCCGTCAACGATATCACGGGCGCCATCTTCGGCGTCACGGCCGCGCTCGCGGCGCTTCGCGAGCGCGACACGACCGGGCGAGGCCAGCGGATCAGCAGTGGGTTGTTCGAGAGTGCGGCATTCTTCATGGTCACCCATATGGCGGGCGCGGTCGCTAGCGGACATTCGCCAAAGCCCATGCCGGAGCGCCGCCATGCCTGGGCGATCTACGATGTGTTCAACACGAGCGACGACCAGATTTTTATTGGGGTGACCAGCGACAAGCAATGGAGCCGGTTCACGGTGGAGTTCGGACTCGCCGCTCTCGGCGACAATCCGGACCTTGCGACCAACGTCATGCGAACGAGCCATCGAAGCTGGCTGATCCCCGCCGTGCAGGAGGCGCTCGCGCCGCTTTCGAAGGCGGTGATCGCCGAGCGCTGCGAACGCGCCGCGGTCTCATGGGCGCCCGTCGGCAAACCGACGGATCTGTTCAACGATCCGCATCTGGCTAGCCATGGCGGGCTGATCGACATTGCGATCCGAACCCCGGAAGGCGCAACCGAGATGACAAGGCTTCCAGCTATCCCTCTCGAATTTGGGGCGGAACGGGAGCGGCCGGGGCTGACCCGTCAACCGCCACGGCTTGGCGAGCATACGGACGAGATTCTGGCTGAGGCCGGGTTCGACCGTGACCAAATCGAGAGGCTGACACGGGAGCAGATCATCGTCGCGACCCTGTAGTGCGGCGAACGTTGGAAGACAAAAATGAAATCGAAGTGAAGGGGGAAGCAAGGCATGCATGGAGCGGCAACGGAAATTGGTGTGGTACCGTCGACCGACAACGTAACGAACTCGCCTGATGTGGCGTTGCGGCCGCGATGATCAATGTCCGCCTGGACCGTCTTCCGATGAGTTGGCCGATTTGGAAACTCGTCTTGATGGTCGCCCTCGGGGCCTGGTTCGAGATCTACGATGTCTTCTTCACCGCCTATATTGGACCGGGTCTCGTAGAAAGTGGAATATTCACCACATCGACCGTGAATTGCTTCGGCTTCGCAGGATTGGGGCTTTCATAGCCGCCATGTTTGCCGACCTGTTTGTCGGTACGCTCGTATTCGGGCAATTGGCCGATCGTTTTGGGCGCCGGCTCGTCTTCACGGCCGCGCTGCTCTGGTATACGGCAGCGGCGGCATTGCTGGCGTGTCAGCACAGCGCAGACCAGATCATCTTCTTTCGGTTTCTCGCGGGCATCGGTGCGGAGGCGGAAATCGTGACGATCGGTTCTTACACGACCGAACTCGTCCCGGCGAATTCACGCGGACGGTCATTTGCCTTCCTTCAAGCGATACAGTTCTCCGCGGTTCCGACCGTCGCGCTCATCGCCTCGTACTTCGTGCCGGCAGCCCCGCTGGGGCTGGAGGGATGGCCAGTAAAGTCTCGCGCGACGAAATCGCAATACCCGGTAGTGCTGCAATGCTGGGAGCCTCGGTCATGAGGTCGCGATAAGGAAATCACCCTCGAGCAAACGCTTGAGTTCAGGACAGAACGCGATCGTCGTCATTTGACCGCTCTAGCTTGTCACGTTCGGCCGTGTCTGGTTGAAGACGTTTATGTTCGGAACGCGCCAATGAGGCGCAAATATTCAGTCGCGCGAAGCACGTGCTTGCCTCTCTTAAAGCAGCTCGCACAACGTCGTCGGCGGCACGCAGATTGCTAGGACATGGTCATGGATCCGTTAGGACGATCGCGGTTTGGCACTCCGTGCCCAACGTTGCGGCGTATGGAGGTGCTGCAATCGTGCGGACCCTGGCCGATTGGCATTGCAGTCAAGGCGAATGTCTGTTCTGCAGTTAACGACCTAGCTTCGAACCTGAATTCTGAGGCAGTCCTGTTCGGTGATTTGCTAATGTTTGAGGTTTGCGCCCTGGAGGGGGCTTTCGATTGCACTTTGAATGCAAGTCGCGTCGCACTCAAGGATCGACCGTGTTACACAGCATTTGCAAGCGTTGCTGTATGCCGTGGTCGCCGATGCGCAGCCGCCTGCGACGAATTGGGCCGCGATCGTCCGATGAGCGCGCGTATCTGCTGAGGAGCTGAACCGGATGACGGCGCCTATCCTTCGGAACGGTGCATCCATGAGCTGTTTGAGGTCCAGGCGCGCAAGGCGCCGGACGCGGTAGCAGTGGTCTACGAGGACGCGCGCCTGAGCTATGGCGAGCTCAATGCACGGGCGAACCGGCTGGCGTATCATCTGATCGCGCTGGGGGTGAGGCCGGATCAGCCTGTCGCGATCTGCTTGGAGCGCAGTCCGGCGGTATTGGTCGGGCTGCTGGCGATCATGAAGGCGGGTGGCGCGTATCTGCCGCTGGATCCGGCCTATCCGTCCGTGCGGCTGCGACAGGTTCTTGTGGATGCGGCGCCGCGGCTGTTGCTGGCCGATGCTGCGGGACGATCCGCGCTTGGCTCCGATACGCTGGTCGATGTGACGGTGGTCGATCTCGACACGACGAGGCCGAGTTGGACAAACCTGCCGTCGTCGGATCCGGATCCGCGCACTCTCGGCCTGACCTCGCGCCATCTCGCCTATGTGATCTACACCTCAGGATCAACCGGCACGCCGAACAGCGTCGAAATGTCTCACAGCACGTTTTTGAATGTGGTCTGGTCCCGGCCAGAGTTGGGAGCGCCAAAGCGACGCACACTTCAGCTCATGACGCTGAACTTCGACGTCTCATTCCAGGAATTATTCAGTTGCTGGAATGACGGTGGCGTGCTCGTGCTCGTGCGGGAAACGACCCGTGCGGATTTCACCGGACTGCTAGAATTTCTGTGGACTGAAGCGATAGAACGGCTTTTCCTCCCATTCGGAGCGTTGAAACATTTTGCGGAGGTATGGGGCGAGCAAGGAGTGCTGTTGCCCTCTTTGAGAGAGATCCATACAGCGGGTGAGCTATTGCGGACCACCCCAATGCTCAGGTCCTTTTTAGAAGTGCACCCGAGGGTGAGCTTGATAAATCAGGATGGGCCCGCAGAAACCCGCGTAGTCACGGAGGACCGTCTCGCGGCCGACCCATCACGCTGACCCCAGTTGCCTCCTATTGGCCGTTCGTTCTCAAACACGCGGACTTACCTGCTTGACGTTCATGGTGAGCCCGTTCCGTTGGGGAGCCTTACATTGGAGGCGCGGCGGTCGCGCGTGGCTCTCTGAACCGACCCGAGCTGACGGCCGAGCGGTTGTGGCCGATCCGTTCAGCGGCGAGCCCGGCGCGCGGATGTACCGGGCCGGGGATCTTGCGCGCTATTTTTCGGACGGCGTTTGGGCCGCAACGACGATCAGGTGAAGATCCGCGGCATTCCATTTTCGGCACACGATGCGCGTACGGGAGCCAACGCTACTGCGAGAAAGCGTGCGCGCCAAAGCGTTGCCAAATAACAAAATGCAAACGCTTGCCTTTCGGGGCCGTATTCGCCCGGATAGTGTTCCTGCTTATATCGCCGTATGACGACGGCATTTCATCAAAATGTATATTTTCTTTCCCCGGCTGTCTTAACTGGCAGCCGGGCTTTCGCGCCGCATGATCCGGGAACGTGTTTCTCTGCGCTCGTCATCGCAAGCGTCGTTCTTCTGATAGACGTCGGTTCTTATCTTCGTTGATCCGTACTGATGAGCCTGCACCGGGCTCGTACGGACGCGGGATTAACGAAGTCTTAGCGCTAACCGTGCCGATCATCTGGCCTTGTGAACACCGAGGAGAGGGTTCCCCATTGCTTAAAGACGGCACTTATGCGGCATGGTTCAGGACCCCGCTCGGCCAAGATACCGGCATCGCCCACGTGGCAGACGGCAAAATCTGGGGACGTGATAGTGTCATGGCCTACAGCGGCCATTGCGAAATCGATGGAGATCGATTTACCGCGACCGTCACGACAAGACGGCACACTGACGGGCAGCCAACGGTCTTCGGCAACGATCAAGAACTAGAGCTGAATCTCGTGGGAAAGTGCGCCGGGAGAATTGCCACCTGTGTTGGGACAGCGAAGCAGTTTCCAGGAGTGCTCTTTGAGGGAACGCTTATTTTCAGCGAACAACACCCGCCTGCGGCGGAGCCGAGCGGGCCGATGTCAAAGTTCGATCCTAAGAAACTCTCGAAACTGCCGAAGCGCTCCCGGTGATCAATTCGTATCATAGAGGTCACTTAGGCGGGTCGCCCGATCTTCCTTGCCCCAACTCATAATCTTTCGCGTGTCATTCGGCATCTACCGAAGCATGATCGAAGATCATCACGACCGAAGGTTGGAAACCTCGTGACTACGTGCAAGGGTCAAGAACTTCGCTATGTTCGTCGGAAGATTCCCGGTACGGCGAGCTTCGAGGACACCGCTATCAGCTGCATCTGCCGAGCGATATTAGCGTGCCGATCATCAATTAGAGCGTGTCGACGCTTGCGATTCTTTTTTAGGACGATCAGGCGCCATGCGATCGTCAACCATGACCGGCGCCTCGATGGCCTGCAGCATCGTCTGCAGCGTGGTCACATCCTCGCAAGGGGTCTGACATTGTGAAAACTAGGGGAAAGATAGCGGCCTTTAGATCCTCGAACCCACAACGCTCTTCAGAAAGTCGTGTCTCGAAATATTCGCGCTCAGGCTCAGTCAGCTGGGCTTCAAGCAAACGGCGATAGTAGTGGATGCGGTTGCGATGGGTGCGCATGGCTGCCAAATCTTCGCTGATCATCCGTAGACTCGCATTCGGAACGGGTTCAAGGTTGGCCTCCGCGTGCACTACGGTTTCTTCATAGATAGGTAATCCTGAGATCGTTTTAAGAGTATGTTTCTGCGCGACACGTCACATGTGGCTGTAGTACATCACTTTCGTACGTAACGTACCAAAAATAAGGATTTTCGCGGATGAGCGAAGGTCGATGTGGAAGCCATTGCGCGACTTCTTCGGTAATAAGCCCTTTACGCGTGTCGCCGAAAGGATGGTCAGCGATCGATCAGGCACATTGATTTCAGTTGTTCTTACGGCGAAAGGGCGTGGTGGTACACGGCTAGCTCAACGCAATAGTTTAATTGCACGATTGTGCGAGCCCGAAGGAAGAGACGAACCTCTTCACAAGAGTTCACCTATTCTAATCGGCCGGGCGTACCGGCGTGCAGCATGCGCCTTGTGTTCGACATCAGACGCGCGGTTTGTTTCAACAACCACCGGTCTTGTTCCAAAGACGACAGCGCTCCCGAAAAACCCGCAGCCAAGGCGCGTCGCATCAGCTGGCGTAGATCCTGCACACCACAAATGGCGTGGAAGCGGCACCAAGAACGTCGGCCATTCGGCACGGCCATTCGGCCCGTTGCAACATGGCGCGCGTTGTGTGTTCGTGAGGTGATATGCGATCTGGACTTCTCTTTTGGGGGTCGCAACAGCTGCGGTCGTTACAAGCGGGGCTGTCAACTCGGCGGATCTCGAGCCGGCAGTAAAAGCCCCACCGGCACTGTAGCGCTGGACCGGAGGATATATCGGTGGCCACATCGGCGGGGGCTCCGGGCTGACTTCGTTTAGTGATCCCTACGGTCCGTCAATTTACGGCGACGTCGTCGATACCCCTGTGTTCCTCGTGGCGAGGGTGTCCTGGCGGAAGGAATTATATCTTACATCATTACTAAGAATTTCAGCCTTGGCATCGGCGGCCGGTATTGGGCAATGTGGACCAAAAGGACAGCAATGCCACCTTCATTTGATGCGGCGGCACGGGTACCCTAATTCAGGACCCATCTCTTGAAAGCATGTAGCCCATGGGGCACGTTCTTCCAGCCCCCCTATAGGTCTGACTGAACCTGCTCGCTCGTCGCTTTAAGCTGCGGATGGCTGCGACTTTACAACGGCTAAAGCTTGGCTCCTGCGGCTAGCGTCAGATGTATGCCAGGAACGCAAGCTTTTAGGCCATTCAGGCCCGATAGCTTGCATCGGTTTACCCAAGGTGAAAGGCGCCGCGGCACTGGTGCAACGTCAATCCCAATGCGACCTTCGATGTCAGAGCAGCGCCGGGCTTGAGGTGTCACTATCTCGCCTTTCGACGGTCGATTCCTCCGCCGCAGCCAAACAACTCCCAATTGGAAAGCATCATCCCGCGGCGACATACGAAAGGCAGTGCGTGTCGAAAACAGATCGCAAATAATCGACACCTCCCTTTTTATCGCTGCTCAGCCACAACGCCACCCGATGCGCGGCATGTCTTGCCGACGCTCCAAAAAGATCGGCGGTGACGATGCCCTTTATCGAGACAGGTGGAATGAAGCTCTACTTCGAGGAACACGGCCGGGGCTATCCAATCATTTTCGTTCATGAATTTGAATCGGACCTGCACAGCTGGGAAGCACAAATCCGTCATTTTTCGCGCAGCTATAGATGTATCGCTTACAACGCGCGGGGATATCCACCGAGCGACGTTCATGATGATCTAGCCGCATACGGTTGGGAGTGCGCCGTCCACGACATTGATGCCGTTATGCGCGGTCTATCGATCAGTCGAGCCCATGTGGTTGGATCGAGCATGGGGGCCTATGCAGCTCTGCTATTTGGTTTGTGGTACCGCGAAGGGGTCAGCGCGATCGTTGCAGCCGGAGCAGGATTAGGATCTCCAGCGTCGGATCGAGAAAGTTGGTCAAGAAGCACGACGGCTCTGGCGCGCACATTGGCGGCACGAGGTATCGATGCCTTGGCCGACAAAATGGCGGGCCACTCCACTCGCATTAGACTGAAGCAAAAGGACCCGAAGGGCTGGCAGGAGTTTGTGGAGCGGCTAAAGCAGCATTCTGCACGCGGAATGTCCAATACTCTGCTCCAGTGCCAAGCCATGCGACCGTCCTTGTACGACTTCCGGGATCAATTTTCACAGATCCTGGTACCGGTACTGCTCGCGGTGGGCGACGAAGATAAGGCATGCCTTGAAACCAGCTTGATGCTTAAGTCCACGGTTCCCGCAGCCGGCGTTTGGGTGTGCCCCAATACGGGCCATGCCATCAATCTCGAAGAGCCTGCGGCGTTCAACGCGCAGGTTGAAGATTTCTTCAGGGCCGTCGAGCGAGGGAGCTGGGGTCATCTCGATCATCGGAAACAGTCCGTCTCGAGCCATGAGAAGTCAATAGTCACTCGATTGATTTTCGACGGGGCGCTTCCATGAAGCCCTGCATCGGTGTCTATCTTTCCGAGCCCGTCGCCGCGCGGCTCGCAGTTGCCGCGCAACGTCCGGGAGCCACCAAATCGGCGATCATTGAGGCTGCGCTCGCTCATTTCCTCGACCCCGATCGTGACATGAATGAGCCCTCGGTTGATTGCCGGCTGAGCGCCATCCACCGGCACCTCGAACAGCTTCATCAAGATGTGCGAATTGTAAGCGAGACTGTTGCGCTTCAGGCTCGATTTCTCCTCGCCGTCACGCCCCCGCTTGCAGCTGCCGACCAACCTAACGCCTGTACCCTCGGGCTCGCGCGCTTCGACGAATTTGCTGCCCAGGTGGCGAGGCGAGTCGATCTAGGAACGTCCCTTATCAAGGAAACAATCGAGCGGGTGAATTCGACTGATCCGGAGCATGTTGCAACAGAACCAGTGAGGCAAGAAGCGCTGACGCGCTCAACACACCCGGAGCTGAAGGGCGGTGCTACGACTGTCGCAGGCAACAAATCACGAACTCCGCGTTCTGCCGGACAGGCACGGTGCGAGCACGAACCCAATACAAGAGCGAAGCAAACAAGCCTTGGCGCAGTATCGCGCTCTTTGCTGCCCTGGCGTACGACGGCGCGACAGCAGTCACGGCGCTGCCGCGCAGATTGGCTTTTGATTTTGCGCGTGTTCTTGCCGTTCGTCGCTGCTTACTACCTTTCTTTTCTCTTTCGCAACATCAATGCGACGATAGCAGGACCGCTGACCTATGAGTTTGGTCTGGGTGCCGATGAGCTTGGTTTCCTGACGTCCATCTATTTCCTGACCTTCGCGGCGGCCCAGATTCCTATCGGGATACTGTTGGACCGATACGGTCCACGGCAAATCCAGAGTGCCGTGCTTTTGGCGGCAGCCGCCGGCGCGGCGCTATTTGCGGTCTCGGACAACGTTTTGCTGCTTCTTCTCGGCAGGGCGTTAATCGGTCTTGGGGCTTCCGCAGCATTGATGGCCGGATTGAAAGCTGTCGTTCTCTGGTTTCCGGCCGAGCAGGTCCCATTGCTCAATGGCCTGATGGTCATGCTGGCTGCCCTTGGCGGAGTGACGGCAACATTGCCGGCCGAATACCTGCTCGTTTCGGTCGGCTGGCGGGGTTTGTTTGAACTTCTAGCCATCGCCTCGGTTGGAAGTGCGCTTGCAATTTTCCTTATCGTGCCAAAGGCCACGCGCTCATGGGCAGCGAAGGAGACCAACATTGGACTGCGAACGATCTACACAGATCCGCGCTTCTGGCGTTTGGCGCCGCTATCTGCGACCTGCATTGGTACGGCCTGGGCGCTACAGGGATTGTGGGCTGCGCAGTGGTTCTCGGATGTGGAGGGCCTGGACCGGTCGGGCTTGATTGGCAATCTCTTTGCCATGGCAATCGCATCGAGTGTGGGCGCCCTGGTGCTAGGGGTTGCTGCTCAAAAACTCCGGCGATACGGGATAGGTCCACAGGCGCTCTTGGGTTTGGTCGCAATTCTGTTCTTCGTTGCCCAACTTGCAGTAATCCTGCGAGCCCCTCTGCCATCATCCGCTCCGTGGATGATTGTCGCTGCCGGCGGGGCCGCAACCGTCCTTAGCTGCGCGACTTTGGCCGATTTTTTCCCCAAAGAGCTTGCTGGACGCGCGAATGCGGCGCTCAACGTCTTTCACATCGGTTGCGCGTTTGTGGTCCAGTCTCTCATCGGCTTCGTGGTTCAGCACTGGACGCCTGAGCATGGTCACTACCCGGAAGTTGCTTACCAGACTGCCTTTGCAGTGAACCTTGCAGTTCAGTTCGGAGCATGGTTCTGGTTTATTATCCGCGTGCCTCTATCGAGCAAGGGCTGGCCTTAGCAGCTCTGTAAGATGTGGACGAAAGCGGTACTGCCGAATCCCCGTACGGCTACAGTCCAATGTGGGCGTTCTCCAACCTGACGTACCGGCTTTGCCGTGAAGTTGCCAATTGCGCTCGGCGATTTAGCCGGCCGATGGGCAAAGGTCGTTCAAGTCCAGTCAACATCTTCACGTGGAGTTAGTCGACTTCGTTCTTGCGTCAGCCATGCGATAAACTGCTCAACACTTCTTGCTTCGCGCGTTGAGGGGTTGAATAGGCCGTAGAATCCCGAGCCAATAATGCGTGATTGAGGAAAAAGAGTTCCAAGACGCCGCTCTGCAATGTCCAACGAAACGAGCGCCTCTGGCACAAGAGCAATCCCATAGCCGTTGATTGCTGCCTCTATGCAAAGGAAGAAGTGGTCAAAGACTTGGCCTCGTGGGGTCTGACCGACATCTATACCAGCCTTGCGGAACCAGTCCGGCCAAGCCGATATACGGCTTTTCATGTGCAGCAGTGGGCATCGCAGCAAATCCTTTACATGGCGTATCTTCAATTCCGACAGCAGCACTGGAGAGCAGACCGCCACAGCTTCATCGTCGAGAAGATGACGGCAAGCTAGTCCGGCCTTCTTCATAGGATAGCGTCGGATGACAAGGTCACTTTGGTCGACGCTCGACTCGAAGTCATCAGTGTTAGACGTTTCAAGTCGAATATCGATGCGCGGATTCTGTCTCTGAAAGGCCGCGATACGGGGGATGAGCCATCGCATGGCAAACGATGGCGTAGCGTTGACACGTATGCGGTGTGCGGAGCCGGAGCTGGCAAAGTCCTCCGAAGCAACGGCCAACAATTCGAGGCTCTTACGTACATCTTGAGCATAAGAACGCGCAGCAGGCGTCAATTCGATGCGGTTGCCAACCCTCCGCACCAATTTGCGGGAGAAATATCCTTCCAGTAGGCGCAACTGTTGGCTGATGGCGCTGTGGCTGACATTCAGTTCAGTGGCAGCTTGCGTGACGCTTTCATGACGGGACACCGCCTCAAAGGCACGAATCGTGGTAAAAGGTGGAATCTTGCGCATGGTTTAATGTTAGATTACCTAACATTCATGTTAAAAAATCATACTTTCAAAGACGACGAAAACGCCCTTAATTCGGGCGATTGAAAGGCCTTACGGATCAACGTGGATTGTAAGGGATTCTCTCGTGCCTGTCAGGCTGCAGTGCAGGTTTTTACATAGAGAGGATTGGATTGCCAATTCAGCCTGCTTGGTGGACTCACCTGTTTGCAGGGGTTTTCGAGGGCTATCGCTATGGGTCTTCGCCCCCCCATCGATCGGTGCCACCTCATCGAGGGGCAGCTCCTTCCTGTGCGCCGCCTCGAGCTCGGCCGTGCGGCATCGTGGACATGTCTGTTTCCGTCGGGAGGTCGCACGGCAGCTCCCTTGCCAAACGCGCCGTGAGGTCAGTACGGCTATTATGTTCAAGATGGTAGAGCCGGAATGAGCCCGGTGGTCGAATGCATCTTGCAGGAATTCATTGATAGTATCCAAACCGCAAGCAGCGCGGCTGAATTCGAGCGTGTCGCAACACGTCTCACACAGGAACTCGGCTTCCAGCGATTTGCCTATCTGCGACTGACCGGCGACACGCCGATGTTGATTTCGTCCTATCCCAAATCCTGGACCAGCCGTTACTTCCAGCTTGGATATCAGCAGCTCGATCCTGTGGTGCGCCGCGCGCGTGTCGAGCGCGCAATGTTCAGTTGGGGAGGCGAGGGCTCGGCCCCGGTCGGAAACCGCGAGCAGCGCCGGTTCTTCGATGAAGCGGCGACCTTCGGCATTAGATCAGGCGTCACTGTGCCGATCAGGGTCGGATTTGGACGGATGGCAGCATTTACGCTGGCGACGGACGACGGCGACGTTCGCCCGGAGCGGCTCGTGGCCGACTGGAAGGATCTCGTACATATCGTCGGGTTGTATTTTCATAGTCATGTCGCCGCCAGACTTGACGTACCCTCCGCCGATCAACTTGCCGGAAGCGAACTCACTCAGCGCGAGCGCCAATGCCTTGCATGGACCGCACAGGGAAAAACCGTCGCGGATATCGCGGTGCTGGTCCAGATTGCGCCGCGCACTGTAGTCTTTCATCTTGAGAACGCTCGCCGCAAGCTTGGTGCAGCATCTATTGCCCAGTGCGTCGCCGAGGCCTTGCGACGCGGTTTGTTGTCCTAATCATCCAGACCCTCCCATTTCGCGAGATGCAGAGACCTGGCGCTTGTCACGCCGGTCATTATTTTTGTATCCCGTCCAAAAAGGTCTAGCGTGATCGAGCTGAACCAGACTCACCTGTAAAATATAACAGGCGATTAGAAAGTTCCTTTCTGGTCTTGACTTCCTGATAGTTTCAGGAGGTTGGCATGCATGCCCTCGGACTTCACGCGCCTCAATTTGGCCGTCATCGGGAGTTGCTCGCGGCGATGTATCGGTTGCGGCGCCGTGTCTTCAAGGACAGGCTCGACTGGTCCGTGTCCGTCTCAGGTGAATTCGAGCTCGATGTGTATGACACGCTCGGCCCGACTTATCTCATTCTGATGTCAGACGGCGGTGAGCCGGTTGGTTCGGTTCGCCTGCTTCCAACGATCGGACCGACCATGTTGGCCGACACCTTTCCCGTCCTGCTCGGCGGGACCCTTGCGCCGCACGACGAAAGAATTCTCGAAAGCTCGCGCTTTTGCGTCGACACCAGACTTATCGCCGAGCAGGCCCCCAATAGTCTCAACCGCGCCACGCTTATCCTCTTCTCCGCGATGATCGAGGCGGCACGCGGCGCGAGCGCAGAAAGCATCGTAACAGTAACCGATACGCGTATGGAGCGCATTCTCCGGCGAGCGGGCTGGCCATTGAGACGGATCGCTGCTCCACAGCAGGTCGGATCGACCATGGCCGTCGCCGGCTTTCTCGACACGTCCGAACAAGCGCTTCACAGGATGTACGAACGAGCCGACATCAGCGGTCCTGTGCTTCTCTCACCCGATCTTCTCAACGCGGCCGCCTGACCACACGCGCTTCGCGAGCAAAGTCTAGCAAAGGCTATTTGACGCGCAAATGTTCGCAAACCCACGACATAGTCTGGTGGTATTGATCAATCTGTCGCGCGGCGAGACGCACACTTCGGCTGGTCTTGCCGCGCGTCACAGCAGTTTTTCATTACTGCAGAGAGGCTTGGAAATGTTCGCCGTCGCTTCGACAGTCATCGGCGAATGCCAGCCAGTTGAGATTGATGCTTGTCAAGAACTCGTCCACTCGATGATGCAGCTGGACGTCGACGCCCTTTCCATTTGGCGGGATCGCCGGTTCACAGACAGTCTGGCTTCAGCCAAAACCGGTATCATTTTCTACGGAGGAAGTTGGCTCGAAGAGGAGATCTTTATTGCTGCACTGCAGGCGACCGAGCGGGGATATGACGTACGTTTGCTATCGGACCTCATCGCGCCGCGTGTTGACGCGGACCGATCACTCGTTTTGGATCGACTTGCGCTTCACGGCGTCTTGCCGACTACGGTCCGACAGATGCTGCTGGAGTGGGCGGTGTGTCTGGACGATGCGCTCTTGAAGCAAAAGGTTCAGCAGCTTTTGGCGTAAGGCGAGCCTCAACCTCGGGCGAAGACGTACCCATGACAAGCATCCGGATCATTAGTTTTAGATCGATCGACGGGCGGTCCATGGACGAAAAATAAGGTGCAAGCTCGCTGCGAAGTCAGGACAGAACGAGAGCAATGTCGATCGCCCGCATCAGATGATCTTCGGGGAACTGCACCGCCAAGACTACGGCATCCGAGATGTTGCTACCGATCCCAAGTAGCTGCAGAATGGCGCGTCAAAACAGGTTTACGGAGGGACACCGTGATCTCACGTCGTATTGTCATCCGACTGCTTTGGGCTGCAGTAATAACTTTCGCGCTCAGCCCCACCGCGGTGACGCTGGCTTTTTCGCCCGAAACGCGCAACGCGAAGCTTGATGAAACCCTTAAGGGGTTGGTCGAAGGCCGCAGCACTCCGGGTATCGTAGTGCTGGTCCTGCAAGACGGCCGCCCGGTCTATAGCCGCAGCGTCGGCGTTCGCGAAGTCGGGAGTACCGCGCCCATCGGCGAAAACGACAGGTTCCGCCTCGCCTCAATGACGAAGGCCGTCACCTCAGTGGCTGCGATGATCCTTATCGAGCAGGGCAAGATTGGCTTGGATGATCCAGTCAGCCGTTTCCTCCCCGAGTTCGCCAGCCTGCGGGTGCGCGGGCCTGAAGGCGCCGAGGTTCCCGCGAGCAGGGCTCCGACGATCCGCGAGCTGCTGACCCATACCGCCGGGTTCTCCTACAACTTCATCAACAATCCCAGGCTCGTCGATGCATACCGCGAAGCGCGCGTGACCGACGGGCTAGACCAGCCCCAGGTAACCACTGCTGAAGCGATGCAGCGCCTTGCTTCCGTTCCGCTTGGCTATCAGCCTGGTACGGGCTGGGAATACTCGCTCGCCACTGACGTGCTTGGCGCCGTCATCGAAAAAGTGACGGGAGCCAGCCTGGAAGTTTTTGTAACCGAGCGGATTGCAAAGCCCCTGGGCATTCAGAGCTTTGTGTTCAACGTACCTGAAAACATCCGTTCAAGCTTCGTGCAGGTGACCCGGCCCGCACAGGCCACTGGCGCACTCGGTACGGGCTACGTTCCTGTGATGGGGCCTGAGGCTGTGCCGTTCCCGCTCACCAAGGGCACTGCCAATCTCGACCCGAACCGCGCCTTCGCTCAGACCGCCTATAACTCCGGCGGCGCCGGCATGAGCGGCACCATCGGGGACTACGCGCGGTTCCTGCAGATGCTACTGAACGAAGGCGAACTCGACGGAGTGCGGGTGCTCCGCCCGGAGACGGTCCGGCAAATGACGCAGAACGCGACCGGCAATATGCGGACGATTCGTGGGCCGGGCTGGGGCTTCACACTGGGTTTTGGGATAGTGACCGATCCGGCTGCGGCCAAGAGCCGTCTTCCGGCCGGCAGCTATGGTTGGGGCGGCATCTATGGCACGCAGTTTTGGATCGATCCGGCAAACCGCGTCGTCGGCCTGGTCTTGACTCAGACAGCGATTATCGGCTCCGGGCCGATCTCGAACCTCATCCGGGAGGCGTTCTATTGGGCCGATTGAAGGTTCGATACCCAGCCTAGGGATCGGCTGCTCCCGCGAGGCGACTTGCCGTCCGATTTTGGTCATTGGACTAGACCGCTAGCGCGGTAGGACGCTGCGGCTGGCAACACAGCCAAGAAGATAGCGCAACGGGACGTCCTGTCTTGAGATGAGGGGGTCGCAAATGAACGGCACGGCAACGAGTTACCAGATACGTCGCCGGTGCGGCAATTATGGCGAAAGAACAAAACGCTCGAACGATTGACGCCACAGATTGGTCAATCTGTCGGGCGCACGATTGTCGTCGCGTTTGCAAATCATGTCCGGGAGACCACCATGATTGCTCGGAAGACTGCCCGCTTTCTTCTGAAATACGCGTCGAGCGATCCGCTGAAGCTTGCCAATATCGTACACCGCCGTGCGATCGAGCAGTTCAGAACACCGCCGACGGGCCTTGCTAGAACGCATTTCGACGGCGTGCAGTACGAGATCGACATGTCCATGCATCGGATGATGAAGAAGGACTTTTTTCGTACTCACGAAATGTTTCTCGAACGCATCTTCAATCGCTGCCTGGCTCCTGGCAGGACTTTCGTCGATATCGGCGCCAATTGCGGCTACTGGTCGGCCTATTCCTTGTCGCTCGTGGGCCAGAGCGGCGAGGTGCACGCCTTCGAGCCGGTGCCGCAATATTTCACCTTTGTTCGTCGGCTCGCCGAGCTCAATTCCAGTTACCGGATTATCGCCAATCAGGTTGCCTGCGGCGCGCGGTCGGGCACCTTCACGATGGCCGTCGTCCCGCCATGCGCTGAGAATTTCGACAATTACGATATCAATATCGGGTCGACTTCACTTGCCGCCGGTTTTCTCGACCATGCCAGCGAGCTCACGGAAGGTCTCACCGTTGAGGTTATTGCCTTCGACAATTATGCACGCGAGCAGAAAATCGACCTCGATCGCGTCGGCCTGATCAAAATCGACGTCGAGGGCTTCGAAACTGAGGTATTCGACGGCATGCAAAGCGTGCTGGCAAAGAGCGGCCAGAAAGTGCCGATCCTTTGCGAGGTCCTCACCGACCTGGACCGTTCCAAGCCGCTGGACGGTAGACGGATCATTGAACGCCTGGAGGGGTTCGGCTACCGCTGCCTCGATGCCGCGCATTTGCGACCGATCGATCGTGATGCGCTTGGCTTTGAGGAGAACATTTTCTGCCTCTGACACTTGCCTCACTCATTGCTCATATGCGTCTTTCAACGGGCCTCTCCACCCGGCAAGAATGGTTTACGATAGCGCGTCGACGTGCAGGTCGATGCGCGTCCGAGTCCTCTTTGGGAAGGACTAAACCGCTCGCGCGGTAGGCCGTTGCGACTGGCGGCACGGTCAAGCTGATGGCGCGGCGGGGAGTCCTGTCTTGAGATTGAGGGGTTTCGACAACCTCTCTCAACACAGGAGCTTCGATGACCGAGCAGACCATCAGTCCGTTGCGCCAGCGCATGATCGAAGATAGGCGGTCCGCAGGTTGGCGCCGAAGACCCAGCAGAGCTCATACAATCTCTGCAAAAGCAATACGAGTAGTAAGCGACATCATATTTTTGTCTCAGCGCTCGAGTTCCTTCAGGCGCCGCTTAGCCCGCGAACGCAGATTCTCTTCACTATTCGAAAAAATACGCATTCTTTACGCGAAATTCTGCCTTCAACCATGGTTCCGTCACACGCGGAAGCGCGTTAGAGCAGGTCCACTGGGCTTCTGATAGGCAGTCCGGCGCGCCAAGCGTTTTCAATGGTCTTTTCGACGAAATGCGCACGGTGTTCCGCAGGCGGTAACGCTGATAACCGCTGCTATCTCGGGATTGCAATGCGTGAGGGGATGGTCTCGCGGTACGCATAGGGGGAGCGGTTCGGCCTCCGGGTTCGCTGATTTTCAGAACAGGTGTCTCGGGGCGCGATTGGACGCGTATTGGGCTTCATGAGCAGGAACAGGCGAAAGGCCAAACGCGTTCAGTTCGGGCACGACTATCGGGCGACTCTGGTGGCCGCCGATGGAACGTGGCGGCGTGATTGCGTTCTTATTGATATTTCAGAGACAGGAGCCCGCCTTCGGATTGACGGATCGCCCGACCTCCTCAAGGCACGTCAATTTTTCCTGCTGCTTTCGACTACGGGCCTGGTCTTCCGCCGGTGCCAATTGATCCGGTTGGAGGGGTCGGAAGTCGGCGTCGCGTTCATAACGAGTCGCACTCTTCGCGCACGCCCCTACACACCGCCTGGCGCTGCCTCGGATTGACTTGATGGAGCTAATCTGCGCCCATAGCATACCCGACTTCGATACGGAATTGCTGCTGGCGTTCGAAGCCACGCAGGCGCCGTTTCGCGACCGGCATGGCTTCCTGCTCTATCTCACCGACGCCAGCTCTCGAGGAGGAGAGGTTTTTCCGTCTGAAGGCGCGAGAGGCCCTCATCTGGCTGAATAAGACGCCGCATGCATAAGGATCATTCTGGGCGCTAGGTCAGCTTCTTAGCTTTGGATCTCGCAGACATTGGAGGAGGGGTGTTAATGCCGCAAGGCGCGCCCCCTTGCAGGCAGGCGCCCCCCGAACACTTTGCGGCTCCGATCCAGATGCCTAGCCCGCTGACGACGGCACCGGAAATGCCATTTGAGG
Source organism: Bradyrhizobium jicamae (assembly GCF_001440395.1). GTDB lineage: Bacteria > Pseudomonadota > Alphaproteobacteria > Rhizobiales > Xanthobacteraceae > Bradyrhizobium > Bradyrhizobium jicamae. Next base: position 13,371 of record NZ_LLXZ01000113.1, on the reverse strand, counting down.
CTTCCGATCTCCTTCACAACCTTATCGGAAACGTGCACAGCCCTTCTCAATTCTGGGACGGTAACAACTCGATCTTTATCCGGTATCGTCTCTGTCATGCTGAAGTCGCAGCTTCTGCAGGTGCTGCATCACGCATGAAGGCAACAGCCAGCCCGATGCCGATGAGGCCAACCAGGATGGACGCCGCAGCGAGGGACAAGACGCCGCTAGTCTCGACAAGGATGCCGCCGAGAAAAGAGCCAATGGCGATGCCTGCGAAGGTGGTCGAGCTATTCATTGCGAGCACCAGCTTCGAGCTATCTCCGGCCAGGCCGAGGAGCCGATGCTGGATCGGGACCAGGTACATGTAGCTCACGTTGCCCCAAAGGAAGGCGACGATTACGGTTAGGGCACCATGCTGTCCGAACGCAACCAAAGCTACGAGCAGGATCAGTTGTGCGCCCACGGCCGCGATGAGGACTTTATAGGGGCCGAAACGGTCAGTCAGAACGCCGCAAGCTGCGTTTCCCGTCACGGCTCCGAAACCGTAGGCAAAGAGCGCGGCCGAGAGCAGCGGCACCCCAGCAAGCAGAGAACCAGTGATGAAGACGCTCACGTAGGAGTAAACGATGAACTCCGAAACGACGATCAATAGTGTCACGGAAAGGATACCGTAGATAGCCTTGGACAAGTCTTTCGAGGTCGGGCCTTTTCCGCGCTCCGGCGCCTTGGCAGGTATACCACACATCATCGGGGCAAAGATTATCAATGCCAGAATCCCAGCAATGACGACGAAACCAAAGGCGAAGCGCCAGCCGATAGCCTCTGCGATCCAGCTGGTCGCCGGAGCGCCAGCAACCTGGGAAACGGTCATGCCGCCGAAGATGAGGGACAACGCGAACCCTTTGCGAGCGGGCGGCAGGAGCTCGGCGGCCAATGCGGTAGCCGCCGGAGTGAACATCGCCGCACCATAGGCCGAAATGACGCGACCTGCGGCAAGAGTTAGGAAGTTCGGAGCGATCGCGCAGATCAGGTTGCCGATGATGAAGATCGAAACGGACAGGATCTGGACATTGCGGCGGCTCAAGGCCCTGAACATCCAGGCGTTCAGCGGCGCGAAGACGGCGTAGCAAAGTGCGTAGATCGAGATAATCCAGCCGGCGGTGCCAGCTGAGATCGTGAGATCACGAGAGATCACATCAAGCGCCCCGATGATGACAAACGTGTCCAGGCCGATTGCGAAGGCAGCAATGGTCAGAGCTGCAATGACGAGTTTCGTTCGCGCGTCGGGAAGGGATGATGTCATGACGGTGCTCGTTCAAGTTATCGTGATGTATTCAGCACGTCATGCTACTCAGGATAGGGGCTGGCGATGATCGTACCGGTGTAGCGGGACGGGGCCGTATAGCAGCCACGTCGTCACCACCTCGCCGATTTGCTGCATGATCTCGAGCTTGTCGGAATGTTGGATAGCCGATCTGCTGTAAGCGATCCCCGCATCATACACGCCTTCAAGGCGATTCTTCTCGACAACCGGCTTTGTCGTTTCGAAAATCAGCTGATTCCAAGCATTCTTGTCGATACACCCCATCGTTGGTTCAGGGAGACCCAGCGTCCCAAAGCACATGAAGCGGCGCCCATTGGCGCTCAAACGCTCATTTCATTCTCATCTAAAAATGGAAGTTGCACGCATTAGCACGACAGCTTCGGCACGGCGGATCATTGCAAGGCGGCAAGTGCGAGATACCCTCGAATAGACGAGCCGGTCGAACTCGCCAGAGGCAAGCACCTGCACGCTGCGCGACCCCGCAACTGCGTCATGGCGTTCCCGAATGAGGCCGAGCTTGCTCACTGGCAGCTCGCCTGCTCCGCGGTTTGGTAATGATGGCCAGGAGTGCCAGGACGCACTGACCCACGGCCAGGAGCAGCCGACACCCCACCGCGAGCTCGCAAAGCGCTACAAGATCGTAAGCTAGAAGCTACTCCGGCGCGGTGGCGATTGCGGGTTCATTCGACCGATGCGGATTTGTGCCTCCATGCAATGCGTCCAGCTTGGCGATGGCCGTTTGCTAGCTGGCACTGCCCGCATCGCGAGACGGTGCCATAGCCCTTACTCCTTGCTTTCCGATGCTGGCCACGTATGACTCCGGCAAGCCCATCTTCCGGGCGACCGCTCGCAGGTCAGCTGCGTAGCTGGGATTGGTCGTCTTTGCCTGCGAGATAGTTGGAAGATTGAAGCAAAGCGCAAGCTCGGCCGTGCCGTTGGCAAATTGGACGAGAACGGGTTCAGGTCGATAGGCTGCGACGCTCGGCCCTGAAAACAGCCGATCTAACTCGCCGTGGGTAAGAGTCGCGGTTGTGCCGTAGACCCGCCCGTCCGGATCGGCCAGCAACGTCGCCCGATCTCCCAGCCTCAGTGCAAACCGCTCAATATAGGCCTGCCTGACATTGGCCGGCCGAAGACCTTTTGCCTCCAGGCCTTCCGGATCCATGAACAGACCATAGAAAAAAACCGTCACTCGCTCCGCCATGGAGAAACTGTAGCCGTTCCCGTTCTCAAAGAAAAACCAATCGACACTGTTAGCTCGCCCTCGATCACAGCCTTGATCGAAACGCGTCCATCGCATGCGCCATTAGAATGCTTATGCTCCAAGTGATGAAAGTCCGTGAAGTGCCGAATGTATACACGCTTCTCTTGGCCTCGTTAAAGGCGTGAGCGCTTGTACAGTCAAAATGATTTCGCAACCACGAACTTTTGGCCACTGTCTGATGAGTTTGAACCACAGTGGGCAAGATGCGCCAGCTGGGACGATCGCGGACGTGCCATTCCCAGCGGCCATCTGCAGCCTGAGAAGCAGCCGGACGCGGTTCTCGAGGCGATCGGTCGCCTCTCGCGCGCAACCTGCGATGCAGCTTCACACATCCTGCAAAGCAGAAAACCATCCATTCCGTTCATACGATCGACGATGTCGCAAAAAATGGGCCCTTCGAAGAGATCTTCGTATTCATCGCGCAGAAGATTACCCAAAACGTGGCGCCGCTCAAAATACATGCAGCAGAGAGTAACGTCACCGTTTGGGAGAAGAACATTCCCATACTGTCGTTCGTCAGCACATATCAGTGGACCGACGACTGGCTGGCATGATTTAACGATCTTCGGATCGACGCTTCCAGCGCTCGCAAGCGTCGTGGATCCCGCCCGCTCATTCCTACAAGTGTCGTGAAAATCCGGATGCCATGGCCACACGCGTAAGCGTGCTCGACCATTTCGGTGCACTTCGGATCGAGCCAAAGCTCCGAGTAGCCGGCAAAACTAATATCGACAGCTGCTGGTACGCGCCCCACACATCGCTTGAAATCTTCAAGGCAAAGATGCTTCACATGAGATACTGCTCTTTGCCGCTCGGCGAACTTGTCCTGCGGACAATAAGAACATCCGACGATACAGCTGTCGTCGTAGTTATTTCCAAGATCCTGCCGCGGGGAATGGCAGAGCGGAAGTACGGCAAACTCATCGGGTGTCACTCATCCACTTTCCTGATTGGCTCAAATATCCGGAACAAACGGGATTTTCGACGAAGGTCGACCCTCGCTATATTACTTTGGACAGTCGTCACTGAGGCCGGGGGGAAGCGTCCGGCCTTCAGAACGAGCAGCCGGAATCCACTTCGGGCGATCTCGCGAGCGACTATCGAGCCAATGGCACCAATCCCCGCTACACATACATCAATGGCATTGCTGGTCATTGTCTCACCTCTGACAAGAACCATCGGCCGTGGGGACTGTCCACCAATGGGCAGCTCAATAGGGCCATGAGATTTGTCACAGCCACTGTTGAATGTAAGGCCGTGCCATCGCCAGATACCCGGAGGTGTCTCCGTTCGGGTTGCCAGAGACCCTCGCGACCTACTTTGAAATCCTACAACATTACGCTACGTACGATTCAAGCCCCTTGAAGAGGAGCAGAATGGTAAGAACGCTCGCATTCAAACGAAACCTGACCGCTTCATCGCCGCCTCCAAGCGTTTTCCTGTAGCGGGCGGCCGTGGTCGGCATCCGGCGTGTGCAATTCCGATTGGAAGTGCTCGCGATCACGCTGGCAGGGCCGGCATCCGTCCGTTCTTGTCCCCGCGTAAGGAATTCCCGAAGTATCGAAGGCCAATTTCTCTTGGATGCCGCCTCGCGACGATTCACACAAACTCATTCTGCCGCTGGCGCGATTTGAGCGGCTCACGCTAAGCCATCATCGTCCAACGGCCCAAATGCGAGAAGAGAAGCGAGATGGTTGCTGCCGCCCGCAAACTGGCCACGTCAGGTTACGCGCTCGAAGTGGATGGTCGATTGAAAGCCGAATTTGCGACCAGAGACGGAGCAAAGTCAGGGGCAGAGGAGCTGAAGAAGCGCTTTCCAATGCTTCGGGTTAGAATCTACGATGCGCAGACGATGACTCGAGAAGAGATATCGCTTCCACCAGCTTAGATGCCCATGGAAGAGGTTTGATGCGCGTGCGGCAGGTGGCGCACAATGTCTCGACCATGTGGCTTGGTGCGTTGCGCCATATGCATAATAAATCTATCTCTCGCGGGAGCCGCTCGGCTCCGGATCCCGCCGCGCTCCGCGCCTGCGCTGCGCCGATCCTCCTGCAAGTGCCTTAACAGGTTTCAGGACGGCAGTTGGTCCCGCGTCCCGCAGAGGGGCGCCGCTATGCTGACGTTCCTGCGGCAGCTTCTTCTGCAGGCTCATGCCCACAAAGTCGCTCCGCTTTGCCTCGCTAGGAGAGCATTCAGATCAGGTATTGGCGAAGTCCCTTGCGGCGTCCGAGCGATCAGCCGGCCACCGCAGAGTAAGAGGTCGGCCGGAATTTCCATGACGGGTTAAAAGTCGCGAGAGAAGCTCGCGGCGCCCGTCATGGAGATAACCCATGACCCAGCTGAATGTATTGGACGCCACTTGCGGTGAGCATGGCGGCTACAAGGTGGATGTGAGACGAGGGGAGCGGATTGGCCGCGTGTCCTCCGAATGGTTCTCCCGGCCGGCGGACGAGAGGTACCTGTCGCTGTCAGAGCTACATGCCACCGTGCGCGGCCGGGCCGTGCGAAGCCGCACCCGGACGGCCGAGAGCTCCGCGATCAGGGTGGAAGCGAATCGCGATGAGGCGGAGCGGCTGACCCTGTTGCTACCGGGCGAGGATGTGCCCCTTGCGCCGACTCACTGGAGCTTCGGTCAGCTCACGACCATGGTTGGTGCGCCGTCCACCTATTTGCGCCAGCTCCCAGCACCTCTCGCTGCCATCAATCTCCAGTATGGGCTAACGGCGCATCGCGCCGAATTGATCAAGACCCTCGAGGTCGAGGACGGACGCGTCGAATTGCGCGCAGTCACTGGCCCCGACTACGGTCGCATCTACGACCATGAACTGGTCGCCGCGGTCCAGCAGATAGCTGGCAACGGCACCGGCGATACACGCTGGAAGGTCCCTGGTGTGCTCGACTGGTCGACGGGCATCTATAACCCGCGGGTCGATGTCACGAAAAACACCACCACGCTCTATGCCTCGGATCGTGACGTTTTCCTGTTTCTGGTGGACGATCTCACCCCGATCGAGGCGGGCAAGCTGCCGGACGGTTCGCCCGACCTCTACTTCCGCGGCTTCTATTGCTGGAATTCCGAGGTCGGCGCCAAAACGCTTGGCATCGCGAGCTTTTATCTCCGGGCCGTCTGCCAGAATCGCAATCTCTGGGGCGTGGAGGATTTTGAGGAAATCACCATCCGCCACTCGAAATACGCCGCCTCACGCTTCGCCCACGAAGCCGCACCTGCGCTCACCCGCTTCGCCAATTCCTCGCCCATGCCTTTCGTTAACGGCATCAAGGCTGCGCGCGAACGCATCGTTGCGCGCACGGACGATGATCGAACCGAATTCCTGCGCAAGCGTGGGTTTGGTAAATCAGAGACGGCGAAGATCATTGAGACGGTCCTCGCCGAGGACGGCCGCAAGCCCGAAAGTGTGTTCGACTTCGTGCAGGGCATCACGGCCGTTGCACGCGACAAGCCGCATCAGGATCTCCGGCTCAATCTCGAAGGGCAGGCGAAGAAGCTGCTCGACCGGGTCGTCTGACGCCGGTTGGATCGCTCGGCGGTTTCCGCGCGGGCCCACTTCAATCTTTGTGTTTCTGTTTCGGCGTCGCCCTCGAGAGGAAGAGGGCGGCGCTCCGCTTCGTGACGGACCAGGAGTTCCAGAGAAAGGCTCTGGATCGTCCGTCGTGGAGCAACTTCAATGGCTAAATCTGTTCAGAAGATCACGCTCAGTCAGTCCCGTGATATTCCCTTCAGGCTGGTGCTCAGCCAATCGAATGTCCGCCGCGTCAAGGCGAGCGTCTCGATCGAGGAGCTTGCGCAAAACACCGCGCGCCGCGCGCTCCTCCCGGGCCAATTACCGTGCGACCGGTTTATCGGGGCCTAACCATGTCAATCCAGGCATCTGATCTCGCCCGCCGACTTGCCGAGCAGGTCGAACTTGTCTGTCGCCATTATCTTTCCAACGGCCGCCGCGTTGGCCGCTATTGGATCGTCGGAGACGTACGCAACACACCTGGCCGGTCGATGTATGTTCGGCTGCGCGGAGCTAGTGCAGGGAAGGGCTCCGCTGGCAAGTGGACCGATGCGGCGACCGGCGAGCACGGGGATCTGCTCGACGTCATCAGGGAAAGCTGTGGGCTCCTTGAATTTGGCGATGTCCTCGCAGAGGCTCGACAGTTTCTCAACCTGCCGCGGCCTGAGCGTGAGCTGGAGTCAAAATCCCCGATTACGCCCGCTCCAGTCGGCTCACCGGAAACGGTGAGGCGCCTGCTGGCGATGTCAAAGCCCATCCATGGCACGATCGCCGAAACGTATCTTCGGACGCGCGGCATTTCGGCCTCGCACGGTACCGCGAGCCTTCGCTTCCATCCGCGCTGCTACTATAAGCCGGATGATGTTTTGCCGACAGAGATCTGGCCCGCGCTGATCGCCGCCGTCACCACTCTCAATGGCGTCATCACCGGCGTCCATCGAACCTGGCTTGATCCTTCCGGTCGCGGCAAAGCGCCAATCGAGACGCCGCGTCGCGCGGTGGGTTTTCTGCTCGGAAACGCAGTCCGATTCGGTGTGGCAAATGACGTACTCGCTGCGGGTGAGGGCATAGAGACCATGCTGTCCCTGCGCTGCGCTCTGCCGACTTTGCCCATGGCATCAGCACTTTCGGCCCGCCACCTCGCTGCCATGTTGCTTCCTCCGGATCTGCGCAGGCTCTATATCGCACGTGACGCCGATGCGGCTGGCGACGCAGCGGGGACAGTTCTGATGCAACGTGCCGAAGCAGCAGGCATCGAGGCGATCGCATTATCGCCTCGGCTCGGCGACTTCAACGAAGATCTGCGCACCTTCGGCATCGACGACCTCCGGGCAACCCTGCGCATTCAGCTCATGCCGGAGGACGTCGTCCGCTTCTTGCCTTCGGCGACCAAGGTGTAGGCTAGCCCGCTCGAAAGCGAAGTCGGAGATCGGTCAAGCGGGGGTCTTGGCCGATCAGCGCCGCGCCGGGCCTTCCAGAGGGCGATCGGACGGCAAGCGGGGCGGACCGGCAATGGCTGCGGTGCGGCTATTTTCCGCCGGCGGTGATCGATGTTCAAAAGCGACGTCTTGGCAATGCCGCCTTTGCATCGCGAAGCAAAATAGCCACACCTCTCCCATCCTCCGCTTCGCTTCGGCCCTCCACTTCGCTTCGGGTTCTGGTCCGGCCCGCCTGCCGTCAGGTGATCGCCACGAAGGCCGCGATGGGCGCGGCCAATCCGGCAAGGGACCTCCTACCATGACCGATCATGACGACGCCAAATTCGAACCGCCGCACGGCTCATCTCCAACCGACCACGTTCTGACCGAATTGCAGCTCTACGGTTATCGTCCATACAGCGACGAGCCAGATTCAAGGCCGCTTCCCGAGGGCAAGACGATCGCAGCCGCAGTAGCTGATATTTTCGACGCTCTGGTCGTCACGCTAAATGACACCCGCATGGAGCCGGATCTGGAAGACCTGCTATGGTCGGCCGTCAATCTGTTCCATCGCGCGACGTACCGTGTCGAGCGCGAGCTCGATGACAACGAGCAGGCGCAGCGGAAGAGCCAATGTGAGCAGGACGGCTCTGAGGTGCGATCGGTCGAACTCGAGCGGCTCACTGCGGAAGGAATTTCGCTGGTCGAGCGTCGAAACTGCTTGGAGCTCTTTCGAGACCTGGCCATCGAGCAGTTCGAAATCCATATCCGCTCACCCTGGCGGCCCCGATCTGGATCGCTGGTCAACCATCAGTCACTCACCGCAGCGATGATCGATTCCAGAGACTTCCTCGCTGCAAAACGTCGCGCCGAGACAGAGCCGCTGTTGCCGGCCGGACCTAAGATCGCACTCACGGGTGGCCTCGACTTCAACGACTATCGCCTGATCTGGGACCGTCTCGACAAGGTTCACGCCAAGCACCCAGACATGGTCTTGCTGCACGGTGGCTCGCCCAAGGGGGCCGAACTGATTGCCGCCAAATGGGCAACGAACCGCAAGGTGCCGCAAATCGCCTTCAAGCCCGACTGGGTCAAGCACGCCAAAGCAGCACCGTTCAAGCGCAACGATGCGATGCTGGCGTTAATGCCGATCGGTGTCCTGGCCTTTCCAGGCACCGGCATCCAGGACAATCTCGCCGACAAGGCGAGGCGGCTCGGAATTCCGGTTCGGAAATTCGGCGACGGCGGCGCGTAAGCGCCGTCATCTCGTTTCCGACGCAACAGGATCGCGGCGTTCGTCTTGCTCGCTGCATATTCTCTTAATCGGTGGACGATACGACCGAGGGATTTGTCTCGCATCTTGATCTGGTGTCAGTTAACTTTCGCCAGCGCCGTGGTGGTGGAAGGCGCGACCCGTCACATCTTTGAACGGAGCGCACCACCATGCTTGCCATTGGACTCATTCTCAACATCCTCGGAATCGGTGTGTTCTGTTGGCTCATCTTTGAGCTCACGGTGTACGCCCTTCCATTCCTCGTTGGTTTTAGCATCGCTAGGGCGGCGCTTCAAAGCGGCGCCGGAATTATTGGCACCCTTCTTACGGGCATTGCCGCCGGAGCCGCGGCGATTACGATCGGTCAACTCGCATTTGCCGCCCGGCCGCTGATCCTCCGCAAGCTGATAGGCGCGGCTTTCGTCGCTCCGGCGGCACTGGCGAGTTACGACCTAATTCTTGCGGTCTCTCAGATCGGCGTTCCGTCGCTGCTCTGGCGTGAGGTCTTCGCCTGGATCGGGGCGATTTGTGTCGGTGCGACCGTATGGAGCCGCCTGGCCCTATATGCCGGGCTACGCTCGTTTGACTGGGGCAGTGCGGTCCGGAGCGAGATGCGCCAGGAGTGATGCTTCTCCATAAGCGTTCTCGAACAGAGTCGTTGAAGCGCGGGGCGGAGCTCTCCAGTTTGCGGTGTGGTAAAGGCGGCATCTTCGAAGCGCCACACGACCAGTATGGCGATCATTCGGCACCGAGTGCAGTGGACGGGTGCTCGTTTGCGATAGGGACAGTATCCCAGCAGGATCCCGTGTTTCCCGCACGCGGTTTATTTCCTTGCGCTGGAAAAAGTCGACCTTTTACATGCTGAAGCCTAATGTTTCCTTACGTCTTCTCCTGGGCTGTCCAGCCCGCGGACGCACCTGGCCTCTTGTGGCTTGATCTGGCCGAAGACCGGCTGCGCCTCTCTCGTCTGAGCCGCAACGCCATTGGTGCGACTTTCTTCCCCTGGGCTAACGCCCATTCCTCGCGAGGCAAGAAAGTCGCCCCAAAGGCGTCCTCCGTTGCACTTCGGCCCGTAAGCGGGTGCGTCGCCGATCGCCTTCGGCCTGTTCATCGCCATCGAGGCCGCGGTGGTCGCGGGCTCGAAACAAGGAGAAGTGACATGGCTACCATCGGTTCTTTCAAAAAGGTCGGCAACGATTTCCAGGGCGAGATCATCACCCTGAGCCTGCAGGCCAGAGGCGTCCGCATCGTCGCCGAGCCCAACCGCGCAAGCGAAAACGCTCCCAGCCACCGCGTCTACGTCGGCCGGGCGGAGATCGGAGCGGCCTGGTCGAAGCGCTCCGAGGAGGGCCGTGACTATCTCTCGCTCAAGTTGGACGACCCCTCGTTCAACGCCCCGATCTACGCGAACCTGTTCGACGAGGAAGGCGGCGAAGGCTATACGCTCCTTTGGTCGCGGCCGCGGAAGAGCGCAGAGTGAGAGCAACCTGCCAGGCCCCGCCCGGTCTTCACCGGGCGGGGCCTTCCTTGGGATCGGTCAGCCCGGCAGGCTTTTCCTTCCAGTCGCATTTGCGCCGTTGCAGGTCGGCCACTCGGGATTCCGTTTAACGTTTTCTTTACTCAGGTTTAGCGCAAACGATTCGACGCAGAAGCTCCATTCCCGCCTTACGGACGGCTCGTCTGAGTCGCTGAAGAGTCAAGCTCACAGCAGCAAATTAGGCCGATAACGATCGGCGCGACTCGCTCTATAACTCTGCCCACAGTAAGTCTGGATCGTATCATGGAGCCGAATGATGGCGTATTCGTTCAACGCGTTTCACGATGAAGGCGCAACGCTCAAACGCATCTGCGTCGCTCAAGCGATCGTCTGCCTTTCGGCGCTGACATCGACTGCCTTGCTGCTATCGAAGCTCTTGCCGACGATGATGAATGGCTTTCACTAAGTGCTTACGGTATCACTGCGTTGAAGACCGCCATCGTTGGCCCAACAGCCAATAAGCCAAAAGCCGAACCGCATAGCGCAAGGCGTATGCGATTCGGCTTAGGTGTTTCGTTGCTCATCTACTCAGAGCGGTTAAACCAACTGCACCAGTGGCTAACACCGATGCGCCTGGATAGATGATAGCTCGTTGTCACGGAAAGGAGCTACTTTTTCTTCTTTTTAGCTTTTTTGGCAGTCGCCTTTTTTGCCTTCTTCGCTTTCTTAGCCATGTGCCCTCCATCATCCTCATTTAAAATAGTGCAGGCCGGGAATCGGCATGCACTACTGAAAATATAACATCAAATTTGCAATATTGGCATTGAGACATGTAGCTCACTCGCTTAGAGCTTTCGAACCGCTTGTCTCTCCCAGGAGGCAATGCACGGCACAAAAGAACAGTGCCGCAACGCAATCTCTGAGAGCCGTTCTATTGCCCCATTTGGCCCGAACGATCCTCGCTGAAAAAGCTATCTGCGGGGGCGGCTATTGAATCATTCCGTCGGTTCTTCGCGTGGTCGCATCGATGACGAGGCGCTTACCTGTGGAGCCGCCGACTACGATGGGGCCGACTGGGCGTGGGAGTTCTTACGCCGAAATGAAGACTATATCGCCGACTGGCGAAGCTCCGTTCCGCGGCACCTGCCATGCATTACATTGAAGGACGGCACGCGGCTGTTGCGCCTCAGGCAGCGATTTCCGCGTGCGGAGAAGTGGGGGCTTTTTGCCTTCGCCGATCCGAGACGCTGCGCCCTTGACGCAACCGTAGTCTGGCATGCCAAGGCCCTGAAACGCGTGGTCCGGCTGAGTGCAAGGATGCCGAATGAGGACAGTAGTACCATGACGCGCGCGCTCGCCGACTTCAATGGCGAGCGACTGGCGGTGATTGATACCGAAGGCGTTCAGCACGTTTCGATCAAAAACCTGGGCGTTCGCGTCAATGTCGAAATCAAAGGCCTTTCCGTCCTGACCGCGCCATTTGCTGCGATCTTTGAACTCCATGACCTCGACGATCTCTCAGGGCAGGCCGAGGTCCTGAAGCGTCTTCATCGGTTCACTGATACCGATGTTACAACCCTTCAAAGATCAACGCTTTCAGGGGACGAACGGCTCCGCCAGGCCCTGATCGCGCTCGATGGAAGCCTGAACGGCAAGACGTATCGGCAGATCGCGATTACTCTCTTTGGAGATAAGAAAGTTGCTGAGGAATGGCTGGGGCCTAGTCAGTTCTTGAAAGACCGCACGCGGCGCCTCGTCGCGAAAGGCACCGAGTTGATGAAGGGCGGTTATCGCGATCTCCTGAGTTAGACGATTCCGCCATTTTCGCTTTGACGAGTTTTGCTCGCGTGGGATGGCGAAACAAGGTCCGCCATCTTCGCCACTCCAAAAATGGTCCCGATCTGACGACGCTTCCCCTTGCACCTCTTGGTTGTGCGAGATTCGATAAGGGGACGTTGGACGATGACAAAGAGTGACGACATGGAACCGGAAAAGCGGTTCCTCAACACGGTGGAAGCTGCCGCCTGGCTCCGGCTTACCAAAAACACCCTAGAGAAGATGCGGGTGAACGGCAGAGGGCCCGCTTACCGCAAGCACGGACGCTATGTCCGCTACCACATCGAAGATCTCGTTGAATGGTCGCAGGCAAGCAAGCGGAGGTCGACCTCCGATGCAGATTGATCGCGCAAGACTGTGGCGGCAGGCCAGCATTCTTTCGGCCATGTGCGCCGGCATCATCACTCTTCTAATGTCCTCTGCACCCTCGGTGCCGCTCTTAATTTACAATGCGTCCGGCAGCGCTCCGCCGGGCCTCTATTATCTGGAGCAACGCTTACCAGTGCGCGGCGAACTCGCCGTCTTTAAGCCGCCACCCGCGATCGAACTCTTGATCATCGCGCACAAAATCTCGCCTCTCCCCATACCTCTTCTGAAGCGGGTCGAAGCGAGCGGTGGAGACGAAGTCTGCCGCGCGAAAGAGCCGATCGGCACCATGTCCATCAATGGCAAGGTCGTCGCTGAGGTACTGGAGAAGGACCGGGAGGGGCTGCCGCTTCCGTCCTGGGAAGGCTGCATGAGGCTCGTCGAGGGGGAATTTTTCCTGCTGCAGCCGCATCCTCATTCGTTCGACTCGCGATACTTCGGGCCGGTCCTGCGTTGCGATGTCTTGGGCGTGGCGCACCCGCTCTGGACTTGGAAGTCGGATATTTGAAGTGGCTCACGACGACGATCGTGCGCGTCGGAAAACGGGCGCGCACCACTTCACCCTTACCGTCGGGCCGCCGTTCGGGCAGATCGCGAGCTCGGGCGGCAACCAAGCTCTTCCATTTAGATCAACGTTGAAACGAACGTAAGCGTCCGGCGGCTGCACATCGAGCAGCTCGTGACATCAGTCGTCAGTTTCGAGGTTCGCGGGCGCCCCGTGACGGACACTCGGTTTGCATTCGAAACGCTGCAAAACGGTCATGACACTAAGACTTTCGGGTTTGCTGCTGAAGGACCCTCGCTCACGAGGCAAGGGTTCGCGGAGGAGTGCGATAATAGCGTGCTGATGGCAAACGGGCGATGCCTTCGGCCCGCGCTCTACTCGTCGCTTCGCTCCTCACCGAGCCAC
>NZ_LLXZ01000112.1 GCF_001440395.1 Bradyrhizobium jicamae | reverse complement strand
GGAAGCGGCGGGCCGCGCGCAGGAAGCCCGCGCGGCGTACGGCCGCGCCGCCGAGCAATCGACCAGCTATTACGGCCAGTTGGCGCGCGCCAAGCTCGGCCTGCCCCAGCTCGATCTGAACGGCGTCCCACGCGGCCGCGGAGCCGAACGGCTGGAGATCGTCCGCGCCGTGCAGTTGCTCTATGAACTCGACGAGCGCGAGCTTGCGATCCCGATTTTCGGCGACATGGGTGAGAACGGCGATCCCGATGCGCTGGCCGGCCTCGGCGAGCTCACCGCGCGCTATCATGACGCCCGCGGCATGCTGCTGCTCGGCAAGGCCGCGCTGAACCGCGGCCTGCCATTCGACCACTACGCCTATCCCGTCACCGGCATTCCGTCGTTCAAGCAGCTTGGTCCCGAGGTGGAGCCCAGCGTCATCTACTCGATCGCACGGCAGGAAAGCGCCTTCAATCCGGCGGTCGTCTCGCCGGCCCAGGCTTACGGGCTGATGCAGGTGACGCCGGACGCCGGGCGCTATGTCTGCAAGCGGGCCGGCGTCAGCTTCGACCTTCAGCGGATGAAGACCGATTCGGTCTACAACGCGACGCTTGGCGCGGCCGAACTCGGCGGGCTGCTGGAGGACTATCGCGGCTCCTACATCCTGACCTTCGCCGGCTACAATGCCGGTCGCGGCAGCGTGAAGAAATGGATCGAGCGCTACGGTGACCCGCGCGATCCCAAGGTCGACGCCGTCGACTGGGTCGAACTGATCCCGTTCTCCGAGACGCGCAACTACGTGCAACGGATCATGGAGAACCTGCAGGTCTACCGAACGCGGTTCGGCGGCGGGACCAAGCTCCAGATCGAAGCCGACCTGCATCGGGGCGCCAGCGTCCAATAGCGGTTTTCAGGCTGCAAAAGCGGCGGTGCTCCCACATATCGACGACGCACTGCCGCACAATGAAAAGCTCCCGGCAGTTTTCCCGCCGGGGGTTCTCCTAATAGCGTTTCAAGCCTTTCCGGATCAGAAGTTGCGCTGAGCGCGAACGTTCAGATGGACGCTGCTCTTATGGATCTTAGTGGCAACATGAGCCTCGTTTTCCCGTCTGGATCGGGCCAGGCGTCGAACGGCGAACTGCAAGTCCAATGCACTCAAGAAGCTTAAAAGCGTACGGAATCGGGGCATCGGATGCTGGCTAAAGGCGCGATAAAGCGTCTCCCGCGTCGTGACGGTTTTGCATGCGAACTCCGCAACATTTTCTTGTGCCTGTAATGTTTCTCTGAAAACCTTCGCAAGCGCGTCCATTTCGCCGGTTTTGAATGCGGCTGTGAATCGACGAGCAGTTGCAGCCCGCTTTCTTGCGCTGCTCCCCCCTTCTCCGGGCACGTCCCTCTCATGACTATTCGCAACTTCGCGGCGCACTTCTACAATCAATCTAAACCCCAGCACGCGAAGGACCTTGATCATGTTGTCGAGCGCCGGCCCTTTCGCAAGACGGAATGCGCGATATAGAGTCACGCGGTCGAGCTCAGCAGTGCGTGCGATTTCGATAATGCTACCGGATCGAAGCACCGCAGCCCCAACCGCACGGCAAATGCGTTGAAGATCGTTCGTTTCGAACGCCGCATTGAGCAGTTTTTCGACGTCCTTCGATCCAAATCCAGGATTGGCCATCGGCGCTAATCCAAAGACACAATTCAAGAAGGAATCTCACGCGTGCATGCAGGTACGTGCGACGAGGTACTTTCGCTGAAAAACAGGATGGAAAAAGCTGGTGCCATCGCTGCAATCGGAGCACAGGAGCGGACTGTCGCTCCGGAGAGACGCTGGGCTTTTCGGCCCAGAACGCTTGCCAAGCCTGCTCAAGACGCCTCCGGATCACGGTAGCGATGATTGGATAGGCTTACCGAGGGCGATGCGACTCCTGTCGCATCGCCATAGAATCACTGTCAGAAGTTGCGCTGGACGCGGAGCTGGAGCAGGACCGTATCCTGATCCTTGAACTCGTAGAGCGCGTTCGGTTTCGGCGCGGTCGCGGTAAACACCGAAGAGCCGGACATCTTCTGGTCGAGATGGAACCACTGGACTTCACCCGAGAAGGTCAGGTTCTTGACCGGGGTCCAGCGGGTCACAACGCCGAGCTGCGAGACGTTGAAGTCAGGGTTACAGGTGTAGGCACCTGCAGCGTTGCCGGCCAGCGCCTGGCCCGGGTGGCTGACAGCGAAGGCGGCGCAATAAGCGCCCTTGGCCGTGGAGGTGCCGGCACCCAGCAGGTTGTCGTTCGCACCGCCATCATACCTGACCGAGGAGTAGCTGCCGAACAGGCTGCTCGACCAGTATGGGTCCCAGTTGTGATTGAAAGCACCACGCACGCCCCAGGCAGTCGTCAGAGCGATACCACCGGTACCGCCTGCGCCCGGCAAATAGACGCCGTCGGTAGTCGCACCGAAGCCGACGCTCTGGTAGCCGAAGCCGCTATCACCGAACATCGCAAAGTTCGGCGAGGTGCCGCTGGTGGCGATCACATACTTGGTGGCGCCCTTGGCGTAGGATGCGTCGATCTTGATGTCGTCGCCGGCACCGGTCGGAATATTCTTGATCTGCAACCCCGCCATCACCGCGCCGCCCCACTTCGACTCGGGATGGCCGCTGATTTCGGACGCCGCCGTCGGAACGCCGCCGGCGCCCAGCGTGTTGTACGAGCCACTCACTTCATGCGCCGCGGCCGACAACTGGAACAGACCCCAGGCCTGATCGACCCGGATTCTGCCGACGATTTCAGGAGCACGGGTGCCGGCATAGGCGTTCGATCCGGTGCCGTTGGCGCCGATTGCGCCAGGGATGCTCAGATTGTAGACGGCAGTGCGATCCCACACGGTCGGGTCGTCAAGACCGATCGAAGCGGATACGCCATTGCCGAACTCGGCGTTGTACTGGATGTTGTTGACGCCGGTGTCCGTATTCTGACCGCCGAGCAAGGAGGAGTTGATGTTGCCCGGGAAACCTTGCCACGGCGTGGCATAGGCCGAGGCGGACTTGCCGAAGGTGAAGCCGGCGAACTGGATGAAGAGGAATTCGACCGCAACGTAGCCTCCTCCAGGGACGGACAGTGCGTTCGCGAGCCCGCCCGGGAACGCGGTGAGCGTGGTCGGATTGGAGCTGCCGAAATTGTTGAACTGGAAGTCGCCCTGGCCGAAGGTGCGGACCACGCCGTACTCGGTCGCGGTGCGGGTATCGACCGTCAGCGCCATGCGGGCGCGGCCAACGAAGTAGTCGCGATAACGGTTTTGCTGGCCAAGATCACTGTTCCAGGCCGGGGCGCCATGGACGCCGCCATTGAAGGTGGTGTCCGCGCGCAGATAGCCGCCGATCTTGATGCAGGTGTCGGTGCCCGGGATGAAGAAAAAGCCGGCGCCGTAAAGCGAACAGATCCTGACGTATTCGACCGCCTTGGCCTTGACCGGCAGGTCGGCCGCCTGTGCCCCGCTCACGGCAATCAAACCTGCCGCCGAGCCGAGAAGAAGTATTGGCACTCTAATCATAGGAGTCCCTGTGTCGAGCTTCGAAGTAATCACACAGCTGACTAGATACCGTGACGTTGAAAGGAAGAACGACAACGCCGCGAAGCATTTCATTGGGCGCGCAGCTGTAGCTGTTGCTACGGAAGATCAGTGACTGCGATAAACCCCCCAGCAGTTTCCTGCCGGGGGGTCTTCGAGTGTTTCAAGTCTTTCGGGATCAGAAGTTACGCTGAGCGCGAACGTTCAGGAAGACAGTGCTCTGGTCCCTGAACTCGTACACAGCGGTCGGCTTCGGAGCCGCCGGCGTCAAGACGGCAGCGCCCGTGAACTTCTGGTCGAGGAAGAACGCGCCGACTTCAGCCGAGAACGTCAGGTTCTTGACGGGAGTCCAACGGGTGACCACACCAACCTGGGCGACGTTGTAGTCGGGGTTGCAGCTATAGTCTGCAGACACGACCTTGCCGAAGTTGAAGCTCGCGCAGAACTGACCCTTGGCGCTCAGGATGTCGGTTGCGCTGCCATTATACCGCACAGCCGCGTAGCTGCCCCAGAAGCTGGTCGACCAGTAGGGATCCCAGTTGTGGTTGAACGCACCACGGATACCATAGGCTTCGGTCAGCTTGAGGTCGCCAGTAAGGCCAGCGGTAAGGAACCCGGGCAGGAAAACCGCATCAGACGTTTGGCCAAAGCCAATGCTCTGATACGCACCCGCACGGCCCGTGCCACCGAACATCGCGAAGCTCGGCGAGGCACCGCTCGTGGAGATCACGGCCTTGGTGTTACCCTTGGCATACGTTACGTCCATCTTGATATCGTCGCCCGCACCGGTCGGGAGGTTCTTGATCTGCAACGCAGCCGTCACAGCACCGCCCCACTTGTCTTCGGGATGACCGGAGATTTCCGACAGAGCGTTCGGAACGCCGCCAACGCCGAGGACGTTGTAGGAAGCGGTCACGTTATGCAGGACGCCCGCAATCTGGAACAGACCCCAAGCCTGGTCGACGCGGATGTTGCCCGCGATGTCCGGAACGTGGGTGCCGCCGTAAGCGTTGGCACCAGCGGCCGTGGCCTGGATAGCGCCCACTGCAAACCCTGCGGGGGTCGCAGCCACGCCGAGGTTCAGCACGGAGGTGCGGTTGAACACGGTCGGATCATCGAGGCCGATGGTGGCCGACACGCCGTTGCCGAACTGCGCAGTGTACTGGATGTTGTTGACGCCGGTGACGTAGTCCGGGCCACCCAGCAAGAACGAGTTGTTGTTGCCCGGATAACCGTTCCAGGGCGTCGCGTAGGCCGAAGCCGACTTACCGAAGGTGAAACCAGCGAACTGGATGAACACCATTTCAACCGCGACATAGCCACCGCCCGCGACGTTGAGCGCGTTAGAAGCGCCGGCCGGGAACGCGGCCAAGTCAGCCGGGTTGCTGCTTCCGAAGTTGTTGAACTGGAAGTCGCCCTGACCGAAGGTGCGGACAACGCCGTATTCGGTGGCGGTACGGGTATCAACCGTGATCGCCATACGAGAACGGGAGTTGAAATTATCGCGGAAGCGATTTCCCTGGCCACCGGTCCCCGACCAGAACGGCCCACCGTAGATGCCGCCGTTGAACGTGGTGTCGATGCGAACGTAACCACCCAGCTTGATGCAGGTATCTGTGCCCGGGATATACCAGAACCCCGCGCCGTACAGGGAGCAGATCCTCACGTACTCGACCGCTTTGGCCTTGACGGGAAGATCGGCCGCCTGTGCTCCGCCCATAGCGACGAGAGCCGCCGCTGAGCCGAGAATAAGGCTCTTAACCATCTTCATGCTAAACCTCCAAGTTGCTCTGTAGGGAAGGTTCCGGATCCGCTGGGTGAAAAACACCCGTAAGGCTGGTTCCCTTGTCCCCGTAAAACCCGCTTAGTCGCTTCGCGCCTTCGGACACACCCGCATGAACGCGAGGGACTTAAGCGAACCATCTAAAACGGGGCGACCTCGGGATGCCCCCCTCCGTCGCACGATCACAATTACCGAGGACTTCTGCACAAGCAACAAAGGAACCGCCTCGAACGCCGCGGCCCGCCCCCTTTTCCGAAGGGTGTTGCACAAATAACACGTGTTTGTGATCGCGCTTTTCCCGCAAGCGACTGGTTCTGCTACATATTTTCGAATAGCTCTATTTGACATCCGAAAGCTGTCGTGGGCACCGCAGCAACTGCACTTCACCCACCGAAACGTTTTGCAGGCAGCGAATCGAGCCGGCGATTCCGCCGATTCCATCCCCCGACATCACACACATAATAGAGTCATCTGCGGAGCTCCCTCGTCGGCCGGCAACCGCAAGCAGCGCCTGACTTGCCCCAATTATGAAGGCTCAAGCTGCCGCACCTCATTGTCAGCGACGCGGAGCGCGGCCGCAGGCGAAAAGCGCCCTTCAGGCTCGAAGTGCATTTGCAGATTGCAGCGGGCCCGGGCACCAGCGCATCGCGCTACGAAATCTACTCAACGGGACCCGAATCGCCGGCAAACGGCACCGAATCGCGTTCGCGCGACGAATGTTTCATTTCGAGGCAATCGGAGCTGGCACGCCAGGACGTCCGACGAAGGCCTCGCCGCGATGAACGCACGAGGCGAGTGTCCCGACGTCGCTGCGTCTGTGTTCCTGCAGTACAAAGCCTTGAACGCAGGCTGCGGGCGCATCGCGGAAGCGCGTAGCGCCGGCGCCTCCAAATGGCCTCGGCGTAATTTGAATCTGCCGCTTGCGGCTGGCCCTCGCGTCAGGCATATCCGCGCTTACGGAGCTGTGGCCGAGTGGCTGAAGGCGGCGGTTTGCTAAACCGTTATAGGGTTGTAAAGCCCTATCGAGGGTTCGAATCCCTCCGGCTCCGCCACCCTACGCCTGTCCGGCCCGGAGACATGGGTAACGGGTCGTACTTAAGGCATGGGCGACAACCTCGCGCCGAACGGGTTGTCGAGGGGTTGCAGGGTTTTCTGCTCCAAGTCGAAATATCCGAGATCATAGTGCATGAAGCTGACGAGCCAAATGCCCTCGTCTACTTCCTCGAACTGAGCAATGGTGACATCTATATCGGATCGACAGACGATCTCCGACGTAGAGCGGCGTCCCATCAGCAAGGACACGTCATCTCGACAGGCAAGTATTTGCCCTTGATTCTTCGCTCGTATGTCGCGGTGAGCGACGAGGCGACGGCTGGTAGTCTCGAACGGTATTTCAAGTCGGGATCTGGAAAGGCTTTCGCAAAGAAGCGCTTCTTGCCGACTTCCCACTAGCGGTTCTGATCGCGCAGATTCACTATCGCCACGGTGACAAGTGGAGGTCAGCATGAAGGTGGATCGACGGATTTGTCCGGGAAGCACTGATCTGGCGCGCAGTGACATTCCTGGCGTGGGAGCGACGCATCGATCGCGACCGGCTGCAGGAATTTCTGGTCAGGTTCTATGAAACGCGGCCGGCAGAAGATGGCGATCAGGCCTGGGCAGGCTGGCTGCAAGCGATCGCCTTGACTTCGACGAGGACCTTGCCGGCGCCGAACGTGCGCCCGATGACGTCGATCGGTTCACGTAGGTCAACCTTGGGTACATCGAGGATGTGCTCGATCCGCTGACCTGGAGCGCGGGCTCGAAGACGACGTGTTCGAAGAAGGCGATGAGAGATCACCCCGGGCCGATCTCGCGTATACGAACGCGCGGGTGAGGAATACCTGGCGCCACGTCGGACGCAACGATCCATGCCCCTGCGGGAGCGGCAAGAAGGCAAAGAAATGCAGCCTTGCCAACGGAGAGCCGCCGGTCTGACACCGGCCGCTCCGAACCCTCAGTGTGCGGTCATCCAGGCTCGGGCTTCGCGCTGTGCGGTGGCGATTTCGGCATCCGACATCATCGCGGCGACCTCTTGGCGCATCGAGATGGCATCAGCACGCCCCTTCAGCGCGGCGAGATTGAACCATTTGTGGGCCGCGACCAGATTGACCACGCCGGAACGGCCGCTCGCCCAGTAAAGACCGCGCTCGAACAGCACGTCCGGGATCGCGGTGGCTTCCACCGGCGTCGCGGCATCCAGATCGAATTGTCCCTGAAACATGGTAGCTCCCCTTTTTATCGTTGCCGCCCTCCCCCGAGCGCGGCCCCTGTCCACTGTTAGTCTGCCTGTTATCTCCAACGCCGATTTCCGGTCTGTTGTTGGGATGATCATGGCCGATCAAATTTGAAGGGCAGTTTAAGGTTCGCGATGAACGGGATGTAAACGCGCGGCTCCCGCGAGCGAACGCGAAATCGCAGAAGTGCCTGCGGCACAGGGAGAAGTCGCCAATCGTGAAGTTCGGTTTACCCTGCGGTTTCGCAGAACGATAACCATTGCGGCAAGGTCGGTATCATGACCGCCCGACACCGCGCCGGTGCGACGCAACGCATCACGATCGCTCCAGCGGCATCAGCGTCCGCACCTTCGGGCATACGCGGCGAGCCGGACTGCGAACGGCTGGGATGATCCGTCTGAGCGGCAAACGGAACTGAGACGATCGGCGCCTGTGAACGGTTGGATGTATCGGAGGAAGCTTTTTAGTGTCGCGCGCCCGATGCGGCGGCTGTCGGAGCGCTCCGGCGAAAGCGGGCGTTCCGGGGGCCGAATGCGCCCCTAGGGAACGAGGGCGTCGGCGAACACGTCAGGACCAGATTTCATACCGGGCTTTGGTCCCGGTGAAACTGCGGATAGTTAAGGATACCCGCACCGAACGAAGAAAACCTGTTTCTTCTGCCGAACCGGTTTTGAAAGAGCGGGCCTCGTTAGAAGAACGCTCTTTCCGAAATACGATCCAGCCCGTTGACCTGATGTCTCGCCGACACCCTCTTTCGTCGACCGGAGCCTTCAGCGTTTAGTCCTGGGGCTCAAGTGACGTGCCGGCATCAAGCCGCCGGCAATTTTCAAAGAAGCGAATTTACTTCTTCTTCTTGGCGACCTTGCGGGTCTTCTTCGCAGTCTTCTTCACTGCGCTCTTCGCTTTCTTCGCCTTCTTAGCTTTCTTGGCCATGTTGCCCTCCTAATGTAAGTGAGATGGCTTAGTCGCTGCGTGCACTCGGGAATCGAGATGCACTACATCCCGAATACACCAACGCACTCAAAAAAACAGCGTCCCGCTTAAGGAAGTGTTGACACGGCGACGAGAGAGCGCGCGAAGCACTTCGTTCGACAACACAATGATGGATGCGCGCGTCGATGCAAAAAGTGCCGCAACGCTCGACATCGGTGTTTGCGAATATTGCAGGAAGCGCCTGTGCTGCAGCACTTTCTTTGATTCACTGAAGTGACGATCAATGCACGCGCACGTTCACCGCGACTCACTGATGCCGCCAAAAAGCCGTGTGCACGGACTCTGAGTCGCAAGCTTTGGCAATAAAAAAATTTTCACAGTGACAGCGTTGGCGTCTCATCGCCGCTCGCCAGAACCGAACTTTTTTGCGAATCGCGAACACCGATTCGCAACTGCGCTGTCGGTCGCGATGACGAATTTCAGATCGCGATGGACGATCGATGCACGTTCTCGCGCATCGATCGCGACGTCATCAACGCCGGAGTCGTCCCGTTACGGGACGCTTCAGATGCCGAGCTTCGCTTTCAAGAGATCGTTGACGGCTTGCGGATTGGCCTTGCCGCCCGATTGCTTCATCACCTGGCCGACGAACCAGGCGGCGAGCTGCGGCCTGGCCTTCGCCTGCGCGACCTTGTCCGGATTGGCCGCGATGATGTCGTCAACGACCTTCTCGATCGCGCCGAGATCGGTGACCTGCTTCATGCCGCGGCTTTCCACCAGCTCGCGCGGGTCGCCGCCTTCGGTCCAGACGATCTCGAACAGGTCCTTTGCGATCTTGCCGGAGATCGTGCCCTCGCCGATCAGGCCGACGATCGCCGCGAGCTGCGCCGCCGACACCGGCGAGTCCGTGATGTCATGGCCTTCCTTGTTGAGGCGGCCGAACAGTTCGTTGATCACCCAGTTGGCGGCGAGCTTGCCGTCGCGCGCCTTGTCGGCAAGGCCCGCCAGCACGGTCTCGTAGAACACCGCGCTCTCGCGCTCGGCCACCAGCACGCCGGCGTCGTAGGGCGACAGACCAAGGCTCTCGATGAAGCGCGCCTTCTTCTGGTCGGGCAATTCCGGCAGATGCGCCTTGAGCTCATCGATATAGGCCTGCGTGAATTCGAGCGGCAGCAGGTCGGGATCCGGGAAATAGCGATAATCGTGCGCCTCTTCCTTGGAGCGCATCGAGCGCGTCTCGCCCTTGTTGGGGTCGAACAGCCGCGTTTCCTGGTCGATCGAGCCGCCATCCTCGATGATCTCGATCTGACGACGCGCCTCGTACTCGATCGCCTGGCCGATGAAGTTGATCGAGTTCATGTTCTTGATTTCGCAGCGGGTACCGAGCGGCCCTCCCGGTTTGCGCACGGAAACGTTGACGTCGGCGCGCAATGAACCCTTCTCCATGTCGCCGTCGCAGGTGCCAAGATAACGCAGGATCGAACGCAGCTTGGTCACATACGCCTTGGCCTGCTCGGCATCGCGAATGTCCGGTTTTGATACGATCTCCATCAGCGCCACGCCGCAACGGTTGAGATCGACATAGGACATGGTCGGTGACTGATCGTGCAGCAACTTGCCGGCGTCTTGCTCCAGGTGCAGCCGCTCGATGCCGATGGTGGCGGTCTTGCCACCATCGAGTTCGACCGTGACCTCGCCCTCGCCGACGATCGGCGATTTGTACTGGCTGATCTGGTAGCCCTGCGGCGAATCCGCATAGAAATAGTTCTTGCGGTCGAACACCGAGCGCAGGTTGATCTTTGCGTTCAGCCCAAGCCCGGTGCGCACAGCCTGCCGCACGCATTCCTCGTTGATCACAGGCAGCATGCCGGGCATCGCCGCGTCGACCAGCGACACGTGGCTGTTGGGCTCGCCGCCGAATTCGGTCGAGGCGCCCGAGAACAGCTTTGACTTCGACGTGACCTGGGCGTGCACCTCCATCCCGATCACGACTTCCCAGTCGCCGGTCTGGCCCTTGATCAGTTTTCCCGGTTTCACTGACACGTTCATGCTTTTCCACTCCCGAGCAGCGCGGTCACGATCCGCTCCCATTCGGCTTCCAGAGAATCCTTTGCCACCGGCTGGCCGGCCTGGCGGTACCAATAGCCGGCATTGCCGAGATCGCCTTCGACGCGGTGCAGGTAGGCGTGCACCCAGGCGGCCTCGGCGCTGCCCTCATCCTGCACGATCTTGTGCGCCCGGTCCCAGTCGCCTTTGGCGGCCCACCATAGCCCGGCCAGCGGCGGTTCCAGACCAGGTGCCGGCGCATTGTCCGCGAGAGTAGCGCGGAAATCCGCCATCGCTACCACCAGCGCGTCGGCGTGAAGCGGCCGGCCGCCTGCTCCACGACTTCGCCGAGCGAGAACAGCGTCTCTTCGTCGAACGGACGGCCGATCAATTGCAGGCCAAGCGGCAGCCCCTGCGCGTCCTTGCCGGCGGGCACGGCGATGCCCGGGAGTCCCGCCATGTTCACCGTCACCGTGAAGATGTCGTTGAGATACATCTCGACCGGATCGGCGCCGCCCTTCTCTCCAACACCAAAGGCAGCCGACGGCGTCGCCGGCGTCAGGATCGCGTTGACGCCCCTGGCGAAGCAATCCTCAAAATCCTTCTTGATCAGCGTGCGCACTTTTTGCGCGCGCAGATAATAGGCATCGTAATAGCCGGCGGAGAGCACATAGGTGCCGATCATGACGCGGCGGCGCACTTCGTCGCCAAAGCCTTCGGCGCGAGTGCCTTCGTACAACTCGCCGATGTTGCGGCCCGGCACGCGCAGGCCGTAACGCACGCCGTCGTAGCGTGCGAGGTTCGACGAGGCCTCCGCGGGCGCCACGATGTAGTAGGCCGGCAGCGCGTATTTGGTGTGCGGCAGCGACACCTCGACCAGTTCGGCGCCGGCCGCCTTCAGCCACGCCGCACCTTCCGTCCAGAGCTTTTCGATTTCCGCCGGCATGCCGTCGAGACGGTACTCCTTCGGGATGCCGATTTTCATGCCCTTCACCGACTTGCCAATCGCGGCCTCGTAGTCCGGCACCGCGCGGTCGACCGAGGTGGTGTCCTTGGGATCGTGGCCGGCCATCGAGCGCATCAGGATCGCGGCATCGCGCGTGGTGCGCGCGATCGGTCCCGCCTGGTCGAGCGAAGACGCGAACGCCACGATGCCCCAGCGCGAGCAGCGGCCATAGGTCGGCTTGACGCCGACGGTCGCGGTGAACGCCGCAGGCTGACGGATCGAGCCGCCGGTATCGGTGGCGGTCGCGCCCATGCAGAGCAGCGCCGCCACGGCGGAGGCTGATCCGCCGGACGAGCCGCCCGGCACCAGCGCGGTATTGGAGCCCTCGCGCCGCCACGGATTGACCACCGGGCCGAAGCACGAGGTCTCGTTCGACGAGCCCATCGCGAATTCGTCGTTGTTGAGCTTGCCGAGCATCACGGCGCCGTCGCGCCAGAGCTGCGACGTCACGGTCGATTCGTAAGGCGGCACGAAATTGCCGAGGATCTTCGAGCACGCGGTGGTGCGTACGTCCCTGGTCGCGAACAGGTCCTTGATCCCGAGCGGAATGCCGGCCAGTGGCCCGCCCTCGCCCTTGGCGATCCTGGCATCGACCGCGCGCGCCATGTCGCGGGCCTTATCGGGCGTTTCCAGCACGAAGGCGTTGAGCGAACGCGCCGCTTCGATGGCGGCGAGATGCGCATCCGTCAGTTCAAGCGATGTGAAAGATTTGCTCGCGAGGCCCTCTCGGGCCTCGGCGATTGTCAGGGATGTGAGGTCGGTCATTTATTGATCGGGCTGCAGAAGAACGGAGAAAGCGTCTTGTCGTTGGCGGGGTCGTTGGACTTGGGCCGGGTCCTTTCATTGGCCTCGAGCTGATCGAGGACAGCGTCCATCGCCTTGTCGGGATCGGCGGCCTTGCCCTGCCGCTCCATCGCGTCGAGATAGTTCATGTAGGCCTGATAGGCCTTTTCATCGTCGCAGAGCAGACACATCGGACTTCCGATCTCGCAGAGAGGTTTTACTCAATGACCTTGGGCACCAAAAAGAAATGACCTTGCGTCTCCGGCGCGTTCCTGACGATGTCGTCGGGAATCTCGCCGTCATTGACCACGTCGGCGCGCTTCTTCATTTCCATCGGTGTCACCGAAGTCATCGGTTCGACGCCGTCGACATTCACTTCCGAAAGCTGCTCCACGAAAGCCAGCATGGCATTCAGTTCGCCTTGCAGGTGGGGAACCTCGGCCTCGGCGACCGCAATTCGCGCCAGATGCGCGATGCGGCGAACGGTGGCGGCATCAACAGACATAAATATAGGCCTCAAACGGAGAATTGGCACCCGCCGTATAGCAGAGGCCGCTTTTGCGCCGCAACCACGGGAACAGGCCGAGCGGGGCCTTCGGATCCCGAATACCGCCCTTTTGGGATCAAAAACCGCCTCGCCCCGACGCACAAGATTTTGAGCGCCGAGCGCCCATATTCTGCGCAAAACGCCCTGACGAAACCACTTTGCGACCCCTACGTAGTCATCCTGAAACAGTCGGGGAATGTAGTCACGGCCAGAACATTGGGAGGCCGTGTCATGTCGACCAGCGAAAATGACAGCGCCGGGTCGGAAAGCTGGGATCCTGCCCTCTGGTCCATCGGGACCGTGCTCGGTGCGGCGATCGTCTACCTCGCCTGCTTAACCTGACCGACGGGAGGGATAGCCATGTCCCAACAGGCCAAGACCCTGCAGGAAAAGGCGGAAATGTTCGAACGTCGCGCGGAAAGTGCGACCGATCCGATCTCGAAGCAGCACTACAGAGAGATGGCCGCCCATTACCGGTCGCTGGCCGCCGAGCATCTGGACGTCGGGCGCGACGAACCGGCGCACTAGTCGAGGAAAGAGCAGGCATTCGGTGGCGCGTGGGGCGGCGCATCAGCCGGCCATGCCCGCCCCCGCTCATGCGCGCCAACATCGCGCCCTGATCCATTCACGATTTGAGATTCATGTCGTCTCCGGTATCGTCGGCTTCCGATACCAGGGCTGACCGGCCAGTCGCTCGCCGGATGACAAACAAGAACAACAAGAAACCCCGGGGGCGCAGCATGGATTTCATTGAAGCTAACGGCGTCGCTCTGCGGTGCGAGTTGAGCGGCGGCGGCGACCGCGCGCTGGTGCTGGTCCACGAAATGGGCGGCTCGCTCGAAAGCTGGGACGACGTCGCGCCAAGGTTTGCGAAGTCGCGCCGGGTCCTCCGCTACGACACCCGCGGCGCCGGATTGTCGCAGAAAGTGCGCGGCGAACTTACTCTCGATACGATGGCCGACGACATCGCGGCCCTGCTCGACCAATTCGGGATCGCCGGTAAGGTCGCGCTGGCCGGCATCGCCGTCGGAGGTGCAATCGCCCTGCATTTCGCGGCCCGCTATCCGGAGCGCGCCAGTGCCGTCGCTGTCGGCAGCCCCGCCACCGGCATCGCGGCGGAACGCCGCGCGCCGGCCCTCGAACGCCTTGCGAAGATCGAGGCCGCAGGCATGGCGATCGCGGTCGAGGAGTCGATGTTGAACGGCTATGCCCCGGAGCTTCGCGGCGACATCGCCCGCTTCGAGCGCTTCCGAACCCGATGGCTCGGCAACGATCCCTCGAGCTATGCGACGATCTGGCGAATGCTGGCGGCAGCCGAGATGCAGGACGAACTCACCCGGCTGAAATGTCCGGTGCTGGTGATCGGCGGCAGCCTGGATCGCGTCCGCCCGCCGGCGCTGGCGCAAGGTGTGGCCAAAGCCATTCCTGACGCCCGCTACGCCGAGATCCGCACCGGCCACTACATGGCGGTGCAAACGCCCGACGTGCTGTTCGATTGCATCGATGAGTTCCTGAAATCGGTCGGCGCCTGACCGCTCCCCCAAGCCCCGAGGTCTTCCCACATGAATGCGCAACCGGCCCAGCAGATTCCCGGCATCTATCATCGCAAGATCGGCGATATCATCGTCACCGCCGTCAGCGACGGCTATCTCGACGGCACCCTCGACGTGATGCGCAACGTCGACCTTGAAAAGGCGCATCAGATCCTGACCGATGCTTTCCGCCCGGCGCGGCGGACCAGCGTCAATACCTTCCTGATCCGCTCCAAGGGGCGCACCGCGATCATCGACACCGGATCGGGCAATTATCTGCAGCCCACGGCCGGCTTCGTTCAGCGCAGCCTCGCCGCTGATGGCATCGACCCGAAATCGATCGACACGGTATTGCTGACCCACATGCATCCGGATCATTCCGCCGGCCTGACCGACATGTCGAATGGGCAGCTCCTGTTTCCGAATGCGGAACTCGTGATGCACGAGAACGAGCTGGCGCACTGGTTCGACGACGGCGCGATGGCAAAGGCCGACGAGCGATCGGCGAAGCTGTTTTTTCAGGCCGGCCGCGAGCAGGTCGCGCCCTACAAGAGCAGGACGCGGCTATTTGGGGATGGCGAGGTGTTTCCCGGCGTCACCGCGATCCCGAGCCACGGGCATACGCCGGGTCACACCGCCTATCTGGTCGCTTCAGGCCAGGATCAGTTGATGATCTGGGGCGACACCGTACATGTGCCGGAAGTGCAAACCGCCTTTCCGGAGGCCGGCATGTCGTTCGACACCGATCTCGCTGCGGCGGCCACATCGCGAAAACGAATGTTCGACCGCGTCTCCGCCGACGGCGTCCTGGTCGCCGGGATGCATCTGCATTTCCCGGCGTTCTCGCGCCTGGCGCGGCGCGGCAACGCCTATGCGCTCTACCCCGAGGCCTGGGTCCACGCGCTTTGACGGCGTGAAGCCGGCACCGCGCTAGCCGCCCAACGCGCCGAGCCGAGCCAGCGCGGCGCCTGCGAGCGAGCGGGTCAATTCCGTCGCCGGCATCTCGCGCCCCATCCGCACCGCCTGGCCCGCCCAGAGACTGGTGAAGTCGACCTTGCCGAGCTTTTCGGCGGCCGTCTTCAGCGGGCCGAGCGCGGTGGCGGCATGCGGGAACGCGGGTGCATCAGACGAGATCGGGCCGACCTCGCGCATGACGCGGTTGGCGACGCCGCGCGCGGGCCGTCCGGTCATGACATTGGTGATGACGGTGGAATCGTCATGCGCCTGCGCCAGCGCCGTGCGCACAGGTCCGATCACCTTGGATTCCGGGCAGCGCAGATAGGCGCTGCCGATCTGCACACCGGATGCGCCGAGCGCGAACGCCGCCGCGATGCCGCGCCCGTCGGCGATGCCGCCGGCCGCGATGACCGGCACCTTCACCGCATCGACCACCTGCGGCACCAGCGCGAACGTGCCGGGCTGCTGGGCGATATTGTCGGTCAGGAACATGCCGCGATGGCCGCCGGCCTCCGCGCCTTGCGCGATGATGACGTCGGCGCCGTGCTCCTCCAGCCAGATCGCCTCCTTCACGATGGTCGCCGACGACATCACGAGCGCCCCCGTCGCCTTGACCCGCTTGACCAACGCCGGAGCCGGCAGGCCGAAATGGAAGCTGACAATTTCGGGCTTCAACTCCTCGACCACGGCGCACATCGCCTCATCGAACGGCGCGCGGTTGGCGGCGCTGATGGGCGCGGCAGGATCGATGCCCAATTCCTTGTAATAGGAGCCGAGCCTGGCCTTCCATCCCGCTTCGCGCGCGGCATCGGCACCGACCGGCGTGTGGCAGAAGAAGTTCATGTTCACCGGCGCCGTGACGCGCTGGCGGATGATGTTGACCTGCTCGCGCGCCTTCTCGGCCGTGATCATCGCGCACGGCAGCGACCCCAGCGCCCCACCCTGCGCCGCCGCGATCACCAGCTCGGCGTCCATGATGCCGGCCATCGGCGCCTGCACGATCGGAAATTCGGTCTTGAAGAGGTCGATGATCCGGCGGTCTGGCCACATGGTTTTTCTCGCTTGCATGAATTGAAGGTAGGCGCGGATCAGGCCGCGACTGAGTTGCGGCGACCGCTGAGTATCTGCTCGGCCTCGCTGACGATCCTGTCAACGATCTCGGCGGCCGGCGGGATATCATGGATCAACCCGACCGCCTCACCCGCTATGACGGCGGCGATGTCGAAATTGCCCGCGGCCCTTGCCGCCGCATAGTCGGCCGCGACTGTCTTGATGTTCTGCATCAGTTCGACTTCGCGTCCCATCCAGCGACGCGCATGATCGTTGATCAGGCAGCGTCCGGTAAACGGCGCCGGCCAGACATTGTTGCGCGAGAGATCGAAGATGATGCCGCGAACGCTGTTGCCGTTCGATGCCGCGCAGATGCGTTGCTTGGCCTCTTCTGGCCCATCACATTCCACGCTGGCGTAGAAGCGCGTGCCGAGCAGTACGCCGGAGGCGCCGAGCATCATCATCGCCGCCACCCCCCGGCCATCGCCGATGCCGCCTGCAGCGGCGACCGGCACACGTCCGGCCGCGAGATCGACGATCGCCGGCACGATATCGAGGGTGGTGCGCGAAGCGCCGTGGCCACCGGCTTCCGTGCCCTGTGCGATCAGGATGTCGGCTCCGGCATCGAGCGCCTGTTGCGCCATTGCCTCGTCCTGCACCTGGCAGATCAGGAGCGTGCCCGACGATTTGATGCGCGGCGCGAAGGGCTTTGGATCGCCGAACGAAAGCATGATCGCCCGCGGGCGGGCGTGGAGCGCGATGTCCAACAGCTCCGGCTGCTTCGCGAGGCTCCAGGTGATGAAGCCAACGCCGAAGGGACCGGAAGCGCCAGCGAGCTTGGCCGTCTCCTGCTCGAGCCAGGCCCTGTCGCCATAACCACCGCCGAGAATGCCGAAACCGCCGGCCGCACTGACCGCCGACGTCAGGCGCGCGCCCGCAATGACGTCCATCGGTGCCGAAAGGATCGGATGCTGGATGCCCAGACGGACGGTCAGCGGTGTCGATATCGGCATGTCCCCTCCTTGCGATCTGGACAGAAATATTAAGGCGAAGTACCATTCTATAAAAATGAATACTAGAGAACGGTACCATCTGATATAGAGAACGGAGCGTGCCAGTGGAATTGACCGACCTCCTCACCTTTTCCACCGTCGCCCGGCTCGGCGGCATTACGCGCGCCGCCGACGAACTCAACACTGTTCAATCCAACGTCACCCAGCGGGTGAAGGCGCTGGAGGCCGAGATCGGCGCCGCGTTGTTCGAACGGCACAGCCGCGGCATGACGCTGACCGGCGCCGGCCGCCGCCTGCTTCCCTATGCCGATCGGATGGCGGCGTTGTCACGCGAAGCGCTGCTTGCCGCACGCGACGACGGCGAGCCGAAGGGACCGCTCTCGATTGGTTCGATGGAAACGACGGCCGCCGTCCGCCTGCCCTCCCTGCTCGCCGAATTCCATCGGCGCTTTCCGGCGGTGCAATTGAGTCTGCGGACCTCGACGACGGCCGAACTCGTGGCCGGTGTCCTCAACGGCACGTTCGACGGCGCGTTCGTCGCAGGTCCCATCGAGCATGCCGAACTCGAGGCGACGATTGCCTTCCGCGAGGAGTTGGTGCTGGTCACCGCGCGGCGCTGGCAAAGCCTCGGCGCGTTGCGCGCGGGCACGCCCGGCTCGGGTCCGACCGCGCTGGTGTTTCGGATTGGTTGTACCTACCGGCAGCGGCTCGAACAGGTGTTTTCGGAATTCGGCTGGCCGTCTTCCGCGCGGTTTGAACTCGGCACGCTCGACGGCATGATCGGCTGCGTCGCCGCCGACATGGGCGTGACGCTGCTGCCGCGCGCCGTGGTCGGGCGGAACGACACCGTCAACGTCCATACGCTGGCCCCGGCGCAGGCACGCGTCGAGACCCTCTTCATCAGCCGCCGCGCGGCCCATCAGTCCAGCGCGCTGCAGGGCTTTGCGTCCTGCCTGGGCAGCAATGGCGAGGTCATCGCCGCCTGACATGCCAGCGCCACAGCGCGACGCCCCGCGTCAGATTGAACCAAATCCGCAGGTCTGTCGTCTACCGAGCTCCCGAGGCAGGATGAGCCCGTGATGCGAAAGCTCTTCAAGACCGCAGCCGAGATCGATGGCTCGTTGCGCGCGCCCGGCGCTTTGAAGAGGCGCGCGTGATCATGCAGTGCTACTGATGGCACGGCCTATGCGGTCAACTGCCGCCTGACACTCCAGCGCCGCAGCGCAACAACGGCCCAGACCGCCTCGACCAATCCGAACGGCCAGGCGCCCTGCAGAAACCCGTAGGCCGAGCCGAGCGCGCAGGCGGCGGCGAAGGCGAGGATGAACCAGTGGCTGCGATCTTCCAACGCATAGGCCACCAGCATCGCGGTCACCGCGAACAGGCCGAACAGGCTCAGCGCATCCATCGTCATCTTCTCATCCCGCATTCATTTCGCCACGCGAAACGCCCGCGCCACATTTTTGCAACAAAACAATTTGCGCAGCGTGTCTTCCGCGTTGCGACGTTCGATTGCAGCATACGCGCGTTGCCAACAAAAACTTCTGGTCGCCCCACACCACTACGTTAGTATGAGGCGCTAGCTATTAAAAACCATAACGTAAATCTGGGAGGGACTGCGATGCGCACTGCGTTCGTGTTGTGCTGTTCTGTTGCTCTGTTGGGTACGGTCGGAACGGCAAGCGCTCAAGACTGGACGAAATCGAAATGGGGCCCGGACGACGAGATCGGTGCCGCCAACTACATGAAGCCCGAACTCGTCGTGAAGGCCGCGGGCCTGGTCAAGACCGGCAAGACCTACGCTCTCGGTATCCCCGTCGACTCCAAGACCCCTGCCTACCCGCCGCGGGGCTTCAAGGTCACGATCGTGCAGCCCGGCCAGGCCGGCATTCCCGGCCTCGGGCCGAGCAAGACGACCTATAATGACGACATCATCGAAGGCTGGGTCGGCGTGGGCAGCCAGCTCGATGGTCTCGGCCATATCGGCGTCGAGCACGTCTATTACAATGGCAACAAGCTGCTCGATTTCGCCGATCCGACCGGCCTCAAGAAGCTCGGTGTCGAGAAGATCCCGCCGATGGTGACTCGCGGCGTGCTGCTCGACATGGCAGCCCATTACAACACCGACGTGGTCAAGGAAGGCACCGCCTTCAACGTCAAGGAGATCGAGGAAGTCGCGAAGAAACAGGGTGTCGAAATCCGCCAAGGCGACGTCGTGATCTTCCATACCGGCTGGCTCAGCCTGCTCGGCAAGGACGACAAGCGTTACTCCGCCGGTGAACCGGGGCTCGGCGTCGAAGGCGCCAAATACCTCGCCGGCAAGGGCGTGGTCGCCGTCGGCGCCGATACCTGGGGCCTCGAGGCGGTGCCATTCGAGACCAAGAACGTGTTCGAGGTGCACCAGGTCTTGTTGCCGATGAACGGTACCTACATCCTCGAAAACATGGACACGGCAGAACTCGCCAAGGACAAGGCCTATGAGTTCCTGTTCGTGCTCGGCCAGCCGCGCTTCAAGGGCGGCGTGCAGAGCATGATCAACCCGGTCGCGATCCGGTAACGACCATTGCCAGGGAACGGTGCGGCACCTTCTGAGTTGCCGCACCGTGACCCGCCCTGCCGCGGGTCCACCAGCCCCCTCGATCGCCGGGCAATGCGATGGTGAAGGAAACGAAGTTCTTTCGAAAGCAAGCCGACAAGGCTGAGCGCATGTCGCGGTCCGCTTCAGACGTCGAGATTGCCCAGAATTTCCAGAATATGGCGCGGGCCTACCGTGCCCAGGCTGACGTTATGAAGGCCAAGAGGAAAGCCGAAAAGAAACGCCGCGACGCGTAGTGTGGCGTGATCGGCTTTGCGCGCATGCCGCGCCGGTGTTATGCGGGGGCATGCCCGCCCCCATCCTCCCCCTGATCGATGCTGTCGCGCACTGGCCCGAGCGCGGCGCCCTGATCGGCCTCGATCTCGGCACCAAGACTATCGGCGTCGCCGTGTCAGATCCGGACCGCCGGCTCGCGACCGGCGTCGAGACCATTCAGCGCAAGGCCTTCAAGGCCGACGCGGCGCGGCTGCTCGCGATATCGGGCGAGCGCAACGCGGTCGGTTTCGTGCTCGGCCTGCCCATCAACATGGACGGCAGCGAGGGTCCGCGTGCGCAATCGACCCGTGCCTTTGCCCGCAATTTCTCCAATCTCACCGGGCTTGCCATCGCCCTGTGGGACGAGCGGCTCTCGACGGCGGCCGTCGAGCGCGAGCTGATCGGCATGGACGTTTCCCGCGCCCGCCGCGCCGAGGTGATCGACGAGCACGCCGCGATCTTCATCCTGCAGGGTGCGCTGGACCGGCTGAAGACCCTTCGCGGGGATCGCTGATGGCGGTGGTGATCTCGGCGTTGCTGCCGGTGTTTCTGCTGATCGTGCTCGGCTTCATCCTCAGGCGCAGCCTGATGCGGCTGGACACGCAATGGCACGGGCTGGAGCGGCTGACCTACTACGTGCTGTTCCCGACGTTGCTGATCCAGACGCTGGTGAAGGCCGATCTGACCAGCGTGCCGGTGGCCGGCGTCGGTGGCGCGCTGATGCTCTCGGCGCTGGCGATGTCGCTCCTGTGCCTGGCGCTGCGGCCCCTCTTCTCCCGCTGGAACATCGATGGCCCGGCCTTCACCTCGATCTTCCAGGGCGCAACGCGCTGGCAGACTTACGTCGCGCTCGCCGTCTCCAGCAATCTCTTTGGCCACACCGGGCTGGCGCTGGCCTCCGTCGCCATGGTCGCGATCATTCCGCTTGTGAATGTGTTCAGCGTGTCGGTGCTGGCTCACTATGCTGCGCCGGAAAAGCAGTCGCTCCGTGCAATTATCATGACGGTGCTGACGAATCCTCTGATCTGGGCCTGCGCGATCGGGCTTGCGGTGAATGTCACACATCTGCCGCTGCCACAGGTCTGGCACGACGTCGCCGAAGCGCTCGGCCGCTCCTCGCTCGGCATCGGCCTGCTCGTCACGGGCGCGGGCCTGCAGCTTGCAGGCATGTTCCGCCCGAGCCTGGCCGCTTCGGTCGCGGTGTTCCTCAAGCTGATCCTGATGCCGGTTCTTGGCGTCGCGCTGGCGTGGTGGTTCGGCATATCGGGCTCAAGCCTGGTGATCGTGGCTGTCTGCTCGGCCGTGCCCACCTCGTCCTCCGCCTATGTGCTGGCGCGGCAGATGGGCGGCGACGCGCCGCTATTGGCGCAGATCATCACGCTGCAGACGGTACTGGCAGCGGTGACGATGCCGGTGGTGATTGCGCTGGTTACGGCGGCGCCCTAAAGCGTGATGACCTTTCTTCGAATCGTCATCCCGCTTTAGCTTTTTGTTTGAGCATGATCTCCGCGCAAACGCATGCGCGTTTGTCGCGAGGGAAAACCGCTACACACTTTTCCGGATCATGCTCTAGGCCTGTCGCATTGTCAGAAAGACAAAGAAGTTCATGCCCGCGTGAACGATTACCGTGAGCCACGTCGAATTGGTACGGTGGCGAAAGTGGCCAAGGACGAGACCCGACACAATGATCCAACAGCGCACCCACCAATCGTATTGGCTATGGATTGCCCCCCAAATTGCCGCGGTCAGCACGATGGTTGCGGCCGGACCGAGAAACGACTCCGACCAGCCTCGAAACATGAAACCGCGGAAAGTGAACTCTTCCATGATGGGCGCTGCGATACAGAGTGCAACAAGCCAGATCAGCAACTCACCGATACCACTGAACGAAAGATGGGAACTCGAAGGCCCCGTCGGAGCAATCAGAGTCCCGAAGACGATCTCACCCAGGCAGAGAAGGGTCGTGATCATCAAGGCGCTCATGACCTCGTCGCGAGTGGGCCACCTCAAGGCAAGGTACTCAGAGAATTCGCGTCGCGCCATTCCGACGGCGATCCAGAGCACGGCGATCGCCGACGCACACCCAAATATCGCTGCGGCGCTATCCCACCCCGTCGGCACTGCCTGAAGCTGGGCAGGAGAAAAGGCCGCGCGACCTTGCGTGACCACCAGCACAACGAGGGCGAGCCAACTTGTCAGGCCCAAGGCGCCGTAAGCGACCAGGGCGACAAACGTGGTTTCCATGAAGTCCCACGTTTTCGGCACTTGCGCCGCTACCGGGCGGCGATTTCTATCATGCGAGTCCAGCATCACTCCTGGTGACAACCTCACAGCGCGATGGAGGGAATTTCTACCTAGTATAGCGGGCAATCAGCCCGCCAGCCAGAAAGTTTGGATCGTCGCGGCCAGATTGTTGATGCCATGCAGGACGATCGTCAGCCAGGTCGAGCCGGTGCGGTAGCGGAGATAGCCGAGGAGTACGCCGATCGTAAACACCTCGCCGAAGAAGAACCAGTCGTACTGCAGATGCAGCGCGGTCCAGGCCAGCGACGACAGGAAGATCGCGCCGGCGACGCCGAGCTTCGATTCCGACCAGCCGCGATAGAGAAACCCGCGCGCGAAAATCTCTTCCCACATGGGTGCTGCGACGGTGAACGCAATCACCAGCAGCCACAGCGCCCCATCGGCCTGCGCGGATTTCAGCACGTCGCCCATGAAACCCGACGTCACCTCGCGCCCGAGTGCGCGCGACAGCAGGTCCCAGCCGCCGACGAGAATGACCAGCGCGGCGAGGCCGGTGAAGAAATTGCGCCATGAGGTCCAGCGCAGCGCCAGATAGTCGGTAAAGGATATTCGCGTCGGGCGGATCGCGATCCACGTCGCCAACAGCACGGCCGGCAACCCGAGAATGACCGAGAGCGAGATGGTCAGACCGCTGCCGACGACACGGATCGCCTCGGCGATGTCGAACGATCCGCCCTGTCGCAGCACGAAGTAGATGATGACCGTGAGCTGGCCGAGGAACATCCCGGCGAAGATGAACAAGCCCCACAATGTGGTGCCCCAGAACTTCCAGGCGCGGGGTGGCTGATCGGGGATATCAGGCGGGGCTGCGACGGTGCTTGTAGGAGTAAGGGAGTCCATTACTGACTTTCGGTTGGCGAAAACTCTATCGGTTCGTCATGCCCGGGCTTGTCCCGGGCATCCACGTCTTTCAAGCCGCCCGAAAACAAGGCTCGGACATCTGCGCGAAGACGCGGTTCGCGCTTTTGCCCGGCCATGGCGGCAGATGTTGGTTTCAAGGCAACGCGCACTCCAGAAGGCCACTTACATCCTTGGTAGCCAAATCGACCGCGCCGTACATGCCGGCGTGATTCCCGGCAAGGCGGGTGGCGGCGAACAATACCGCGTGCGGCGGCGACACGGCATTGAGGGCGGCAGCAGCCGCCAGCAGCGCCAGCCTTTCGACCGCCAGCCGCGCCACGCGCTCGCTGTCCGGCCGGCGAAACGCCTTGCCGATGAAGTTGATCGCCTCGCCCGCGCCCGGCAATCCAAGCGTCTCGCCGGTCAGTTCATGCACGATAGTGGAAGCCGTTTCCGGCTCGCGCGACAGCGCGCGCAGTACGTCGAGGCACATCACATTGCCGGAGCCTTCCCAGATCGCATTGACCGGCGACTCCCGGTAATGCCGCGCCAGAATGCCCTCCTCCACGTAACCATTGCCGCCGAGGCACTCCATCGCCTCGTAGAGAAAGCCGGGCGCGCTCTTGCAGACCCAGTATTTGATCGCCGGCGTCAGCAGCCGCATATAAGCGGCTTCCTTGGCGTCAACGGGCGCGCGGTCGAACGACCGGCACAGCCGCATAACCAGCGCCACGGTGGCCTCGACATGCAGCGCCATATCCGACAGCACCGCCTGCATCAGCGGCTGATCGGCAAGATGTTTCTGGAACACGCTGCGATGACGCGCGTGATGCAGCGCGTGTGCGAGCCCCGACCGCATCAGGCCGGCGGACGCAATCGCGCAATCCTGCCGCGTCAACTGCACCATCTGGATGATGGTGCGGATGCCCTTGCCTTCCGCGCCGACGCGCTCGGCATAGGCGCCGTGAAACTCGACTTCCGACGAGGCATTCGAGCGGTTGCCGAGCTTGTCCTTCAGCCGCTGGAAGCGGATCGCGTTGATCGATCCGTCGGGTGCAAAGCGCGGCATCAGGAAGCAGCTCAGTCCCTCATCGGCCTGCGCCAAGACGAGGAAGGCGTCGCACATCGGCGCCGACATGAACCATTTGTGCCCGGTGATGCGGTAGGCATCCCCATCGCGCTCCGCCCGCGTCATGTTGGAGCGCACGTCGGTGCCGCCCTGCTTCTCGGTCATGCCCATGCCGAGCGTCATGCCGCGCTTGGTCCACCATGGCGCGAAGGCTGGATCGTAGGATCGCGTGCCGATCACCGGCATCAGTTTGGCCAAGAGCTCAGGCTGCTCCGCCAGCGCGGCGATAGAGGCCCGCGTCATGGTGATCGGGCAGAGATGCCCGGTCTCGACTTGGGCTGCCATATAGAATTTGGCGG
This sequence comes from Bradyrhizobium jicamae, assembly GCF_001440395.1. GTDB lineage: Bacteria > Pseudomonadota > Alphaproteobacteria > Rhizobiales > Xanthobacteraceae > Bradyrhizobium > Bradyrhizobium jicamae. Next base: position 7,958 of record NZ_LLXZ01000112.1, on the reverse strand, counting down.
CGCGTATCACCTCCGACGCCCCGCCGGCCGGCTTGCCGTCGGCGGTCCAGGTCGAGTTGTGCACGCCGGCGTGCGCGCTGTGCGCCATCAATTCGTGATATGCCGGATGAAACTCGACCTCGTCGCGGCGGTTGCCTTTGGCATCATAGGTGCGCAGTTTCGGCGTGTTCTCGTTGGCAACGCGGCCGCGTTCCGCCATCGCCGCCGAGCCCCATTGCTTGCCGAACTCGGACAACTCGCTTTGTGCAGGCGCGCCGCCATTGGCGGCGACCGCCTCCACCAGCGGCCGGTCGGCCATATACAGATCGACATCCCAAAACGGCGGCGACTGGTTGAAGACCTCGTGGGTCGTAAATGCTGCCTGGCTCATGGCTGGTTCCTGGAACCGTGAATCACTTCCGCGGTGCGATCGGGAAATCATAGGCCTGACCGCCGGCACGGGGCAGCGAAAAAAGCGATCCGGCTATGTTTGAAATTCCGATCCCGTCGAGCCGCAGCGCAGGTCAGATCGCGCGGGTCTTGTCCGCCTTGGTCTTGGAAGCCAGGATCGGAAGGACCTCCCCTGCGCGCAGCGGCCGACCGTTGGGGAAGCTAGACATCTCCAGCTTTGATGTACGCGTTGCTCCATCCACCGGAGAGACAAAGGCAAAGCGGATCTCAATCTTGTGCTTGACGGTATAACCCTGCCACTTCGGATGCTCACGCGTCAGGCTTTCAGCGAGTTCGCAGCGCAGCATGTCGGAGGTCGAGGTCGTCTTCGTAACGCCCTCGCGCGTGACCTTTTCCATGTAGCATTGGTCGTTGATGCTGCTGATGCGGGCATCGACGCGCTTGAAGTTTACCCGCTTGTCGTACTGATCGTAGGCAGCAAAGCCGGCAATGCCGACCGCAACAATCATGATTCCTGCGAGACGCATGGTTTGTGCTCCCGTGTTGCTCGTACATCATGTGCCGGCAATTAAGGAGTGTTGAACACGCACTCGGCTACTTTTGCGATGGCAAGCATTGTCTTGCAAAAATGCTTCGGATTTGAGGAAATCCGTCGGGTCACTTCCGCGGCGCGATCGGGAAATCATAGGCCTGACCGCCCGCCCCCGGCAGCGAAAAGTGCCACCATTCCTTCGAATAGTTTACAAAGCCCCGCCGCGCCATCACCTGAACCAGCTTCTCCCGCCAGCGGCGCTGCGCTGCCGTGATCGATTTCGCCGCCGTGTGCGACTTGGTGTCGGAACAATCATAGCCGGTGCCCATGTCGACGCTGCCATCAGGCGCGCGCAGGTTCACATTGGCGGTGCAGTCGGCATAGTCCCTGGCGGGATCGAAGGTCGCCGAATTGTCGGCCTTCAGCTCGACCAAAGTGAGATCGAGCGCAGCGCCGGTGGAATGGCCGGAGCGCTCGGCGATATAGCCTAAGCGAAACAGGTCGGCCTTGCTGAATGCGGGATTGTAGCGTTTCTGCGCCGGCGTTTCCTTGCCGTCGCGCGACCAGGCCACCATGTCGGCAACCGCGCGCGTCGGCCGGTAGCAGTCGAACATTTTCAGCGACAGGTTCTGCGGCGCGAGCTCTTCCTGAACGCTTTTCAGGAGCGCGCCGACCTCGCGCTTCACCACGCATTCGGCGGCCTGATATCCCCTGAGCGGACGACCGACGAAATTGTTCGAGCCGGCGTAGCGGATATCCTGGATGATGGTCGGGTCGACATCGCGGAGATAGACGAACCCGGCCGGCAGCTTCTGCGCCTGCGCGGCGACGCTGGCTAGACAGCATGCCGCAACTATCGCGGCGAGTCTTCGTCCTGCGTGGATCACGGCGCGCGCTCCGAACCGACCACCAGTTTCGTGAGCGCGGTGTCCGTGTATCTGTTGCCGGCCCAGACTTCGTCGATGATGAACTTCACCCAATAGGCCCTGACCGGTTTGGACAGCGTCAGCACCTCCGAGCCGAGGCTGTCGCGCAGCGTGTAGGTCTGCGTCTCGCCTTGCGAGAACACCGCGCGCAACTGGCGCACGCGGTTGTTCTTCTGGAAGATATCGTTGCTCTTTTGATAGCCGTTCCGGACGGTGATGGACTTCACCAGGCGCATGGCGTCGAACTCGATCGTGATCCACTCGCCGACGCCATTGCCATCCCTGCCCTCCACCCATGCATCGCCGGCGGAGCCAGCGAAAAGATTCTGCACGCCATAGGAATTGCCGAATTGCGATTTCCGCACCGAGCTGACGCAATAGGTCTCATAGCCGTTGCGCACGCAGCTTTCGCCCGGCGCGCCCGGCCTCGACGGCCGCACCACGCGCTCGGCTTCCGGCGCGACATTTGCAAGCTTGGTGGCGGGCTGCTCGACGCGGCCGCTGCCCGGCTGGCCGGCCAGGTAGATGCGTCCGCCGAGAGTTTGATCGTAGTAGGCCGGCGTCTGCTCATGCGGCGCGGGCTGGCCGCGCTCGTCGGTCGCCTTCAGCGCCAGTTCGGCGACGCGTTCGCGCACTTCGACGGCGAGATCGCCGAGATGCAGTTCCGGCCGCTTGAGCTGCTCGTCGAAGATCCGCGTGAACACCGAATTATGCGCGGGGTCGTTGCCGCCGAGCCGATCGAGCGCGGTCTGGCCGATGCCGGCGGAATACAGCGTGAAGATGCCGCGCGCAGGCTTGGCGTCGGCGAGCCCGCGCGTATTGCCGATCGAGCGGCCAGCGTTACGCGGGAACGGATTGTCACGGCAGGCATCGATCACCAGCAGCGCCACGCGGACCGATCGCGCCTGCAATTCGGCAATCAGATCCGGCTCGGCGAGCGAGGCGCCGCGCACGCGCGCCTCCGCACCCTCGGTGACAGCCGGTACATCGCTCGGCACCAGGTAGTTGACGCCTGAGATCGCGACGCCATGCCCGGCGAAGAACAGCGCCGCCGTATCGCCCGGCTGCAGCTGCGCGGTGAATTCGGCGAGCTTGTCGATCATGGCCTGGCGGCCGAGATTGGTGCCGACGATGACCTCGAAACCGAGCGACCTCAGCGTCCCCGCGACCGTGGTGGCGTCGTTGACGGCCTTCTTGAGCTGCCGGTCGGCAGGCAGATTGGGATAGAGGTCGTTGCCGATGGCGAGCGCCACGCGCTTCTCGGCCATGGCCGGCGTGGCGTCGAGAGGCATCAACACCGTGCAGGCGACCGCGGCGGCCAGCGTCCGCAAAGCGATCACGACGGATTGAATGAAATGCCGCACGTTTTCCTTGGGCCCGATGCGCCGCGCGCCGATCCCGTCATCCTAGCGGAAACAGCCGCCGCGGAACACCGGCACCCGCCATTTACCCTGTCGCCGAAGCCCTAGTGGATAAGTCCGGACGCCGGATTTGACGCTTGCCCCGGGTGGCATCTCTGCCTATAGCTCTGGCTTTAATGACCCCTGCATCGAAATCGACCTTCGTCCTCGGGCACCGGCATCTGCTGGGAATCGAGGGGCTTTCCGCTGCCGATATTACCGGCCTGCTCGACCTTTCCGAGGAATATGTCGAGCTCAACCGCCAGGTGGACAAAAAGCGCACCTCGTTGCGCGGTCGCACCCAAGTGAACCTGTTTTTCGAGGCCTCGACCAGGACCCAGTCCTCGTTCGAACTGGCTGGAAAACGGCTGGGCGCCGACGTCATGAACATGTCGGTGTCCTCGTCCTCGATCCGCAAGGGCGAGACGCTGATGGACACGGCGGTGACCCTCAACGCCATGCACCCGGACATTCTGGTGGTGCGGCACCACGCTTCCGGCGCGGTGGAACTTCTGGCGCGCAAGGTTGACGGTTCCGTGATCAATGCCGGCGACGGCGCCCATGAACATCCGACCCAGGCGCTGCTGGACGCGCTGACCATCCGCCGCAATAAAGGCCGGTTGGAAGGCCTCGTGATCGCGATCTGCGGCGACGTCATGCACTCTCGCGTGGCCCGCTCAAACATCCTGCTGCTCAACACCATGGGCGCCCGCGTCCGTGTCGTCGCCCCCTCCACGCTGCTGCCGCGCGGCATCGAGCGGATGGGCGTCGAGGTCGCGCGCGACATGCGCGAGGGCCTCAACGGCGCCGACATCGTGATGATGCTGAGACTGCAGCGCGAGCGCATGAACGGCTCGTTCGTGCCGTCGTCGGGCGAATACTTCCACTATTTCGGGCTCGACCAGAAGAAACTATCCTACGCCAAACCGGATGCGCTGGTGATGCATCCGGGGCCGATGAACCGTGGCGTCGAAATCGACTCGATCGTGGCCGATGGCGCGCAATCGCTGATCCGTGAACAAGTCGAAATGGGAGTGGCAGTGCGGATGGCGGTGCTGGAAGCGCTCGCCCGCAACCTGCCGAACGCGTAAAATCATGCTGACCGACCGCCGCCCGATCCTGCTCGCCAATGCCCGCGTCGTCGATCCCTCCAGGGATTTCGACGGGCCCGGCGACGTCCTGATTGCCGATGGCACCATCCGCGACTCCAAGCGCGGCATTGGCGCTGCCGGGGTGCCCGAAGGCACCGACATCATCAATTGCGCCGGCAAGATCGTCGCACCCGGGCTGATCGACATGCGCGCCTTTGTCGGCGAACCCGGCGCCAGCCACCGCGAAACCTTTGCCTCAGCGAGCCAGGCGGCCGCCGCTGGCGGTATCACCACCATCATCTGCCAGCCGGACACCTCGCCCGTCATCGACAATTCGGCAACCGTCGATTTCGTGCTGCGCCGCGCCCGCGACACCGCGATCGTCAACATCCACCCGATGGCCGCGCTGACCAAGGGCCTCGGCGGCCTGGAGATGACCGAGATCGGGCTGTTGAAGGCTGCCGGCGCGGTCGCCTTCACCGATGGCGACAGGAGCGTCACCAATGCGCAGGTGATGCGCCGGGCGCTGACCTACGCGCGCGATTTCGACGCGCTGATCGTCCACCACACCGAGGATCCCGACCTCGTCGGCGAAGGCGTGATGAACGAGGGCGAGTTCGCCGCACGCCTCGGCCTGATCGGCATTCCCAATGCCGCCGAGTGCATCATCCTCGAGCGCGACATGCGGCTCGTGGCGCTGACCGGCGGGCGCTATCACGCGGCCTCGCTGTCCTCGATGGAGTCGCTGGAGATCCTCAAGCGCGCGCGCGACGCCGGCCTCGACGTCAGCGCCTCCGTCTCGATCAACCACGTCACGCTGAACGAAAACGATATCGGCCCCTACCGGACCTTCCTGAAACTGTCGCCGCCGCTGCGTACCGAGGAGGACCGCCTCGCCCTCGTCGCGGCCGTCGCCTCCGGCCTGATCGACGTCGTGATGTCCGACCACAATCCCCAGGACGTCGAGGTCAAGCGGCTGCCGTTCGCGGAAGCTGCGAGCGGCGCGGTCGGCCTGCAGACCATGCTGCCTGCGGCGCTGCGGCTGATTCACAATGGCGAGATGGACTTCAAGACGCTGATCCGGGCGATGTCGACCCGGCCGGCAGAGCTGCTCGGCCTGCCCGGCGGCTCGCTGCGCGCCGGTTCCCCCGCCGATGTCATCGTGATTGATCCTGATACGCCCTGGGTGCTCGATCCCACCGACCTCAAATCGCAATGCAAGAACACCCCGTTCGACGAAGCCCGCTTCTCGGGACGCGTCGTGCGTACTATCGTGGGTGGACGGACGGTCTATGAACATGTCTGATTCGCCCAAAACGGGCCGCGGTGGGAGCTACCGCAATGTCTGACGCATTCCTCGTCGTCGCCTTCCTGATCGGATATCTGCTCGGGTCGATCCCGTTCGGCCTGGTGTTGACCAAACTGGCCGGGACGCAGGACCTGCGCACGATCGGAAGCGGCAATATCGGCGCCACCAACGTGCTGCGCACCGGCAGCAAGGGCCTCGCCGCGGCAACGCTGATCGGCGACATGCTCAAGGGCACGATTGCCGTGATCATCGCCGGCTATTACGGCGGCGCCAATGCGGCGATGCTGGCCGCGCTGGGCGCCTTCCTTGGCCACCTCTTCCCGGTCTGGCTCAAGTTCAACGGCGGCAAGGGCGTCGCCACCTATATCGGCGTGCTGATCGGCTTGTTCTGGCCGGCAGCCCTGATTTTCTGCCTGATCTGGTTGGCTACCGCCTTCACCACGCGCTATTCGTCACTGTCGGCGCTGATCGCAGCCTTCGTGACGCCGCTGTTCCTGTGGTGGTTCGGTCACCCCGCGCTGGCCTCCCTTTTCGTCGTGCTGACGCTGCTCCTGTTCTGGAAGCACAGCGAGAACATCAAGCGGCTGCAATCCGGCACCGAGGGGCGGATCGGGGCGAAGTAAGGCTTCATTTCCGCGCAAGCGCCTGCTCCACAAACCGCGCCGCCGCCAATGCCTGTGCATCCGCGCCGTATCGCGCGATCACCTGCACGCCGACCGGCAGTCCGCCATCTGCGACATGCGCGGGGACGTTGACGCAGGGAACGCCCATCAGCGTCCACAGCCGGTTGTAACGGGCGTCGCCGGTCGAGGCCAATCCCTTGGGCGCCGCACCGGGCGCCGACAGGGTCAGCAGCACGTCGACATCGTCGAACACTTTTTCCAACGCCTGTCTGGCACGGCTCGCAACGCCCATCGCCGCGTCATAGGCGGCAGGCGTCGTGTCCCTGCTCTCGTCAAGCTTGCTCCGCAGCAGCGGCGCCATCGCGTCGTAATTTTCGCGGTACTCCCAGGCGAGCGCCCGATGCGCCTCGAACTCCTGGATCAGCGGATGGACGCGCCACGCCTCCGCAACAATTTCCTGCAAATCAACCCCATGCACAGTAGCACCGGCGCGTTCCGCCACGCGCGCGGCGGTCTGCAGCGCTTCCGCGCCCGCGGCTTCCGGCGCACCGGCAAAGTGTTGGGTCACGACGCCGATGCGCGGCGAGGCGACCGATGCAGACGGCACCAATTCAGGCCGACCGGTCATCGCGGACAGCCCGCGCGCCACGTCGTCCACGCCGGCCGCGAACAGGCCTACCGTGTCGAGCGTCCAGGAATAGCATTTGACGCCGACCGTCGGCAGCAGGCGATAGGACGGTTTGATCGCGGCGACACCGCAGAACGAGGCCGGCCGGATCACCGAACCGCCGGTCTGCGTGCCCAGCGCCAGCGGGATCATGCCGGCCGCCACCGCTGCCGCCGAGCCGGATGACGATCCGCCGGGCGTGTGACCGCGATTGTGCGGATTGAGCGTCGGCGTCGGATCCACGGAGGCGAATGCCGTCGTCGTGGTCTTGCCGACGATGCTTGCGCCCGCCTGCTTCAGCATCATCACCACAGCCGCATCGCCGCGCGATCGGAACCCCCGGTAGATCGGCGAGCCCATTTCGGTCGGGAAATCCGCGGTGTCCATGATGTCCTTGATGCCGACCGCAATCCCGCGCAACGGCCCGGTTCGCGCCGCGCGCACATCATCGGCACGGCAGACGAAAGCACCGATGGTCTTTTCCTTCGCGCGGATTGCTTCCTGCGATTGGGCGATGGCGGCATCGGCGGAGAGATCCCCAGAATCGATACGGCGTTGGATTTCGGCGAGTGAAATCATGGGGCACTTCCTGTAGTGGGCGTCTGGTTTCCTATCGTCAGCATTGGAGAAGGCGTGGATGGCCGGGTCAAGCCCGGCCATGACGATCGGATCGGAAACAGCTTGCTCACAATCTCAGGTTGGGCAAAGCTGCATCCGCATGCATAACCGTACACCGCCTACCCTTCACCTCACCGACGCCGAGCGGATCGATCGGCTGCGCCTGATCCGTTCCGACAATGTCGGCCCACGCACCTTCAACTCGCTCATCGCCCATTTCGGCAATGCCCGCGCCGCATTGGAGCGGCTGCCCGATCTGGCGCGGCGTGGCGGTGCGGCGCGCTCGGGGCGGATCTGCAGCGAGGAGGAAGCGCGGGCCGAGATCGCTGCGGCGAACAGGATCGGCGTTTCGCTGGTCGCGCCGGGTGAAGCCGCCTACCCGCCGCGGCTGGCGGCGCTCGA
>NZ_LLXZ01000111.1 GCF_001440395.1 Bradyrhizobium jicamae | reverse complement strand
GAGAGTGCGCAACAGCGCGTCAACTATTTCGAGACGGAACTCACCTCAGCCCGCACCGGAGTTTTCATCGGCGAGTCCTATAACGATGCCCCCTTCTCGATGCAGCGCATTCGGGAACTCGATCAGCGCCTGGCGGAACTGAATGTCGACGAGCAGCAGATTAAGCGGCGCATCGCTCAATTCGATCGGCAAATCGGCGCCGAGCGTCTGCGCGTCAATCGCCTGACGTCCGCGACTCTTAATGCCCGCGTCCCAGGCCTCGTCTGGGATATCCTGGTGGACGATGGCGCCTACGCACAGCGTGGGCAAGACCTGGTCAAGCTCGTCGACTGCAATAGCCTCGTGGTCACTGCGGGCGTATCCGAATCGCTTTATGACAGCCTCTCCGTCGGCGCGACGGTTCAGTTTCGGCTGTTCGGCGACGAACGAATTTTCGACGGAGCCGTCACCCGGCTCGGCGGAGCTGGCGCGTCGCCGCTTTACGCAAACCTCGCCGTGGGTCCGAGTCCGCAGCATCTGCAACGCTTTGACGTAACGATAACGGTGCCGAGCCTCGCACAGCAGCCGGATCTTGGCTGTGCCATCGGTCGCACTGGACGTGTTGTGTTTTCGAGCGGCCCGATCGCCCAATTCCGTCGTTTTCTCACGCGTCATGGCTTCTAATGCTAATGCTGTCGCCTCTGCTCGCCGCCTTGGCGGGAGCTGCCATCATCATCGGACTTCGCCTGACTGTCCTCCCACTGCTTGATCCGAGCCGTTGGTACTGGCGCGCCCTTCTGCTTGGCCTGGCGGCAATTCTCTCTTGGCGCTACGTGGTATGGCGGTTCACCGAGACGCTGGTGCCACTTGACTGGACTGCGGACGCATTGGTCAGTTGGGTCTTCGCTGCGCTCGAGGGCATGACGGTCCTGTCCTCGTCCATCGCCTTTGTGATCCTTTCACGCGTTAAGGAACGTACCGCGGAAGCTGACCGGCACGCCGGATGGTGGCTGCCTGGAGAAGCACCAAGCGTGGACATCTTCATCGCGACTTACAATGAGTCGCTTGAAATCCTCCAACGAACGATTATCGGCGCCAAGGCGGTGCGCTTTCCAAAGCTTCGCGTTTTTGTGCTTGACGATGGCCGCAGGGACTGGCTCCGGCAGGCCTGCGAGCGGCACTCTGTCGGATACATCGTGCGGTCCGACAACGCACATGCCAAGGCGGGAAACATCAACCACGCGCTTGCTGCGCGTGCCCAGGCTCCGGATCGACCGGATTTTGTCGCCATCCTTGATGCGGATTTCGTTCCACATGTCG
>NZ_LLXZ01000110.1:25025-29591 GCF_001440395.1 Bradyrhizobium jicamae | reverse complement strand
CGGCGGCGATCATGGCGTCGATTTCGCAGCGCGTGGCCCAGGAAACCGACGTTCTGGTACTGTCGGGAACGGCAGGTTCGGCGATATCGGCGCAAACGGGCAAGCCTAAGGTCGTCGAAGTCAGGAGCTGGATGCCGGCAAAGGGCGCGCTGGGAAAGCGGGCGGTGGCCGAATTGCTGTTCACGGTCCGGATCTTCTTCGCGCTGCTGGCGAGGCTCAAGCGCGGCGACGTCACGCTCACCGTTCCTGCGCCCTTCATGCTGCCTTACGCGTTCGCTGCCGCGGCCAAATTGAAGGGCGCGAAGTCGGTGCTGATCATGCACGATCTCTATCCCGACGTTCTCGTCATGGTTGGCCTGTTGAAGCCTCAGTCGATGCTGGCGAGGGCGATGCACGCCCTGAACGCGCCGATGTTCCGTGCGCTCGGTGCCGTCGTCATCATCGGCCGCGACACGGAAAAACTGTTGTTACGCTATCGCGGAATGACCCGCGACAGGATCCGCTTCATTCCGAACTGGGCAACGCTTGCGCCCGGCGTTCGCGCCATCGCGCCTGACAATCCATATCGCCGTTCGTTTTCCGGCCGCTTCGTCGTCGGGCTTTCGGGCAATCTCGGTTTCACCCACGATCCCGTCATCGTATTCGAGGCGGCACGGTTGCTGCGGGACGATAAGGATATCCATTTCCTGTTGTCGGGCTGGGGAGTGGGCTTTGACCAGTTGAAGACGATGCAGGCCGAGGCGAAACTTCCGAACGTCACCCTGGTCGAGCGCGTCGAGGACGATCAGTTGGAGATTTTTCTCTCGGCCGCGGACGTCTGGATCATTCCCTACCGCAAGAATGTCGCCGGCGTATCGGTGCCGAGCCGGTTCTACAATCTGCTGGCGATCGGCCGTCCGGTGATCCTGGTTTCCGAAGCCGATGCCGAGGCAGCGCTGACGGTGACCGAACACGATGTCGGCTGGGTCGTCGAGCCCGGCAACGCCGATGAACTGGCGAAGACGGTCAGCCATGCCGCCCGTTCCGTGGACGCGCAGCGGGCCGAACGCGCGGCCGAAATCTCCAGGCGATTCGATTTTGAGATTGCCATGGCCGAGTATTGCGGCCTGATCCGCGAGCTGGCGCAGAAGAAGTCGAGCTAGCCGGTCGACGGCACGCGGCGCGAGAAGCGGTACATCAGGAACGCCGTGGCGGCGGCTCCCGCAACAAGAAGCAGGCCGGAGATCGCAGACGAAGGTGTCATCGCCGCGCCGATCGCCAACGCGGCCAACAGAATGTTGAGGGCGAACACCTCGCTCACCACGCGCGATACTGAAAATCCGTTGTCGGTGGCCCGCTGATAGAAGTGGCTGCGATGCGCCGCCCAGAACGGCTCGCCCCTCGCGATGCGCTGCAGCAGGGTAATGGTGGCGTCGGCGAGATAATAGAGCGGCAACAGCAGCGCCGCGGCCATTTGCTGATGCCAGGCGAGCTGCAGCAGGCACCAGCCGGCGAGCAGGCCGATCGGCAGGCTGCCGACGTCGCCGAGAAAGATTTTTGCTATCGGCCGGTTGAAAGGCGCAAAGCCGAGCATCGCGCCAAACAGGGCGGCTGCGGCGACTGCCGTCGACGCCGGAAGATCGCCGAGCCAGCCGAGCAGGACCAGCGCGGCGGTGACTGGCACGATTTCGGCGACCGTCATCAGGTCGAGCCCGTCCATGAAGTTGACGAGGTTCACGAACCACAGGCCCGCGAGAACCAGCAGGCCGCGCTCGAGCCAGAACGGGCAGGCGGGAACGATCCGTAAGCCTTCGGGCGCGGCAACGATCACCGCGGCGACGGCAAGCCCCTGCAGCAGGAGCCGCGGCAGGACGTGGAGCGGCCTGACGTCATCGGCAAAGCCGACAGCCGCGATGAACAGCGTCGCGCCGAACACCGCGGCGGGGATTTTGATGTCCCCCGCGCCGGCAAGCGCGATGACGGCGGTCGCTGCGATCAGCGTGGCCGCGATGACAGCGATGCCCCCGCCCTGCGGCGTCGGGATGCGATGGGAGGAGCGCGCATTCGGCTTCGCCAGCGCTATTCGCACCATGAGCGGCCGGATCGCAGAGGTCAGGACGCCCGACAACGGCGCCGCCAGCACCGCTGCGGCAAACGACAGCACTAGTTGCGAATTGACCATTCTACCCGCGCGGAACGTTATCAGGAGATTATTTGGGGACTTCGATCGGCGCCGTGCCCTGCGCGGCCTTCTCGGCGCTCAAGATCCATACCAGCCCGCCGATCAGGCCGACGATGAAGGAGACCGCGCCATAGAGCAGGGAGATATTGACGCCCTCATTGGCCATCAGGCCGGCATAGCCGAATGCGAGCCCCATGGTGGCCTCGCGGACGCCCCAGCCGGCGATCGAGATCGGCAGCATGGTGATCAGCATCACGGGCGGAACGAGCTGGAAGATCTGGCTGAACACTACGGGCGCTGCGATCGATTGCACCACGCACCAGGCGATCACGACGGCGAGCACGTGCACCAGCAACGACAGCACCGCGACCTTCAGGCCGTGGGTACGGCTGAACAGCACGCGATTGGCGATCACCGAACAGGCGTGGATGTGATGGGTGCCCCACCAGTGCTTCAGCCACGGCCATTTGAGCCTGCCGAGCAGGAGAAATCCGAGGCCGCCGGCCAGTGCCGCGAAATCGACGAACAGCAATGCCGACCTGCCGTGCGGATCGGTGATCAGGCGGTAGCTCCAGGGCAGGCTCGCGACGATGACGACCGCAAGTGCGATCAGGCCGATGGCGCGGTCGACGAAGATGGAATAGGTCGCAGCCCGCCAGCCGTGGCCGCTGCGTGCCACCAGCCACAACCGCACGGCGTCACCGCCGATCGAGGAGGGCAGCGTCTGGTTGAAGAAGGTTCCGATCACGTTGAAGCGCATCGCCTGCCGGGTCGGCAGCGGCGCGCCGCACTCCGCGCTGATCTGGCGCCAGCGCAGCACCCCGATGAAGATCTGCAGGAACGTCACCGCGATCGCCACGCCGATCCAGCCCAGGCTGGAAACATCGATGCGGGCGGCGAGGTCGGCAAGGTCGACCTTGCGCAGCGAGAAGTAAAGCAGCGCCGCCGAGACCAGTATCTTCAATGTCGAAAGCAGGATACGGCGCATCTCGCCCGTGCCGGGTTTGGAGAGGTGGGGTGCAAAAAGCGATGCAATTCGGCGCCTTGGTATGGTTTTCGAGCCGTTCTGGCAATAGCGGGGCTGGTAGGTGTTGCAGCGGCCTCGGCAACGCGGGTAAAAGGCGCGGGGACAGAAATTTGAGCCGTTGAGCCGTGCCTTCCAGGGATATGATGCCAGATCAATCCATTTTGGTCACCGGAGCTGCGGGTTTCATCGGCTTTCATGTCGCTCGCCGGCTGCTTGCCGAAGGCCGTTCCGTCATCGGCCTCGACAATCTCAACGAATATTATGATCCGGCGCTGAAACAGGCGCGGCTGGACATCCTGCGCGGAGAGCGGGGCTTTGCGTTCGAGCAGATCGACCTCGCCGATCGCGCCGCCATGGAACGCCTGTTCGCCAAACACCGCTTTGCAAGGGTGGTGCATCTGGCGGCGCAGGCCGGCGTGCGGTATTCGATCGACCAGCCGCATGCCTATGTCGATGCCAACCTTGAGGGCTTCGTCAATGTGCTGGAAGGTTGCCGGCATCACGGATGCGGCCATCTGGTCTATGCATCGTCCTCGTCGGTCTATGGCGCCAATACGAAACTACCGTTTTCGGTGAACGACAAGACCGACCATCCTGTCAGCCTCTACGCTGCCACGAAGAAAGCCAACGAGCTGATCGCGCATTCCTACAGCCATCTCTATCGCCTTCCGGTGACAGGCCTGCGGTTCTTCACGATCTATGGGCCGTGGGGCCGCCCTGACATGGCGATTTACCTCTTCACCAAGGCGATCGTGGAGGGCACCCCGATCAGGCTCTTCAACCAAGGCCGGATGCGGCGCGACTTTACCCATGTCGACGACGCGGCGCGCGCGGTATTGCAATTGGTCGACCAAGCCCCGCGCGACGGCGGCCCGGCCGCCGGTGCGCCGGCACGAATTTACAATGTCGGCAACAATCATCCGGAAGAGCTAACTCACGTGGTAGCGGTTCTGGAGCGGGAATTGGGCCGCGCGGCGGTCCGTGAGATGCTGCCGATGCAGCCTGGAGATGTGACCGAGACCTTTGCCGATGTCGCGGAACTGATGCGCGACACCGGCTTCAGGCCGCAGACTTCGATCGAGGATGGGCTTGCCGATTTTGTCGCCTGGTACCGTGACTACTACAGAATTTGAGGCACCGATGAACCGACGAATTATTCCCCTCATCATGTGCGGCGGCGCGGGAACGCGGCTGTGGCCGGCCTCGCGTGAGGTGCACCCCAAGCAGTTCCTGTCCCTGTTCGGGGAGCGCTCGACGTTCCAGGATACGCTGCTGCGGGTTTCGGGCGCTGATCTGTTCGAGCGGCCCGTCATCATCACCAACAACGCCTATCGCTTCATGGTGCTCGAGCAACTGGCGGAGATCGGGCTCGAGGCCG
>NZ_LLXZ01000110.1:0-24965 GCF_001440395.1 Bradyrhizobium jicamae | reverse complement strand
GGCGGGAGCCGATGCGGCGCGATTCCGGTCCGGCGATTGCGGCCGGCGCCGCCTTTGCAGAGGCGCGCGACAAGGACGCGATCGTGCTGGCGCTCGCCGCCGATCACGTGGTTCGCGACACGCCCGCTTTCGTCGCCGCCTGCCGCGAGGGGCTGGCCGCAGCGGAAGCCGGCCACATCGTGACGTTCGGCGTGCAGCCCGAACGCGCCGCCACCGAATATGGCTACATCAATCCTGGCGAGGTCATTTCCGGCAAGGTTCGCGCGGTCGCGAAATTCGTCGAGAAGCCGGATACGGCGACGGCGGCGGGTTATGTCGACGCCGGCTATCTCTGGAACAGCGGCAACTTCATGTTCCGCGCTGCGGTGCTGTCGGACGAATATCGCAAGGTCGATGCGGAAAGCGTCCAGGCTGTCGCCGATGCGGTGGCGAAGGCGGGCACCGATCTCGGCTTCGTCAAGCTCGATGAGGCCGCGTTCGGATCGGCGAAGTCGATCTCGATCGACTATGCGGTGATGGAAAAGACCGCGCGCACCGCCGTCGTGCCGGTGGCATGCGGCTGGTCCGATGTCGGCTCCTGGCATGCGGTGTGGGAACTGTCGGGCAAGGACGGGGAGGGCAATGCGGCACGCGGCGTGGCCGTGTTCGAGGATTCGCGCAACTGCAATGTCTCGACCGATCGCGCGCTGGTCGCGCTGGAAGGCGTCGACGATCTCGTGGTGGTCGCAACGCAAGATGCCGTGCTGGTCTCCCGGCAAAAGGACGCCAACGGGTTGAAGCGGCTGGTCGCGAAACTGAAGACGGTGGCGCCGCAGGTGACCGAAGACCACATCCGGGTGCACCGGCCCTGGGGCTCCTATCAGTCGGTCGACAATGGCGACCGCCATCAGGTCAAGCGCATCATCGTCAAACCGGGCGGGCGGTTGTCGTTGCAGAAGCATCATCACCGGTCCGAGCACTGGATCGTGGTACGCGGAGCGGCGCGGGTGACCGTCAACGAACTGGTCAAGACCGTGCACGAGAACGAATCGATCTACATCCCGATCGGCGCGGTGCACCGGCTGGAAAATCCCGGCAAGATCCAGCTCGAACTGATCGAGGTCCAGACCGGCAGCTATCTGGGCGAGGACGACATCATCCGCATCGAGGACGACTACAAGCGCAGTTGAGCAGGCCGTAGTTTTACCGGACCGGCGTTGTAACCGTTTGAATCAAAACGTGTCCGAAAACGAACGATCGCGTTCGCCACATCTGTGATGGCGTGCTAGAGAACCGCCGGGGACGCTACGGCGCAATCTGCCAGCATTCTACTTGGGGTCGACAAATCATGAGTTCCAACGGGTCCGCTGCCGACGCGAAGACCGATGCAAAACGCGGCCTGCGTGTAGGCGTCGTCGGCGCGGGCGTGATGGGCAGCAACCATGCCCGCGTGCTGGCCGGCCTGCCTGGCGTGATTCTGGTCGGCATTGTCGATCCGTTGCCGGAGCACCGTGCGCGCGCCACCGCGCTCGTCGGCTGCCGCGCCTTCGCCGAACTCGGCGAATTGTTCGACGAGGGCGTCGATGCCGTGACGATCGCGGCGCCGACCCATCTGCATCACGAGATTGCGCTTGCCTGCATCACCCGCAACATCCACCTCCTGGTCGAGAAGCCGGTCGCCTCGACGGTGGAAGAGGGGCGGGACATCGTCAATGCGGCGAAGAGCGCCGGCGTGACGCTGATGGTCGGCCATGTCGAGCGCTTCAACCCGGCGGTCGCCGCGATCAAGCAGGCGATCTCGGGCGAGGATATTCTGTCGATCGGCATCACCCGCGTCGGGCCGTTTCCGCCACGCATGTCCAATGTCGGCGTCGTGATCGATCTCGCTGTCCACGACATCGACCTGATCCGCTGGTTCACCGAATCCGATATCGTCGAGGTGCAGCCGCAGCTTTCCAGCGCCGTTGCCGAACGCGAGGATATCGCGCTGCTGCAATTCCGCACCGCCTCCGGCGTGCTCGCCCACATCAACACCAACTGGCTGACGCCATTCAAGGCGCGTAGCGTCACGGTCGCGACCCGCGGCAAATATGTGATGGGCGATCTGCTGACGCGGCAGGTGACCGAGTGCTTCGGCTTCAAGCCGGACGGCAGCTACTCGATGCGGCATCTGCCGGTCGGCCATGACGAGCCGCTGCGCGCCGAACTGATCGCATTCCTCGAGGCCGTCCGCACCGGCAATGTGCCGGCGGTATCCGGCGACGAGGGCGTCGCCAGTCTCGAGATCGCCATCCGCTGCCTCGAGCAGCCCGCCAAGCCCGCGGCCTCCGCCGCGCGCAAGGGACCGCGCCGCGTCGTCGGCTGAACCTCACTCTGATTCCTGCAAGGCTCCATGAACCAGCACATGCGCCCAGAACCCGTTCCCTTCTATGACCTCGGATCGCAGCGCCGGCGGCTCGGCACTTCGATCGATGAGGCGATGGCGCGGGTGACGAGCCATTGCCTGTTCATCAACGGTCCGGAGGTGGCCGTGCTGGAGAAGGCGCTGGCTGATTTCTGCGGCGCCAGGCATGTCGTGAGCTGCGCGAGCGGCACCGACGCGCTGCTGATGGTGCTGATGGCCAGGGAGGTCGGCCCGGGCGATGCCGTCTTCTGCCCATCATTCACGTATTGCGCGACCGGTGAAGCGGTGGCCCTGACCGGCGCGACGCCGGTGTTCGTCGATGTCGATGCGGCAACCTTCAACATCGATGCCGCTTCGCTCAAGCGTGGTATCGCGACGGCGAAGCAGCGCGGCCTGAAGCCGCGCGCCGTAATCCCCGTCGACCTGTTCGGCCAAAGCGCCGACCATGATGCGATCGCTGCGGTCGCGCAGGCCGAGGGCCTGTTCGTGCTCGATGACGCCGCGCAGGGGTTTGGCGCCAGCTACAAGGGCCGCCGGATCGGCTCGTTGGGACTTGCGACCGCGACCAGCTTCTTCCCCACCAAGCCGCTCGGCTGCTTCGGCGACGGCGGCGCCATCTTCACCGATGACGACGAGCTTGCCGAGACGCTGCGCAGCATCCGCGTCCACGGCCAGGGCGCCGACAAATACGACAATGTGCGCCTCGGCCTGACCGGACGTCTCGATACCCTGCAGGCGGCGGTCCTGATCGAGAAGCTGAAGATTTTCGAGGACGAGATCGCGGCACGCAACCGCGTCGCAGAGCGCTATGCCCGCGGTCTCGGCAATGTCGTGACGGTGCCGCGCCTGGCCTCCGGATGCAGATCGGTCTGGGCGCAGTATACCATCCGCCTCCCGAAGGGGACCGATCGTGACGGCTTTGCGGCAGCGCTGAAGGCGCAGGGCGTTCCGACCATGGTTTATTACACGAAATCGATGCATCAGCAGACGGCGTACCGGAATTATCCGGTTGCGGAGGGCGGGCTGCCGGTGAGCGAACAGCTCTCCAACGATGTCATCAGCCTGCCGATCCACGCCTATCTCGACGAGGCGGCGCAGGATCGCGTCATCGAGGCGGTGCGCGGCGCGCTTCAGGCATGATCCCGACCCGAAGGGCCGCGCAAGCGCAAAGTGGCCTTCCGGTTTTCGGACCGGATCATGCCTAAACGCTTAGCTGCCTGATTTCACCGTTTGACGAATATGCGCTAGAAGCGGCGCATGCTCGGACGCATTTTCACTGTCGGCGGATACACGCTGCTTTCGCGGCTGACCGGTTTCGTGCGCGACATCATGCTTGCCGCCATTCTCGGCGCAGGCCCCGTCGCGGACGCGTTTTTCGTGGCGCTGCGGCTGCCCAATCATTTTCGCGCGATCTTCGCCGAGGGCGCCTTCAACGCCGCCTTCGTGCCGGCCTATGCGCGCCTGCACGGCAAGGGTGAAGCGCCGGCGCGACTGTTCGCCGACCGCATCTTCACGCTGCTGTTTGCCGCCCAAGTGGTCCTGCTGGTCCTGGCCTGGGTGTTCATGCCGGAAGTGATCGCCATTCTCGCGCCGGGCTTCAAGGACGATCCGGCGCGAGGCGAACTGGCGATTTCGCTGACACGGATCACGTTTCCGTATCTCTTGCTGATCACGCTGGTGACGCTGTATGGCGGCATGCTCAACGTGATGCACCGCTTCGCCAGCGCCGCCGCGGCGCCAATCTTCCTCAATCTGGCGATGATGACAACGCTGGCGCTGGCCGCGTTCTTTCCGGGCGTGGGCTACGCCGCCGCCTGGGGCGTCCTGCTCGCCGGTATCCTCGAATTCCTGCTGCTGGCCGGTGATGCGACAAAGAGCGGGATCCTGCCGAAATTCGCAATCCCGAGGCTCGACGAAGACGTGCGCGCGTTCTTTCGGGCGCTCGGGCCTGCGACCGTCGGCTCGATGGGAACGCAGATCGCGCTGTTCGCCGATACCATCATCGCGACCTTTCTGCCGGCCGGCGCGCTTTCGGCGCTGTATTATGCGGACCGTCTCAACCAGTTGCCGATCGGCGTGATCGGGATCGCGATCGGCACCGTGCTGCTGCCGGAAATGTCGCGGCGTCTCAGTGCGAACGATGTCACCGGTGCGTCGGCCGCGCAGCGGCGGGCGTTCGAATTTTCGTTGCTGTTTTCGGTGCCGTTCGTTGCCGCCTTCCTGACTGTGCCTGACGTGATCATGCGCGCGATGTTTGCGCGTGGCGCGTTCTCGAAGGCGGATGCAATGGCTGCGGGCGCCACATTGGCCGCATACGCGATCGGGCTGATTCCATTCGTGACCATCCGCAGTGCGGTGGCGACCTTCTATGCGCGTCATGACACCGCGACGCCGGTCAAGGCGGCGCTGACCGGTGTTGCCGTCAATCTCGCGCTCAAGGTCGCCTTGATGGGCCCATTGGCGCAGATCGGGCTGGCGCTCGCCACCGCGATCGGGGCCTGGGTCAATCTGCTGCTCGTGCTGTTTTTCGCCGTGCGGGCGGGCTACCTCGAACTGGGGCGCGCCTGGATAATATCGCTCGCCAAGTTTGCCGCGGCCGGGATTGTGCTGGCCGCCGCGCTGTGGGGCACTGCCCGATTCGCCAGCTTCTATTTCGCGCAGATGCACGCCTTCCGCGACGAGACCGCGCTGCTGCTGCTGATTGCGGCCGGAGCCTTCGTCTACGGGGTCGCGATCCTGCTGCTGTTCGGGCGCGGGTGGATATTCGCGCTGGTTCGAGAACGTCGAGTCGGAAGCTAAGCTTCTGTGAATAAAAGGAATTTTTCCAGGGCGGCGATCTCGGGCCGCTGCTGTTGCCGCGCCTGCCGCCCCGAACGAAAGTCGTCCGCAACAGGGCCGGCAGGCAATGGCGGTCTGTTTCTCGCTGGTCCGAAGTGTCGGCGGCATCAACTTTTCTTGTTGTGCATGTGCGGAATAGCCGGCGGGCGGGCGTAGCGCCGTGGCCTAATGCGGTTTGCGCTGGCTCGCGAACCGCTGCAATATAGAACGCTTCCAGGTGCGTGATCCGCAAACGCGGATAGGGGTCTCTCCGAAAAGGATCATGCTCAAAAACAAAAGTAAGCGCGATGACGTTTCAAGTCATGACGCGCTAATGGAATTGGAGATACGATGGCAGCTCCCATCAAATTCGGAGTCGGCCAAAGCGTTCTTCGCAAGGAAGACGACGCGCTCATTCGCGGCAAGGGCCGCTATACCGACGACCATTCGCCACAGCAGGCGTTGCACGCGCTGATGCTGCGCTCGCCGCATGCGCATGCGAAATTCACCCTCAACGTCGCCAAGGCCCGCGGCATGCCGGGCGTGTCCTTGATTCTGACCGCGGCGGAGGTCGCCGATCTCGGCGATCTGCCGTGCCTCTTCAATCTGGAAACCGATCCCTTCACCGGACCGCCATACCCGATCCTCGCCAAGGACGAGGTGCGCCACGTCGGCGATGCCATCGCCTTCGTCGTCGCCGACACGATCGACCAGGCCCGCGACGCGATCGAGGCGATCGACGTCAAGTGGACGCCGCTTCCCTCCGTGGTCGGCGTCGTCAATGCCGTGAAGAAAGATGCGCCGCAGGTTTGGCCCGACAAGCCCGGCAACGTGCTGTTCGACGTGCCGGTCGGCGACAAGCAAGCAACCGATGCCGCCTTTGCAAAAGCGCACGCGGTCGCCGAAGTGTCGATCGTCAACCCGCGCGTCATCACCAACTTCATGGAAACCCGCGCGGCGGTCGCCGAGTACGACGCCAAGCGCGATCATCTGACGTTGACCATCGGCAGCCAGGGCAGCCATCGCCTGCGCGAAATCCTGTGCGGCATGGTGCTGAAGATGCCGATGGAGAAGATGCGGGTGATCTGCCCCGACGTCGGCGGCGGCTTTGGCACCAAGCTGTTTCCGTATCGGGAGTACGCGCTGATTTCCGTTGCCGCGAAAAAGCTGCGCAAGACCATCAAGTGGACCGCCGATCGCTCCGATCACTTCATGGGCGATGCGCAGGGCCGCGACAACGTTACCACCGCGAAGATGGCGCTGGCCGAGGACGGCAAATTCCTCGGAATGGACGTCGACCTGATGGGCGACATGGGCGCCTATCTCTCGACCTTCGGGCCGTACATCCCGCATGGCGGCGCCGGCATGCTGCCGGGTCTCTACGACATCCAGGCCTTCCACTGCCGCGTCCGCACCGTGTTCACCAACACCGTGCCGGTCGATGCCTATCGCGGCGCCGGCCGTCCTGAAGCGGCGTATGTTGTCGAACGTCTGGTCGATGCGGCGGCACGCAAGCTCGGCATGACGCCGGATGCCATCAGGCGCAAGAATTTCATTCCGCCGAAGGCGATGCCTTACAAGACCGCGACCGGCAAGGTCTACGATTCCGGTGACTTCACCGCGCACATGAAGCGCGCGATGGAAGTCGCGGGCTGGAAGGAGTTTCCCAAGCGCGCCAAGGCGGCGAAGAAGGCTGGCCTCGTACGCGGCATCGGCATGTCCTGCTATGTCGAGATCTGCGGCACCATGGGCGAGGAGACCGCCAATGTCGCGCTCGATCCCAACGGCGACATCAACATCCTGATCGGCACGCAGTCGAGCGGGCAGGGGCACCAGACGGCTTACGCGCAACTCGTTGCCGAGCAGTTCGGTGTGCCGCCGGAACGCGTCCATGTGCTGCAGGGCGACACCGACAAGATCGCGACCGGCCTCGGTACCGGCGGCTCGGCGTCGATCCCGACTGGCGGCGTCAGCGTCGAGCGCGCCACCCGCGAACTCGGCGTCAAGCTGAAGGAGATCGCAGCCGAAGCGCTGGAGACCAGCGCCGGCGACCTCGAGATCAGCAATGGCGTGGTGCGCATCGCGGGTACCGATCGCTCCATCAGCTTCGCTGACCTTGCGAAGCGTCCCGGCGTCGATCCCTCGAAACTGAATGCGAGCGCGACCTTTGCGCAGGCCGACGGCACCTATCCGAACGGCACGCATCTCGCGGAAGTCGAGATCGATCCCGCCACCGGCATCATCAAGATCGTCAACTACGTCATCGTCGACGATTTCGGCGTCACGCTCAATCCGCTGCTGCTTGCGGGACAGGTGCATGGCGGCGCGATGCAGGGAATCGGCCAGGCGTTGATGGAGCAGGCGGTCTACAGCGCAACCGACGGCCAGCTCGTTACCGGCACCTTCATGGACTATGCGGTGCCACGGGCTTCCGATGGCCCGTCATTCCATTTCGAAACGCACAACGTGCCGTGCACGACCAATCCACTCGGCGTCAAGGGCGCGGGCGAGGCGGGCGCGATCGGCTCCTGTCCCGCGGTGGTCAATGCGATCGTCGAGGGGTTGTGGCGCGAGTACAAGATCGACCACATCGATATGCCGGCTACCGCAGAACGGGTCTGGATCGCGATCCGCGAGGCGCAGAAGCGGCATAATCTCTGATATTTTGTCGCAGGCGGAATGATGCACTGCGTGCGGTGTTGACGAAACAGGCGGGCTCGCGGCGGTCGCGGGCCCGTGCTTTGAGCCAGCCAAGAAGGGGCAAGCGAATGAAGCGAATGTTGGTGGTCGCAGGGGCATTGCTGCTGAGCGTCGGTGCAGGCATCGCCCAGCAGGATGTAGCCAACCAGACTCAGACGACGATGAAGGCAACCGGAAGGGCCTTGGGTGCGGTCTTGAGTCCAATGGTCAAGGGCGAAAAGCCCTATGATCAAGCCGCCGTCACAACGGCCCTCGGCCAGCTGGAAGAGACGGCAAAGAAGCTGCCGACGATGTTTCCGGAGAGCATCAAGGGCGTGAAGATCGAAGGCGACTACAGTGCGTCGCCGAAGATCTGGGAAGACAAGGCCGGCTTCGCTGCGAAGATCGAAAACTACGCCAAGGCCGTGACCGAAGCCAAGGCGAAGATCAAGGATCTCGATTCGCTCAAGGCAAACGTGCCGGCCATCGGCAAGGAATGCAGCGCCTGCCACGAGACGTTCCGTCTCAAAATCTAGTTCGGATCAGAAAAAAGAGGGCGGCGCGTGAAGCGCTTCGCCCTCTTTTTTAACTGCCGCCTTTACTGCCGTCAGTCGGTGAATCTACTTGGTCACCTGACCGCGGATTTCGCCGCCCGGATTCGCCGCGGTGTGAATGTTGACATAGTACTTGCCGGCCACGAGGTCCGCGGCCTGCGCGTCGGTCAGCGTCGCGCTGCCTTCGACCGGGCTCGACGTCGCATTGGGGATGGCGACCGCGACGCCTGCATTCTTGCCGGCTTCGGCAGGCCCGTGGAAATGCGCTGCGGTGGCAGGGCCGGACAGCCCGGAATAGGAGAGCTTCCAGCTCAGCTTCTTGCTGGCGGGATCGTAGTCGATGTCGGCGGTACCGGTGGCCGCGCTGGTGTTGGGCGGCACCTGGGCCTTGCCGTCGAGCGTCGCCTTCATCTTGTCGGCAGAAGCGGGTCCGGCAAAAGCAATCGCCCCCAGCGCGAGCGTGACAAGCATGATTTTCTTGGACATGGTGGTTCTCCCTGTTGATACGAAAGCGGGCCGTGTCAGCCTCAAAACAACGACTTTCCGGATTTATTCCCCAAACGGCGGCAATGACACCAGCAATTTCGTGGAAGCTTACGGCGCGATGTGCGTTCATACTGCCATCGGATTGAGACTGCTGACGATGGATCGGTGAATGCTGCGACGAATTCTCTTCGGGCTGATAGTGATCGGCATCGCCGGCTTTGGCGTCTACTGGTGGCTGACGATTCCGGCGGTTGTCGCAGCGGCTTCGCTGCCGCCGCGGACACCAGATCTCGCCAACGGCCTTGCAACGTTCAATGCCGGCGGCTGTTCCTCCTGCCATGCCGTTCCCAACCAGCCCGACCGGCTGAAACTCGGCGGCGGGCTTGCAATGCCTTCGCCGTTCGGAACGTTTTACGTTCCCAACATCTCGTCCGATCCCACTTACGGTATCGGTCGGTGGAGCGAAGCGGATTTCGTGACTGCGGTGCTGAAGGGAACATCGCCGGATGGCGCGCATTATTTTCCGGCTTTTCCCTATGCGTCCTATCAGCATGCGACGGTCGAGGACGTCCGCGATCTCTTTGCCTATCTGAAGACGCTTGCGCCGGTGACCGGAAAACCCCGCGACCACGACGTGCCGTTTCCATTCAATATCCGCCGCAATGTCGGAATCTGGAAATGGCTGTTCATGGACGACAAGCTCATCACGGCGGACGCCTCGCGTTCTCCGTCATGGAATCGCGGCGCTTATCTCGTCAACGGCATGGGCCATTGCGCCGAGTGCCACAGCCCGCGCAACTTCCTCGGCGGCATCGTCGAGGCGCAGCGCTTTGCCGGCGGGCCCAATCCGGAGGGCGAGGGCTGGGTACCCAACATCACCCCGAAGCGATTGGCCGAGTGGAGCGCAAAGGACATCGCCTACTTCCTCGAGACCGGAGAAACGCCCGATGGCGACACCGCCGGCGGATCGATGGTGCGCGTGATCAAGAATACGTCGCAGTTGTCGCCGGAGGATCGCGCCGCGATTGCCGAATATGTGAAGTCGCTGCCCGCGGTCGAGGGACCGCCGCGGCCGAAGAAGAAGGAAGGCTGACGGCCTCGATGGAGGCGCGCCTCGCGCGCCGTCAGGGCGTCAGGGCTGCGGTGACCGGCTCGCGCCTCCAGGGCGTCAGGGCCGCGGTGACTGGTTCGCGCCTCTCCGGCAGTGAGGGCACGATGGTCAACGGCTTGTGTGGCACGAGTACGGGCGCGGCGGTCTTGCTCCGTTTCAAATCTGCGGCTCGCCTGGCGGCCGTGATGTCGGTCAGCGGGCGATCGAAATCGTTCACCGGGTACAGTACGAAACCGCGATCCAAATAGGCGGCGGCGAAGCGCGGGGAATATTGAATGCCCAAATTGTACGAGACGAAAGCCGGCATCGGCCCGAAACGGCCGATCGGAGCGGCCGCCGCTTCCTTTACCGCCGGCGCCGCGGAGGCCAGCGTGACCGTGCCGGTTGAAATCTCTCCATCGCGCGGGCCATGGGCCTCGTCTTGCGGGGTGTCGGGCAGCAGCGCCAAAACTTCCTGCGCACGGCCGGTGGCTTTATCGGTCAGCATTTCCGCGGCGCCAGGAGGGGGAGAAAAAAGTCCGAACAGGACGTAGCCGCCCACCAGCACCGCCGAAATAACCGAGGCCGCCATCGTGTTGGAGGCAAGCTTGTGCACCCTCTCGTAGGTGCGCGTTGTCTTCGTTTCGGGGGGCGGCTGCAGCGCAATGGCGAGCAGTTCATCGTAGGTCGCGCGCTGCTCGGCGTCGTTCAGGATATCGTAGGCGCGCACGAGCTCCCTGAACCGCAGTGCAGCATCAGGATTGTCGGGATTGATATCGGGATGCGTCGCCTTCGCGGCCTTGCGGAACGCCGTCCGCAAGCCCTCGGCGTCATCGCTCGGAAGCGCTCCGAGCAAATCGTACAGCGTCCCCATGGTGGTACTCGCAACTACTCCCCCCGGAACGTCCGCCGCCGCGGAACTCCCGATTGACGACGCCCCAGATAATGAAAAATATCAAGGCGGTAGAATGATCCTGTTATGGCAAAAGCGTGCCATGGTTAACGTCGTTAACGTGCATTGCGGTAAATCGGTGCCGTTTGGCGTAGCAGGAGTTGCTGAGGGCGCTCGGGGGCAACGTCGCACAAGGCCGTCTGACGGGCCGGCCGGCGCCGATCGGCGACCTCGACCGCCAGCCACTAGCCTAGTCGCCAAGCCTCGATATTCCGAGATCGTCGGCGACCTGATCCAGTGCGCGCAAAAGCGCCGGGGCGACGGGAATTCCGCCGTTCGTCCGCTTCATCCGCGTTTCATGGCTGCGTTCGCCGGGCACCCAGATGCGGTCGACGCCTGGGATGCGCTCGCTGTTGCGGAAATCGCGTACCAGCGCATCGACGCTCCGCTTGAAGAGGGCGACGTCACCGAAGGCTGCGATGTTGATCGCGGCGATTGCCTGCCCGGTGTTGGTGACGCTGTCGTCATCGTGGTTGAAGTCGATGACCTCGCGGCCCATCGCGGCGCCGCCGAGCGTGCCCGCGAGCAGGCCGATGATCATTGCAAGCCCGTAGCCCTTGTATCCGGCCTCCATGCCGCCGAGCGGCAGCAGCATGCCTTCGTCGGCACGTTTCGGGTCGGTCAGTGGCTGACCTTTGCGGTCGATCATCCAGCCTTGGGGCATGGTCTCGCCGCGCAGCGCCTTGGTCTTCACCTTGCCGTAGGCGGCGACCGTCGTCGCCATATCGAGTACGATCGGTCTTTCGTCGCCGGCCGGAATCGCCGCTGCGATCGGATTGGTCGACAGCAGCATGTCGAGGCCGCCCCAGGGCGGCAAATGGTTGGCATTGCCGACCGCGAAGTAGAGCCCGATCATGTCATGGGCGAGCGGCATCGTGGCGTAGAGCGAGGCGGGGCCGGCATGGTTTGAGAACTGCGAGTTGACCCAGCCGATGCCGGTGGCGCGCGCCTTCTCGATGGCCATCTCGGCCGCGCGCTTCATGACGAGGTGGCCCATGCCGTTGTCGCCGTTCAGCACGGCCGTGCTGGCGTGCTCGTGCACGACATGGATGTTCGGCCGGACGTTGAAGCCGCCGGCCTTGATCCGCCTGACATATTGCGGCAACCGGCTGACGCCATGCCCGTCCGACCCCTGCAGGTCGGCCGCCGCCATCAGCCCCGCGACCTCTGCGGCGTCGGTGTCCGGCAAGCCGACCGCGGTGAGCGCCTGCTGAATGAAGGCCATCAGCCGGTCAAAAGTAACTGACGTCTCGGACAGGACGGGCACTCCGCTAAGGCCCGCGGGCGCGGCGCGCCGGGGCGAAGTCGACTGCGATTTTTCGGACAGGGGGCCGCTGCTAGCCCGCGCCGAACGCCTTGAAGGTGATGATGGTGTGGGTGTCCTGGATGCCCGGGATCACCTGCACCTTCTCGTTGACGAAATGGCCGATGTCGGTGTCGTTGTCGACGTAGAACTTGACCAGCAGATCGTAGTCGCCGGCGGTGGAATAGATTTCCGAGGCGATCTCGGCCTCGGCGAGCGCATTGGCGACGGCGTAGGACTGGCCGAGCTTGCATTTGAACTGGACGAAGAAAGGAACCATCGCTGTCGTCTCCGAATAGATTGGCTCCAATAGGCCAAAAACCGCCGGTCATGGCAAGCCAGCTTGCTGCCCATGGCGGGGCGCGGTAGGACAGCCCATGGCCCCCGACACACCATTTGCGCGAGACCAGCGATGACGACGCCGATCGCCTTGACCATCGCCGGCTCCGATTCCTCTGGCGGTGCCGGCATCCAGGCCGACCTGAAGACGTTTGCTGCGCTCGGCGTCTACGGCGCCTCCGTGATTACGGCGCTGACGGCGCAGAACTCCCAGGGCGTCAGCGGCATCCATCAGGTGCCGGCTGAATTCGTCACCGCGCAGATCGACGCGGTGTTCTCCGATCTCGACGTCGGCGCGGTCAAGATCGGCATGGTGGCGCATCCGCCTGTTATCGATGCCATCGTCGCGGGACTTGCGCGCTGGTCGCCGAAGCATGTCGTGCTCGATCCCGTGATGGTCGCAACCTCGGGCGACCGGTTGCTCGCCGCGGAAGCGGTCGAGGCACTGCGGACAAAACTCATTCCGCTTGCATCGGTGATCACGCCCAACCTGCCGGAGGCTGCGGCGCTGCTCGATGAGGCCGTGGCAACGGACGAGGCCACCGTCGAGCAACAGGGCAGGCGTTTGCTCGGGCTGGGGTGCAAGGCGGTGCTGATCAAGGGCGGCCACGGGCAGGGCGCCGAGAGCATCGACTATCTGATTGGCGCGAACGGCGCGATCGCGCTCGCCGCACCGCGCGTGGCGACGAAGAACACCCATGGCACCGGCTGCTCACTGTCCTCGGCGATTGCGGCCGGGCTCGCGAAAGGCGAGGGCATGGAGACCGCCGTGCGCAATGCCAAGGCGTGGGTGACCGCCGCGATTGCAGCGGCGGACCGGTTCAGTGTCGGGCATGGCCACGGGCCGGTGCATCATTTTCACAAGTATTATTGAAGCTCTTTCGTCGTCCCTGCGAACGCAGGGACCCATACGCCGCGGCCCATGGGTTAAAGCAAGCGGCCAGCAGTCTCCAGCAATGACCTTCGGTGGTTATGGGTCCCTGCGTTCTCAGGGACGACGCCGGGATATCGCCGCCGCGATGTCGCTTGCCTGTCGCATCGCGCTGCTATCCGCAAATCACGGGGCGCGACATTGATTCTCGTGGGGCTATGGGCCGCGTGAAATAGTCATCGCCCTGTCACAGAAATCTGTCAGGGGACAGGCATGGGTAGTGACGGCTTGAGTGAAGAAAGCCCGGAGCGGCGCTTTCGTACCTTGTTCATCTCCGATGTCCATCTCGGGGCCCGCGGCTCGCAAGCCGATCGATTGCTCGACTTCCTCAAAAGCCACGACGCCGACACCATCTATCTGGTCGGCGACATCGTCGATGGCTGGGCGCTGAAGTCGAGCTGGCACTGGCCGCAATCGCACAACGATTTCGTGCAGAAGATGCTGCGCAAGGCCCGCAAGGGCGCCAAGGTCATCTACGTGCCGGGCAATCACGACGAATTCCTGCGCAACTATTACGGCACCCATTTCGGCGGCATCGACGTGGTGGAAAACACCATTCACGAGGGCGCCGACGGCAAGCGCTACCTCGTCATCCACGGCGACATCTTCGATCTCGTGGTGCAGAACGCACGCTGGCTCGCCCATCTCGGCGACAAGGCCTACGACTTCGCCATCCAGATGAACCGTCTCGTCAACTTCTTCCGCCGCCTGTTCGGCGTGCCCTATTGGTCGCTGTCGCAATGGGCGAAGCTGAAGGTCAAGAACGCCGTGAACTATATCGGCGCGTTCGAACAGACGCTGGCCGGCGAGGCGCGGCGGCACGGCGCCGATGGCGTGATCTGCGGCCACATTCACTACGCGACCATCCGCGACGAGCACGGCATCCGCTACATGAATTGCGGCGACTGGGTCGAGAGCTGCACCGCGCTCGCCGAGCATGAGGACGGAACGTTCGAGATCATCACCTGGACCGATCCGGTGCGAAGAGTGGCGCCGGTCCCCCGAGTCGCGGCGCGCGCTGCATGACGCATATCCTGGTCGCAACCGATGCGTGGCATCCCCAGGTCAACGGGGTGGTGCGCACGCTGACCGCGATGGCGGATGCGGCCGGGGGGCTTGGCGTCGAGGTGAGCTTCCTGACGCCGCAATCGTTTCGCACCTTTGCGATGCCGAGCTATCCCGACCTGCGGCTGGCGCTGCCGTATCCGGCAAAAATCGCGCGACTGATCAAAGCGGCTAAGCCCGACAGCATTCATATCGCGACCGAGGGCCCGATCGGGCTTCTGGTGCGGCGCTATTGCCGCAAGCATGGTCTGCCGTTCACCACGAGCTTTCATACCCGGTTTCCCGAATATGTCTCGGCGCGGTCGCCGATTCCGGAATCATGGGTGTGGAAGGCGCTGCGGTGGTTTCATCGGCCGAGCCGGGCGGTGATGGCGGCGACGCCGGCGCTGGCGGCGGAATTGCGCATGCGCGGTTTTCGCAACGTGGTGCTATGGTCGCGCGGCGTCGACACCTCGCTGTTCCATCCGCGCAGCACCGATCTCTGCCTGCCGATGCCGGTCTATCTCTGCGTCGGCCGGATCGCGGTGGAGAAGAATCTCGAAGCCTTCCTCGACCTCGATCTGCCCGGCACCAAACTCATCGTCGGTGACGGCCCGGCCCGGATGGCGCTGGAGCGGAAGTATCCTGATGCCGTGTTCCTCGGCGCAAGGCACGGCGAGGAACTGGCCGAAATCTACGCAGCCTCCGACATTTTCGTATTTCCCAGCAGGACCGACACGTTCGGCCTGGTGCTGCTGGAGGCGCTGGCCAGCGGCTTGCCGGTCGCGGCCTTTCCGGTCACCGGTCCGCGCGACGTGATCGGCTCGGCGCCGGTGGGTGTGCTGAGCGAGGATTTGCGGGCCGCCTGTCTGGAGGCGCTGCAGATATCGCGGGAAGATTGCGTCGAATTCGCTGCCGCCCATACCTGGCAGGCCTCCACGCGGGTTTTCATCGAGCATGCCATGAATTCTCGCCCCGTCGAATCGGAGGGTGAGGCGGCCGAATTTGTGGCGGAAGACCCGCATTTCGCCGCCTGATATCACCTGAATGCGTCTTGCCGGGCTATCCGCTGGCGCGATACAACATGCGCATGACGGAAAAAGCCTCAACGGCACCGGTCGGTGCCGCAGATATCGATGCGGCGGCGCGGGTAGTTGCCCCGTTCGCGGTGCGGACGCCGCTCTTGTCGTTCCCCGTTCTCAACGAGCGCGTCGGGACCAAGGTCTTTCTCAAGCCCGAAATGCTGCAGCGGACCGGATCGTTCAAGTTCCGTGGCGCCTTCAACAAGCTGGCCTCGATCCCGCAGGACAAGCGCGGCGGCGGGGTGGTCGCGTTCTCTTCCGGAAACCACGCCCAGGGCGTGGCGGCGGCGGCGCAGATCCTCAACATGCAGGCCACCATCGTGATGCCTGCGGACTCGCCGGTCACCAAGCGCGAGCGCACCAAGGGCTACGGCGCCGAGGTGGTGCTCTACGACCGCGACAAGGAGGACCGCGAAGCGATTGCCAACGGTATCGCCAGCAAGCGCGGCGCGACGCTGGTCCGCCCCTATGACGATCCCTTCGTGATCGCAGGCCAGGGCACCGCGGGCCGCGAGATCGCCGAGGACATGGCGGCGCTCGGGCTCAGCCCCGATATCGTGGTGGCCCCGGCGTCGGGCGGCGGACTGATCGCCGGCGTCGCGACCGCGGTGAAGTCGAAATTTCCGCAAGCGCAGGTGATCGTCGCCGAACCGAAGGACTATGACGATCACGGCCTGTCGCTGCGCGCCGGCCATCGCGAGGCCCATCACGCCGCCGGCCGCACCATTTGCGATGCGCTGATGGCGGCGATGCCGGGCGAGCTTACCTTCTCGATCAACAGCAAGCTGCTGGCGAATGGCGTGACGGCGTCTGACGAGGAAGTCGGTGCGGCGGTGGCTTATGCCTATCGCGAATTGAAACTGGTGGTCGAGCCCGGCGGCGCCGTCGGCCTTGCCGCGCTGCTCGCCGGCCGCATCGACGCCAAGGGCAAGAACGTCGTCATCGTGCTGTCCGGCGGCAATGTCGATGCGGACCTGTTCGCCAAACTGGTCGCCTGATCAGGCTCTCTTAAAATTTAGATCCGGGCAGCGCGTGTGCGCTGCCCGGATTTTTCATTGCGCACGAATGGTTTGCGTTAGCGCCTGAAGCCGCCGCCGCCCATTCTGCCGAACGAGCCCCCACCGAACGAACCGCCGCCGAACGAGCTGCGGGACGGACCTGCGGCGAAGCGGTTGAAATTCCCGCCGCCCATGCCGCCGCCGTTGAAATGCCGCGGCGCGGTTTTCATCATGGGCCGGGAGGTCATCATGGGCTTGCTGGCGAACCGCGTCGGACCGCGGTTGAACCGGCCGGGCGAGGTGGCGATCTTGCCGGCATTGCCGGTGTTGTTGACGGAGCCCGGCTTGAATTTGCCGGGCAGGGTCGTGACCTTGCCCATGTTGCCGTTGATGTTGCCGCCATTGACCGGGTTCATGCCCTTGGCGGGAAGCGTGACGATCTTCGAGGGCATCTGGCCGTGGCCGAAATTGCCACCAAGGTTGGCCTTGGAGATGCCAAGGGTGGACACGTTGCCGATATGGCCCGGCTTGAACGTCGGCGACTGCTTCGCCAGATGCGTGAAGTGCATCATCGGTACGGCTTTCGGCGCTGCCTGCAGCCTCAGCGCGGACCTGGCGTAGGGACTGCTCGAATAATTGTCATAGAAGGCTTTGTAGGCGAACGGTGAGTTGGCGATAACGGCCTTGTGCCACGCCGTCGCCACCCGAAGGTTGCCGAGCAGCAGGCGGACGTGGTCGCACAGCGGATCGTGCGGGTAGAGGCGGATGAACTCTTCATAATATTCGGGCGAGCCTTCAGACAGCACGTAGTCGTAAGCCTGGCGCGCCGAGCGCGACGGCAGGTTCGACGCGACCTGCATGATCGGGCGGCGATCCGGCGTGCGGCCTGCGGCAACCGCCGTGTCGCCGAAGAAATAGAAGTCGCTTGTCAGCGAGGAGCTTTCCCACGGTGTCTGCTTGCCGGAGGTGGTGTTGTTCACCTCGAGCCGGACGCGCTTGAACAATTGCTCGATCGGCAGGTTCGGCTCGCGTGCGATATCGAGAAACGCTCTCGTGTACGGGCTGTGCTTGCCGTCGCCATCCTGCGCCTCCATTCCGGGCGCGGTGGAGTAGCCGACGATCGAGCCGCGCGGCGCATCGACGATGGCGAGGCCACGCCCGGCGTCATTGACCTCCGGGAAGGGATTGTTGCGGCAGGCGTCGAGCACCACGATGCGCATCCGGCTCTGGATCGATTCCAGCGTGCCCATCAGGTCGACCAGCCGCAGCGAGTTGCCATCGAGATCGGACGGCGCAGAGATTCTGGCATCGACCGGCAGCAGATAGTTCTCGCCGGCCACCTGCACGCCGTGGCCAGCATAGTAGACCATGGCGACCGCGCCCGGGCCGCGCTCGGCGACCTTGTTGGAGAAGTCCTGCACCACCCTGACCATGTCGCTGCGCGTCAGGTCGGTCGCCTGGGTGACCTCGAAGCCCGCCGAGTTCAGGAGCTGCGCGATCGATTGCGCGTCGTTGCCGGGATTGGCGAGCTTTGGCGCGGTCTGGTAATTCGAATTGCCGATCACCAGCGCGACGCGCTGGTCGGTCAGCGGTCCCTGCATGCCGTTGCGGATGTTGACGTTCGGCGCTTCGGCGAAAGCCGCACCAGCGAAGCTCAACAGGCCTGCCAGCAGGCTGGCGCCCAATAGCAATGGCTTGAAACGGGACATGGCTGCCTCCTCGGGCAGACCTCGTTGCGAGGTTTGCTGCCGGGACGCTAAGTCAGGTCCGGGCCGCCGTACGTGATCGCGGTCACGGTTGCAGGTGGAGGCGCCGTCGCTCTTGCCGCGGTTCGATGCGGCTGACAATCTCGGGTCGCCTGGAGCATGATCCGGAAAAGTGTGTAGCGGTTTTCCGAAAGGATCATGCTCAAACAAAAAGATAAAGCGGGATGACGATTCGAAGAAAAGTCATCACGCTTTAGAGGTCGAAGGAACCCAACATGGGCTTCGGGCTGAAGACCACCACGGGAATCATCGCGGCGGTGCTGGTCACGGCGGCGCTGGCCCAGTTGAGCAAGGTGTTCGCGCCGCTCGCGGCGGCGCTGTTCATCATCGCCATCGTGTGGCCGATCCAGAAGCGGTTACAGTCCTTCATGCCGAGGCTTGTCGCGCTCGCGATCACGGTCGTTGCGACGGTTGCGGTCTGTCTCGGGGTTACTTCGCTCGCGGCCTGGGGATTTGGCCGTGTCGGCCGATCGCTGGTCAACGATCTGCCGCGCTACCAGGCCCTCTATTCGGCGGTGGTGACATGGCTCGACGGCCACGGCATCTCGGTCGCCGGGCTCTGGGCCGAACATTTCAACGTCGGCTGGCTGCTACGTGCGACGCAGCAGGTGACGACCCGCGTCAATACCACGCTCACCTTCTGGGTGATCGCGCTGGTTTACGTCATGCTCGGGCTTCTCGAAGTCGAGAATATCAGGCGAAACATAGAGCGGTTGGACAACAAGACCGCAGCCCGCGTGCTGCTCGACGGCAGCGCGGCGACGGCAGCGAAATTCCGAAGGTACCTGCTGGTGCGAACGAAGATGAGTGCGATCACCGGCCTGTTGGTCGGCGCATTTGCGTGGGTAGCCGGATTGCCGTTCGCATTGGAGTGGGGCGTGATTGCCTTCGTGCTCAACTATATCCCGTTCATCGGCCCGTTCATCGCGACGCTGTTTCCGACCCTGCTGGCAATGACGCAGTTCGAGAGCTGGCCGGCGGTGCTCGGCGTCTTCGTCTGTCTGAACGTCATCCAGTTCGCGGTCGGCAGCTACATCGAGCCGCGGGTGGCCGGCTCCATGTTGTCGATTTCACCTGTCGTCGTGCTGTTCGCGATCTTCTTCTGGACGTTCCTGTGGGGCCTGTTCGGCACCTTCATCGGCGTGCCGATCACGCTCGCCATTCTGACCTTCTGCGCCGCGCATCCGTCGAGCCGCTGGGTCGCCGATCTGTTCGGTGGACCGGATCAGGCAAAGCCGGGCAAGCTGTAGGACGTAATGAGCCGGCCTGACGGGTGACCTCCACCGAGCTCAACAAATCGGTCCTCTATCGTGCGACGAACTCACAATCGCCCCAGGACTGGCGCGCTCCCGCCTCGCTTCTGTCAAATCAGGTTGGCCTGTTCCGTCGACAAGAAGAACCGCTGGGTGGAGTCACCAGATGTTATACTCGCAAAGTCCACCACTCGCGGAGCAGCAGTGGCCGAGCGCCGAAGAAACTTCGTCGGGCGGGCTTGGGCGCGATCTGGACGTCCGATCCGATCGGCGTATGGGTAGACGACGCATGAAGCCGTCGGTCGATTCTTCTCATTCCTACCGCTTCGGGGAGGGGCCGGTGATGAGCGGTCGGCCGTCGATCGGCAGGCGAATGGTTCGCAGCCTTGTCCGGTTTTTCATTACGGTTCTCATCGGTGTCGGCGCCACGCTTGGCTGGCAGTCCTATGGTGATGTAGCAAGGGAGATGGCGGCAGCCCGGGCTCCGGCGCTAGCCTGGTTGTTACCCACTTCGACGGCGAAGTCCCCGGTAGCGGCAGCAACTTCCCCTGGTCCGGTGCAACTTGAGCCGCTGGCGTCGAATCTCGATGCCGTGCGGCGCAGCGTAGAACAACTCACGTCCAAGCAGGAACAGATCGCCCAGAACATGGCGGCGCTGCGGGCTGCTCAGGAGGACATCAGACAAAAGATGTCGCCTACGCCTTCGTCCCCGGCCCAGCAGGCGGCCTCCACCCCGCAGCCCAACACACCGCAACCCAGGGCACAGTCATCGGCTGCGCAGCCATCGTCGGTGCCGCGCCCTTCGTCTTCCACGGGAACGCTTTCGGATCGCGATCGGCGAAACTGACGATCGCCTTTCCATTTGGTGCCGGCTTGGCGAACGGGGCCAGGGAAACTGCCGGCGGTATCGGGAAATGTGCCGCGGCGGAGGCTAGTCTTTCATGCCCTGGGCGATTTTCTCGCCGGCAATCTCCACGCGCTCCGGCGGCAGCAGATCAAGCCGTCCATCCGGGCCAGAAGCCAGCGTGTGAATGTAGAAATGCGTGGCCGCATCATCGGTCACGTTCATCACGGGCGAGGGCGCGGAGATGATCTTCAGCGAACCGCAGGCGCCGATCCAGTCGATGTGACGGTGACCGTGCATCACCACGGCGCGACCGGCCAGCGCGCCCAGCCTGCGCACGAACCAGCTGCCGTTGATCAAGGCCGTTCCGATGCGTTCGGAGAATGCTTTCACTGGCATAGGATACTCCACGACGTGGTGGTGCAGCGCGACGATCCAGCGTGTTGCCGGATAATGCCGGATCGCCGCCTCGAGGCGATACGTCTGTTCGACCGACACCAGCCCGAGCGCATTGGTGAAGGAAAAATGAGTCTCTGCGTTGGAGTTCAGGATGGCTATCCCGAGGCCGTCTTCCACCTCGGGCGGGACGATCATCGGAAACACGTCATCGAACACGCCGCGCAGTACCGCGGAACGGCGCAGTCCGCCGGACTGTGCGAGCGCCACGATCGCATCGCGCTTCGGCGCCAGCGCGGCACTCAGCGTCGCGGCCGGTTTTCCCTTGGCATCGACCACGCGGACCCGATCACCTTGCATGGCCGCCATCGCCGACAAGGTGCGGATCTGCCGTAACCGCTTGTTCGGGCTGAACGGCAGATCGAGCCGTGCCGGATTGGCGCGGTCGACGATGTTGACGTCGTGATTGCCCGGCAAGATGACCGTGCGAGCGGCAAGCTCCGGATGACGCGCCATGGCGTCGAGAAATACGGCCCATTCGCTGGCGCGGCCGGCGTCGGTCATATCGCCGCTGATGAGAATGTGGTCGAGCGGATCGGCCGCATGAATGTCGGCGAGACGCGTCAGGACGCGCGCGAGCCGGTCATTGCCGCGCGGGCCCGCTCGTCCGCTTTCGATGCGGAAGCCGTATTGTTCACTGATCACGTGAAGGTCCGACAGATGCGCAACGCGCCAGCGCCGCGTTCCGGCGGAGGCGCTATCGAATGCGGCAAGGTCGACGGGCTGGGGCATGCTGGCATCCGCAAATCCCCATATCAGCGACGCGACCGCCAGATATCCGGACACCAGCAGAACCGCATTTGCCAACGTCGGCACGACGAGGCGGTGCAGCAGGACCAGGTCGTTCCAGCCGCCGGTCCAGCGCGAGGCGGGCCAGGCCAGCGTCGCAATCAGCACTGCGCATGCGGACAGCACGATGGCGGCCCCAACCGAATTGGCGCTGCGCAGCCTCGCGCGGCCGGTGACGGTCAGCTTCCTGCTCCAGATCCGCTCCGTCAGGTGGCGCAGCGCTTCGCGGGTGAAGGCGTAGCCGGGCTGCACGGCGAGCGCGTTGAGCGACCAGAAATTGTTCTCGGCGATCCGGAACAGCGGTCGCCATCCGATCCATCCTATTGCTGCGATCGCGAGCAAGACGAGAGCCGTGCCGATCCCGGTCAGCGTGGCGAGCTTCTCCGTCAGGGTTGAGAGCCAGGCGGAGACCAGCAATGGCACGAGGCCCAGCAGCACCGCCGGCAACAGCAGCAGCACCGTCCAGGCAAACAGCAGCTTCGGCAAGCTGATTTCGACCAGCAGGCTGCCGGCGATGGCGAGCAGGGAGCGCTGCCCGGGACTGGCGGCATCGTCCTCGATATCGCCGTGGCGCGGATCGATCAGCATGCCTGTCCCGGGGCTGGCGAGCTTCAGTTTCTCCGCTTAGGCGGCGTTTGTCTTGGGCGCTGCCGGATCAGTGCTCGTCTTTGCCAGTGCGTCGCGGAGTTGCTGTTCCTTGCTGTCGTCAAGGGATGTCTTGAGCACGGTGCCTCCCGCGTCCTTGATCTCGCGCAGCACCTTGTCCGGCGTCATGTTCTTGATCAGCACGAACAGCGCGGCATTGCCCGGCTGCATGCTCTTGGAGAGATCCTTCATGAAGGTGTCATCGATGCCGTAATCCGACAGCGCGCCGCCGAGCGCTCCCGAAGCCGCGCCGAGCGCAACACCAAGCAGGGGATTGAGGAAGATCACCCCGATCAGCAGCCCCCAGAAGCTGCCCGATGCGGCGCCGATTGCTGTCGTATTGACAAGCTGGTTCAGCTTGATGGGGCCGGCTTCGGTCTTCACCGCGATCACGGCATCGCTGATCGTGATTAGATATTCCTTCTGCAGCTTGAACAGACGCTGCCGTACCTCTTCAGCCTTTGCTTCGGATGGATAGACGATCGCGACTAGATCTGACATCTTCGTATCCTCCCACTCGATGTGAACATGACGTAGGCCGCACAGGGCGCATTGACCGGTCGACACTCCTCAAAGCGTTGCCGTCGCAGCGGAGGGCTTCCGTTGCGTCCGATGGCAAATGTCGACGGCGGCGAGACCATCCCGAGCGGCGGAATGAACAGCGGCCGTGCGGCACGGGCGCCACCGTATCACAACTCGGAAGTGAACGGATCACGGTTCGCTGATCGGCACTCGGACGATGTCCATAACCAAATTCGCTCTTAATTCGCCGGACGGTTCCTGCATGCGACGCAGCGTCTAAGCATCGACAGCGTCAGGCGATTTGTCACAAAATGTTGCAGGCAAACGCACGTGTCGCAAACCGTCTTTCAGGTTGTATTGTTGACTAAATATACACTTGGGCGTTACGGTCCGTCCAATTGGCAAGAAAGCTGAAGCGATCTATGATGGTCGCTTGTTAGCATGTAATGCGTGTTGCCGAACGGCTCGACAGTCCGCGATCAGGATCGTTCGAACCGGGTGGAGGAGTCCGATGGACATGCCTTCGATCTCGGAACAATCAGACCGGCCATACATTTCGACAGGTCACCTGCCTGAGCCAGAGATGGTGCAGAGGCTGGTGTCCGACGCCCACCGACGGTTCAAGTCGAATGAAGAGGGCCACAACTCTCAGGTCTATCCGGCGCTCGCGAGGGTTCCCAGGGAGCTGTTTGGGGTGTGCGTGGTCGGGACCAACGGGCGTATCTACGAGGCCGGCGAGACCGAATACAAGTTCTCGATCATGAGCGTATCGAAGCCGTTCGTGTTTGCGCTGGTGTGCGAGACGATCGGCCCGGAGGAGGCGCGCGCGAGGCTTGGCGCGAACGCCACCGGACTGCCGTTCAATTCGCTGGCCGCCATCGAGCAGGGCGGAGGCCGCACCAACCCGATGGTGAATGCGGGCGCGATCGCAACGACGAGCCTGGTGCCGGGCCTGACGGCGGAAGGCCAATGGCAATTCATTCACGACGGGTTGTCGCGGTTTGCCGGGCGCAAGCTCACGCTCAATGAAGAGGTGTACACCTCGGCCTCGCAAACCAACTATCGCAACCGCAGTATCGCCCGGCTGTTGCAGAGCTACGACCGCATCTATTGCGACGCCAAGCAGGCGACGGACCTCTATACCAAGCAGTGCTCGCTGAATGTGAGCGCGCGCGACCTGGCGATCATGGGCGCGACGCTGGCGGACGGCGGCGTCAACCCCGTTACCCGCCAGCGCGTGGTGGATGCTGCAGTCTGCCACTATGCGCTGACCGTGATGATAACGGCCGGATTGTACGAGACCTCAGGCGACTGGCTTTACGACATCGGCTTGCCCGGCAAGAGCGGGATCGGTGGTGGCATCGTCGCGGTCTCTCCGGGCAAGGGCGGCTTCGGCACCTTCGCGCCGCCGCTCGACGCGGCCGGAAACAGCATCAAGGGTCAACTCGCGGCGAAATACCTGTCACAGCGGCTGGGAATGGATTTGTTCGTGTCGCAACCGGAAAACTGAAGCAGATGCAAAGCAGGGCTTGATCGAGCCGATGGCTCGATCCGGATCCGAGAAACTCGGGAGGGCACCATGGCGACGAACTCGATCTCGATCGGAGCAATCCGGGAAGGAGCGCGGGAGTCCTGGGTGCCGATGATCGCAATCGCGCTCGGCCAGATGATCATGTCCTTCAACGTCGCTTCGCTCCCGGTTGCGCTCGGCGGGATGGTCAATAGCTTTGGCGTTCCGCCGACCACCGTCGCCTCCGGCATCGTGGCCTATTCGATGCTGGTCGCCGGCTTCGTCATGCTCGGCGCCAAGCTCGCGCAGCGGTTCGGCGCGCTGCAGGTGTTCCGCCTTGCGGTGGTCCTGTTCGGCGCGTCGCAGGTATTGATGACGTTCAGCCCGACGGCAACGCTGATGATCACGGCGCAGGCGCTGTGCGGCGCGGCGGGTGCGGTGATCGTGCCATCGCTGGTGGCGCTGATCGCCGAGAATTACACGGGGCGGCAGCAGGCGACGGCGGTCGGCGCGCTCGGCTCG
>NZ_LLXZ01000109.1:1132-3799 GCF_001440395.1 Bradyrhizobium jicamae | reverse complement strand
GAATTTCTATTGCAGCTCGGGCAAGGTGCGCCGGCGCCGCCGCAACCACAGGCCCTGTCTCCCAAGAACGGCCGTTCGAGGTGATTTTCACAGACCCAGCGAGTGTTGTCGCACCGAGGACAGTACCGCATCGAGTTTCCCGCGAGCAAAGGAATCCAATGTCGGTGCAGTCATTGCGTTCCGCTCGGCTAACTTTTGTTATAGCGGGCTACGGCTGTCGCTGTGATTTTGAAGTAGCCCTTTGTGGGTGAAGGGCTGGCCCTCAAGGGCCTCAGCTCCACGTCCCGGAGCTGAGGCTCTTGGTGCTAGGCGAGCCCGTTTCGAGAATTGCCATTTTTTCCCGAAAAGCGTTCTCCTGAGTCGTCGTTCGAACAGACACCTGAATTGATGAGTGCTTCAATGTCGGTCTTTTCAGCACGTGTATTTAATTCGCGATTGGCCCGGCTCGCTGAGCCGGGCTTTTCGTTGTGTTAGGCGCCGCCGGTATCTAGGGGCCCCCATGGTGTTACGCGAATAGATCCACGCAGCTCTGCGTTAGCTTCACAAACGTGCCGCTCTCGTGCAATTCGAGCCAGCCATGCGAGATCGCGTGCGCAAGGCCCGCCGAATATCCCGCCGGCGTCGCCCTGTCACCGAACAGAAAAGGGTGGTTGATTTGCTCGATATATATTCGGCCGTCCTGGATCGGTTGGAACGCGCGAGCGTGTTCTAGGAGCCGCCGTGCGGCTAAAATGCCGTCGATGCGTCGCGCCAACGGTAATGAAAATATCAGCGATCGCGGTCGCATTGTCCTTTGCGTTCGGTTCAACGTTGGCCGTAGCCCAAGGTGCTGGAGGAGCAGGGGGTGCAGGCAGCGCCGGC
This sequence comes from Bradyrhizobium jicamae, assembly GCF_001440395.1. Taxonomy (GTDB): domain Bacteria; phylum Pseudomonadota; class Alphaproteobacteria; order Rhizobiales; family Xanthobacteraceae; genus Bradyrhizobium; species Bradyrhizobium jicamae. Next base: position 2,938 of record NZ_LLXZ01000109.1, on the reverse strand, counting down.
ACCGCTGGCGGAGGCGGTCCGCCCGCAACGGTTGGTAAGACCGGCAGGTCTGCTGACGTGCGCACGCCAGTTCAAGAAAAAAGGATGAGAGAGTGAGTGGTCAAGCCAGCCTGCGGGAATAGTCCGGCGCTGCCGCTAGCCGCAAGCGTATTGTACTGGGCTTGGCGCTGTTAGGAACGTGTTCAAGAGAGCTGGGTTGAAGCGATATCGCATCTTCCCCAGGTGCGACGGCCTCCTCCTCAGCCTCGCCAGAGGGGTCTCAGCGCCGCTGCTGAGGCCCTTCTCGCGTTAGAAAGCAACCTGGCCGCCACGCTAGCCTTAAAGCCGCGCTGGGTTGTCCGCGAATGGCGCTTGTGTCGACATAGCCGTTCCAGATGAACGCTTTCCGCGGAATCGAAAAAGTGCAACGCAACTAACTTTTGTTGTAGCGGAGACCCACGCCGCAATGTTGCGATACCGCTTCAGCCCCTGGGTGAGGGCTGAACCGCTACAACAGCCTCAGCTCTGCAACCTCCGGAGCTGGGGCTTGGCCCGTGACATCCGGAACGGGGGGCTTCGATGCGCCATTACTATTTTGACATTCGCGACGGCGACACGTTGCAAACTGACGACGAAGGTCGCGAACTATCCTCTTTTGAGGCCATGCAGGAGGAGGCCACCCTCACTCTGGCTGAAATGGCTTTGGATGCGATGGGCAAACGTGGCGCAGACCACCGCATGAGCATTCAAGTTCGGGATGACCGCGGGTCGCTCCTGAAGGTCAGGTGGACATTCGAGATTGAGCGGCTCCAGCACAGCGAAGAAAACTCAGCGACCTAGGGCGGTCTGTTTGCTCTCGACGGCGCCAGTGCTGATCAGCCATTCTCGGTCTTTGGCAAGTAAGCGATAACACGCTGCGATATCGGCATATCGCTTTCGAAAAACCTCAACGGTCGCCGCCGCAAGCTCGTCGTACTCGGCTGCCCGCTCGAGATATTCCGCAACGCTGCGCAACGGATAGCCTTACGGTTTCGGCGGCTGCAGACCGGGCGATTGCAGCCAGTCGTTAATGTGCGCGGCGGTATCAGCAGGTCGGGCTACTTGCCGAGGATTGAGAAAAGGGCTGTAGGAACGGCCAATGTGTTAGGACGTTCAATCCGGTATGACAAGACGATCCCGCGGTGACTGGTTGCGACAAGCAGCGGCTCGACGTCGCTGTGGGTGCCATCCGCGGCATGTCCCAGGATCTCGCCAACGAGGTCCGGTGCTAGCGAATCGCGATCGTTCCTCGTCCCGCCGCGGCAACGGGTCAGCGGAAAATTTTCAAGGGTAGGTTGATCTCCGCCGTCCTAAGCGGTCGCCAGTGGAGCATCTATGGTAAGCGGAACCAAAAGAACGACCCCCGACCGCAGCAAGATCGAGGTGCAAGATCCCAAGCAGGTGAAGTACTGGACGAAGGCGCTCGGCGTTTCGAAGAGCGATCTCTTCTCAGCGATCGACAAAGTCGGTAACGCCGCAGCTTCGGTGAGGAAAGAGCTGCAGAGAAGGGGACACCCCATGCCCGATAACGACAAGCCCCTCAAGCCCGAAGACTTCCCGATAAACGCGGAAGGGAGGAAGATCAAAAAGCAGGACGGTACCCCGATCGCAGAAACGGCAGATCCAGCTGTGGCTGAGGACGTCGCGGATCGTCTCAACGAAGATGAGGCGCGGCGCGAGGAAGACAAATGGTCGGCTTAGGCCCAGCCCGGGCGCGTGCCGGGCCGCCTGCCCGGTCGGGATCACGTTATCTCGCTCCCCGTGCCCCGCTGGCGATCCTGGATAGGC
>NZ_LLXZ01000109.1:0-1122 GCF_001440395.1 Bradyrhizobium jicamae | reverse complement strand
TCACGGCCGCCAGTATCATGATACTGGGATTTGCCAGCGCCGTCGCAGCCATGCCGGTCCGCTAGGCCGGCTCCCGCGCCAGCTTCTGTCATTGCGAGGATCACGATCGGTTCACGGCTCGCAGCTGATTGTCCGACCCCGGGGAGGAACCGAGGGATCCCATCATGACCCAGCGAACCTACACGGTGCGGGCGCGAAATTACGAGTACCCCGCCGCCAAGCCGACGCTTGAGGAAGCCCTAATTGTTGCACACGAGAAGGTTTGGCAGATCTCGCCCGGCGAGAAGGTGTCAATTTATAGAGGCACGGAGCTGATCGGCGAGATCAAACCGATGAGCGATGTCAGAGATGGTGCCAGAAGGGCGGCCTAGAAAAAAAGATCGCTCAGGTGTGTTTGCCCGGCGGGCTTCGCTCTGGGCCGTCGTAGCCCTGTGGCTCCGCTAACTGGCGGAGTATGTATTGGGCGGCCCCCACTATCAGCGGTCGCGGCCAGCCCCAAGCAGTGCGGCCATGCGATTTCTGTTGGTGGCCGTCTTTTTTAAGTCAGTGTTAGCTCGCGCGATCGTCAGCATTTGCTCGGACCATCGCGGATTGAGCGCGCGATAGGTTCCAAGCCCAATCCTTTCGCGAATGGCAGCGACAAGTCGCGGAAAGTGCCGCCGCCGTTCATGTGTGTCTCGATCGTCTCGACGTCCGCTTGCGTCAATTGCATGCAGGTGCGGCACTGGCGGTGAGGGTATTTATTTGCCCTAATTTGGACGATGACGGTGTTTTCCGGCGTCATCGCGTGGCCGTAGTTGCAGTGCGTCTTGGGTTTGGGAGACATCCGTTCGCTCCATGCATGTGCGGGATGGCGCACGCGGAGCCGATTCCTGAGTCGTGTCGCGTCCGCGGAGCGCGCCGAAGCCTCTCCGGAAAGGGGATGGATTTTTAGCCAAATCAGACTGGGCGATCAGTGCTCGCTGGTGCTGGCGGTCAAGTGCGCGAGCATGGCGGTGCAGGCCGCCTCGGCTCACCGAGCGTCATAAAGGGGGGAGCCACCGACCTTTATGGCGCACCTGCTTTGGGATGCTACTAGCCGCGCTTTACTTGGTGCCTGGAAGCAAAAATAACGGCACCTGA
>NZ_LLXZ01000108.1:4557-42015 GCF_001440395.1 Bradyrhizobium jicamae | reverse complement strand
CCGAATACAGCCATGTCGTCGCCGCGCTGATCCGCCGCTTCCACGAGGCCAAGGTTGCCGGCGCCAAGGAGGTCGTGGTCTGGGGCACCGGTACGCCGCGGCGGGAATTCCTCTATGTCGACGATCTCGCCGACGCCTGCATCCATTTGATGAAGACCTATTCGGATCGCGAACTGGTTAACATCGGCACCGGCGAGGACATCACCATCGCCGAATTCGCCCGCGTGGTCGCTGCAACCGTGGGGTACACCGGCGAGATCAGCTTCGACGCGTCGCGCCCAGACGGCACGCCGCGCAAGCTGCTCGACGTCAACCGCCTGGCCAAGCTTGGCTGGCGTGCCAGCACCTCGCTCGAGGAGGGCATCAAGCTCGCCTACCAGGCATACCGAACGGAACAGGCGACAGATCGACGATCAGAGCCTGATATTTAAGACAGCCTTCACACATGCACAACTCTGCACGGCTGATCCTCGCTACTCAGTTCTATCCTCCGGATACGAGCACGACCGCGGTGTATCTGGGCAAGATCGCCGAAACACTCGCGGCAGATAACCAAGTTGTCGTTATTTCCGCGACGCCCAACCCGAATTCGCTTGGCGCCGACCCGCTCCGCAATCCGGCCGTTATCGAAATCAGAAACTGGAGCCCGCGCAAGTCCGCGCTCGCGCAACGCGCAGCGGCGGTTTGCCTGCTGGCTGCACGGATGTTCCTCTCGGTCTTGAGGCGAGCAACATCCAGTGACGTCGTCTTCTGCGTAACGTCTCCTTTCACGTTGCCTTACACCGTGCTTCTGGCGGCGAAACTGCGCGGCGCGGCGACGCTGCTCCTCATCTACGATCTCTATCCCGAAGCGCTCGAAGCGGCCGGCCTGATCCAATCCAAGTCCTTTGCGGCCCGGCTCATCCGCTTCGCCAACACGCTCCTGTTTCGAAGCCTGGATGCTATCGTCGTCATCGGACGGGATGTGCCGCCCCTGATCCTGAAGTATCCGGGCGTCAGAGCAGACAAGCTTCACATCATCCCCAATTGGCCTCTGATCCCCATCGGATATCGGGAGATCGACCCATCCAGCCGTTTCCGTGCTCGGGAGACCTCCAAATTCATCGTCGGCCTATCAGGCAACCTTGGGTTCACCCACTCTCCTGCAACGGTGTTTGAGGCAGCAAGACTTCTGCAGTCAGAGAGCGACATTCACTTCATCCTGTCCGGATGGGGCGTTGGCTGGAAGGAATTGAATGACCTGTACGCCCAGGAAAGCCTCGCCAACGTCACGATCCTGAGCCCGGTCCCCGACGATGAGCTCATCGAATTCCTGGCGGCGGCGGACCTTTGGGTGATACCCTATCGCCGAAGTATCGCCGGCGTCTCAATTCCGAGCCGCCTCTACAATCTCCTGGCTGTCGGCCGGCCGGTTGTTATAGCGTCAGAGGCAAATTCTGAAGGAGCTCTGGTGCTCGGTGAAGAGGCCATCGGATGGGTGGTAGCGCCCGAGGATCCGGTCGAACTCGCGCGCGCTATCCGGGAAGCTGCACGAGATCGTCAGGCGACGACCGAAAAAGGAATGCGAGCGGCCAGCGTTGCCTACAAATACCGTGAAGAAGCCGCGCTTGGCTTTTATCGCCGTGTCGTCAACGACGTCACGCAGGCAAGGATGGACCGCAGTCAAACAACGTGAAGACGCTTGGCTGCGGGTGCGCGTCACGCGCTCCTCGTCAAGACAGACGGTGCCGTGGCGAGCCCCTTTTGCAATTCGATTGCGAGCGGTGGCCGGGGACGGCACCTTGCCTGACCGGGGGGCTTAGGGTATCCACCGCCTGCTTCCCTGCAGGAGAAATATGCGATGTCGAGCACTGGCCAAACGCTTTACCGGCGCGCGCGCAAGGTGATGCCCGGCGGAACGCAATTGCTCTCCAAACGGCCCGAAATGTTCCTGCCCGAGCAATGGCCGACCTATTTCAAGTCGGCCAAGGGCGCTGAAGTCGTCGACCTCGACGGCAGGACCTATCTCGACATGAGCTATTGCGGCATCGGTGCCACCATCCTGGGCTTTGCCGATCCCGACGTCGATGCCGCGGTGAAGACCGCGATCGATATGGGCTCGATGTCGACGCTGAATTGCGCCGAGGATATCGAACTCGCGGAACTCCTGATCGAGCTGCATCCCTGGGCGGACATGGTCCGCTTCGGCCGAGCCGGCGGCGAAGCGATGGCAATCGCAATCCGCATCGCGCGCGCGGCCACCGGCCGCGACATGGTGGCATTCTGCGGCTATCACGGCTGGCACGACTGGTATCTCAGTGCCAATCTCGGCGAGACCACTGCGCTCGACGGCCACCTGTTGCCGGGCCTCGATACCAAGGGGGTGCCGCGCGGTCTTGCCGGGTTGATGCATCCGTTCCACTTCAACAAGCTCCACGAGATCGAGGCGATCGTTGCCGCAAACAGCGACCGGCTCGCAGCGATCGTGATGGAGCCGGTGCGCTCCAGCGAGCCTGAACCTGCCTTCATCAAGGGTATCCGAGCGCTCGCCGACCGCTGCGGCGCGGTGTTGATCTTCGACGAGGTGACGTCGGGCTTCCGCATCAATTCCGGCGGCGCGCACCTCGCCTATGACGTCGCCCCTGATGTCGCGGTGTTCGCAAAGGCCATCGCCAACGGGTTCCCGATGGCGGCGATCGTCGGCCGCGCCTCGGCGATGGACGCGGCGCAAGAGACCTTTGTCAGTTCGACCGCGTGGACCGAGCGCGTCGGTCCGGTTGCAGCACTTGCCACCTTGCGCAAGCATCGCGAGCAGAATGTCGCCCGGCATCTGATGCGCGTCGGCACCCGCATCCAGAAGGGCTGGACCGAGGTTGCGCAGGCAACCGGCCTGCCGGTGCATGTTTCCGGCATCTCGCCGCTCGGGCATTTCGCCTTCGATCTGCCTGACGCGCAGGAGGTGCGCACACTGTTCACCCAGATGATGCTCGACCGCGGCATCCTGGCCACCGGATCGTTCTATGCGATGTGGGCGCATACCGACGCCCATGTCGACCGCTATCTGGAAACCGTGAACGAGGTGTTCCGCGAGCTGCGCATCGCGGTGGACCAGAAGGCCGTCAAACAATTGCTGCGCGGCCCGGTGGCCCATTCCGGGTTCAAGCGGCTGACCTGATCAGGCATCCACGCCGAAAATTTCGCGCCTCACGTTGCGCGACGTCGGTGAGCGCGCAGCCTTCGGATAGATGCCATGCAGCACGCTGTCGGCGGCGAGCGCGCCGCCATCGATAATGATCGCACCGGTCGACACGAAGGTGTTGTCGCCGACGGCTGTCTTGCCAATCACCCGGCTGCCGCCATACATCACGATGCCACGGCCGAACGAGGGATAGTCGTTCTCGAGATTCGCGCCGACCGTGCAGTTGTGGTAGCAGATGAAATAATCCGAATAGCCCGCGCGGCCGAGCACGGTGCCGACCGGATGCTGAACCGCGAATATGTCGGGCAGCTCCACCTCGTAGAATGCGTCCAGCGCGTGCAAGGCTTTGTTGAGCGCGTAAGCCTTGTCGGCAATGGGATGCGCGGGCCGCTCGCGAAACACGGTGTTTGCGAGGTAGTAGAGGAAGATCGCGTACTGGTCGGAGTGCCAATGCGAGAACCGCGCCTCGCCATTGGCAAAGAAGCCCTTGAGCCGGACGCGCGAGAAGCAGTACTCGATCCGTTCGAGCGCAAGATCCACGAATTTCGGCAAGTCGCCGAGATCGGCGCCATCCGGGAACAGATTCTCGAACTGCCTCCGCACGTAGACGGCGAGGTCATTGCGTTGAAGCGAGAGTTGCACGGTGCTAGTTCCTGCTGCTGGAGCTCGCCCGCACCTCGAGGCCGCGAGAGAAGAGATGGCTGCGCAGCTTGATCGGGCTATGATCGGTAAAGAGAAACATCGACGAAATCGCCACCGCGGACGCGCCGGCCTCCAGGGCGTCGATCGCATGCTGAAGTGAGCCGCAGCCGCCGGAAACGATCAAGGGCACGCTCAGCACGTTTGCAGCCCTGTGGATCATCTCAAGGTCGTAACCGCTCATGGTGCCGTCCCGGTCGATGGAGCCGAGCAGCACCTCGCCGCAATGAAGGTCCTCGCAGCGCCGCGCCCATTCGATTGGATCGAGGGCTACGTGCTCACGGCCGCCGTCGATGAAAACGCTGGCGTGATTGGGGCTGATCTTCTTGTAGTCGATCGACACCGTCATGCACTGGTCGCCGAAGGTGCGCGCAGCCTCGCGCAAAAATTCCGGCCGCCGGACCGCTTCCGAATTCACCGACACCTTGTCGGCGCCGGCGCGAAGCAGCGCGTTGACGTCGTCGAGCGTCTTGACCCCACCGCCGACCGTGAACGGCATGAATATCTCTTCTGACATCCGCTCGATGATCTCGACCACGCGGTGACGCGAGGCCTCGCTCGGCACGATGTCCAGCACGATCAATTCGTCGACGCCATAGTCGTTATAGACCTTCGCCGTCGTCACCGGATTGCCGGCGGCACGCTCGTTCTCGAAGAAGCGGACATACTTGACGAGCCGGCCGTCACGCAGCAGGAATTTCGGGATCAGGCGCTTTTTCAGCATCGCGGGCTAGTTTTCAAGGATTCCAGCGCAGGAAATTGCTCATTAGCTCGATCCCGCTGTCCTGGCTCTTCTCGGGGTGGAACTGAGTGGCGGCGATATTATCTCGCGCGATGATCGCGGTCACCTGCTGGCCATATTGGGCGTAGCCGACCACGTCCTCCGGCGCGTTGCAGCGCATGGCAAAGCTGTGCACGAAATAGAAGGCCAGATTGCTCTCGCGGATATGGTCGAGGATCGGGTGGTTGCGTTCCTTCGCCACCATGTTCCAGCCCATATGCGGGATCTTCAGCGCCTGATCGTTCGGCATCAAGCGCAGGACGTCGGCGTCGAACCAACCGAGTCCGCGATGCAGCACGCCGTCATCGGCATGCTCCTCGGAAGTTTTGGCGAGGAGCTGCATGCCCAGACACACGGCAAGGAACGGCTTGCCCTTCTCGCGGACATGGAGTTCGAGAATCTCGTCGATGCCGCGGGCGCGCATATTGCTCATGGCGTCGCCGAACGCGCCGACGCCGGGCAGGATCACGTGGGAAGCGTCCGCGATCGCGCCGGCATCATGGGTCACGACCGGGTCAAAGCCGCAATATTCGACGGCGTTGCGCACCGATCGCACATTGTTGATGCCGTAATCGACGATCGCAACCCCTGACATCACCCCCACTCCCCCAGCACTGTTCCGCAAGCGCTCGCGATCAATCCTCGACTAATCCTTGCCGCCGCCGATCTCGACACCCGGATGGTTCGGCCAGGGCACGTGAGTGTTGTTCCACTTGTCCATGTCAGGCATGCGGCGGCCCGGCTCCACCGTGTTCGGCGAGAACTGCCACGGGCTGACCTCGTGCTTGATCGCAATACCCAGGAACTGCTCTTCGGATAGCTGCAGATAATCGAGGAAGAGATCAAGGCTCGGCGGCCGCTTGCCGTCGAATTCGCGTACCAGGGCCTCGCCCTGCTCGCGGGTCATGCGCTTATTGCGGATGTCGATATTGGCGAGATGGTTGGTCCGCCCCATGCCGCGCTTGATGTATTTCAGGTAGTCGCGCACACCCTGGAAGAAGCACTCGATCTTCTCGTAGTCGTATTCCGGCGGAATGCCCTCGACCTCCTGGCCTTTCCAGCCGAGCTCGCTCTTGATGATTTCGACGTGCTTCTTGGTGTCCCACTTGATGTAGCTGCCGAGACAGACCGAGCGGCACTTGATCCGCATCAGTTCCTTGCGCGGCGGATAGACGAACGGATAGAGGTCGCGTTTGGCGACACGACCGCCGAGAAATTCGTACATGTCGTCAGCGGTGATGCCGAGATTCATGGCGCGGTTGAAGCGCTTCTCGTCGACCTCTTCCATCTCGTCGTAGGAATAGAATGACTGATATTCGGCCAGGCTTTCGCCCCAGATCAGAAGTGGCGTCTCGTAGCGGATCGCGATCTGCATGGTGTGGGCGTAGATGCCGGTGTGGCAATGCCAGCAGAAGTCGCCGCGGCGCTTCAACGACTCCAGCATCAATTCGCGGACGACGTGCCAGTTCGGCGTGAAGTTCAGGACATCGACGCCGAGCTGCTTGAACACGCTGGTGTTGTTCTCTTCGACCAGCGGCCGGTAGAACCAGTGGTCGAAGCGCACCACCAGCGGCTTCAGGCCGAGCTTGCGCACGACGTACCAGAGCTGGAATACGCTGTCTTTGCCGCCCGAATAGGGCACGATGCAGTCGTAAATGCTCTTGTCGCGGTATTGACCGACCAGTTCCATGAGCTGCTTGTAGCGCTCGTCCCAGTTGATCTGGGTGTCACGGACCTCGATCTGAGCGCAAACGCTGCAGGAACCGGCCTCGTCGAACGATGTCGCCTCTGCCGTTTCCGGCAGCAAGCATTTGCTACAGCTCAACATTTCAGAGATTCTCGCGATTGCATGATTTGCTGTCGGCTTACCACGCTGTCCACCCCCCGTCGACCGCAATGCACTGGCCTGTCACATAGGCCGACAAATCGCTCGCCAGATAGGCCACAGCGCCCTTCATGTCGTCCTCCCGCGCCATGCGCGCAAGCGGCGTGCGGGCCACATATCGGCTCAAAAACGGTTCCGGCGTAGCCCTGAACACACCTCCCGGCGCCACGGCGTTGACCCGGACTTTCGGTGACATGGTCGTCGCAAGCCAGCGCGTCAGCTGGATCAAGCCGCCCTTGCTAGCGGCGTAGGCCGCTGGGTTCCCAAGGGAGGTTCCCTCGTAAAGCCGCCAGTCCGGCCCGGCGAGCCCGTAGATCGAGGAAATATTGATGACGCTGCCGTGGCCTGATTTTGCCAGATCCTCGGCTGCGGCCTGGATCAGGACGAAGGGCGCGGTCAGGTTGACCTCGAGCGCCCGCCGCCAAGTCGCATCGGATTGCTGCGCAAACGGCACGGCCCAACCCTCAAGCCCGCTGGTGCCGACAAAGGCCGCGCAATTGACGATGATGTCGATGCCACCGAACGCCTCGCGCACCCGACGCGGCAGATCCTTCACCGCCTCGCCCTGCTCGAAATCGCAGTCGAACATTTCCGCCTTGACCGGCCAGCTCTTCGTCAGTTCCGCCGCCGCCTCTTTGCCGGCAGACGCCGCCATATCAACCAGCGCTATCGTGGCGCCAAGCTCGGCCAGGCCGCCCGCAATCGCGCGGCCGATATGACCGGCGCCCCCGGTGACGACAGCGACGCGCCCGTCGAGTGACATCATCTCGCGGAGCGAACGTTCGGTGCTCATCCGAAAATCCTCTGAAACTCGTCGGAGGCGCGCTGCAGATCGTCGAGCCGGCCGACATCGATCCAGTACTCCCGCAGCGGGAACACCACGGATGGCTTGCCGGTAGCGATCGTCCGCTCGATCAGGGCCGGCATGTCGACGGCCTCGTTGGCATCGAGGTAATCGAGCACGCCAGGATCGAGCAGATAGACGCCGGCATTGACGAAGAATTTCTGTGTCGGCTTTTCGCGGATGCCGAGCAGGCGATGATCGTCGAAATCGATTACGCCGAACGGTACCGTCACCGAATGCTCGCGCACGCAAACGGTGGAGAACGCCTGATGTTCGCGATGATATTTCAGCAGCTGCTCGAAATTCACGGTCGTGAGCAGATCGCCGTTCATGACAAAAAATGGCTGCGCCGGTCGCTCGGGCAACAGCGACAATGCGCCGGCGGTGCCGAGGCGCGCATTCTCCTGCAGATAATTGATCTCCACGCCCCAGGCCGATCCGTCGCCGAAATGCTCGCGGATCATGTCGGCCTTGTAGTTGACCGAGATGAAGAACTTGCCAAAGCCGGCCTTGACGAAACCGCCGAGCACGGTCTCCAGGATCGGCTTGTCGCCAACCCGGATCAGTGGCTTCGGTACGTCATCGGTCAGCGGCTTCAGCCGCGAGCCGAGACCGCCGGCCATCAAGACCACCCAATGATCGGATTGCTGCGCAAGGGCAAGATCGTCAATCAGCTTGACCTCGACCACCCTGCCCTCGGCATCGACGATCGGAAGCTGGTGGATCGAATGCTTGCGCATCAGGTTGAGCGCGGCCGGGTTGGAAATGCCGACCGGCGCCGTGATCGGCGTGCGATTCATCACGAGGTCGACGGAGGCGTCGAGCCCGACGCCGCCGAGCAGCGCGCGCCGCACATCACCGTCGGTGACGGTGCCGATGATCCTGCCGTCACGTTCGACCACGGCGAGCTGCAAATGGCCTTGATCGATCCGCCGCAGCGTCTCGATCAGGGGCGTATCTTCACTGACAACGAATATTTCTTTCATCACGAACCAATCCGGTCGCCGCCGGCGAAGGCGCCGGCCCCGACATTCTTTGCGACCACGGCGCCCGCGGCAACGACAGCTCCCGCTCCCACGTTGACACCCACCAGAACCACCGCGCCCGCACCGATATGGGCGCTCTCGCCAATCGACACGCTGCCGCAGAGCACTGCCCCCGGCGCGACATGGGCGTGATCGCCCACGATGCAGTCATGCTCCACCACCGCACGCGTATTGACGAGAACATTCCGCCCGATCCGCGCCGCCGGCTGGATCACGGCACCCGCCATCACCTGAGCGCCGTCGCCGAGCGTTGCATCGGAGGCAATCGCCGCGGAGACGTGCGAGATCACCGGAAACCTGTAACCCAGAGCGGCGAAACGGCCAAACAGCTCACGCCGCCCGGACAGGCCCGAATCGGTGCGCGAGGCGCGGTTACCCAGGCCGTTAACGAGTTCGACCGCATCCACGCTCATCTTCAGGATATCTTCGTCGGGTCCCGTGATCGGAACGCCGCCGACCACACTGCCCACGAGTGACGTGTCGCTATCCGTCACCCCAGCGGGACGTATGCCACGGCTCCGCAATGCTTCGATGACAACGCGGGCATGACCGCCGGCGCAGAGCACGATCAGGCTCATGGCTCCAGCGCCTCATTGGCCGCATAGTCGCGCTGCGCCGCCTTGCCGAGATAGCTCCAGTATTCGATCGGCGGAATGCCGTCACCGGGGCGCTTGACGCCGAGATTATCCTCCGTGAAGCGCTCGCCGGCGCGGACGACGCGAATCGCAACCAGACTCCGCCGCGCCACCGCGCGATTTGGAATCTCCTCGGGCGCAGGCACCTTGCGGCCATCGCCAAGCGCGACCTCGACGTCGCGAATCGACGCAATCATCGCGGCCATTTCGTCGGGCTCGATCGAGGCGCGGTGATCGGGCCCCGGCAGATTGCGATCGAGCGTCAAGTGCTTCTCGATCACGGCCGCGCCGAGCGCAACTGCGGCTGCCGCAATATGAATGCCGCGGCTGTGGTCGGAAAAGCCGACTGGAAGCCCGAACGCATCGTGCAGCGTCGCCATCGCGCGCAGATTGATCGACCGCGGATCGGCCGGGTACTCGGTCGTGCAGTGCAGCAGCGTGACCCTGGCGCGCAGCTCGGTCCATGTCTCGCGGTCGAGCAGAAGATTTGCAAAGTCGGCAGGGGAAGGCAGCGCGTGCACGTCGCCGAGATAGCCGAAGGCGATGACGCCGAGCGCCTGCTCTACTTCCGCCAGCGTCGCCATGCCGGTCGACAATATGATCGGGAGCCGAAAGCGCGCCAGATGCAGCAGCAGCGGCGCGTTGGTAAGATCGCCCGATCCAACCTTCAGCGTCGGGACGCCGATTCGGCGGACCAGATGCGTAGCGCTGTCGGCATCGAACGGGGTCGACATGTAGGTGATACCGGCGGCAGCGCAGACCGCGGCGATGCTCTCCTCGTCATCCTCGCTGAGCTCGAGCGCGCGCAGCATTTCGAGCTGCGACTGCGCGTTGCCGGTGGTCGCCTGCTGGTAGCTCGCCTTCGCAGCCTCCGCGGTCGCCAGCTTGTCGGCGCGAAACGACTGAAACTTGACGACGTCGGCCCCTGCCCGCGCGGCGGCCTCTACCAGCGCGAGTGCCCGCGCGCGATCGCCGTTGTGGTTAACACCGGCCTCGGCAATGATCAGGGTTCGGCGATGCATGCGGTTTCGTCGCTGAGCGCGGGGGGCGGTCGAAATCGCCCATCCATCAAGCGGTTGTCTTAGTCGAGTACACTGGTAAAAGCAACGCAAGCGGACGGCTTGCGGCGTTCCCCTGGGCCCCTGGCCGGGGACGAATCGTGCCGGTCCTTGTTCGGCGCTGAAAGCGGGATTGTCGAGAGCAAATGACGAATTCGCCAGAGATATTGTTCCTGCTGGTGGGCCGCGGGGGATCCAAGGGATTACCCGGCAAGAACCTGCGCGAAATCGGCGGTCTCAGCCTGGTCGGCTACAAGGCAAAGGCGGCGCGTCAGTCGCGCTACTGCTCGCGTCTGATCGTCTCCAGCGACAGCGCCGAGATCCAGACCGAGGCGAAGCGCCATGGCGCCGAGGTGCTGTTCGACCGCCCGGCCGAGCTGGCGACCGACACCGCCTCCTCCAACGACGTGGTGCTTCACGCCATGGACTGGGTCGAGACGCATGAAGGACGGCGCTACGACGCCATCATGCTGCTGGAACCTTCGTCGCCCTTCGCACGGCCGGAACATTTCGACGAGGCGGTCGAACTGTTCGCCATGCGCAAGGCGAGCCTTGTGGTCGGCATGCGCGAGACCGAAGTGGCCTCGATCTTCGTCGGGACACTGGGCGAGGATGGCTCGATCGGCGGCATCGTCGAGAAGATGCTGAAGACGACGGCTCAGCGGCGGCAAGATCAGGCCCTCGAAGTCACCATGAACGGCGCGCTCTATCTTGTCGGCTGGGACGCGATGCGCAAGCACCGAAAGATCTATGCCGATCCCTCCGCAAGCTATGGCATCATGATGGACCGCCTGCATTCGATCGAAATCGAGAGTGCTGCCGATCTCGCCTACGCATCCTATGTCATCGAGCACTGTATGCTCGACGCGTCGCCATGGCGGAAATCCGCATGACCGCAAGCCGCCGCATCGCCGTCGTCACCGGTTCGCGGGCCGACTACGGATTGCTGCGGGGCATCCTGACGCGGCTGAAGCAGATGGTTGACGTCGACCTAAGCATCATCGCCTGCGGCATGCATCTCGCACCGCGCTTCGGCGAGACCTGGCGCGCGATCGAGGCCGACGGTTTTTCGATCGCGGCGAAGCTAGATCTTGACTTGCACGACGACCGCCCCGAGACGGTGGCGCGTGGCACCGGTACCGGCGTTACGGGCTTTGCCGACGTGCTTCCGCAGCTTGCGCCAGATATTCTGGTCGTGCTCGGCGACCGCTACGAGGTGCTGGCTGCCGCGGTCGCGGCGACGCTGTTGAACATTCCGATCGCGCATATCCATGGCGGCGAGATCACCGCCGGCGCCTTCGACGACGCGATCCGCCACGCCATCACGAAGATGGCCTGCCTGCATTTCGTTGCGGCCGCACCCTACCGGCAGCGCGTGATCCAGATGGGCGAAAATCCCGACTTCGTCTTCAATGTCGGCGCACCGGGGCTTGATCTCGCCAGCACCGCGCCTGCGCTCAGCCGGACCGAACTGTTCGCAGGACTTGGCATCAGCGGTCCGGAACGCTTCCTGCTAGTCACGCTGCATCCGACCACGGCGCGGCCTGATACGGACGCAACGAATGTTGCCGCACTGCTTGGCACGCTCTCTGAGGTCAAGGACCGCAGCATCATCTTCACCGGCGTCAACGCCGATCCCGGCTATGGCGCGATCGACGACGCCATAAAGGCTTTCGTCGCAGCCCGGTCGGACCGCGCCTTTCACTTCACCTCGCTCGGCAGCGAGCGTTACTGGGCCGCGTTGCGGCTCGCCGACGCCGTGGTCGGCAACTCCTCAAGCGGCATCCTCGAGGCGCCGGCCGTCGGCGTGCCCTCGATCAATATCGGCGACCGCCAGCGGGGCCGGCTGCGCGCCGCCTCGATCATCGATTGCCCGGCCGATTCGGCCGTCATTCTCGCAAGCCTGGTGCGCATCTTCGAAGGCCGGTTCCACCCCGATCCGGGCATAGAGCCGCCCTATGGCCGCGGGGGCGCGTCGGAGAAGATCGCCGGAACCCTTCGAAAGATCGACCTTCGTGGCGCTTTCCCGAAGCATTTCCATGATTTAGCCGCCGCGCCGGAACACCCCAGGACAGGCTGATAACGGCCGGCCGTTGTTGCCTGTGCAACGCGCCAAGTTGTATAGATCGGGCGACTTTGAGGCGATCCGCGCCAGGTCCGGAGAAACGCGACATGACGACAATCGATTCCCTCACGGATGCAGCACCTGCGGCGCGTGCCGTCGATGTCAGCGAACTTCCGATTCCGCCCTATCGCGGCAACACCGTGCCCTCGATCGACTATGAAGCGCATCCGGCCTATGGCGGCATGTTCGCCCGGGCGACTTTCCGCGAGCGGCTTTACGCGCTGAATGTGTTCCTGCGGACCTTCGCCTTCGTCACCATCCGCCGCATCGTCGATTACGACAACATGCCGCTATTGACCAAGGAAGCCGGCTTTAGCGGCCTCAACGCCCGGACTGCCCTGCGCTACGTCTCGATGTATGCGCGCATCCGCGCCAGCCGCGCGATCGGCACGCTGACCGGTGCGCGGCGTCCCGCGGCGCTGGCAAACCCGGCATTGCTGAACAAGATCAAATCCGACGGCATCGTCTGCCTGACGCTCGCGCCGGATGAAATTGACCAGATCCGAAGCGTGACCAATCCGGGCTTTGCCAAGCTCGACGAGCGCCGCGCCAACATTCCGGTGGAGAAACGCAAGTTTGACGACAACGTCTACTGGTGCACGCGCTCCGCCGATCCAGAGGCGTTCGCGACGGTAGAGAATATCTTCAGGCGCTACGGCATCATGGAGGCTGCGAGCGCCTATCTCGGCCGCCCGGCCGGCGTGAAGCACGTCAATGCACAGATCAACGACCAGGACCTCGCGTTCTGGAAGCGGGTATTCCCGGATACGCAGCTCCAGGACCCCTGGGGCAGCTACCTGCATATCGATGCCACCTACGGCATGCTGAAATGCGCGATCTACATCCACGATATCGGTCCCGACGGTGGACCGTTCTGTTATATCCGCGGCAGCCAGAATGCGAAGATCGGCTGGTTCGAAGGCATGGTGCGCCGAACCAACGACTTCAGCGGCTTCTCGGGCCGGCGCCCCGACGCGCGCAAGAAATTCATGGCGCTGCCGGCGTTCCTGCGCAAGAAGGCCGATTTCGGCGGCGACTTGCCGGACAACTCTTCCGACGTGGCGCGGCTGCGCGAGGGACATTTCGCCGCGACCTCGAACTACGGCAATTGCGTGCTGTTCGACGGCAACGGCATGCATCGCGGCGGCATGGTGAACAAGGGCGAGCGCCGCTGCCTATTCATCCTACTGGCGGAAATCTGAGGCCCGCTCCCGGCGGCATGACAAGCGATCAGTTAGCGTCGAGCAGCTTGCTCGGCCGTTTGAGATAATTGGCGAGCTGCTCGGGGCTGAAATAGGCTGCCTGGCTGCGCAGCGGGCTGTCCTTGCGGACAAAGGCGAGATCGATCTGGGCAAGCGCGCCATCCAGCGAGCGCATGTGTCCCTCGAGGACGTCATAGACCGCGAAGCCTGCCTCGTCGCAGAAGCGCACGATATCGGCGAATTGCGGAATGCCATGGCGCATCGGCATCATTGTGGTCTCGAGGATCATGAGGTCGATCTCGTTGATGCGCGAGCCCAACCCCTTCAGCACCTCGATCTCGGCACCCTGGGTGTCGACCTTGATGAATACCGGGTGCTCCAGCTTCTCCGGCAGCAATGAATCCAGCCGACGCATCGGCGTCTTCCGCGCTTCGCCGTCGAGCGCCGAGCCTTCGACCTGCGCGAAGATGCTCGAGCCCGAGATATCGTCATGAACGTTGAAGGTGATCTCGCCATTCTCGGCGCCAGCAGCGACCAGGAAATATTCCGCGTCGAGCCGCTGCTTGAGTTGCTCGAGCACGGGACGGCATTCCGCGACCGGCTCGACTAGAAAATACTTGGCACGCGGGAACGCATCGTAAATCGGTGAGGTGCCGAAAGCGATGCCGACGTCGACCACCGTCTTGACCTCGAAGCCCAGCGACTTCAGATGCTTGAAGAACAGCGCGAAGTTCCGAACCGGCGCATTTGTGCGCATCAGACGGAGGCCGATCGGCTCCAAGACGCGATTGATTGCCTGGAACGCGGCTGAGACGAATGCCTTCATGAAGCGTGCGCCGGTTGGGCAAGAGCCTGGTGACATGTCAGAGATCGACCACAAATGCATTGTACGCCGGAGGAGCCGGTGGAATTTGCAATCGACAGGTCGATTTGGTAGATCAGCCGGGCAAGTCGGTCAAGCGACCGCCCCTTCAGCAGTGACAGCGACATCAGCATGAAAATTCTCGTGACCGGAAGCTCCGGCTTCATCGGGCAAGCATTGGTGCGGCGGTTGCGAACCGAGGGATGTGCAGTCGTGGGGCTCGACAAGGTTCCGGCTGCCACAACCGATATTGTCTGCGATATCCTCGAGGCCGATCGGCTCAAAGAGGCCGTGCAGAACGCGGCGCCCGACGCGCTGGTTCATCTCGCCGCGCGCATCGACCTCGATGAGAAAACCAATCTTATGGGCTATGCCACCAACATCGAGGGCGTCAAGAATCTGGTCGAGGCGGTACGGCTGACGCCGTCGATCCGGCGGGGGATCTGGACTTCGTCGCAGCTCGTCTGCCGCGTCGGCTATGTACCGAAGAGTGACACCGATTACACGGCGGACACACTGTACGGAAAGAGCAAGGTCCGCACCGAACAGATCGTCCGCAGCGCAGACGGCGCCGGGCGCGAATGGTGTCTGGCACGTCCCACAACGGTCTGGGGCCCCGGTATGAGCGCGCACTATCAGCGCTTCCTTCGCATGATCGAGAGCGGGTCCTATTTTCACGTCGGGCACGGCCCGCTCTGGAAGTCCTACAGCTACATCGACAATATTGCATTCCAGTACTGGCGCCTCCTCGCGGTACCTGCCGAACAGATCCAGCGTCGAACGTTTTATCTTGCGGACTACGCCCCGATCGATCTCATCGCCTGGTGCGACGCCTTTCAGCGCGCATTCGGTTCTCGCTCGCTTCGGCATCTGCCAATCGCCGTTGCGCGCGCATTGGCGTTGTGCGGCGACGCTGTGAACACCATCGGGATGACGAAGTTCCCATTCAATTCATTCCGCCTCAACAACGTGCTCACGCAGTATCAATTCGACCTCAGGCCTACCGCGTCGGTCTGCGGCGATCTGCCGTTTGACATGGAGCAAGGCGTCGCTGCGACGGTTGCATGGCTTACGACATCTCGGCACGGCTAATCGGCTCAGGTGGCCGAGCCGTTTAGCTGGAGCTCCCCGGCATCCTCCGGCGATCCCGACCGCAGCCTGGCAAAATCAAGCATGAAGCCAGTCATCACCATCGAAACTAGCACCAGCGCAGAATTTGCCATGCCCAACGGTCCCTGCACTACGCTGAGCAGGATGCTGGCGAGGATAAAGACCAACAGCAGCAACGGCGTCATTAGGTCGGAATGCTTGCTTCCCGCCGCGCTCCAACCCGCCACGACGCCCCAGATCAGGATGTAAATGATTGCACCGATGAGGCCGAAATCGATGAAGGCGGCGCCCCACACGGTCGGGAAGAATCCGTAAATCGAGGCAGATCTCTGCTCGGCCTCCATGGCCTCGACGTGCTGGTTGCTTGGGAAGAAGACCCGCAGCAGCGGCGATAGTACTCCAATCTCGTAAACTCCCCATTTCGGGGTGAACTTGTCGCGTGAGTGCCACACCATATCGATGGTGCGCACCCCGTGCGTCAGATAGAAATAGGTGCTCAGTCCGATCATCGCGCCACGTGGTGATAGGCGGCTGGATTCGATCGCGGACGTGACGTAGCCCCGCGGCTTCACATTCCAGGCTTCCAACATCATCGCGAGGACCACATCGGCGGCAGTCGGATTTTGCTCTGGTGGTGGAACCACACGCGCCTCTGCAATTCGATTGCTAAGATCCGTTGCCGTGATCTTCTCGCTGGTCTCGGGCGGCTTGCTGACATTGGCAGAAGGCACCTCGCGCGGCATCGTCTCCTGCTGCAGCTCGGTGATCAGTGGCGACATCTGGATGCAGAAATTCTGCCGGCTCGTCCAGATCGCGCTCGAATAGATGGCAAACAGCCCGATCGCAGCGACCGTCTTGACGATGAGATAATGGCCGCGCGGCAACGGCGGCCGCCCCTGCGCGAGACGGACCAACATTGCCGACACAACCAGAACGAGAACCAACAGGATCGGCATCCGCCCTGAATAGAGCACTGCATAACCGATTGGAGAGACGATGGACAATTGCGCCAGCGCCGCCGCCCATCCCGTGATTTCCTCTCCCTTGAGCAAGAACAGCGCCACCGACACGAAGCCGAAGGAGAACATGGCATAGCCGCCATAAAGCAGTGGCGTCCGCTTGATCGATATGGCATCGACCAGCCCGGGCGCGCAGCGCAACAGCTCCGAGTAGGCACTATTATTCACCCCGCTCAGCATCGTGCGATCAAGCGCGACCAGCGCAATTCCGACGATTCCGACCAGCGACACCGCGGTGACGATGCGATTCAGCATCCGCCTGGAAAGCGGAGGCATTTGCATCTGACGCGGAAAATAGCGGACGAAAAGAACTTTGCCACCCCAACAGCCGAGCAGGAAGAGGCCTACGCCCGAGCCGACTAAGGTAAGCACGACAATGGACGGCTGTCCCGCATAGTCTACTGGTCCGATGGCTACGCTTAAGAGCGCTGCGCACCAGATCAAGACGATGAGGATTGCAGGTGACGAGAGATTGCCCGCCAGATGAATAAGCCGCTGCATTTTCCCGTTACAAATGCGCCGAAACCCTAAAGTTGTGTAGCAGGGTCACTTTGACACCGCAATGACGGTGCCCATTAGTTCACGGATAGAGCATGTCCGGATCAGTTGGCAGGCCGACGGTTTCCCGATTGGCGGGTTCCCGGCGAGCCTTGCGCATTATCCGAATGGCCAGTATGACCAGCAACAGGAATAGTACGGCGCTGGCGATACCACCGGCCACTGCCGCACCATAGATTCCGTACACGGGAATCAGAAGGACGTTGAGCAGCGTCGACACCACGGCCGAGCCGAGATTGCAGAGCAGGAGATGATTGTCCGACCGCGCTGCATAGAGCGCATAAGAGGGAACATCGGCCAGCATGCGCAGGAAGATACCCGGCAGCATGGCATAAAACACCCCAATGTGCGACCCGTAGGTGGATAGTCCGAGCGCCGACAACATCGGAGCCATAGCGACACCGCAGACGATCACTGTTCCCGACGCCAGCACTAGCATCGACCACAAGAATGAGCGAAGCGCACCGCGGTAGGCATCGACCCCCGCCGCATACCCCGCAATGACCTTCGGCAGAAACTGATGTGACACCGATCCGCCGAGCGACAGCAGGCCGATCAGAATCGTCGAATAGAATGTGTAAATACCGAGTGCATCCCGGCCAACGAAGATGTCAATGACGAAGCGGTCGACATAAGAGATGACCAGCGCGCCGGCCGCAGTGAACATGAAGGGGCGAGCCGTCCGTAGACCCTCGCGGATGGTCGACCAATCGGGCCGGTATCCCTTCAACTCACGCCAGGGAAGATCGGAGAGTGAGAAAGCAGAAAAGGCGATCGACAGCACACCGCCGAACGCCCACAATACCAGCACGGTCTCGAGCGTTCGCGTCGAAGGTGTCGCGAACATCAGAAGGGCGACCGCATAGACCCAGATGCCACCGCGAAGGAACACGCCGATATAGGCGCGCACCGGGCGCCAGGTGATGATCAGGATGCGCGTTGCCTCCAACGAGATATGCTCGGTGATCAGGATCACGACGAACCATGGCGCGAGACGGGCTGGGAACCAACCCGCGGCGATCGCACTGAAAACCGTGACACCGATCGCAAGCAGCGTCACCGAGCCGAGCGTCATCTGATCCGCAATGATCCGCGCCCGCCGTTCCGGCGTTGCCGGAACCAATTCGCGCAGCGTGTACGAGTAGAACTCGAGCCCGACCGCGAGCAGCGCGAATGCAAGCGTCGCCGTCAGAAGACCGTACTGCCCCATCTCTGCCGGCGACAGCATGCGCGCCAGCAATAGCGACAACAGAAAGCGGCTTGCCAGCGTCAAGGCGCGCAGGATAAGCGCCGAGACCGTACCCGCAATCGCCGGCCGAGTAGCGAGGTCAAGCAGACGAGATCGCATCACGCTGTTCCATCCCCACCGGCCATCGACATCGGCTGCAGCGCGTCCCTGCTTAACCGTCAGGCGGCGGTTCTGCAGGACTTCAGGAAGCGCGGCAAATGCGTGTTCAGCGAACGCGCCAATGGCTCGACTGACGCGCGCGCGGCGGCATTTTCGGGATCGAAATTGCGCCAACCAAAATAATCTCCCTCAACACTAATTGCTGCGAGGTGCCGCATGATCTCGCGCCGCGTCATCGCGAGATCATCAGACAGGCGCCATTGCGCAAGCCGCTCCGCAAGCACGTCGATTTCCCCGACATTTCGGACGTGCACGAAATGCTGCTCGGTTGCATAATAGGGTTCGGTCGCCACTGAACAAAGTCCGGCCAACGCGGCCTGGAGCCCGATCGTCCCTGTGAACGTCACCGAGACTGCGCACTTTCCGATTAGCAAGTTAGCCGGCACATCATAGGGTACCAACGTCACGAAAGGTAGTTTTGATAGCCGCTCGAACAACTCCCGCTGGCGGAAACCAAATTGCAGCGGATGATCCTTGACGAATATGCGGTAGCCCGCGCGGCCGAGTACCTCGCAACAGCGCACTAGCACGTCGTCATGCGCAAGCATGTCCTGGGACTTGAGCCAATAGTCCATCGAGGCTTCGGGAAAGAGCTGCAGTCCGAGGAACACTCGCCGCTCGCGGGGCAGATCGGCAAGCCGCTTATCCCAGCCATGGTCGAGCAGCTTAAGTGCGGCAACGTCGCCGACGCGCACCTTGTGCTTTAGTTGCTTGAGCGCATCGAGATAGTGGCAATTGTAGCGGTCACGCTTGAGGAAGCGCCAGACATTGAAGAAAGCGCCACGCACAGCGTAGTAACCGAATATGCGCCAGAACCTGCCCCGTGAAAAGCGCTTGGCATCACGCACATAAGCGGGCGCGAAGTCTTCGGCGCAGAGCTGACTGATCCCGGCATTGATATCCTCGGTCGATGGCTCACGCAACCTGGCCGGCCGGCCGCGACGCATGAGCATCACCTGATCGGGAATGATCGATGTCGTCATTTCGAGAAAATCGATGCCACGCCGGCGCGCGATCCGCTCCATTACGTCCATGACATAACGGTCGATGGTAAACGTCATGACGAGATGGGGCTCAAGCCTGTCGAACGCCTCCTCGATCGCCTGCGTCATGCCGCCGATCAGTTTGAGCGCGAGATCGCGGTTGATGCTACGGAGCACGCGGCAGCGCAGGATGACATCTGCGCATCCCTCCTCGCCAAACCGCGCAAGTGCGACAGCGGCTGCATCCCCCCTATCGACAAAGCGGTAGAAATCGTCGACCAGCGAATAATCACCGTCGGCCCGCAGGTCGCTCAGCACGACCGCCTCCGCAAACTCCATGCGCGACGCCAGGTATTTCCACCATGGCGTCGTGCTATGAATGGTGAAGAAGACAACGCGGGGCATCAGACCTTGTTCTTGTTGGCGCTCTCGGCCAGGAAGGGGCTGCTCGGCAGGTTAATGCAGCGCGTATGCATCTCTTCGGCGACGGGAAGCGGCGAACGCGGGCAGTCCCAGTACATCGGCAACAGGTGCATCGGCGTCCACAGCGGCCTTGCGCGAATGCCGTGACCGTGCAGGGCTCCGAGCAGCCGGTCGCGCTCAGTGGTGTATTCGCGGTCGAGCACAAGCGTATTGAGCCAGTAGTTGCTTTGCGAACCCTTCGGCTCACGATAAATGCGCGCCCCAGGGAAATCGCTGAAAGCAAGAAGATAGCGCTCGGCGAGCACGCGCTTGGCGTCAATCATCGCCGACAGGCGCTCCATCTGCGCACAGCCGAGCGCCGCGTTGATATTCGGCAGGCGGTAATTATAGGCGACCTCATCATGGTCAAATGCCCAAGCGTGCGCCTTCTTCGCCGTAGAGGTAAAATGTCGCGCGTGACGGGCATGCGCCTCGTCGTCGGTCACGATCATGCCGCCGCCGCCGGTAGTGACGATTTTATTGCCGTTGAAGCTGAGTACGGCGGAATGGCCAAACGTGCCGCAACCCTGCCCGTTCAGGGTCGAACCGAGCGATTCGGTTGCGTCCTCGACGATCACGAGATCGTATTTGGCGGCCACTGCGCCGAGTGCGGCCATGTCCACCGGATGCCCGAAGATGTGCACGGGAACTACTGCGCGAAGCCGGCGGCCCGTCTGCTTGTTTACCCACGCGCCATTCCGCCACACAGCGATAGTGTCGAGATGCGCCTCGAGTGCTTGAGGATCGAGCCCCAGCGTATCCCAGGTCGAATCGACGAAATGCGGGATGGCGCCGGCATGGCTCACAGCGTTCGCCGTGGCGACGAAGGTGATTGAAGGCAGCAGCACCTCGTCGTCTTGCTCGACGCCTTCGAGCACCAGCGCGGCGTGAAGCGCAGCGGTTCCATTGACGATCGCCACCGCATGGCGCGAGCCAGTCGCAGCGGCGACCATCTCCTCGAAGCGAGTGACATATTTGCCTGCGGATGACACCCAGTTGGTGTCGATGCAATCGAGCACCAGCTCACGCTCGCGCGCACCAAAGCGCGGCTCGTGCAACTCGACCGGGCGGGCGGCCGCGCCAAGCACGGCATCCACGGCGTCGAGCACGGGCTTGAGATCAAGTATGGCGGGACGGTTGTTAGCCTGGGCGGAAGAAATGCTCATCTTGTTCACAGTGTGTACGCATTGGTACGATAACGAGATAGGTTCTCCTGCTTGGTGAACCAGGCGATGGTCTGTTCGAGACCCTTGCGCAGGCCGTCCACGCCAGCAAAGCGCGGCGACCAGCCGAGAAGCTTCTGCGCCTTGACGTTACTGGCCCACAGGCGATCAACCTCGCTGCGCTCGGGACGAACGCGGACATCGTCTTGCTCGATCTCGATCGTCACGTCCATCAGTTCGGCGATCATGCGCGCGATATCGCCGATCGAGATCTCGAACGCACTGCCGATATTGATGACCTCACCGATGCCGGCTTTCGAGTCGAGCGCCGCCAGGAAGCCACCGACGGTATCGGCGACGTAGTTGAAATCACGCGTGGGATGGATACTGCCGAGCTTGATCTTGCGCGCGCCCGCCGCGATCTGGGTAATGATAGTCGGTATCACCGCACGCGCCGATTGCCGTGGACCATAGGTGTTAAACGGCCGCACCACGGTCACCGGCGTCCCGAACGAACGCTCGAATGACAGCGCGAGCTGATCGGCGCCGATCTTGGTCGCGGAATAGGGCGATTGCCCCTGCAGACGATGGTCCTCCGTGATCGGAACAAACTGGGCCGTGCCATAGACCTCACTGGTCGAGGTGTGCACCAAATGCTCAACACCGAAGTCTCGCGCCGCCTGCAACACATTAAGGGTGCCGCGGACATTGGTTTCGACGTAGGTGTCCGGCGAATGATAGGAATAGGGTATCGCGATTAGCGCTGCGAGATGCAATACGGCGTCGCATCCCTTCATTGCCGTGCGCACGCCATTTGGATCGCACACGTTGCCCGCGAATATGTCGAGCTCCTTGCGGACCTCGGCTGGGGAAGTATCAAGCCAGCCATGCGAACCCATACTATTGTAGTGCACAAATGCGCGGACTGCGAAATTGAGGCGGACCAGTTCCTCCGCGAGGTGGGATCCGATGAATCCGCCCGCGCCTGTTAGCAAGATTTTCCGCGACATTTCGGTTCCCTTCGCCAAGCTAGGCTACCCTGAAATACAAGGTACCCGGTCTGGTATGGCCGCTTCTAAACAGTCATTCGGCGAGAGGCCAGCCGGAACGCACAGAAAACTAGGGCAGCATAGTTCTTAAAATCCATCTCACACTATCGGAACCGTCTATCCGATCGACAGCTACCATGATACCACCACAGCCATTTCAGCGGAACGCGCGGATTAGATCTATTACATCCTGTAGTTGTTCACTGACAATCTCTGCAAACATCGGCAGTGACAGGATGCGTCCCTGATCGGCGAACGCATTCGGAAATTGCTCGGGGCGTTGGTCAAACCGCCGATATGCGGCGAGGAACGGCAGTGCCGTCGGATAATTGATCGCGGTCTGCACGCCATTGGCGTTCAGGTGAGCGGCCAACGCGTCGCGGCGCGGATGCCTGATCGTGTAGAGGTGATAGACGTGGCTGCGGCCGGGCGCGACCTGCGGCACCACGACGTCTTCGACCTGATTCAGGCCGGCGTCATAAACCCTGGCAGCGTCCTGACGCGCCTTTGTCCAGCCGGCTAGATACGGCAGTTTGGCCGACAGGATCGCCGCCTGCATGCCGTCGAGCCGGCTGTTGACGCCTTCGATGTGATGCTGGTGTTTGACCAGACCGCCGTGCCGCGCCAGCATGGTCATGTGCTCGGCGAGCGCACCGTCGTTGGTGACGATGGCGCCGGCATCGCCCATCGCGCCGAGATTCTTGCCGGGATAGAACGAATAGGTCGCGGCCGCGCCGAACGTTCCGACCTGCCGATCCTTATAACGCGCCAGATGCGCCTGCGCGCAATCCTCGATCACCCAAAGCTTGTGCTTGCGCGCGATCGCCATGATCGCATCCATGTCCGCCGGCTGCCCGTACAGATGCACCGGAATGATGCCGACGGTGCGCGGCGTGATCGCGGCCTCAATCGCCGTTGGATCGATCGTGAACGTGGCGCCGTCGGTATCGCAGAACACCACGGTGGCGCCGGCATGTGTGATCATCGCCGAAGTCGAGATCCAGGAGTGCGCCGTGGTGATCACCTCGTCGCCCGGCTGAACTTTGAGCGCGGCCATGGCGAGATAAAGCGCATCGGTGCCGTTCGCGCAGGAGACGCAATGCTTGATGTCGACGGCAGTGGCAAACTCCTGTTCGAAGGCATCGACGTAGGAGCCGCGAATGAACGCGTTGTCGCGGATCACGGCGGCAATCGCGCCGTCGATCTCGCTCTTGATGTTCTGATACTGCAGCTGCAGATCCGCAAAAGGCACCGGCATTACTGTCTTCCCTACTCGTCCGCCAGCAGCCGGCGTGCCGGATTGCCCGCAAATGTACCTGACGTCGTGATGTCTCTGGTCACGACGGAGCCCGCGCCAATGACGACGTCATCGCAGATCCTGACCGGCAATATGGTGGCGTTGGAACCGATCGAGACGCGGTTGCCGATCACGGTCTCGCGCCACAATTCCTTGTTGCCGCGCGCCGGCCCACCGGTCGAGAACGTATCGTTCACGAACATCACGCCATGGCCGACAAAACAGTCCTCGCCGATCGTGACCAGTTCGCAGATGAAGGCGTGGGACTGCACGCGTGTGCGGGCGCCGACCACGACGCCTTTCTGGATCTCGGTGAACGGCCCGACAAAGCAATCGTTGCCGATCTTGCAGCCGTAGAGATTGCATGGCTCGACGATCTTGACGCCTGCGCCGAACTCGACGTCGCGCACGCCCGCCTGATGGATCTCCGGCTCCTTCACGATACGACACCAAGCCGGCCGAGCCGCGGCGCGAAGCGAAGCGGCACCTCGGCGCCGGTCTCGATCGATTCGTAGAGCGCCGAAATCAGCTCCAGGCTCTTGCGCCCTTCGAGACCATCAACCAGCGCCGAGCGCTGGTTCACCAGACAGTCGATCACGTGCTGATAATAGGCCTGATGACCGAAGCCGTAGACGTTCGGCGGATTGACGGAAAATTTTTCGATCACGTCCTTGTCGGTGGCAAGCTCCTCGACAAAGCGCCAGTGCCGGATCTGGTTGACGGCGAAGCCCGCGATCTCGACCGCTCCCTTCTCGCCGAGGATCGAGAGCGAGCCTTCGAGGTCGGTTGGCCGCACGGCCGTGGTCGCCTCGATGATCCCGAGCGCGCCGTTGCGAAATTTCAGCGTGGCAACCGCCGTGTCCTCGGCTTCGATCTTGGCCAGCGCCGTGACGGCGCGGGCATGAACGCTGACGACATCGCCGAAAAACCATTCCAGCATGTCGACGTGGTGGCTGGCCTGGTTGGAGAGCACACCGCCGTCATAGGCCCAGGTGCCGCGCCAGGCGTCCTGGTCGTAATAGGCCTGGTCGCGGCACCAGCGGACGCGGACGGTGCCGAGGATCAGGCGGCCGAAGCGGCCGGCCTCCAGCGCCTCGCGCGCCCTCACCACCGGCACGTTGAAACGATTCTGCTTGACGACGAAAAGCTTGACGCCGGCTGCGTCGCAGGCGTGCACCATGTCGTCGGCATCCTGCAGCCGCAACGCCATCGGCTTCTCGACGACGACGTGCTTTCCGGCCCTGGCGCAGGCGATGACATGGGGTGGATGCATCCCGCTCGGCGTCAGCACCGCCACGACATCGATGTCCTGCCGGGCGAGGAAGTCATCCACGTCATAGGCCGCCGCAACGCCGAACTTCGACGCGATCGCATCGGCACGGCTGCGAACGGTGTCACAGACGGCAACGAGCCTGGCTCCGTCGATATGGTTGCCGCCCAGCAGTTCCGAGTGGCGCTTGGCGATACGCCCGCATCCGAGCAGGCCGAATCTGATCATCATACGTCCCTATACTGACCGACCACATTGCAATGAGCAGCTTGAAGCAAACCAGAGGCCAATCTCGATAGTCAAACAATTTCTGTTGTTAGACACTTGTCCGTAAATCTGAGCGCCCGATACGACTTAACCGCCTCCTTCAATAATATGTCGCTGGTTGCTCAAGACTTATCGAACCCGGACTGCGTCAGCTGACGCAAAAGCTCCGACGACCTCAGCCAAAAGCGCGAACGCTTCGGCAGTCGATTGCAAGAACAATTCTCGATCGCTCTCAGCGAGTACGCTGGACGGCTCAACAGGCGCGAGCCACTAATCTGAGGATCGGTGTTGTCTGATGAGAAAAAAATGAAGATAGCCCCCGTTGTTGCTCCAATGGGAATAGCGACCGCGACTAATACGAGCGACGTCGGCTGAACGCTATCGGGGGGTCGACAGGTCATTAGTCTTCGTAGATTTCGATCGGCGATCGTTCGATGTTGTCGGACGAGTCCGTAAGGCTGGCAAATGTCTCGAACTCGAAGCTCAAAAACCTTACGAGAGGCCTGTGCGACAAAACCTTTTCAAGCCCCGGGCACTAGTAACCTGAAAGTGGCCTTTGCGGCAACCCCGTCGATTCCTCAATAAAGTGCCGCCAGCTTTCGCTTGCCTAAGCTCGGAAAACGTCGATTGTAAGCCGTCACGAACCTGGATCCCGGCCCCGAAAAATGGAAAATCTGACCGAGCAAAAGCAAACTCCCATACTAGACCTCCAGATTGGGAAGCGCCGGGGCTTGATCCTCCTGAACGGGATCCTGATCGCGGTGTCCTGTATTTCTCTTGTTTATGTTGCCCATTATTATTCGGATTATTACATATCCTTTCGTCCTTCGGGCGTACCTAGCGCCATTGTGCTGATAGCTGCGTTTGCCGTCATCTCGGTGCTTTTTGCGTTTGCCGGCAACAGCTTCGGTTATGTCGTTGGCTTCTATTCCTATGCGATGCTCACGGGGTATTTGTGGCTGAATAGTTTCTCAGAGTTGATCTACAATCATCGGCTAGCCGGGCTTTCTGCGGCAGCATCGGCGATCGTGTTCTTGTTGCCCGCCCTGTTCATTTCCGCGCCCGTTCGCCAAGTTTATGCTTTGTCCTTATCGGCATTGGATCGTCTGCTCACACTGATCCTGTTGCTGAGCTTAGCGACGATCCTCGTCGGTGCCAGCTACAGCTTTAAATTTGTCAGCATTGAAAACATCTACAACCACCGCCACGAACTTGGATTTCCGGTGTTTCTGAACTACGTGATCGGATTAACATCCAACGCGTTGCTGCCATTTGCATTCGCATGTTTCGTGGGACGCGGAAATATCTGGCGTGCCGGCGCGGCTCTGTTTTTGCTTTTGCTGTTCTATCCGATCACGCTTAGCAAACTGGCCCTGTTCACGCCATTCTGGCTCGTGGCGATGTTAGCGCTTTCAAGATATTTCGACTTCAAGCTTGCCGTCACTCTTTCGCTGCTGGTGCCGATATCCGTGGGATTGTTGCTGATCATCCTGTACCAGCAGGAGATACTGCCTTCCAGCATGACCATGCCCTATTTTGGGCTTGTGAACTTTCGGATGATCGCGATTCCCTCGTTGGCGATGGACTATTACAATAGCTTTTTCTTCAATCATCCCGTGACGAATTTCTGTCAGATAGGCTTGCTCAAGCCCTTCGTCGCTTGCCCCTATCAGGAGCAGCTGGCGAACGTCATTTACAATGCTTTTGGCATTGGCGGACAATTCAATGCGTCATTGTTTGCGACGGAGGGCATTGCGTCGGTCGGAGCCCTCTTTGCCCCGGTTACGGCATTCGCAGCGGGCCTTGTGATTGCGATAGGCAACCGTCTCTCTGCCGGTTTGCAGCCGCAATTCATCCTAATCTCGGGCGCTATTCTAGCCCAAGCGCTTCTTAACGTTCCCCTGACAACGGTGCTCCTTACCCATGGCGCCGGCGTGCTTTTTGTCCTTTGGTACATTACACCGCGCGACGCGTTCGGAGTGACGGCGACGGCCGCCCCCTAAACTCTTAGCCGATGACCAATATGCTTGGAGCTTAACGCGACGGATGCAGAAAATTGTCGGCGCCGGGCGAGCAATCGGCAGGCCTGCAACCGAAGTCAAGCCCGCGCTGCAAGCCGAACGGTCTTGGCAAAGTCCGCCGCAAAGGCAGCGACGCGGACATCCTGATTCGGAAGGAGGTTGCGGATCGCAGGTCCCCCGGAATTCTCTGAGAGACACATGAGTTCTTTCGCCAGGGCGACAGGATCGTCAGTTCCGAAATAGTGCGCCGTACCAGCGGTCTGTTCACGATGCACATCGAGATCGGACAAAATCATTGGCACGCCGAAGGATTTCGCTTCTTCCACCGTCGTGCTCCATCCCTCGGATCGGGACGGATTTATCAGCCCGGTGCACGCCCGCAGCAATGCGTAGACATGCGATAGCGGAATCATTCCCAGATGGCGGAAACGCTTCTCGAGCCCACGGCTTCGGACTCGCCCCATCACCTCATCGAAATAGCCTCGCTCGCGCCGATCGTCGGTGCTGCCCGACGCGCACACGACCGCGTCGAACCCACGCTGCGCCAGGATGGCCAGCGCATCCACGACCACCTGATGGTTCTTGTGCGTGTAGAACTGATTTGGCAGATAGAAGTATCTTTCGGGCAACTGGTATTGCGCAACTATCTCGGCCGGATTTGCGGTCAGAAACGCCGGCGACGGCGCGGTGGCAAAACGAACGACGCAGACCTCGTTCTTCGCTCCGGGATAGAATTTCCTGAAATCGCGATGCGAGCTTTCGCTGCTCAGCATGACTGTGCGCCCGGATGCGATCTGCATTCGGAAACCGGCTTCGCGGCGCCACCGCGCTGCTACCGGAAATAGCTGAGGTAACCTTCGATGCTGAAAGTCAGGAAACCAGGCTACCGCTGGATAGGGCAAACGCCAGCCGAAGAAGCGGGCACTTTCGAAGACGGTATCGATTCGATGCGTCCGGAACTCTGCCGCCGCCTCCCGGTCAAGGCCCAGCGTTAGCGCGGCAGCCAAACCGGCACGGCCCGCGAACGCCGCCGATTGCACCACCTCCACGCCCGGTATCGCGGCAAGCGGCGCGAGATCGGCATCATCGTCCCCTGTCTTTGCAAACAGGACGGGAGCAAACTCACCTGGGCAGAACTTGTTCAGGGCTGCAAACAGATTGCTTTGATAGTTGTAGCCACCTGCCCAGAGCCGGCGCGGAATGTGGGTAAACGCAAGGCGTAGTGGCGCACCGTGGCTCACCGGATCTGATCCTTGAACCAGGAAACATAGTCGCCAAGGCCCTGTTCAACCGGGATCCTCCAGTCGAAGGGCAGAGTGCGCCGCATTGCGTCGTCCGATAGCAGACTTGTCGGATCTCCGGCACGAACGATGCCTGAGAACTGGACGGAGATGGTTCCGCCCCAGCATTCCGCAATTCTCGCGGAAACCCGCGCCACGGTCGTTCCGAACCCGGAGCCGGCGTTGATCGCCTGAAAGGCCTCCGCCTGCGGTTTTCCGTCGATCACGGCCAATAGCCGGGCGACGTCACGGACATCAGTCCAGTCGCGCACCTCTGCGCCTGTCCCCCCCAGCACCAGCGTCCGTTCGCCAGCCTGCAGGCGGGAGCAGATGTCCCACGGCAGTTGTTTGCGCAAGTTCGGTCCATAGACCGAGAACAGCCGCACGACCGTGCTACGCAAGCTAAAGCTGACGGCGTAGCTTCGGCACAGTTGCTCCATCATCAGCTTGTGCTGGCCGTAGGGAGACATCGGAAGCGTTGCGGCGTCCACTGCAATCGCTCCTTCATGACCGGCACCATACACCGCCGCACTTGATACGGCGATCAAGCGACAATCCCTCGCGGTGCCCCGCAGCCACTCCAGCAATCGGGCCGTGCCCGCGACGGTGCGCGAAAAGTCCTCGAACGGCTGCGCCAGCGACAGTCCGACCGACGACCCGCCGGCCAGATGGAAAATCGTCGATGGCAGTCCGGTGCGCTCCGCGAGCGCATTGAGATTGGCTGCATCAATCTCGCCGTTCAGCCAATGCGCAAGTCCGCTGTGATGCCTTTCGGCATCGCCGATCGCTCCGTGGCCGATGCCGTGGACGCTATAGCCCCGATCAGCCAGCACCCTAACGAGATGCCGACCGATGAATCCGTTGGCGCCGGTGACCCACACTTTCATGAGAGATGCCTAAAAGAGCTATGACTCATTTCCAGGAATAGTCTTCACGACCAGCGCAGGGTTGCCCGCCACTACCGTGTCGGCAGCAACGTCCTTGGTGACAACCGAACCGGCCGCCACGATTGCGCGAGCGCCGATCCTTACGCCTCGCATCACAAATGCACCGGCCGCAATCCAAGCGTCATCGTCGATCGTGACAGGCCGCTCGTCCAGATCCAGCTTTCGAGGATGCCCCTTTGTAAACATCTCTTCGATCTGCCTGTGACGTTCCGCGGAATCGATCGGATGGGTCAAGTTGTCAAAGATGTTGACGCTATGCGCGATCAAAACCCTGTCTCCTATCTGCACCAAGGAGGCAGACCAGATCCGCGAAGCTTCTCCAACGTAGCACCATGATCCAATCTCGACCTTCCCCCCATGAGCGAACGTCAGAAGTTCGCCGCGAATTATGGTGTTTGCGCCAATCGTTATGCAATCGCTATCACCACGTATATTGCGAATTCGTGCGGTCCGCATCAGGCGCGCGCGAGATCCGAGACGGCACGTGGCGCGTCCCAACAAACGTTGAATGTAATAATCAACATTCATGCCGTTAGCTGCACGCACGAAATTGCGCGCGCACAGGCGGCTCTATCGTTGAGCCGACCACGCCCACTGTGTGGGTCGAAAGCGGTCGCGTCGATAACTTCCATTTCCGACGCTCGCTTCCAGCCCGCCGGACCATACTGAAAGAATTCCAGATCAAAAAATGCAGGGGAAAACGTTTCGATCAAAGTTTGGATCATTTCCTTATCGAAAATCTGAAACCAATCAAAATTTTCGTACCTTCCATAGGGTACGGTGATAAGACACCGCCCGCCTGGCGCGAGTATGCGCTTGAATTCGCGGATGGCGTCAACAAAGCCGTACTTGTTTGCCTCTGATTTCGCCGGATCGTTCGTATACAGAATTGTGTTATCGAGACCGACATGTTCCAGCGTCGAGATACTTATGATGGTATCAAAGACCTGATCTTGAAACCGCGTCTTTCGAAAATCTCCAAAAACGTAGGAATATCCCTTGTACCAATAGCACCTCTTTTCAGGCGCCAGGGTCATGATGGTCAAATCCGCACCACGCAAGGGCTCGCGGTCAAGAATAAACTCATGATTGAGGGTTGATCCTGCATCGAGAACCCGTCCCAGCGGACGGTCACCGCGTCTCAGCCGATCGAATAGCCAGGGATACTCGACGACTCTTTCATCGATGGCGATGCCGAAAGAATCTGGAAGCGGCTGACCTGTTCGAACCGCCGATCCATCGATCGCAGCCTCGATGCACGATTTCTTCATGGTATAGTAGCCGACCGACCAGGGTTGGCGCCCCCTCAAAAGGTAGAGGGGCGACGCCGTCGCGTCAGCCAATTCCTTAAGTCTGAAGAGCAAACCATTGATGTGCATGAGGGCTCCTAGAGGCCTTCCAAGAGCTTTTCAAATAGAGCCCATTGGCGCTCTTTGCTATATAAATCTCTGATCTTGCACCGACCCTGGTAAGCCTTCTGTTTCACGTCGCTCCAGTTGTTCAAGCAGTTTTCGATTTCGACAAGGCAGTCCGCGCCGCTCTCGTAAGTTGATATCGTCTTATCCCGGTCCATTCCTTCTGGATAATTGCCTGCGTCCGATACGAGCAACGCGCCACATCCCATGGCCTCGAAGCAACGCATGTTGCCGCGATCCAAGCCGGCCATATCGATGGCGCCGTTCAGCACGATTTTGGACGACCCGATCAGCCCGTAAAGCTGTCTGCCGAACACCGGGGGCCTGGCGATCCTGGCGATGGCGGCGGGACGGCGATGCTTTCGCAATGGCAGCCAAGCCCCGATCGCGCTTTCGGCGAACACAGTCAGCCGCGAAGCGTCGAGGCAATATACGATCTGGCGCGTGCCCTCTAGGCTTGCCACCAGTTCGAGCGTCCTCGCGCGCGCGGTATGGTGTCGCGAATAACCGCCCACAAAAAGCACGTCGATCGGCCGATCGCCATGGCCATACTGCTCCATCAGCGGATCATGCGCAGGGAAGAAGATCTCGGCTCGACAGCCCTTGGAGCGCCAAGACTCCAGAATTGACGGGAAATTTCCGAGAACCGCACCATAGGCTGTTAAATCCGCATTTCCCGAAGGCGCCGCCCGCCAGCACAGAGCTTGCTTCACACAGCCCGGCAACTTTCGCACAAAATGACTCGGGTATCGTATCGGATCCATGTTGTAAAAAACTTCGGTCCGGTGATGCTCGATCTGGGCGAGCAAGATGGCCTCGAGCGTCGGCTTGCCCGGAATTCTCTGTTCGCGCGCCCAAAGACGCTGCTGGGTTTCGTCGTCGCCATTAGTGAAGAAGGCCTCGGAAGATCCATCGAGCACCGGCTTCAAGAAATGCAGCGCCCCAAAACGGTCTTCCAGAAAAATGCGACGCCGCTCGACGAAGCTCGACGCATCCGCCGCGAGCTTGTTCAGGCGCGCCAGATAGGACGGATAAAGCCCGCTATTCTGAAACAAGCGCATGACTTACGCAAACCTTGCCAGCGTCCATTTCAAATTCAAATACGGCCAGATGCGACCGACCGACTCCCAGTCCCATCGCTTTGACGCTATCAAATGACCAACCGTCACGCGCAAGCGCTGCTCGTCTACCATCTCGGCAAAGGCCGGCACCCTCTGATCGAGCAGACTTGCAGTCCATTCGGCCAGAGGTCCGTTGAGCCATTCGGGCATCGGCGAATTGAATCCCACCTTTCGCCGTCCGATGCGGATGGATTCCGGCATCAGGTTGGCCATAGCCTGTCGCGCGATCACCTTGGTGTAGCCGTTTGACGACTTGCTGGCGTCCGGAAGCGCCATCGTATAGGTCACCAGACGCCAGTCCATGAAAGGCATTCGGACCTCGATACCGTGAGCCATTGAAAGGCGGTCGAAGTTTCGCAGGATGGTGGGCAGCACCGTGCTGTGAAACATCCGGTACAGCCGCCGGTTCAGCGCGCCCCAGTCGGGCGGTAGCACGTCGTCGTCGCCAACCAGCGGAAGCACAGGTGGAATATCGCGCAGACCGCCGCGCAGGAAATAGTGCCCCTTGCGCCTGATCATGAGCGTCCGAAGCAGATCGATGCCTCGTTTCGCCAGCGCCGAATTCGAGCCAAACGCAGCAGCCGCATTTCGCAGCCGGAACGCTCCCGATTGCCCATCCTGAAAATAGGCTCCCATCAACTCGTCCGCGCCATGGCCATCCAGCGACACTGTCACGTTGTGACGCCTGAGTTCTCGATAGATCAACCAGGCTGCGCTTGGAAGCCCGATATAGACGTCATCATTGTCTTCGAGGATCTGATCGAGCTCGGTCAGCGCGTCGGCCCGGCCGATCTCGAGGAATATCGGTGCAACATCCGCCCAGGCCGCGGCCTCCTCGGCCATCGGCCGCTCGTCGTTGGAGGCGCCGGGAAACGTCGCAACGAAGGCATGGCGCCACGAGGTGCTGTCGCGCGGTCCCATGCCGGCCTTTTCATGCGCGGCCATCGTACAGATCACGGCTGATGAATCGAACCCTCCCGACAGACAGGTTCCGATCGGGACGTCGCTGCGCATGCGCAGCGCGACGGCATCCTGGAAAATCTCGCGAAAGCGTTCTACGCGTTCCGCCTCGGCTGCCGGTATCGCCGGCAAATGATCCACCGTCCGCCACCAGCGCCGGATTTCAAGCCGTCCTCGCCGCAACCACATGCAGTGTCCAGCCTGCAGGCGCCGCACCTCCCGGCAAAGCGTCCGCTCGCTCCCTTCAATGCCGAAAGCATCGACCAGCAGCCGCCGCGCCACGCCGACATCCAATGACACGTTGATCAGGCCGCTTCGCGCCAGTGCGCGCTGCTCGGACGCAAAGACCAAGCGTTCCGATGTCATCGCATACAATAGCGGCTTGATGCCGAAACGGTCGCGCGCCAGAAACAGCTCTTCCGTTTTGGTGTCGTAAATCGCCAGCGCCCACATTCCGTTAAAGCGCAGCAGCATGCCTTCTTGCCAGGTCCGCCAGGCGGCCAGAATGACCTCGGTGTCCGACTGGCTGCGAAAGACCGCGCCCTGCGCCTCAAGTTCGCGCCGAAGCTCGAGGAAGTTGTAGATTTCGCCGTTGTACACGATCACATGACGGCCGTCGGCGGAAACCATCGGCTGATAGCCGCCCTCCCCGGGGTCGATGATCGCGAGCCTGCGGTGACCAAAGGCTAAGTCGCGCTTTTCGTTGAACCAGATACCCTCGCCGAAGGGTCCGCGATGCGCGACGAGGTTCGTCAGCCGCGAGATTTCCGCTCGCTCGACCGCGTTGCCGCGGAGGTTCATGACGCCTGCAATTCCGCACATTTCCTACGGCCCCCTTACAGGAAGGAGGCGGCTGGCGATCACGTGAAGGTCCCGCCAGCACATCGCACCGTGGGGCCCGATCCGCGACACGGCGACCGCAACGACAAAGATGATACCGGCCGCCACGAAATAGATGCTTCCCACATACGGCCAGCTCGGCGAATGGCCGAACGACGCATCGTGCAGGCAATATCCTAGCGCCAGCGCCGTGACGATGCCCGCCCCGAGCGGCATCAACACAAAGTTGGCCAGGCGCGACCACATGCCGGCGAGACTGAAACTCGTCCGCAGCAGGATAACGGTGGTGATCATCTGGGCGATCATGCCGAAGCATGCGCTCCAGCCCGCCGCCCGCCAGCCGAAATACGGCAACACGACCGCGCTGGCCGACAGGGTTGCGACGCCGGTCAGCAGCGAGATCAGGGCATTCGAGCGCGACCGGCCCTGCGCCAGAAAGTAGAATGCGAAGACGTTTGCGCTCGATCCGAAGATGCCGGCGATCGACAGTATCACAAGCACCCGCTGGCCTTCGGCGGCCACTTCCGCACCGGTCCACAGATGAAGCAGCGGGCCGGCCACCGGGACAAGCCCGCCGATTGCGCTTGCGGCGATGACATTGAGAACCCAGGAAGACCGAAACAACAAATCCACCTTGCGATCGTCGGCCTCTGCCTGCAGCGTGCTGAAGAACGGGAACAGCACTTCGCCGACTTTCAGCACGCCGATATACACCGCCTCTTCCAGCCGCTGCGCGATGGAATAGAATCCGACGAATTGCGGTTGCAACAGAGCGCCAAGCAGATATCTGTCCGCTTGCACGGTGACGACCGCGCCCGCCTGCGCAGCCAGTTGCCAGCCGCCCAGCCTGACCAAATGACCGAGCGGCCCGCGATGAAGCGCAGGCCGCGCCATCCGTTCGCCGGTCGCTCGACGCGACAAGCCGAAGGCGAGAGCCAGGTTTGTCGCGAAACCCAACGCCTGACAGCCGAGAAATGTCGAGGCGTGCGGCCAGCGCGGGATCAGCAACAGCATCGATGCCGTCGCGATCACCGTGCCGCCAATGCTGATCGCAGCAATCCGCCGATAATCCTGCCGCGCCGTGAATAACGCCAGAACAACGGCGGAAATGCACTGACACAGCCATCCGGCGGCCGCCAGCACGAAGGCAAGTCCGAGATCGTCGGCGGACGGGCTAATGAGATGGAATGCCAGGCGCGCGAGCGGCGCCCCCGCCAGGCCGAGAATGATGGCGATCAAGCCGCCGATGCCGATGGCCAGCATCATCGCGGTGGCGAAGTGCCGCTGCGCCTCATCGCGCTGCGCCGGCGCCAGCCGCTGCGCAAGCTCACGCGTCGTAGACAATGCCAGCGCGTTGCTGAACGCGAGCGCTGGCGCCACACATGCGGTAACCAGGCTTGCAACCCCAAATGCCGCCACACCGAGACGGAAAACCACGAACGGCAGAATCAGCAGGTTCAATGCAACAGCCACCCCAAAGGCGATTGCGTTCCAGGCGGAATTACCAAGCAGATCGGTCGGACTTTTTTTCAATGCCATATCATCTTCGGGCCGGCGCGACATGGATCGGTCGATCTACCCAACGACCTGGGAACATGCCGTGCCACGAATGACTAGGAAGCGCACTTGCCGACAGGGAAGAACCGAGCCGGGAGGTCGCTGATTGCTGGACTTACCCCACCCTCGCCTATCTACAGGAGCGATTAGGAGGCCGCAATGCAGCCCCTGCAAGTCGTTGAAATAAATTTGCTTTATGATGCAGACGATCGAACCAGCTCTCTTTGGGTGGATAGCGTCCGCTCCAATTTTCGTCCTGCCAGCTAGCTCTTCAAGCTCGCTGATCCGAATACAAGTTCTTCTCCGCGGACCTGGAAGGACGCTACCGCCTCGTGATCGCATCAAGCCTTTTGCTGCAGGCAACGCGTACGAGACACCAAACGGCTCAGCAGTTTCCTGTTCTCTACGAGAAGGGCCACCTTTGAAGCTATATAGGTAATTGGCGCAAGGACAGCCGCGGCTGCGATCAGGGAGATCATCCAGCCACGATTGTGAAGCAACGGGTACAGCAAGCTGAAACTCAGCAGGAGCAGCGGATAGTGTATGACATAAAGTGTATATGAAAATCGTGCCAATCCGCTGATTGCCTTGGGTATCGCTACACCTGAAGAAGTCGCCCAGCGAATCAGGACCGACACCACAAGCGCAAGAAAGACGCCCACAATCACCATCATCCTCTGAGCAGAAGGTGTATCGAAAGGATTAAGCAGATCGCTGACCAAGTGCCCGTGCCCCATGACGAACATCATGATCAAGGTGCTAACGGCTAGTGCCGCCGCCCTTGGCCAAAACTTGTCGGTGAATAGTTGGCCCTTGACGTAAATGTGCCCAAGCCAAAAGCCGCTGAGCCAGATCAGGAAAAACCAAAGAAACAAAGTGTTGCGACCATGTAGCAGCATGACGCCAATGGCGGCGAGTGGGAGCACGGTAGAAACTGAGCAGCCGTTCCAAAGCCGTGCTGACAAAAATATGAGAATGTAGAACCACCATTCGTAGCTCAAGGTCCAGAGCGGCCCGTCCATGTTGATGGGCGGCGGAGCCCCGGGGACTGCCCCATAGAGCAGAAAGAATGTGCTGGGAAGCGCCGACCATTCGAGTGTCGCGCGCTCTCGGGCAACGAATAATTCGCCTCCAAGCCGAAAGCTCTCCCGGCCGTGCAGATCCAGAAGCTGGATCAGCAAGTAAACCAGGATCGTGATGACAATTGCCGCAATCAGCGGCGGATAAATTCTGAGTATTCGCGCTTCGGCAAACCTTGCCGTTTGAAATGACCCGTCTGCATTTCTGTGACGAAGAGTGCTGACGTATATCATAAACCCACTGACAATGAAAAACACCGTCACTGCGTGAGTGGCCAATAGACTCGTCAGGATATGGCTTGGAGAACCGACCCCATAATAGGGCAAGACGAACACCTGGAATCCGTGGACGCACGCAACGATCATTGCGCTCACGCCGCGCAAAGCATCCATCAAGTTCGATGTTGCTGCATCGACCTTAACGTTAGCTCTACCGTTCATCTGATGAATCGCGATCGGGAAAAATGGCGCACTGACAATTCGGACGTCTGAATTGTCGGACTGCAGAAGGCGCCGCTAACCATTGATGGGAGGCTCATCTCAAGCTTGATCTAGTCATTATCAACATGAGAGGCATTGCGTTTCAAGTACTCATGTCTTGCCGTACTTGACGTCGAATTAGTCCATCTATCCCCGGACCGAGGTCTAAAGGCCAGTGTGTTCCGGGCTGGTCAGGCTAATGCAGGATGAAAAAGCCAGTGGGTAGCTCGGCCAGCCGAAGCATTATGTCGTCATGGTTGAAGACGTTGACTATCGCATCCTGACCGGCGTCCGCTACGTGAGGTAACGAACCTGCTTGCAAAACTGTAGGGTGCGTATCGAGATTTGCATAGCTCGCTAAGAATTCGGTCAGCCAGACCGAACCGGTTCCGCCACCCTGTTCACCGAAATCCGCCCGGAACCGGAACGCGTCATGAGAGCCAAGCGTAGTCGACGCCATTTGCGATATGGCAGAAGCTCCAGCACTAATCGCGCCGTCCCCGTTTAGATCCTGCTGGAAGCTCGTTTCCAACGACACAATGCCGGAACTGCCCCCCGAGGCAGGCGCGGTGTTGGTGATGTAGTTGCCACTGCTGTCGACGCTCCAGACGATGTAGCTGTCGGCCGTCCCGTACTTCAACACGACCTGGTAGCCGCTCGCCGTCTGTTCTGTTCCGATCGGTGTCCAGGCGCCGAACTGGCCCACCACAACCGGCGCTCCGTAGCATTTCAGCTCGGGGCCGGAATTGCCACTGACGCTGGCGAGATAATAGTTGTTGCCGACCTGGACCAGCTTGGTTGACCCGAAGGACTCGATGTCTGTTCCTGACATGGCGGCTATGCCAATCGTGCCGTCG
>NZ_LLXZ01000108.1:0-4256 GCF_001440395.1 Bradyrhizobium jicamae | reverse complement strand
AATTGCCACTGACGCTGGCGAGATAATAGTTATTGCCGACCTGGACCAGCTTGGTCGACCCGAAGGACTCGATGGCTGTTCCCGACACGGCTGCTGCGCCAATCGTGCCGTCGCCATTGAGATCCTGCTGGAAGCCCGTTTCCAGCGACAGAATGCCGGAGCTGCTCCCCGAGGCAGGCGCGGTGTTGGTGATGTAGTTGCCACTGCTGTCGACGCTCCAGACGATGTAGCTGTCGGCCGTCCCGTACTTCAACACAACCTGATAGCCGCTTGCCGTCTGTTCTGTTCCGATCGGGGTCCAGGCGCCGAACTGGCCCACCACAACCGGCGCTCCGTAGCATTTCAGCTCGGGACCGGAATTGCCGCTGACGCTGGCGAGATAATAGTTGTTGCCGACCTGCACCAGCTTGGTCAACCCGAAGGACTCGATGGCTGTTCCTGAGGCGATGGAAACGCCAATCGTGCCGTCGCCGTTGAGATCCTGCTGGAAGCTCGTTTCCAGCGACACAATGCCTGTGCTGGCCCCCGAGGCGGGCGCGGTGTTGGTGATATAGTTGCCGTTGCTGTCGACGCTCCAGATGATGTAGCTGTCAGCCGTCCCGTTTTTCAAGACAACCTGATAACCGCTAGCCGTCTGCTCTGTTCCGATCGGCGTCCAGGCGCCGAACTGACCGGCGGTGACCGGCGCTCCGTAACAATATAGCTCCGGCCCGGTTCCGCTGCTGTTGCTCTGAAGAAAGTAAAAAGAGGAAATCTGAACCAGACTGGTTGCCCCTAACGCCTCAATAATCGTCGGAGGGCCCAGGAATGTCGCGCTCGCAAACGTCCCGTCTAAAAACTGAAAGTTCTCCACGCCGACAAGGATATCTGCACCATCGAGTTGACCGGAGGAACGCTGGTCGACGGCCGTGAACGTCTGCGTGGCCGAGTTATAGGCAATCACATAGTTGCTGCGGGCGCCTGAGAATACCGCAACGTCAGCGCCGGAACCGCCGAGGATGGTATCGTTACCCGCCCCGCCCGTCAGCGTATCGTTGCCACTGCCGCCGTTCAACGTATTGGCGATCGCATTGCCGGTGATGGCGTCATTTCCCGAGCCGCCAATGGCATTGTCGATATAGGATCGCGCATCGCCGTTGAACAAATAGGCGTTGTAGATATTCCCGGCCGCATAGTGGCCGTTTCCGAGATAGGCGAGCTGCGTGCTCGACGTGATCGAGGATGCGCCGGGATTGAGATTGATCGTTACGGCCGTCGTGTAGTTCGACAGATCGTAGGTATCGACGCCGTTGCCGTCCCAGATCGTCTCGAATACGCGGTTCGCAGAGCCTCCGGCACCATTGCCCGGCGCGAGCTGGGCAACGCCATTGATGAACATCTGCCCGGTCGTCGGACTCCATGAGTAGACGGTGTTCTCGCTATGGGTCGAGTAGTTCGCGCCGTAAAGCGTCTGCAGGGCCAGGATATCGTTGGCCATGTAGGTCTGCGAGAAACCGTAGGATTCGGCTGTGTATCCCGTGAGCGGCGCACCGGCATAGCTGCGATAGCTCATGACGGTATATTCGGAATTGTCGTGCGCCGCCGGCACCGCGACATTGGCAACACCGCCGGTTTCCTGGCTGTGCTTGAGGCCCAGAGCGTGGCCGAGCTCATGCAGCGCGGTAGCGAAATAGTAATTTCCTAGCGCAGCAAGCGAGTAATTATATGCGGTTCCGAACCAGACATCGCCACCGGCCGGCAAATTAGCGGGGTAATAGGCATAGGACGTCGGATTGGCGGCAGGCGACTGGGCTATCGCGATATCCGCTCCGTTGGTTCCTGCGTACTGAAAGCTGGCATTGGTGTAGCCGGCAATCAGCGAAATGGCGTAATGGATAGCTTGCTGCATCGCAGCCGGCGCCGACGAAAAACCCGAGATGGTCGGCTCGCCATTGCCAGAATAGCTGGCAGAGTAATCGCTCGGAGAATCCGGGAAGCTATAGGAGATCGTGCCGGACCATTTCGAGCCGCGCAGCAGACCATCAATTTCCGGGTTGTTGGTTTGGGTAACCCCTGTAGCCGTTGCCAAGTGTATCTCCGGAAAATCCTGCTCTACCTGATTCGCGCCGCCTTCATTTCCAAGCGATTCAGGTTTCGATCAAGTTACAATGCGATGCTAAAACTGTTTGGGTGAGTTTCGGTGACCGGAAATGCCCAAATACACCGTAGGTTCAACAATGCGAAGACTCTTCCGCGTTAGTGCTGCGCCAAGGTTGTTTACTGTTTCTTTAGCATTTACGATCTCGTTACCGACCGTGGCGGTCTTCCCGCCAGATTCGGATCGGTTGCTTCAAGAAGGTCATTTGTCCATGGCCAAAGCCGTCGCTTCGGATGCAAAGCCTGACACGGCTACCGCAAATTCCATGCCGCCCGCACGCGATCCAAAGCTGGCGGTGGAGGAAGAATATCAAATGGCGCGGCGTCTGAATACGGTTCAGTCGCTGGAGCTCTTCATCGCGAGGCACCCCGACGACCCCCTCGCGGCGAGAGCGCGAGCCGATTTGCGGTCGCTATCGCGCTAACCCCGACATGCCATGCATCCCGGCGCGGACACCATCCGCGATGATGGCATGACAAGCCCATGTATTTCGCGGATAATTTGACCTCGACCAATTGTTGGCTGGAGACTTCTTGATGCCCTCCCCCCGCGCTTCGCAGGCTCTCTCCCGGTTCACCGTGCTCGATCTGACCCGCGTTCGCTCCGGGCCGACCTGTGTGCGGCAGCTGGCGGACTGGGGCGCCAACGTCATCAAGATCGACGCGCTGCTGGAGGATGGCGGCGGCGAGCAGCCGGGCGGCCCGCGCCAGGGCTCGGATTTCCAGAATTTGCACCGCAACAAGCGGGCCATGACGCTGAATTTGAAGGATCCCAAGGGTCTGGACGTGTTCAAGCGCCTCGCCGGGCAGGCCGACGTCGTGGTCGAGAACTTCCGTCCCGATGTGAAGGCCAAGCTCGGCATTGACTATGAGAGCCTGCGCCAGATCAATCCGCGCCTCGTCTATGGCAGCATCTCCGGCTTCGGCCAGGACGGCCCCTACCACAAGCGGCCGGGCTTCGATCAGATCGCGCAGGGCATGGGCGGGCTGATGTCGATCACCGGCGCGCCCGGCGAGGGCCCGATGCGGGTCGGCATCCCCGTCGCCGACCTCACCGCAGGGCTGTTCTGCGCGCTCGGCATCCTCACTGCGCTCCTGGAACGCGACGTCTCCGGCGAGGGCCAGTGGGTGCAGACCTCGCTGCTGCAGGCCCAGATCTTCATGCTGGATTTCCAGGCCTCGCGCTGGCTGATGGAAAAGGACGTCGCCAACCAGGCCGGCAACAACCATCCGACCTCGATCCCGACCGGCGTCTTCAAGACCTCCGACGGCTACATCAACATCGCCACCACGGGCGGGCGGATCTGGGAGCGCTGCGCGCAGGCGATCGGCGCGCCCGAGCTGATCACCAACCCCGATTACGCCACCGCGCCGGCGCGCTCGAAGAACCGCGACGCGCTCAATGCCGCAATCGGCAAGCTCACCGAGAAGAAATCGACGGAAACCTGGGTCAAGGAATTGAACGAGGCCGGCGTGCCTTGCGGCCCGATCTACTCGATTGACCAGATGTTCGAGGACGCTCAGGTCAAGCACCTCGGTATCGCCCAGCACGTGCCCAACGACGAGAACCGTCACATTCAGCTCGTCGGCCAACCGGTGTCGCTGTCGCGCACGCCGAGCACCATGGCAGCACGCCCACCCGAGTTCGGCGAACAGACCGAGGAAGTGCTGACCGAGTTCGGCTTTGCGAAGGACGAGATCGCCGAGTTGCGCCGGCGCAAGGTGGTGTGAGCCACCCACCCGCTATTGCAAACAGCAAAGCGGCGACTTATCAGCCGCAGCCCGACTAGAATGGGAATCAATACATCCATCCGACGTACTGCGCGACGGATAGCTTCGCTCTGCCTGTAATGACGACTACACTGGCCCGTCATTTTTCCGTTGAAAGGCATTCCATGCGCATCATGATCCTCAATGGCCCGAACCTCAACGGCGTCCGCGAGCCGCACATTTACAGCTCGACCAAGGCCTCCTGCGAGGAGTTCGCCGCTTTTTGCCGGCGCTGAGCTGGCGTTCCACCAGTCGAACCATCGTCTTCAACATCGCGGAGCCTGCCGTTCCCGACAGAACGTCGGTTTCCTGGGCCACGCGCTGCGAAATCGACGCCATGATCGCCGCCG
>NZ_LLXZ01000107.1 GCF_001440395.1 Bradyrhizobium jicamae | reverse complement strand
TGGAGCGGACCAAGTTCGGATGGGCTCCGAGCGTCGGCTAATGACCCCAAAGCGACTGTCGAACGGGTTTGAGGAGCCTGACATCAGGCAAGGTAATGACCCCCTCAACTCGGCATTAACTCCCGCGACCTAAAATTGTGGCATGAAACTCATCGGCTTCGTGCTGCTTCTC
The DNA here is from genome assembly GCF_001440395.1 of Bradyrhizobium jicamae. Classification (GTDB taxonomy): domain Bacteria; phylum Pseudomonadota; class Alphaproteobacteria; order Rhizobiales; family Xanthobacteraceae; genus Bradyrhizobium; species Bradyrhizobium jicamae. The sequence continues at coordinate 1,075 of NZ_LLXZ01000107.1, read as the reverse complement.
CCGACCGTTTTAATCGTGGCCATGGGTGTGGACGCGGGGTCGGGTGGCGCCCCAATCGCGTTCGGCCTGTGGATGTTCTTCGGATTGCCAACGATGGTGGGCGCTATCTTCATGTTCAAAAAAGATCGGCCAGTGGTTCAGTATGCAGTGGTGGAAACTGAGCAACCGCCACGCGACGCGAATGTCAAGATGATGGCGGCTATGGAGCTTGCGATCGAGGCCGACGCGAAGAACAAGATGATCGCGGCGACGGAGCATACGATCGAAGGGATGCCAAAGAAGCCTACGGCCCCCGTCTTCGGAAAGTGCAGTGCTTAGAGGCATGAGCGTAGTACACAGCCACCCGACACACCCAAATATTGGCCCGAGATACATTATCACGCTGGCCGCAAGCGGACCCGGTGCGATATCAGCTTTTGGCCCGTTGCTGACCTCCCGTTGGAGCGCCGTCATAGCGGCTTCCGGGACAATAGCCGACAGAAGGGGATCGCGCTGACTAGGGCAGCTTGTGACCCTTAGCGGATATTCCCGCGGGGACGTAGGTGTGGATGAAACGCCGAACGGTGCCGACGTGCGCGCGCCTCCCATGCGTTCTTTCCGACTCGCTGGACTGAGACACCCCGACCGCGAAGGTGCGTCAGCGGGTTCGGCAATTTCCGGGAAAAATAGGCAAGAGCAACAAAAGGTAGTACGCTGCCCTGAAACACTTCGGGTATGGGACAGCCCAATGGTCACGACCGAACTGCCGCTAAGCCCGCGCGAGAAGCAGCTCTTGCGGCGCTTTGCCGCCGGGAAAACGGATGCCCAGATCGCCGTGCGACTTGGTGGTGACCCCGAGCAAGTTGCAAAACAGCGAGCCCGCTTGCTGGCAAGGCTAGGCATCAGCACGCCTGCCGAGATCGCCGATGCAGCGGAGCGGTTGGCGTACTCACCAAGCTATAGAGGCGTCACCTAATGCCTAGTGCGGCACGACACCTAGCTAGTGCCTGATCTCCGCACCGCTACGCGGTTTGACAAGAACGGATACTTCTCTTGCTAAACACATTTTACTTCGACGTGAAAGGGGACGCTTCCC
>NZ_LLXZ01000106.1 GCF_001440395.1 Bradyrhizobium jicamae | reverse complement strand
GCGGGCGTCCGCATCGCGCTCGATGATTTCGGAACAGGTTATGCTACGCTTAGCCAACTGCTTTCGTTTAGTTTCGACAAGATCAAGATAGACCGCAGCTTCGTGTCGCATCTCGACGACAGTACCGACAGCCGGGTGATCGTTCGTGCTATCCTTAGCCTTGCCAAGGGATTTGGTCTGACGACTACGGCCGAGGGCGTCGAAGACGTAGGCCAGCTGGCCTTTCTGGTGGCAAATGGTTGCACAGAAGGACAAGGCTACCTGTTCAGTGATGCCGTCCCGGCCGCCGGTATCCACGCCCTGCTTAATCGCGAATCAGGCCGCATGGCGGTTGCTGAAGATGGGACAAGATGCCTGCATGCGTGAGTCGACGCGCTCGGTTGTTCGGGGAGCATCGGCAACAAGCCGCCATCTATGACTGCTCCTCGAGCATGACCCGGAGAGGTGGATATCGGTTTTCCGAGAAGGTCACGTTCAAAAAAGAAGATAGAGCAGGACGACGATTTAAAGATCAGTCATCACGCTCCTGTCGATACCTCGCAATGTTTGAAGCCCGCCTTCCAAAAACTCCTTCCAGGTCGATCGGCTCTCCCCGGTTGAGCGAGATCGACCGCGAGCACTTGGCGCCGGCCTTCCCAGTCGACGCCGATCGCGATCAGCACCGCGTGGCTGGCAGCAGCGCCAGCGCGGCTGGAAGCTTTATTCCTTCCATGCCCCGGAGGTGGAGTGCATCGGCAGGGGCAACGCGGCCGCGCCTTACGAGTGCGGTGTCAAAGCCTCCATCGTCACCAACAACCGCCGTGCTCCCGGTGGCCTGTTCGTGCTGCATGCCAGGGCACTACCCGATAACCCGTACGACGGTCAAGCCAGCGAAGGGCATGTCCTGATCAAGACACGACCGAGTTCGTCTACAGTCGCGGGTCGCCCGGCTAGATCGAGTACCCGAAGACCATCAACGCTGGGCACTATAAAGCCGGACAACCCACCACCCACACCTTGTGCGCTGTGTTGATGCATTCGAGTCTGGTCGTCATCACCAGCGGGACTCCGCTCGGCCTGTCGGCGGTGAAGTTCTGGACCCGCAGCAAATTCAAAGGAACGGCCGCGCTCAGGCGGCTCGTGAACCAAACGCGCGTGCCGACCGAGAAAGGAAAGCTATCGCTGGCTCGAGAATCTGCGCCAGTCCATCGCGCTTGTGGGCTCGCCCGAGCGTCGCATGCACGTGGAGGACCGGGAAAGCGATATCTACGAACTCTTTTGCCTGGCGCAGGATCTCGGGACGCGGTTTCTTGTGCGCGTTCAGACCAATCGGCTGGCCGAGCCACCACCGGAAGCCGCGCCGACGGATGCGGCCCATCGTGTCTTCGCCCAACTCGCCACTGTCCCTTGGTCTGGTCACCACCAGGTCGCGATTGGCGGTGAAGATGGCGAAACTGCTTGCTTGCAGATCAAGTTCGCCTCGGTGGCAAATCCTCGTCTACATTCATGCCCTGGAGGTCGACCCACTTTCGGATCGCGATCCGATCGACCGGATTGCTCGTGACCAATCTACCTATCGACGATCTCGCAGCCGCCGTCGAAAAGCTCGACTGGTGCGCCTTGCGCTGGAAGGTCGAGGTGTTTCACAAGGTCATGAAATCTGGTTGCCGCGCCGAGGGCGCGAGATTGCAGACTGCCGAGCAGCTGGTGAAGCTGCTCGCCCTCATCACTGTCGTCAGCTAGCGCATCTCTTTGATCACCATGTCCGCGCGCGCTCAACCGGACGCGAGGCCTGAGACTGTCCTTACCCCTGCCGAGATAGAAACACTCGACCGCATCGATGCGGCGCGTTCCAGACCGCGCATCCTTCGCCGAACGCTCGAAACTTACCTTTGCAGATCGCCATGCTCGGCGGCTATCTCGGCCGCACACGCGACCCTCCCCCAGGAAACATCGTGGTCTGGCATGGTCTGACCAAATTGCAAGACGTCGCCTTCGGCATCACTATCGGTTCCATGAGATGTGGGCAATCGAAAGTCGGCGTACACCTCTGTTTAAAACGTCTCGAGAAGGCGAAGTTCTGCTGGCCCCGGATGAATCCTGCGCAGTTGAATACGTCGTGCTTCTTCCCTACGGCCAAGCCCTACCAAAGGAAGTAGGCGCGGACATGTTGGAGGTTGTGGTACCTTTGAGGCTTCATAATCGGAGAGAACCAGGTAGTACCTTGTCAATCCGTACTCAGGTTAGGAGATATCGAATGCCCACGATTGCGGCCGAGGACGAAAAACGCGAATGGCGGACACGCACGGTGCCCGAACTGGGTGACCTCTCCGCTTCCGGGAGCATATAGGGTTGCGAAATCGGCGGAACCTGCATTGCGCATTTCAATTGGGTTTCGAAGCGACAACTAATGTGTTGGTTGCGGTACTAAAGGTCGGATTTGGATTGCTTGCTTCTTCTCTGCACGCTCAGGCCAATCTTCTGAGAATGTTGTTGAGTCCAAGGATTCTTCGGAGTCATTGTAGTGACAGTTGGACTTCGTCGTGACAGTTGGACTTCGCGGAGAGACTCTGCTCGAAGTCGTTCAGCCAAAGCTCGGCAACATTGGATCAGCTCAAAGCGCAGCATTGTTTACGACGCGGTATACAATCCGTCGGAGCGTGGACAAGGGATGACCGCGCCCTACTCCCTCCAGAGGGCTCGCGCGAACGGGCGCCCGAACGTAATCTCTAACGGAACGATCTACCTACTTTGAGGGTCGTACTTATGAACTGTCTCGTGTCCAATCGTGACGATTCAATAGCGTTCAACTTCAGGATGAATTTGATCGTTCGCTCGCTTTCATAAATTCGCCTCTAAGTTGCTCCACAGAAGACCTGGAATGCGGTCGGAAGTCTCTCATGAAGCTCGCACGTGTGGTCATCGGCTTGGTTCTCCTCGCCGGCGGATTGTACGTCATCATCGGGGAGCACTTCGCTGGAACTTCGGCAGATGCCACGGTAAATGCTCGACTTTACGTCGTGCGTGCGCCGATCGATGGCCGGGTCACGCTTGCCGTCAAGAGCATCGGGGGACGCATTAACGCGGGGGAACTAGCGGCTGAGGTGGCCGACGAGCGCTTCGATACCGCTCGGCTTCTTGATCTTGAGCGCGACCGAGACAATCAACGCAGCGAACTCAAACGCATTGCCGGTCAGCGTGACGCGCTATCGCAATCGAGAGCCGGATTTGATGCGCAGTCAACTGACTACCAGCGCGGCAGAATTCGGCAGATCGAGGCGCGGATCGCCGAGACGAGGGCGACGCAGGATGCGGCAGCCGCGCGCCTGCGCGAGGCAGA
>NZ_LLXZ01000105.1 GCF_001440395.1 Bradyrhizobium jicamae | reverse complement strand
GCGAGCGGTGCGCGCGGCCCGCGTGGTCGAAGCGCGGCGGGATGGCTGGGTTGCGGCCTGACGGGCGCGCTGTTGCGGCGCGTCCACGGTGACCGGCGGCAGCGAAGACTGCGCCAGTGCGGTTCCAGTCGGGAGGAGAAGAGTGAGTGCGCTGACTGCCCCGAGGCAGATCGTTCGCAGGAGTTGAAGTTGATTGGTGGAAAGCGAATGGAAGTCTGTTGGTGTCACCCTGCAATTACCCCGAAGTCCGCCGGCTTGGCCGGTACGATTTTTGATGCCTCGCTCTAGCGCAGGCATCTTCGGAGTTCGATGGGTGGTTGCTAGAACTTCTCCAGATTGCGCAGCCGCCAGAAATATTTGGAAACAGTTCCATCGCAGCGGATCATGTTGCGGACAGCAACGCGCGCGCACCGATCAAGTGATGGCATCTTCATGCCAGGCACGGCGCACGGCCGGACATTTCATCGCAGGCTCAGCTTGCAAGCGCGACAAGGCCCGTGCAAACCACAATCAAGCTCACGATGATAACGGCGAGGAAACTGGACGAAGCAAAATCTTCGCGCATGACGGCACCTATATTCCTCAATCAAAAATCTCCAGCGGGCCAAAACCCCGAGTTTGGAACACACGGCATTCGCATCACTGCTCACGTTGATAATGATGCCTCAAACAGCCACCCATGGTTTTGGGCTTAAGGCCATTAAACCATCGGTTTGTTTCAGCATGTCTTCGTCGACCTGCGAGAACGACTTCAAGCCGCGGTTCCATCGTTCCATGCCGAACTCCGCATGAAGCATCCTCACGAAACCGAGAGGCCGGCGCGCAAGGACCCGCCTCGACCATCCTCGCTCGAACGAGACAAAACCTCCGTGATGTGGCGCACTTCACATGCGGCGACCATGCGCCGGATTACAAATTTTCGATCAGAGAGCGGGAGACTGTAGCCCGCATGAGCGCTGCGAGATGCGGGGTCCTCTCGACATGGTCCCCTACGCCTGCCGCCTCGCGTCACATCCACTCAGCCGACAGGCCCTTAGCGGACGTCAAAGGTGATTTCGGCCGAAGACCGCCAAAGAGTCCAAGCAGACAACGCCGGTGTTCTTGCCATATAGTTCAGCACTCGGACGAGCGGGACGTCTGTTCGGAGGATTGAGGTCATGCGCAAAACACCGGGATCGCTACTCCTGGCTATCGCTGCCGTGTTTTTTAGCCCGCAGGTGCGGGCGCAACAGGTTGCGGCCGAAACGCCGCAGACAATGCTGTCGGCTCAGATTCGTACGCAGGGATTCACCTGTGACAAGGCGCTCGGCGCCACGAGGGACAGAAAGCGCTCACGGCCGGACCGCGCCGTCTGGGTCCTCAAATGCAGCAACGCGACATACCGGGTGACACGCGCGCCCGACATGGCGGCGAAGGTCGAACCGCTCCCATGAGCGAATGACCTCGCTCACAGGCGTTGGTGGGCACGGCGCCTGCGCGCCTTGCCCACCCAAGCGGTTTGCCGCACTTCGCCTCAGCTCGTCGGCATGACGTAGGCGTAGATCCGGCCGCGCGAGACCGGGGCTTCGCGGACGCGGTTGCCGTTGTTGCCGGAGATCATGATCGGATTGCCCTTGGCGTCGACGCCGGTGACGATGCCGACATGGCCGCCGCGGCGGCCGCGCGTCATCACCGCAATGGCGCCGACCTGCGGGCCGGAAACGCGCTGGCCGTATTTCGCGAACGAGCTCGCCATGTCGGAGCCGGTGCCGCGATAGCCGGAATGCTGCAGGACCATGTTCATGAAGCGCGCGCACCACAGGCTGCCGCGTCCGGTCGGGTTGCCGCCGAGATATTTGCGCGCTTCGGTGACGACGTTCGACGAGGTGTAGCCCGAGGCCATCGCGCCGCCGGTCGGCGTCACAGTTGCATTCGAAGCGACGCTAGCGTTCGCGTCGACGCTCGCGTTGGCGTCGGCAAGTCCGCGCGCATTAATGTGCGCGACGGCGCGATCCCAGCGCGAGGTGCGCTCGGCATGCCGAAGCCGGGCGCCACGACGGCCGGTGCGGAGGTTGCGCTCGTCAGCGTTGGCATAGCCGAAGCCGCCGGGTGCGACCATCTGAGGGGTGCCCGTGTAGCTCGGGTTGAAACCCGAAAAGCCGCCGGCCTGCGTCTGCGCGGCCTGGCGCTTCCAGCGCGACATCCTGAGAGCATGGCGATGGTGGCGATAGGCGTAGTGATGCTTGGCATGGTGGCCGGCGTGATAGGTCCGGGCGTGCCGCCCTGCGCCAGGTTTTGCCGAAGCCGGAGTGACAAATACGACGATAGAAGCCGAACACAATGCCAGCGCGAGTAAACGAAGCGACCGGCGAAACGCAAACAACTGACGCATACTTAGTCCTCTGTACCAACCCCCACTTCCCCTTTGCGTTCGTCTACGAACGAACGCGGGCGGCGTTTTGCGTTGCGGGATGTGACGAGAGCAAGATTTCGTGTGGCGGCCGGATAACGATTCCGGGGTGATTCCGCGCTGATTCGGTGGCGAAAATGAAACGATTCCGCCCCATTGCAGCCCCGAAAATTAATTGCAATTTTGCTCACGGGTCACGCAACGAAGTTACGAAAAAGCAAGAAAATCGAGAGGAATCGAAAATGCCCTATGCCGTCACCAAGGACAGCGTTCGTGTGCACTATGAAGAGGCGGGAAGCGGGACGCCGATCATCTTCCTGCACGAGTTCGCGGCCGACCACACCAACTGGGAACCGCAGATGCGTTACTTTTCGCGCGGCCACTGCTGCATCGCCTATTCGGCGCGCGGCTATTCACCCTCCGACGTGCCGCCATCAGCCGATGTCTACACTTACGAGCATTTCTACACCGATGCGCTCGCGGTGCTCGATCACCTCGGCATTGCCAAAGCGCATTTCGTCGGCCTGTCGATGGGCTCCTATTCCTCGCTGCAGGTCGGCCTCAATGCGCCGGAGCGCGCGCTGTCGATGACGCTCGCCGCCGTCGGCTCCGGCTCGGGTCTGGAAAACCTCGACGCCTTCCGGGCGCAATGCGTCGCCAATGCCGAGCAGTACGAGACGATCGGATCGGCTGAAGTCGCCAAGGAGACGCGGGAGGCGCCGAGCCGGATTCCTTTTCTGCTGAAGGATCCGCGCGGCCACGCCGATTTTTACGCCGCGCTGGCGCGGCACGACGCCAAAGGCTCGGCCAACACCATGCGCAGCTTTCAAGGCAAACGTCCGTCGATCTACACCATGACGGAGGCGATCCGGCGCGTGCCGACGCCGGCGCTCATTCTCTGCGGCGACGAGGACGACAACTGCGTCGGGCCGAGCCTGTTTTTGAAACAGTATCTGCCGGCGGCGGGGCTTTCATTCTTTCCGAAGTCGGGCCACGTGCTCAATCTCGAGGAACCCGCGCTGTTCAACGAGATGGTGGAACGGTTCATCGCGCTGGTGGAGGCCGGGAGGTGGCCGGTGCGGGATCCGAGATCGCTGGTGAAGGCGATGGTGTAACGCCGTCATTGCAAGATTCGTAGGGTGGGCAAAGCGCAGCGTGCCCACCCTCTTCATCTCCGTCTAGTTCACAGAATGGTTGGCACGCTTCGCTTTGCCCACCCTACAATGACGGCCGGGTTCTATTTCCCCGCCCCGCCCCGGCTCAGCAAGAACACGCCCTGCTCGCCGAACATGTTCCAGACCCACCACGGCAGGTTCAGCGGCACCGGGCGGCCGTAGAGGTCGAGGGCGACGGCGCGCTCCATCTTGACGTTGATCTCGTCGCAGAGCTGGACGAAATCCTTGATGGTGCAGAAATGGATGTTCGGCGTGTCGTACCAGGTGGCGGGCAGATGTTCGGTGCGCGGCATGTGGCCGCCGACGAGCAGTTGCAGCCGCATCTTCCAGAAGCCGAAATTCGGGAACGACACGATCGCGCGCCGGCCGATGCGCAACAGATTCTCCAGCACCACTCTCGGCTGCCGCGTCGCCTGCAGCGTCTGCGACAGGATCACGTAGTCGAAGGCGTCATCGGGATAGTTGACGAGATCGGTGTCGGCGTCGCCCTGCACCACGGCCAGCCCCCTGGCGACGCAGCGGTTGACGCCCTCGCGCGACAGCTCGATACCGCGGCCGTCGATGCCGCGGCTCTCCAGCAGTTGCAGGAGTTCGCCGTCGCCGCAGCCGACGTCGAGCACTTTTGAGCCGGCCGCAATCATCTCGGCGACGAGCAGATGATCGGTGCGATATTTGCCGGTGCGGTCGGGCGCGACGCCGCCGAGCGGAAGACTCTGTTCCTGCAACACCATTTCAACCTCCCGCCTTGTCGAGGCCGCGCGCCTTGCCGGCCGATTCCAGGAAGGCGCGGGCGATGTCGAAGAACTCGGGCACGTCGAGCAGGAAGGCGTCATGGCCGCGATCGGTCTCGATCTCGGCAAACGACACCCGCGCGCTGGAGGCGTTCAGCGCATGCACCAGCGCGCGCGATTCCGATGTCGGGAACAGCCAGTCTGACGTGAACGACACCACGCAGAAGCGGGTCTTGATGCCGCGAAACGCCTGCGCCAGCACGCCGTTGTGGTCAGCGGCGATATCGAAATAGTCCATCGCGCGCGTCAGGTAGAGGTAGCTGTTGGCATCGAAGCGCTCGACAAAGGACGAGCCCTGATAGCGCAGATAGCTCTCGACCTGGAAATCCGCGTCGAACGAAAACGTCGGCAGCTCGCGATCCTGCATCCGCCGTCCGAACTTGCGATGCAGCGCGGCGTCGGAGAGATAGGTGATGTGCCCCGCCATCCGCGCCACCGCCAGCCCGCGATGCGGATGGGTGTTGCGTTCGAAATAGCGCCCATGATGCCAGTCCGGATCGGCCATCACGGCCTGCCGGCCGAGTTCGTGAAACGCGATGTTCTGCGCCGAATGGCGCGTCGAGCACGCCACCGGCAGCGCCGAAAACACCCGCTCCGGATAGGCGGCGGTCCATTGCAGCACCTGCATGCCGCCCATCGAGCCGCCGATCACGCAGAGCAATGTCTCGATGCCCAGCCGATCCAGCAGCATGGCCTGCGCGCGGACCATGTCGGGAATGGTGATGAGCGGAAAATCCAGCCCCCAGGCCTTGCCGGTCGCCGGATTGGTCGAGGCCGGACCGGTCGATCCCATGCAACCGCCGATCACGTTCGAACAGATGATGAAGTATTTTTCGGTATCGAGCGGACGGCCGGGGCCCACCATGATTTCCCACCAGCCGGCCTTGCCGGTCAGCGGATGCACATTGGCGACATGCTGATCCAGCGTCAGCGCGTGGCAGATCAGGATGGCGTTGGAGCGGTCGGCGTTCAGCTCGCCATAGGTCTGATAGGCGATCTGGAACGGCGCGAGGTCAATGCCGCAGTCGAGCTTCAAGGGCTGCTCGACGCCGAACTTCGCCACCGTCGAGGTCGGATGATCGGCCTCGTGGGCGCGATCCTCGCTGTGAATCGACGGACTGGATACCGACTGCAAATTTGTCATCGACGACCGACCTCCTTGCGGAGGCTCCAGACAGAAGTCAGGCCATAAAAAACCCGGCCTGAACGAAAGGTTCGGCCGGGATCACTTCTGTCCCCGGCCTGTTTAGCGAGTTGTTTAACGTGGCTGCAAGCCGGCCGGCTCAAATGACCACGGAATGGCCTAAAACTAGTCCGAAGCGGCCCTTTCGTCAAGGCAGGCCCATGGTTAACCGGGTAGCTGCCATGCCGGCGCAGCCGTTTCTCTTTGCTTTCAGCGGCCGTCTTTTCTAATCAATGGCCATGATTGCCGGTGATTTCGGATCGATCCGGCGCTGAAGGTTCTGACATGTCCAAAGCTCCCCCGGCTCCGCCCTCTTTGCAGGAATTGCGCAAGGAGATCGACGCGATTGACGAGCAGGTCCATCGCCTCCTGATGGCGCGCGGCGACATCATCGACCGGCTGATCCAGGTGAAGCAGACCCAGGAGGTCGGCTCGGCATTCCGCCCGGCGCGCGAGGCCAGCATGATGCGCGAGCTCGTGCGGCGCCATCGCGGCATCCTGCCACTCGACACCATCGAGAGCATCTGGCGCGTCATCATCTCGACCTTCACCTATGTCCAGGCGCCGTTCTCGGTGCATGCGGACGTCTCGCTCGGCGAGCCCGCGATGCGGGATTCGGCGCGGTTTCATTTCGGCTTCGTGGTGCCTTATGTCGGCCATTTCAGCGCGCAGGCCGCCGTCGAGGCGGTGGCGAAATCGAAGGGCGATCTGGCGCTGGTCTCGGCGGTGTCGAGCCGTACGCCGTGGTGGAATGCGCTGGAAGCCGATGGCGCGCCGAAGATCATCGCCCGGCTGCCGTTCCTGGAGCGCGCCGATCATCCGGCGGCGCTGCCCGTGTTCGTGATCTCGCGGGTGGCCGACGATGCCATGGTGACGGAAGTGCAGATGTGGAGCGTCCGCGTCGCTGGCTGGAATGCCGATATCGCCCGCGCCCTTGCCCCGCTCGCCGAAATCGTCGCCGTGCCGGACACCGCCTTCGACGGCGCGGCGCTTCTGGTCTCGGATGCCGGCACCGGCTTCGAGAAGATCAAGGCGGCCCTGATCCAGGCCGGGGCCTCGGTGCGCTCTTCGGCCCTCGTCGGCAGCCACGCAACGCGCTATACGGTGCCCCCGAACGGGTCGGCGAAGCCTTGAACGCCGCCTGAAATTCCGGAGTTGAAGATGAACCGCCCCGTGCCGAATCCCGGCATTCTCGATATTGCGCCCTACACGCCCGGCAAGACGCCGGTGCCGGAGCCGGGCCGCAAGGTGTTCAAGCTGTCGGCCAACGAGACCCCGTTCGGGCCGTCGCCGAAGGCGATGGCCGTCTATAAGGACGCTGCCGGACATCTGGAAGACTATCCGGAAGGAACCTCAAGGGTGCTGCGCGAGGCGATCGGCCGCGCCTATGGGCTCGATCCCAACCGCATCATCTGCAGCGCCGGCTCGGACGAAATCCTCAACCTTCTGGCGCACACCTATCTCAGCCATGGCGATGAAGCGATCTCCACCGCCCACGGCTTTCTGGTCTACCCGATCGCCACGATGGCGAACGGCGCCAGGAACGTCGTCGCGCCCGAGACCAATTTCACCGCCGATGTCGACGCCATTCTCGCGCGCGTGACGCCGAAGACCAAGCTGGTGTGGCTCGCCAACCCGAACAACCCGACCGGGACCTATCTGCCGTTCGACGAGGTCAAGCGGCTGCGTGCCGGCCTGCCGCCGCATGTGCTGCTGGTGCTCGATGCTGCGTACGCCGACTACGTGTCGCGCAACGATTACGAGCTCGGCCTGGAACTGGTGGCGACCACCGAAAACACCGTGATGACGCACACCTTCTCCAAGATTCACGGGCTGGCGGCGTTGCGGATCGGCTGGATGTTCGGCCCGGCCAACATCGTCGATGCCGTCAACCGCATCCGCGGGCCCTTCAACGTCTCGACGCCGGCGATGCTGGCGGCGGTGGCCGCGATCGAGGACACCGCGCATGTCCAGATGTCGAAGGCGTTCACCGAAAAGTGGCGCAACTGGCTGACGGAAGAGATCGGCAAGCTCGGCCTGAAGGTGACGCCGAGCGTGGCGAACTTCGTGTTGATCCACTTTCCGACGGACAAGGGCAAGACATCGGCGGAAGCGGACGCGTTCCTCACCAAGCGCGGCCTGGTGTTGCGGGCGCTGAACAATTACGGCCTGCCGCATTCCCTGCGCATGACCATCGGCACCGAGGAGGCCAACCGCCTCGTCGTCGATGGCTTGCGCGACTTCATGGCAGCCAAGTGAGCGCGGCACCAATCTTCCGACGCGTCGCGCTGATCGGCTTCGGCCTGATCGGCGGCTCGATCGCGCGCGCCGTGCGGGCCCAGGGGCTTGCCAGCGAAATCGTCACCACCGCGCGCTCGGAAAAAACCCGCGCGCGGGTCAGCGAACTCAACATCGTCGATCGCGTGCTGGAGACCAACGCGGAGGCCGTCAGCGACGCCGACCTCGTGATCCTCTGCATTCCCGTCGGCGCCTGCGGCGCGGTCGCGCAGGAGATCGCGCCACACCTGAAGGCTGGCGCGATCGTTTCCGACGTCGGATCGGTCAAGGGCGCCATCGTTCGCGAAATGGCGCCGCACCTGCCGGGCAACGTTCATTTCGTGCCGGCGCATCCGGTCGCGGGCACCGAACATTCGGGGCCCGACTCCGGCTTCGCCGAACTCTTCATCAACCGCTGGTGCATTCTGACCCCGCCCGACGGCGCCGACCCCGTGGCGGTCGAAACGCTGCGCGCGTTCTGGGCCGGCATGGGCGCCAGGGTCGAGATCATGACGCCTGATCATCACGACCTGGTGCTGGCGATCACCAGCCATCTGCCGCATCTGATCGCCTACACCATCGTCGGCACGGCGGACGAGCTGGCGCAGGTGACGTCGTCGGAAGTGATCAAGTTCTCCGCCGGCGGTTTTCGCGATTTCACCCGCATCGCAGCATCGGACCCGACGATGTGGCGCGATGTGTTCCTCAACAACAAGGAAGCCGTGCTGGAAATGCTCGGCACCTTCAACGAGGATCTGTCCAAACTCACGCGTGCGATCCGCCGCAATGACGGCGAGGCGCTGTTCGAGCACTTCACTCGCACCCGCGCCATCCGCCGCGGCATCGTCGAGATCGGCCAGGACTCGGCGGCGCCCGATTTCGGCCGTCCGCATCCGCCGCTGGAGAAGAAGGGCGAGTGAGAAGGCGCGGGACAGGCGCACGAAGCCGCCCATCCCGCGATCGACTGCCTTGAACCGATCATGGCCGCTACTTGTGCGACGGCTTGTGCCTCGTGATCGATTGTCGCATCACGAGCCGTGGCGTCATCGCCTGGGCGTCAACCGGCGATCGTACCGATCCGATTCCGAGATCGCCATTTGGATGGTAGAACGCATACATTTCCGGTTCGTCGATCATATGCTGTGCCGACGCGTGCGACGCGAACAGTGCGGACAAGGCCACGGCAGCGCCAAAAACGAAATTCTGGTCATCTTGCTTCTCCTCATTAGCGACCCATCGCGTCGGCCGTCAGAGAGCAAGAGCGGCATTGCGACAAGGACATTCCCGCCACAGTCTTCTCAGACGATCACGCTTCGGCGATCCGGAAGGCAAGAAATACGTCATCACCTACCGGTTCTATGGCCGTTCGTCGGACGTCGTGAGCGGGAAGTATTGCCCGCCCGCCCTGAAGTCGAAGCGATTCAAGTCTGACGACGCCCGACGATGCCCGTTGTTAGGGGCAAAGCCGACCTCGTGCTTGGGCGCGTCGAGGTCCGGAAATGACCGAGGCGGTGCGATAATCAATCCATCTTCTTGTCGCAATGCGTCAATCTAACCGCATCTGTCGTAGTTGCCCTCGGGGTGGCCGTATAAAAGAAGCTTTCGTAATATCGTTGTAACGCGAAGCGCGTCAGCACGCCGATAGCGGACGCGAGCGGCACGGCAATTAAAAGGCCGACGAACCCGAACAGGTAGCCGAATGCGAACAGCGCAAACATGATCCAGACCGGGTTCAAGTTGACGCGCCGGCCAACGAAATAGGGCGACAGCAAATAGTCTGACAGCGTCTGGCCGACGAAGAAGATCGCCGGGACGATCCAGATGATGGCCCAATGCGGCCAGAACTGTGCAATCGCAACGCACGTCGATGTGACGAGCCCGCTAAGGGAGCCGAGATACGGCACGAAGCTTATCAGTCCTGCCGCAATGCCGATCAGGATCCCATGCTTGAGCCCGAGCACGGACAGCGCTGCCGCGTAGAATACCGCGAGGATCAGGCAGAGCGTGCCTTGACCGATCAAAAAGCCGCCGATCGTGTCGTCGATCTCGCGAGCAAGGGCCCGGACGGTATCGCGCTGCGCAGGCGGTATCCAGTTGTCGATAACCGCCACCATCTTCTTCCAATCATAGATGAGATAGCAGGCAACGATCGGGGTCACCACCAGGAGGGAGAAGGCCGAGATCAGCGCCCGGCCTCCGGTCCAAACCGAGCGCAGAAAATCTTTGAACCCGGCAGTCGCCATTGCGGTTAATTCCCCGACCGACTGCTCGGCGTAGGCCAGGCCTTCCCCCACAAGCTTGCTCAGCCACGGCCGATCTGGATCGGTCGCGAACCCCCGCACCGTTTTGATGTAGAGCGGAAAATTATCGATGAAGTAGGCAAGCTCACCGACAACGACCGGGGCGGTCAGAATGATAAGCGTGGTCACGCCGACAACGAACAACCCGACGATGGTTAGCGTCGCAACGAGGCGGTTCATCCCGAGCCGTTCCAGCCGGGTGGCCAGAGGATCAAGTAGATACGCCAGTAGCATCCCGGCGACGAAAGGCAGCAGGACTTCGCGCAAGAGAACGACGGCGACGACGACCGCCGCCAATACCGCAATCCAGAATGCGACGGGCCGAGTGAGGTTCATGGTTCATGCTTACATCAAGCCGGCCTGGGCGATATGCTGCGCACGTGTATGACCCTCGGTCGGATATTTTCGACCGGTCTGGCAGGGAGATCATACTTTGGCACAGAAGTATTATTTTGTCAGTGACCTGCACATGGGTGGCGACGGTCAATTGCAGCATTGCGATTACGCCGCCGAGTTCATCAAATTCCTGAAGGAGTTGGAAAAAGAAGGCCCCGACACTGAGCTTCTGATCGTGGGCGACACGTTTGGCTTCTGGGAGCTCACGCTTGTGCGCGGGGTTGAAAGGCTTGCGCACATCATACGGGCGCACCAGGCGATTTTCGACCAACTCAGGGCTACCGGAGCGCGCATCAAGGTGACCATGATGGTCGGGAATCACGACTATGATCTCGCTTGCGATCCGACCTTTGTGGAGAAACTGCAGGCATACAACATCCATCTGGACCCGAGCCTGGTCCTGATCCGCCCGGTGGGCGACAAGAGGATATGGATCGAACACGGACAGCAGCGCGATCAGTTCAATAGCTTCCCCGAATATGGCAACGCTTACGCTCTTCCGGTGGGCTACTTCATCACGGAAACCTTCGTCAGCGGAGCCAGCCGGCATTCGGACTTCGGCCGGGGAGACTGGCTCAAGGACATCCGTTCCGTGGGCACGATGCAGATTCCCGAGTGGATGCTGTCGAACTACTTCTACCGCGAGATGAGTACGGTGCTACGCTGGGTGCTGCTGCCCTTCCTGCTGCTGGCTGGCGTCACGATGATCGCGATCATCGGGGAAATCCTTCGTGTCGCGGGCATCTTCGATTACAATATCATATTTCACAACCCGCTGATGAGCAGGCTGGGGATCATCGACAACGTCCTTCAGGTCGTGATCGCGATCAATTCCGTCTTTTTGATTTTGTTCGGTATCCCCGCGTTGGTCGTCGAACGTGACCTCATGCGAACGTTGCATCGCTTTCGTCTACGGACGAGCCACGGAGTGACCCCGAATCTCGATTCGGAAGCGCCCTACCTCAAAGGGGCTCAGGAGGTTTTCCAGGAGGATGACAAGGTAGCGGTGTTCATTTTTGGACACACGCATTCGGCGTTCCTGCGGCGACTGGGTCCCGCCGGTCAAGTCGTCATCAATACCGGTACGTGGCTGAAGCTATTGTCCCGTGTTCCGGTGCGCTTTGGCTTGTTGCCCTCGGTCTACTATCCTTCGTATCGCCTGAATTACTTCCGGATCGAGAAGGAAAACGACCAACTTGTGATCGACTATGTCGAAATTCCCAAGACGCCTGAGCGCGAGCTGACTTGGCTGCAACGTCTCGTGATCCTGGGGAATGTGCCTAAGTCACCAGAAGCAATCCCCGCAAGGACGATTATCGATCTGTAATGCGTTGCTCAGCAACTATGCTAAAGAGTTTGAAATGCCGTAAGGTGCGAGTGGATAAGCCACCGGCGCCCTTCAGTCGCTTGCGGCGCGAAGCGGACATTCAGCAAGCTACGATACAAAATCGGATTTAACAGTACGCGCCCCTAAAACAGCGGCGGCACCTGCCCTACCTTGAACGGCCCGAGAAACACCGCGCCGTCGACGAAGCGCAGCGGGAAGGCGCGCGCCTTCTTGCCCTCCAGCTCCGTCTCCTTGCCGAGCGCGTTGATGCCGGCGGCGACGCCTGCGTTGGCGTTCTGCTTGACGACCTTGCCAAGGCCAGGGATCGCCCTGTCGAGCGCGCCGAATAGATTGTTGAGATCCTGCGTCTTGACGCCAGGCGCGACGCGATCGAGGGTCGCCTGCGGCACGCCCTCTTCCAGCATCTTCTCGATGCCGAGCGCCGGGATCACGCGCTCTATCCCCGTCACCGTCATCTGCAATTCGCCGTCGATCCGCCCCTGGGCATTGAGGCTCAACGTCCCGGCGGCGACCGAGATCAGATCGCCCTGCTGAATCCGCGAGCGCACGATTTCGATATGGCCGCCCGCCGCCTGCAACTCCCTGAACCGTTCGGGCCACGGCTTTGGCGTAAAATCATTCAAGCCGGTGAGCTTGGTCTGGATGTCGGCGTCGAACGGCGCCGCGAGTATCGGGTGCACTTCCTGCACGTTGCCGCCGGATATCTGCAATACCGCTTCGATCACGGGCTTATCCCTGGTCGAGCCATCGGCAAGGCGGCCGTGCAGCTCGACATGACCGGCGCGCGCAAGCGGCGTTCGCACCGGTCCGTTGACGCGTTCGATCGACGGCTTGTCGAACGCGATGGACGCGCGCTGCGGGATATCAGGCAGTCCCGACACGCTGCTGCGACCGGTGGTCCAGTTCACCTGCATCGACGGCGGCTGGCCTCGATCGGACAGCGTCGCCGGTGACTTGAACTCGGCAATCAGGAGTTTCGGCTGATAGATCTGCGCGATCACCAGGATTTCGCCGAGCCGTGCGGTGAACGGCACCTGCGCACCGGCGGTCTGCGAGACCAGCGAAACGCTGGCGTCGTCACAGCGGACTTCGAAACGGAACGGGAAGCCGGCCACCGAGCGCTTGCCGCAGGCATAGACCCGTCCCGCCTTTGCCTCCTGCGCGGCCCACGCATCCGCGCGAACACCGACTTCGGAAGCGGCATAGAACCAGAACGCACTCCACGCCGCGGCGACGACAAGGAGCAATGCAGGCGCGGCGAAGAGGCGCCACAGCGGGCGCCGGCGCGGCGCGGGGGTCATGTCAGGCATGCGGCGTCCTTTGGCTAGCAATTGGGGCGAATGTAAGCATCCGCTTCCCACAACAAAAGGCATTGAAATCACTTCGCTTTGCCGGTCCGTTCTGGTAGCGGTGCGAGGGCATGTCCGCGATCACACTCAACGATACGGAATTCTCGACAGGCGACCTCTGGGTGTTCGGTTACGGCTCCCTGATGTGGCGCCCGGGCTTCGACTTCATCGAACGGGTGCCGGCGCGGCTGATCGGGGAACACCGCGCGCTCTGCGTCTATTCCTTCGTCCATCGCGGCACGCCGGAAAAGCCGGGTCTCGTGCTCGGGCTCGACCGCGGCGGCGCCTGCCGCGGCATCGCGTTCCGGGTCGCGGAAAAGCACAGCGCCGCGACCATCGCCTATTTGCGCGAACGCGAGCAGGTTACCTCGGTCTATCGCGAGGTGAAACGGTCGGTATGGCTGGAGAACGCGGCACGCGAGCGCGTCAGCGCGCTGGTCTACGTGGTCGATCGCGGCCATGTGCAATATGCCGGGAGGCTGTCGCTGACGGAACAGTTACGCCACGTGCTGCAGGGACACGGCCAGTCCGGCGTCAACCGCGACTATGTTCTGGCCACCGTGAAGGCGATCGAGGCGGAAGGCTTTCGCGATTCCCAACTGCACCGGCTCGCGGCGATGCTGCACAACCAGCATCCGTTGCCCGCTCCGGTGCAGAACCTCTAGCAAGCGTGAAATCCGCTCAGTTGGCTTGCGCCGTCGCCGGCCGGCGCGGCGCCGGCGCAGGCTGATCGGAGGGGTCGGACATCAGTTCGAGGCCGACGCCGGCGAACCGCACGCGCACCTCGGCGGCGACGTATTTCGCATATTCCGACAGCAACAGCCGCAGCGTCGCGCCGCTGGTCCACCACGGCTCGTCGCGCCATCTGTCGCCGATCACTGCAAATGGAATCAGCGTCACGTCCGGCATCGCATGCGACAGTTCCAGGATCGCGCGCGGCATATGGTAGTTCGAGGTCACGACGATCAGCGACTTGAAGCCGCGCTCGCGGGCCCAGCGCCGCGTCTCCGCGGCATTGCTGCGCGTGTTGATGGCGGAACGGTCGAGATCGACGCAGCAGCCGAGCAGCGACTGGTTGTCAGGCAGCGAGCGCGAAATGTCGCTGACGGCGTTGGTCGGATGCACGCCCGAAATCAACAGCCGCTTGCCGTAGCCGCCAGCCAGCAATTCCATCGCATCCGACACCCGCGACGAGCCGCCGGTGAACACCACGATCCCGTCGGCGGAGCGCGCCGGTTTGATTTCGACGCCGCGCAATTGCGAGAGAAAGGCTATGAAGCCCACGGCCGCGCCGACAAACAGGATCGCCATCGAGCCGACGATAATCGCGCGCAGCAACCCGCGCGGTCGCGCGTCCCTCGGCGTGCTATCGGCGTGCTGCAAATCCATGTAGTCCGACGGTCCTCTTCCCGTTTACAATTCTAGAACGTTTTCACGCGAAGTGGAGTCCCGCTCCCGGGACAAGTCCGTGACCTGTTTCACTCCAAACCGTCATTGGTCGCGTCAATCGATATCGTCCAGCGTGGCAAACAGCGTTCGCCGCGAGGCCCAGGCGGTGATGGCGGCAATCGCCACGGCCTGCACCGCGAGCGCCAGATAGCCCGA
The DNA here is from genome assembly GCF_001440395.1 of Bradyrhizobium jicamae. GTDB lineage: Bacteria > Pseudomonadota > Alphaproteobacteria > Rhizobiales > Xanthobacteraceae > Bradyrhizobium > Bradyrhizobium jicamae. Next base: position 53,280 of record NZ_LLXZ01000105.1, on the reverse strand, counting down.
GGGCGGCAGCGAAAACGTCCCCAGCAGCGCTGCGAACTGATCGCCGACGGGGGTACCCGAAAACCAGCTCGCGATCGATTCGGAGAAGCCGAAACCCAGCATCGCGGCGCCGCCGCCGATTACCCCGCCCTCCAGCCCGAGCCTGAGGAAATGCCGCAGGAAGTGGTTGGCGATGTAGCGGTCGCCGGCGCCGACGAAGTGCAGCACTTCGACGATCGGGCGGTTAGCCGCCATCGCGCCGCGAGTCGCGAACGACACCGAGATGATCGTCGCCACGATCACCAGCGCGAGAATTCCGATGCCGGCAAACACGGTCGCTCCGGTCATCGAGCGCATGCGCTCGATCCAGGCGCGGTGATCGTCGACGCTCGCCGACGGCGCCACCTGCATCACCGCCTTGCGCAGGCCCGCGAGGTCGAGCGTGGTGCCGGGCTGCACGCGCGCGACGACGACGCGCGGCACCGGCAACTGCTCGATCGACAGCCCGCTGCCGAGCCAGGGCTCGAGCAACTTTGCCGATTCGTCCTTGCTGAACGGCTTGACCTGGACGATGCCGGGTTGCGCCCGCATCGCCTCCGCCGCCGCGGTCACGTCGCGATCGAGATCACGGCCGGCCGAGGGGCGCACCTGAACGGTGATTTCGCTGGCGACTTCCGACTGCCATTCCGCCGCCGATGCGCTGATCAGAAACACGGTGCCAGTAGTGATGGAGGCGAGGAAGGTCATGATGGCAACGACAGCGACCAGTGCGCGGCCGGAGATCGAGGCCCGCGGCACGATCGGCGACATGTTGCGCGCCTGCGCCGGCACCTGCGGGCGCTCGTTGCCGAGGTCCACCAGCGGTCCATGCTCGTCGCCGACCCTACTCATAGATGTGCAGCCGTCCCTGATGCAGCACCAGTCGCCGCGCCTCGTACTGATCCATCAGCGTGATGTCGTGGGTCGCGATGATCACTGCGGTACCCAGCCGGTTCAATTCGATGAACAGCCGCAACAGGCGCCGGCCGAGCGTCGGGTCGACGCTGCCGGTCGGCTCGTCCGCCAGCAGCAATTGCGGCCGCGAGATCACCGCGCGCGCGATCGCGGCGCGTTGCTTCTCGCCGCCCGACAGGATCGGCGGCAGCGCATCCATCCGCTCGCCGAGGCCAACCCAGCGCAACAGGTCGATCACCTCGCGGCGATAGCTGGATTCGTCGCGGCCCATCACGCGGAACGGCAGTGCCACGTTTTCATAGGTCGTCATGTGGTCGAGCAGGCGAAAATCCTGCAGCACGATGCCGATCTTCTGGCGCATGTTCGCAACCTGATCCTTGCCGAGCAGCGAGACGTCCTCGCCGAACAGGTTGACAAGGCCGCGCGTCGGCCGCAGCGACAGGAACAACAGCCGCAGCAGCGACGTCTTGCCGGCACCCGAGGGCCCGGTGAGAAACTGGAAGGAATGGGCCGGAACCATGAAGGAGAGGTCGCGCAAAATCTCCGGGCCGAGCCCGTAGCGCAAACCGACATTTTCGAACCGAACCAAGCTCAGCTCCGCTCGATATGGACCGTGCCCGGAAACCCCGGACTTGAACCTGAACCTGGGCCCGAACCTGAATTTCGGGCTCGTAGCCCGCCGGTCTGGGTACTAACCGGACAAAACGGTTGTGCGACCGTTATGGTTTCCGATTCGTTAACAGTCGCTATGTAGCATCCGGGCAAAGACACTGGTGAGATGGGCTCCATGCATATCGTTTGCCCCCATTGTACAACATCTTACGCGATCAATCCGGCTACCCTGGGGGCCGGGGGACGCACCGTCCGCTGCTCCCGCTGCAAGGAAACCTGGCTGGCGCGGCCCGAGGACGCGATCGAACTGGCGGAAGCCGCGCCGGCGGCCATGCCAAATGCTTCGCCAAGCCCGGCGCAATCGAGCCATTCGGCCGCGGACGAATGGGAGGCGATGGCGCGCGAGGACGAGGCGCAGGACACCCCGGTGGTCGACAGCCCCTCGATTTCGGCTGGCTGGCCGGCCGAGGGCGAAGGCGCGCCGGCGGGGGGCAGCGACTGGACATCGGCCGCCCGGCGCGATGCCGAGGACCATGAGGACATTCCGGTCACCACGCACCGCGCCCGGCTGGCCCGCCTGTTCCGGCTACCTTCCCTGCCCCGTATTCCGTTCCTGCCGGTCGTCGGCCTGCCGACCGCCTGCGCCGCGATGGGCGCGCTGGTACTGGCGCTGATGATCTGGCGCAGCGATGTCGTGCGGCTGCTGCCGCAGACCGCGACGTTCTACAAGATGGTCGGGCTGGAGGTGAACCTGCGCGGGCTGGCCTTCAAGGACATCAAGGTCAGCAACGAGACCGTCGACGGCAAGCCGGTGCTGGTCATCGAGGGCGTGATCGTCGGCGAGACCAAAAAGCCGGTCGAATTGCCGCGGCTGCGCTTCTCCGTCCGCGACGCGCAGGGCACCGAGATCTACGCCTGGAACGCAGTGCTGGAGCAGCCGGTGCTCAAGCCCGGCGAGCGCGCCTATTTCAAGTCGCGGCTGGCCTCGCCGCCGCCCGAAGGCCGCAACATCGACGTACGCTTTTTCAACAAGCGGGATCTGGCCGGCCACGCCTGAGCGCGGCCGCCTGTTCCGCTGAGTCGAGAGATACGACATGTCCCGCGTGCTGATTGCCGACGACGAAGATTCCATGCGCTCGCTGGTGGCGCGCGCCATCGCCATGGACGGCCACGACACCGTCACGGCCGAAGACGGCGCCGAAGCGCTCGATATCCTGACCCGCGAAGGGGGCCTGTTCGATCTGCTGCTGACCGACATCCAGATGCCGGTCATGGACGGCATCGCGCTGGCGTTGACCGCGGCGCGTGATTTCCCGGACCTGAAGATCCTGTTGATGACCGGCTTTGCCGACCAGCGCGAGCGCGCCTCCGGCCTCAACGCCATTGTGCACGACGTGGTGACGAAGCCATTTTCGGTGCACCACATCCGCACGGCTGTGGCCGATGCGCTGGCGGCGAAGAAGGCCTAGCCAAGCCAGAATCCGTAGGGTGGGCAAAGCAAAGCGTGCCCACCATCTATCCGCAAATATTGTCTTGAATGGTGGGCACGCTTCGCTTTGCCCACCCTACGCATCAGCGGAAATCAATAATCCTTCAACAGCCGCTCGATGTAGTCGAGTTCGATCTGCGGACGGGACGGATCACCGAGACGGCGGCGCAGCTCTTCCAGAATCCGGCGCACCCGCTGTACGTCGATCTCGCCGGGGATCTTCACCGTATAGTCGTCAGTGAATTCGTTATTGCGCATCGGCCGGCCGAGCGGATCGGTCGAGTTGTTCGCGCCCTGCTGGCGGCCTCGGGGATTGCCGGGGCCGTCGCCCGGCTGGTCGCCGTCGCCCTGCTGCATGGCCTCGGCAAGGCTCTGGGCGCCCTTGCGCAGCGCATCCAGCGCGCGTCCCTGCGAGTCCACTGCGCCATCCGCATTGCCTTCGCCGAGCCGGCCTGTGGCATCGCCCATCGCGTTATCGGCCTGATCGAGCCCGTCCTCGCCGTCGCCCTGCTCGCCGCCTTGCCCCTGCTGACCTTGCCCCTGCTGGTCGCCACGTTGGCCCTGCTGGCCGCGCTGGCCCGGTCCCATGCCGCGCTTGGCGAGTTCTTCCTGCAATTTCTTCAGCCGGTCGCGCAGGCCCTGCTGGTCCTGCTGCAAGTCGCCCATGCTCTGGTCGCCCTGCTTGCCGCGCATGCGGTCGCGCCTGGAATCCTGGCCCTGCTTGTAGGTCTTGTCGCGCAATTGCTGCTGCTTGCGGATCATGTCGCCGAGTTCGTTCAGCGCCTGCTCCATCTCGTTGTCGCCGCCCTGGCCGGGCTGCGCCATCTGCAGGTTTTCCAGCATCTGCTGCAGCTGTTCGAGCAACTGCTTGGCGGCCTCCTTGTCGCCGGAACGCGACATCCGCTCCAGCCGGTCGAGCATGCTCTTGAGATCCTGCTGGCTCAGCGTCTTGGTATTGGGGTCGAGCGGGCGCGCCAGTTGCTGCGGATTGTTGCGGAACTGCTCGGCGAGCTGGCGCAGGAAATTGTCCAGCGCAGCGCGCAGATTGTCCGTGAGCTTCTTGATCTCCTCGTCGGTGGCGCCGCGCTCCAGCGCCTGCTTGAGCGCTTCCTGGGCCGCGCGCAGCGCCTTGTCGACATCGGTGATGTTGCCGTCTTCGATGGTCACCGCCAGCGCCCACAGGCTGGCGACGACCTCGCGCAGCGCGTCGTCGGTGCGCGCCGCCTCGAGCTGGTGCTTGACGCTGAAGAGACCGAGATAATGGCCGGATTCGGGCGTGAACAGTTCCGGCGCGATCATCAGCGCGTCGAGCGCGGTATAGACCAGTGCGTTCTGGTTGGCGTCGAGCGCGAGGATGCGGCGCTGTTCGATCAGGGCACGCGCCAACGGCTTGGTGAACAGCCGCTCCGGCAGCCGCATGTTGTGCGGCTCGCTCTTGCCCTCATTGCCGGCCTCGTCCTTGGCCGTGAGCGTCAACGTCACATCGGCGCCGGCGTAAGGGTCTTCGCTGAGATCCTTCACCGTCTGGCCGACACCGTTGCGGGTGCGGGCATTCGGCAGCACCAGCGCAAACTGCGGCGCATCGAACAGCGGCCGCGGCGCGGCCTTGCCATCCCCGGACTTGCCATCCTTCGCGTCCTTGTCCCTGGCCGCATCATCCTTGGCAGAATCGGACTTGGCTGAATCGGACTTGGCTGAATCGGGCTTGGCCGCATCGGGCTTGCGGGCGGTAAATTGCGCGCGGGCTTCGGTGACGCCGTAATCGTCCTCGAGCTTGTAGGACATCTGCAGCGAGCCGCGGGCCTGGCGTTCGGGATCCTTGGCCAGGGAAATGCTCGGCGCCCGGTCGGGCGTCGCCGCAAACCGCCACAGCGGCTGGCCGGACGGCGCGCGGACATGCGCGCTGCCATCGCCCGTGATCTTGAAATGCCGTTCGTTGGTGCCCTTCGGCGCCTGCTCGCTCGGGGCAACCTCGGTCACGCCGCCGCCGACCACGACGTCGATCGTGCCGCCGCTGGAGCGCACCAGCAGCGTACTGCCGGCAGGCACCGGCAACGGGGCTCCGCTATCGGGCGAGGCCGCATCCCGGTTGGCGGCGGACAGAATGACCGGCGGCTTGCCGGTATAGAGCGGCGGGGTCACCCAGGCATCGACCCGGACGTTGGCCGGCGCCAGCACGCCATTCCAGTCGAACGCGGCGGCAATGCGCATCCTGCGCTCGTCGCCGGCCGCGACATAGGCGGCCACCAGCATTACCACGACCAGCGCACGCAGCGCCCAGGGGTCGTGGATCGGCAATCGCGGCGAAGGCAGCCCGGCGCGGATCCGCTTGATCGAGGCCAGCGTGCGCTCGCGCTGCTCGCGCCACAGCGCCTGCGCGATCGGATCCCTGGACTGAAGCGTATCGGTCAGCGCGGTCGCCGGACGGTGGCGGATACCAGTACCGCGGTCGAGCCGGCTCAAACCCTCTTCGCGGCTCGGCCAGCGAAACCGCACCAGCGGGAACAGCGCGGCCAGCGCTGCAAGAGCGAACAGGCCGATGCCGATCGCGCGCGCCAGGAACGGCAGCGCCAGCCACAGCCCGGCCCAGGACGCCACCAGAAACAGTCCGACGACGCTCAAGAATCGGGCGAGACCCGGCCAGGCACGCTCCCACGCAATCGCATACTGAGCCCGTTGCAGGGCCTGCGTCAGTTGCAGCCGCGCAAGCGCGTCCGGCTCGCGCGCGGAATTGGTGGGGTCGGGGGAAGCGCCGCTCAATAATCTCTCCGGGTTACCGAGACGTCAGCCTAGCACAACGGCGGCAATGAGGCACCCGTTCCGGGGGGTAACCCACACCCGGAAATACGCATAACACGAAGGCGTGACTGCGGACGCCCCACCCCCTAACGTGCGCGCCGAACCGTAAAAATACGAGGAAACGACATGGACCAGAAGACACACGACAAGGGGCTGGAAATTCGTAAAGCCGTGCTCGGCGAGGCCTATGTCAACAACGCCCTGAAGAACGCCGACAGCTTCAACAAGCCGTTTCAGGAACTCGTCACCGAATATTGCTGGGGCGCGGTGTGGGGACGCGACGAACTGCCGCGCAAGACCCGCAGCATGCTCAACCTCGCGATGATCTCGATCCTGAACCGACCGCACGAATTGAAGGCGCATATCAAGGGCGCGCTGACCAACGGCGTCAGCCGCGAGGAGATCCGCGAGATCTTCATGCAGGTTTCGATCTATGCCGGCATTCCGGCCGGCGTCGACAGCTTTCGCATCGCGCGCGAAGTGTTCGCGGAATTGGACAAGGGCTGAGCGCTTTCTCCAATTTCGACAGTACAGCAGCATAACACCGTCATTGCGAGCGAAGCGAAGCAATCCATAGCGCCACAAGCGGATAGATGGATTGCTTCGTCGCTTCGCTCCTCGCAATGACGAATTCGGGGAGACGCCATGGAAATCGGATTCATCGGCCTCGGGAAGATGGGGTTCCCGATGGCGCGGCGCCTGATCGAGGCCAAGCACCAGCTCACCGTGTTCGATACGCGGAAGGAGGCCACGGACAAGCTGGTCGCGCTCGGCGCGCAGGCGGCTTCGTCACCCAAGGATCTCGCCGACCGCTGCGAGACCGTGCTGGCGAGCCTGCCCTCGCTGCAGGCTTCGCTCGATGTGGCGACCGGCGCCGGCGGCGTGATCGAGGGCAAGCGCGTCAAGCGATTCGTCGATCTCTCCACCGTCGGCTCGCAGATGGCGGCGAAAATTCAGGGATTGTTGGCCAAGCGAAATATCGTGCAGATCGACAGCCCCGTCAGCGGCGGCGTCGGCGGCGCCGAGAAGGGTACGCTCGCCGTGATGGTCTCCGGCCCGCGCGTCGATTGCGAGACGGTAAAGCCGGCGCTCGACGTGATCGGAAAAGTGTTCTTCATCGGCGAAAAGCCCGGCTCGGCACAGACCATGAAGCTCGCCAACAATTTCCTGTCGGCGACCGCGATGGTGGCGACGTCGGAAGCGGTGGTGATGGGCGTCAAGGCAGGGCTCGACCCGGCCGTGATGATCGACGTCATCAACGCCGGTTCCGGGCTCAACACCGCGAGCCGCGACAAGTTTCCGCGCTCGGTCTTGCCACGCAGCTTCGATTTCGGCTTCGCCACCGGGTTGATGGTCAAGGACGTGCGGCTTGCGCTGGAAGAGATGAAAGCGCTGGGGCTGTCGATGGAAGTCGCCGAAGCGGTCGGCCGGCTCTGGGAGGTCATCATCCGCGACGAGGGCGCGGAGTCGGACTTTACCGCCGCGATCAAGCCGATCGAAAAGGCGGCGGGCGTCGTGGTCGGCGGCGGAAAGAGCGGCCACGGGGCCAAGTAACGAGGACGGCCGGTCCATGTGCCGGCGCGTGCCGGACAGCGGTGCGGTTCCATGTTGGCAAGTCCTGCCGATTGGCGTTACGTTCCGTCTGTACTTCAATACAGACTGGCGTTGACCCGATTGATCAGTTGGGGCGGCATGACGTCTCGTTGCGTAAGCCCGGAGTGCAAGCGGAGGCGGCTGCGGCCTGCATATCTTGCCGTTGCGGCTCTGGCCGTGCTGATCGCCGCAGCAGACGATGCGTCCGCCAGAAGCGGACAGCGCGAGCGGCCGATCGAGTCCGTTCAGTCGCGCAACGCCGGCGAGCCGATCATGGCGATCGTTTCGCTCCGCACCCAGCGGATTTCCGTCTACGACTCCAAGGGCTGGATTCTGCGGGCGCCGGTATCGAGCGGCACCAAGGGACGCGAAACTCCTGCAGGCATCTTCAGCGTCATTCAGAAAGTCGAGGAGCATTACTCGAACCTGTATGACGACGCCTTCATGCCGCATATGCAAAGGATCACCTGGTCAGGCATCGCACTCCATGGCGGCGTGCTGCCAGGGCGTCCGGCGTCCCATGGCTGTATCCGGCTGCCCTTCGACTTCGCCGAACGCCTGTTCGGCGAAACGATGATGGGCATGCGGGTGATCGTGGCGCCAACCGATGTGGCGCCAATTGAACTCGCCCACCCGCTTCTGTTCCAACCCAAGCCGGATGCCGCCGCCTTGGCCGCCGCCCGCACCGCAGAGGCGCAGGAGGCCACGCGGAAGGCGGCCGAGGCGCGAACAACCGCCGCGACGGCCTTGCGGGAGGCCACGCAGGCCAGGGCACCGGTTCGCACCGCGGAAAATCTGAAACGCATCGCCGAGGCGCAACTGACAGCCGCTGAAACCAAACTTGGCTCCGGCATCTCGGCGGAGGCAAAGGAGCTGGCTGAGGAAGCCAAGGCGCAGGCGGTTGCCAAAATCGCGGAGCTGCAACTGCAATGGGACGTCGCCAACGTGAATCTGCAGCTGCGGCTCGATGCCGTCACGTCCGCGCGTGAAGCCGTCGCTGCTGCGGAGGCCGTGCGCGTCGCGGCCGCCGAAGTGGCGCGTGAAGTCGCACGCGAACTCCAGCCGGTATCGGTGCTGATCAGCCGCAAGACCCAGCGGCTTTATGTCCGTCAGGCGTTCAAACCCATCCTCGAAAGTCCGGTCACGATCGCGGACCCGGATCGCGCGATCGGCACGCATGTCTTCACCGCCACCGAGCGCACGACCAGCGATACCAGCTTGCGATGGAACGTCGTCTCGCTGGGCGGCGGACGTTCGCACGGCGCCACGGCTGAGCTGCACAACCGGGCGCCCGGGAGTATTGGTCGCGACGTTGAACCGGAGCCTGCGAATCCGGACAACGCAAAGTCTGCGCTCGATCGCATCGCCATTCCGCAGGACGTATTGGATCGCATCGGCAATATCACGCCGCGGTCTTCGCTGATCGTGACGGACGAGGCGTTAAGCCCGGAAACCGGCAAGGGAACGGAATTCGTGGTCGTGCTGAGCGGCGAACCGCAAGGAGGCATCAAGAAGCGGCGACGCAGTCCGGGGAACAACTTCCGCTATGCGCACCCACGGAGCTTTCAGTTCTGGCGCACGCCTTTCGGAGGTCCCTTTTCTAGCTGGTGAACCGGTTCTTCGCGCGGCAACTCCGCTCGACTGTCTTAATACCCCTCTGGCAGTCCGATGTCCCGGAAGAGCCCGCTTGGGCCTCGAACGCTGCGCGCCGCTGGTTGTACGCGCCAGCTTGTCCAGCGCTTCTCGTCCGATGTGCAGTACAGGAGATATTCGCCCGGATTGCGCGACGATTCGCGCCCCGCGGCCTGACTGCACGCAGAAACTTTGTTCAGCGTGAGGATGTCCCTGACCTCTTGCGTAACTTCCAGCCAGGGACCGGGAAATTGCTCCGCCGGCGACAGCATCGGACGAGCGTCTGCCGTGCCGACCAAACACGCCAGAAGGATCACCAAACTGCAATGACTGGCCGTTCGGAGTGGCTTGCGCGGAATTGCTTCCATTGTCGCTGCTCCTCGTTCAGTTTCAGAAATTCAGCGTCGGCCGAGCGTTGCGGCCTCATCGCCCCCGCGGACAGCCCTCGCCAAGGCGGCTTCGTTTGACCGCACGAACAGGAAGTGGGACGCCAAGGGTATTTCCGCGTCGGCGCTGCCATCCTGGCCGATAAGAACCAATCCCGCTCCGCCATTGGCCACGGCCAAAATGACGGGGTCTCCCTTCCACGTTCTGATCGGCTCCATTGCAATGAGAAATTCACCCATCGGCTGGTCGAAATATTGCAGCCTCAGTTGCGGACCAACCTCTGCTGCCGCAAGTCCGAAGCCCAGTTGTCGAGCGCGCGCATAGACCTCCGCCAGCCGCACAGTACCGGTCTGAAAGCCGAGTTCGGCGGCCGACACCGCAAACAGCTCCACGTTTGCTTTCGTCGTGCCGACGTTAAAGGCCGGTCGCGCGAGAATTTCCTCAGCGAGGCTTCCGATGCCACAGCCTGCTGCGTCCAGCGCGCTAAGCAGGGCAAAAGAATTTGCAAACGTTCCGACTGTAATTGTCCGCCACACCGGAACCGCGAAGGCGGATGTGACTGGAGCCGGCGGCGCATTGGAGGGAGCTGTCTTGGGCGTCAGGCGATTCTGCAGGGCGGCTCGCGCCGAACATCGAGCACTGGCTTCGCTCGTGAGGAGGACGATACATCCGATCGAGAGCATCGCAATGAGAGCGCCGCCCGTTCGTCTCCGCATCGAACGATGCGGCATGGCGTGGTAACCGCTTTCCTTGCCGGCAATCCGGTTCATAGCGACCCGCTTTGCGCATGTTATTGCGCGCGCCAACGCAATCCGACAATTGCTTTCAGTATGATCCGCCCGCTGGTTCACAGCCGGGCGAGCCTGCCATTCAAAATGCGCGTCCGGTTTCACCGCAACCCGCGTTCGTCGAACGACCAGGTTGAGAGCAGCGCGCTGCCTTCAGAGCGGCTGCGAAGCCGACGCGATACCGGATCAAACGATATTGCGGTGGCACTCTGCGGTATGTGAATTGGTTTACATCCGCTCAAAACGTTTCCGTGAGCAGAAGCGGGCCAAGGTACTGGGATGTTCGACTTCCGCCAAAACCGAAGCGGACTTGTGCCTGATGGCTCGCGTGCCGCCTCTCACCACCGTTGCATCGGGTAGCCCTGTTGCATCGGATTGCCCTGCTGCGCCGGATAATAAGGTTGCCCCCCGCGCTGACGCGTAGTGCCGGTTTGGGGTTGGGGACTCCAGGGCTGAAAAAAGAAGCCGGAGCTTTCGCCGCCCCAGGTGCTGCTGTCCGCCATGTCGACGGCGGGCGAAGGCCGGCGCGTAATGAAGCCGCCCTGGGGCTGGTCGCTCAGCACCACGACGAACTCGGTGCGATAGTTGGTCTCGCGGCTCAGCGGCTCGTCCGAGATGACGATCGAGGACCGCGGCAATGCGGTCGGCGCGATGCGATCGAGCACATCCTGCGGGATGGTGATGCGGTCGAGCGCGCCCCTGGCGTCGTCCCCGTTGTCGATCGTGACCGCACTCCAGCGCAGGCCCGAATCGTTGCGCGCCATCGCCGTGAACACATGCGTGCCGATCCTCCTGCCGGGGTCGCGAATCGCGATCGGAACCTCGATGGACGTATCGAACACCTCGCCGCCGCCGTCCGGCGCCGGCTTGTGCGTGTTGCGCCGCACGTACAGCTTCTGCGTCGCGCGGCTGATGTAGATCGAGACGGGCTCGAGCGCGAGCTTCGCCTCGCCCGCAGCCTTGGTCAGCTCTGCTTTCCTCTTTTCGGACGCCTTGGCGGCGTCCTTTGCGGCCGCCGCGGCATCGAGCTTCGACTTCGTGTCAGCCTTGGCGGTGTCGAGTTCGGTAGCAGCCTGGACGGCCCTTGGGGCGGCCTTCTGCTTCCGGTCTTCGGCCTGCGTCCGAGCCTGGTCCGTTTTTGCGGCGGCGGACGCCTTGTCGGCGGACGCAAGTTCGGCGTCGGCGCTCCTTTTGAGCCCTTCCAGCTTGCGCAGCGACGCAGCGAGGGAAGCTGACTCGCGCGCCGCCGTCGCGGCGGCCTTTTTCGCCTCGTCGGCCGTCTTGACGGCCTCTGCGGCCTCGCGGGCCAGCGTCTCGACGCGCGACGGAGCAGTCGCGACGGCCTCCGCTTTCGGCATCAACAGCGCCGGGTGGGAAATCTCGACCGGAGCCGCGTCGTTCGGCGAGATGATCACGCGCATCCCGATCCGCGTCCTGTCGAACTGCTTCTCGGCAAAGCCAAAAGGCATCCGGATGCAGCCGTGCGAGGCCGCATATCCGGGCAACGGCCCGCCGTGCATCGCGATACCGTTCCAGGTGATGCGCTGCATGTGCGGCATCTCGGCATCGTCGTAAAGAGACGAGCGGTGATCCCTGTTCTTCTCGAGGATGGCGAAGATGCCGGCTGGCGTCTCACGTCCGGTCGTGCCGGTCGACACCGGTGCGCGCGCGATCCAGCCGTCGGCGTCGTAGAAGGTGACGTGCTGGGTCTTGATCGACACGATTGCCATGATCGGCTCGCCTGCCTCGCGCGGTGCCGTCGCCTCGACAGGTGGCGCGGGGCGCGCCCGTTGCGCCACGGCGGGGGCGGGCAGCGTCGCAAGTAGCGCCATCGCCGCGAGCGTCACGATGGTGGGCCTCCCCCAACACCACATCGCCACGGTGGATTGCGCCGTCGTCAATCGACTTGCCATGCCATGCCTCGGTTGAAATGCCAGTTCGCGCTTCTGTCGCATAAAATCTCAGATCGTGATTCCTGAATCTACCAAGCGCGGCCGGCACCACTCACACCGCCAATCGTCGCAGGGAACTAGCGGTGCGCGCCGGTGGGAAATCTTTGCCGAGCAGGAAGAAAGGCGGCTCACGGCTGAAATTGCCACAAACCTGACATGAGGATAGGGAGCATTTGCGTCGGTTGTTGGGAATGAAACGGACGCGCGCCAAAGATAAAACCAGACATCCGGCAGGCGTCGCGTCGTGTTCCGTACTGACCCGGAATGGACATCACCGCCCCTCTTCCGGCATTGCGGTTTCTGATGCTATGATGCCTTCAGGGGAGCGAGCATGAAGCGCCGCGAGTTCATTTATGTTCTCGGCAGTATCGCTTGGGGATTCTGGCCCGGCCGCCGCACGGTCATCGCGGCGATGGCTGCAGTGGTGCTGCTGCCGATCGACGCCGGCAACGCCGGCTGGCTCTCGGATCTCCTCAAAGGCTCTCCAAAGCAAGGCAAACCGTCAAAACAAGCCAAGCCGGCAAAGCAGGTGACTTCGTCCAAGTCAGCCGCTTTGGCGAAACGTGCGGCCTCGTCAAAGCGTCAGACCGTAAAGCTTGCCGCGCTGGGTCCGGTCCAATTGCCCACTGCCGCTTTGAAACCGGTGGCGACGCGTTGCGAACCCTCGAAGTTCCGGATCGTGCTTGATGTGGGACATACCGCCGAATCGGAAGGCGCGATCAGCGCCCGCAACGTCTCCGAGTTCGTCTTCAATCTGCGCCTTGCGAAGCAGATCGAGCAGAAACTGAAGGCGGAAGGCTTTGCCGAGACCAGATTGCTTCTGACCGAGGGCAAGGCCAGGCGCAGCCTCTTCAAACGCGTCGCCACCGCCAACGATCTGCGCGCGGACCTTCTCCTGTCGATCCACCATGACTCCGTGCCCAACAAATTCCTCGAGGATTGGGAATTCGAGGGAAAGAAAAGCCGTTTCAGCGACCGCTTCAGCGGATACTCCGTCTTTGTCTCGCGCGAGAATCCGGACTTCAAGACAAGCCTCATGTTCGCCGAACTGATCGGCAAAGAAATGAAAGCCCAGGGCCTTGAGTACGCCAGGCAATATTCCCAGCCGATCATGGGCCGGCACCAGCGTCCGCTGCTGAACCGGGAAACCGGCGTGTATCGCTACGATGAACTCATCGTACTGAGAAAGACCCGTATGGCTGCCGCGCTGCTGGAGGCGGGCTCGATCATCAACCGCGACGAAGAACTCATGATGAGTTCGCCTGAACGCCGCGACATCATCAGCAGCGGCGTCGCGGCGGCGGTCAAGGAATTCTGTGAGCCGCGATGGGGAATGCTCGGTCCGCTCTGATGGTGCGGTGGCAGCCTCGCATCTCCTTCCCGTCCGCCGCCTTCAACTCTTTGACTGCTTCTTGATCTCGTCGAACTTGGAAAGCGCCCGTTCAAATTTTTCATTGAAGAGCCACATCGCATCCATAATCTCGCGGAAGGTTGCAGATGTTTTCGCCCTGTCGGCCTGTCCAAAGGTGAACATGCTGTTGTTCCGCAGATATCCCATGATTCTGGGGTCGGAGACCCTGTAGTCGAGCAGGTTGCGTGAGCCGAGTGCGGATTTGGTCGGGCTCGGAATGATCTGGATCAGTTCAAAGAGCTTCATCTGATCGATCGGGTCCGGCAGCGTCTTCACGATCGCCGGCACCTGCGGAAAAATATCCGCGTGCGCGTTCATGAGGGCATCGCGCACCGCGGTCCAGTGGTTGTACCGACGATCCAGATTGCCGGCCCGCGCCTCTTCCTTGTCGTCGCGCGCGTTCAATGCGGGATCAAAGGCGGCTATCGACTTCTTTATAGCCGCCCATTTCCTTTGCCCGTTCTGATCTTCTGACACGCCTGATTGCAGGCTGCCCTTGTATTTGTTCGAGCGCGCATTGCCGATGTTCTGATTGCCGTTGGTCTCGGCATAGAACAGCCCCAGGCTGATGCGGCCTGCGGCTTCGGCATTGGCCGCATCGAGTCCCCTGGCGCGCGCAATGGCCGTGCCGAGATCGACGACGTCCTTGAACGGCGTATCCGAGTTTTGCGCGTTAGCGGGCGGTGCCTGCATGCTGTCGAAGAGTTTTCTATACTCATCGAGCAGCGGTTCATTGTCGGCGCTGAAATACGCCGGAGGGATTCCGTATTTGTTGGGCTTCCCTATTCTGGACGGAAGCGCGTCGGTGAGGTCCTTGTACGCGCTCATCATGCTGTTGCGCGCAAGGTAGAGCGCTTGTCCCGGCAAGTTCGGTAGTTGCTTCGAACTGATCTGCGCGCGCCGCTGGGCCAGGATCTGCTCAAACTGGCTGCGTGAATTATTGTATGTGGCGAGCGCGTCCGCTTGCTTCTTCGTGAGTGCGGCCGGATCACCCATGGCGGGCGTGATGAAACCGAGATTGCCGATGGCGGCCGCGACGAGCGACGCGACGGCGCCGATCATCGCATCGGTGACGATGGCCGCCGGCGGCGTGAAGGATAGTCCGAGAGCAAGTGCTACCGCGGGCGCAGCAGTATGGTTTTTTATCCCCATGCGATTTCCCATGCCCAAGTTTCATTGGGTTCGATTCACTGGATCGTAAACAACGAACGTGCAAAAGCATCAAGCTCTGGTTTTGGGATTCAGCAGCACCTTTGCGGTGGCCGTACGACGTAATCGAAAATAGATTTTCGCGCACAAGACCGATGCAAGGCTTTCACTTGGCCTGAACTACCGGGGGCAACTCCTTGACGAGCACGCGCATGTTCTCACTGTAGTCGACGGGCACTACGACGAGATGCAAGCCGCCTTCCTCGAAAGCAGCCTCCAGCATGGTCGATAGTTCCGAGGCCTTGCCGACGCGGGAGCCGTCGGCTCCGTATGACTTCGCATAGGCGACGAAATCAGGATTGCCGAACTCGAGGCCGAAGTCCGGAAACGCATCGACGTCCTGTTTCCAGCGGATCATGCCGTAGGCGCGATCCTCGAGCACGAGCACGACAAGATTCAGTTTGAGCCGCACGGCCGTTTCCAGCTCCTGCGAATTCATCATGAAGCCGCCGTCGCCACAGACGGCGAGCACGCGCCTGTCCGGATGAATCAGCGCGGCTGCGATCGCCGAAGGAAGGCCCGCACCCATGGTCGCCAGCGCATTGTCGAGCAGCAGCGTGTTGGCGACGCTGGTGCGATAGTTGCGGGCGAACCAGATCTTGTACATGCCGTTGTCGAGGGCAACGATGCCGTCCGGCGGGATGACCTGGCGGACGTCGTGCACGATGCGCTGCGGCGTCAGAGGAAACCGGTCCTCGGTCGACCGTTCGGCGAGGTGGGCAAGGATTCCCTCCCGCAAACCCAGCAATGCTTGGCCATTGGGGAGCTTGCCTTCCAGGCGATCGGCGAGGGCGGCGAGGCCCGCGCCGACGTCGCCGACGATCTCGGCTTGCGGGAAGTAGACCTGCTCCACCGTCGCCGGCGTGGCGCCGACATGAATCACCTGCGGTCCGTCATGGCCCATCAGGAACGGCGGCTTTTCAACGGTGTCGTGGCCGATCGAAATGATCAGATCGGCCTGATCGATGGCCTCGTGCACCCAATCCCGCTCCGAGAGCGCGGCCGTGCCCATATAGAGATTGGAGCCGGCATTGACCGCGCCCTTTCCCATCTGGGTGTTGAAGAACGGAATGCCGCATCGCCGGACGAACGCCGACAGCGGCTCGGCGAGGCGCGGACGGCTCGCCGCGGCGCCCAGCATGACGAGCGGCCTGCGCGCGGCCATGATCATGTCAGCGGCGCGATCGATGGCCGCGGATGGCGCGACCGGAAGTTCGACGACATGCGGGGGAACCATGTCGGCCGTCGCGTCGTCGGCCGCGATATCCTCGGGCAGTTCGAGATGTACCGGACCCGGCCGCTCCTGCTGCGCCACGCGAAAAGCGTCGCGGACCAGCGTCGGAATGCTCTGCGCGGCGACGATCTGCGTCGCCATCTTGGTCAGCGGCCGCATCGTCGCGACGATGTCGACGATCTGGAAGCGCGCCTGACGGCTGCTGCGGATCGCCTTCTGTCCGGTGATCATGACCATCGGCATCGCACCCAGATGCGCGTAGGCCGCGGCCGTCGTCAGATTGAGCGCACCGGGACCGAGCGTCGTCAGGCAGACGCCGGCACGCCCGGTGAGACGCCCGTAGGTGGCCGCCATGAAGCCGGCCGCCTGTTCATGCCGCGTCAGCACCAGCTTGATCTTCGAGCGCCGCAGCGAGTCCAGCACGTCGAGATTCTCTTCGCCGGGAATGGCGAAGATGTATTCGACGCCCTCATTCTCGAGGGCGGCCACCATGAGATCGCTGGCCTTGGTCACGCGGCAGAAACTCCGCCGCCCGCGGCAACCTTCTCGGCGCGATGCGGCAGCACCCAATCCGGCCGGATGAAGTGGCAGGTGTAACCATCGGGGTATTTTTCCAGATAG
This sequence comes from Bradyrhizobium jicamae, assembly GCF_001440395.1. Lineage (GTDB taxonomy): Bacteria > Pseudomonadota > Alphaproteobacteria > Rhizobiales > Xanthobacteraceae > Bradyrhizobium > Bradyrhizobium jicamae. Next base: position 36,620 of record NZ_LLXZ01000105.1, on the reverse strand, counting down.
TCCTGATGCTCGGGCTCGGCCTCCCAGAACGGACCGACAGGCGCCACTTCAGTGACGACCTTGCCCGGCCACAGGCCGGACGCATCGACATCGGCGATGGTGTCTTCCGCGACCCGCTTCTGTGCGTCGCTGGTGTAGTAGATCGCCGACCGGTAGCTCGCGCCGCGGTCATTGCCCTGGCGGTTCAGCGTCGAGGGATCGTGGATCTGGAAAAAGAACTCCAGCAGCTTGCGATAGCTGATGACCTTCGGATCGAAAATGATCTCAATGCCTTCGGCATGGTTGCCGTGGTTGCGATAGGTCGCGTTCGGCACCTCGCCGCCAGTGTAGCCGACCCGGGTCGAAATCACGCCGGGATAGCGGCGCAGCAGATCCTGCACGCCCCAGAAGCAGCCGCCGGCAAGGACTGCGCGTTCCGTCGAAACTGTCATGGCTGTTCTCCCTGGTTCGCTGCGATCGTCGATCCCGAGTTCTATCAAGGACGCATAATGAGGCCGAACGATGCAAAGCTGACACCGTCGCCATCGTCAAAATCGCCAAAGCCAGAATGCGCTTCGGAACCTCCTTCGAAATCGGCGCAATGTCAGCGCACGACAGACCGCTTATCGATCACAGCCAGGGCGCGGGCTTGTCCATCGCGATCAGATCCTCGACCTCGATGCGCGGGCGGACCACGGCGTACTGGTCGTCCTTGACCAGGACTTCCGGCACCAGCGCGCGCGTATTGTAGAAGCCGGACTGAACCGCGCCGTAGGCGCCGGCGGTCATGATCGCCAAGAGGTCGCCGGCCTTGGGCTCGGGCAAATTGCGGTCGAGCGCGAGATAGTCGCCGGTCTCGCAGACCGGCCCGACCACGTCGGCCGTGATCATTCGCACGCCCTTGGCCGGCTCGCGAACCGGCAGGATGTCATGGTGGGCTTCATACAGCGTCGGGCGGATCAGATCGTTCATCGCGGCGTCGATGATGACGAAGTTCTTGGCCTCGCCCGGCTTCACATAGATCACGCGCGAGACCAGGATGCCGGCATTGCCGACGATCATCCGCCCCGGCTCGAACATCAGCGTGCAGCCGAGATTGTGCGTCACCCGCTTGACCATCGCCGCATAGGCGGACGGCAGCGGCGGCGCCTCGCGGTCGGCGTGATAGGGAATGCCGAGCCCGCCGCCGAAATCGATGTGCTCGATCTTGTGGCCGTCGGCGCGCAGCGTGTGCACGAAATCGGACAGGATCCGGAACGCGGTTTCCATCTTGGAGAGATCGGTGATCTGGCTGCCGATATGCATGTCGGTGCCGGTCACCACGATCCGCGGCAGCTTCGCCGCGCGGGCATAGACCGCGCGGGCGCGCTCGATCGGAATGCCGAACTTGTTCTCGGACTTGCCGGTGGCGATCTTGGCGTGGGTGCCGGCATCGACGTCAGGGTTGACCCGCAAGGAAATCCGCGCGGTCTTTCCGGCTTCAACCGCGAGCCTCGACAGCAATTCCAGTTCAGGCTCGGACTCGACATTGATGCAGAGGATGTCGGCGGCGAGCGCCGCGCGCAGTTCGGCCTCGGTCTTGCCGACGCCTGAGAACAGGATCTTGTTCGGCGGAATCCCCGCCGCCAGCGCCCGCTTCAACTCGCCGCCCGAGACGACGTCGGCGCCGGCGCCGAGTTTCGCCAGCGTGCGCAGCACCGACTGGTTGGAATTCGCCTTCATGGCGTAGCAGACCAGCGTCTTCTCGCCGGCAAAGGCCTCGGTGAAGACCCGGTAATGGCGCTCCAGCGTCGCGGTCGAATAGCAATAGAACGGCGTGCCGACGGCATCAGCCAGTTCGGACAGGTTGACGGCCTCGGCGTGCAGCACGCCGTTGCGATAGTCGAAGTGATTCATGGCGCGCTCAGTCTCAGTCCAAGAGCGGATCGAGAACGAATTTCTTCTTGCCGCCTTTGGGGGCGCTGGGGCCGGCGTCGGTTCCGTAGGTAGAATTGAACACGCCGGGCTGCGCCGCGCGCTCGGCCTCGGTATCCGACGTAACCGGAGCCTGCGCCGACGCCGCGTTCGGCGGCAGATCGAGCCCGCCCTTGCGTCCGCAGCCGCCGAGCGCGAGCGCGGTCACGCTCAACAGGATGATGGCCCATCCCGACGATGACGGGCGGTAGTTACTGATCACGACGAAATCCCCAATGCGCGCCGAACCATACAAAGATTGCCGTGGTCTGGCGAGTGCCGATCGGCCACTGACAACCATGAAATTGCAGCGAAATTTTTCTCTTCAGGCCTATTTTCGCTCTTTTTCCAGCCGTTTCAGCCAGGCTTTGGCCTGCGAGGCCACGTTCTTCGGCGCGGTGCCGCCATAGCTGGTCCGGCTCTTCACGGATGCCTCAACAGACAGCACGCGCAGGGCGTCGGCGGTAATCTTGGGCTCGGCCTCCTGCATCGCCTCCAGCGGCAGTTCGTGCAGCGCCACGCCCTGCTCGGACGCCAGGCCGACGATTCGCCCGGTGACGTGGTGGGCGTCGCGGAACGGCATTTTCAGCGTCCGCACCAGCCAGTCGGCGAGGTCGGTGGCGGTGGCATAGCCCTCGCCGGCCGCGGCCTTCATCCTGTTCTCGTCGGGCACGAGATCGATCACCATGCCGGTCATGGCGCGTATAGCCAGCGAGAGCGCGGCAAACGCCTCCATCGCGCCCTGCTTGTCCTCCTGCATGTCCTTTTGATAGGCGAGCGGCAGGCCCTTCATCACGATCAGGAGAGCGTTGAGCGCGCCGATCACCCGGCCGGTCTTGGCGCGCACCAGCTCGGCCGCATCCGGATTGCGCTTCTGCGGCATGATCGAGGAGCCTGTGGTGAACTTGTCGGAGAGCCGCACCAGGCCGACCAGCGGCGAGGTCCAGATCACGATTTCCTCGGCAAAGCGTGACATGTGCACGGCAGCGATCGACGCTGCAGAGAGCGTTTCGAGCACGAAATCGCGATCCGAGACCGCGTCGAGCGAATTGGCCATCGGGCGGTCGAAGCCGAGCGCTTTGGCGGTCGCGGCCCGGTCGATCGGGAACGAGGTTCCGGCGAGCGCGGCAGCGCCGAGCGGCGATTCGTTCAGCCGCTTGCGCGCATCGGCAAAGCGGCCGCGGTCGCGCGCGGCCATCTCGACATAGGCCAGCAGATGATGCCCGAAGGTCACGGGCTGGGCGGTCTGCAGATGGGTGAAGCCCGGCATCACGGTCGCGGCATGTTCCACGGCCCGCTCGGCCAGCGCGTGCTGGAAGGCGGCCAGCGCCGCATCCGTCTCGTCGATCGTGTCGCGGACATAGAGACGGAAATCGGTCGCGACCTGGTCATTGCGCGAGCGCGCGGTGTGCAGCCGCCCCGCGGCGGGCCCGATCAGTTCGGACAGCCGGCTCTCGACATTCATATGGATGTCTTCGAGCGCACGCTTGAAGTCGAAGCCGCCCTTGGCGATTTCTGACAAAATCGTGTCTAGACCCTTGCCGATATTTTTCGCATCACCCGCGGTGATAATGCCTTGCGCCGCCAGCATCGCGGCGTGGGCCTTGGATGCGGCGATGTCCTGGGCATAGAGGTGACGGTCGACGTCAATCGAGACGTTGATTTCCTCCATGATCGCATCGGGACGCTCGGTGAACCGGCCGCCCCACATCTTGTTGCTCATGACTTCCCGTGCCTTGCCATCTATATCGTCGAGAGTTCGGCGAAACGCCGGGCCGGTTTCAGCCGTAACTCGACCGTAATCTTGCGCCCTGCATAGCCGTAACTGATACAGGATGACAAACGATATGCCCGAAATGCCCCCGCCCCGCCCGGCAAAGACGCGCCGGATTCCGATCGCCATCGGCGCGGTGGTGGCTGCAGGCGTGGTCGGAATAGGCCTGTTTTACGGGCTCGGCGGTTTCAAGCGCGCCAGCCGCGATCCCACCTGCACGGCAGCGGTCGAACTGGCCCGCAAGATCGGGCCGCTGGCGCATGGCGAGGTGGCGGCGTTGACCATGGCGACGACCCCGCTGCGGCTCCCCGACCTCGCCTTCGACGACGCCGAGGGCAAACCGAGGAAACTGTCGGAATGGCGCGGCAAGACCGTGCTGGTGAACCTGTGGGCCACCTGGTGCGTGCCCTGCCGGAAGGAAATGCCGGCGCTGGAGAGCCTGCAGACCAAGCTGGGCGGCAAGGATTTCGAGGTGGTCGCCATCAACATCGACACCCGCGACGCCGAGAAACCGAAAAACTTCCTGAAAGAGGCCAATCTGACCCGGCTCGGCTATTTCGCCGACCAGAAAGCCAAGGTTTTTCAGGATCTTAAGAACGTAGGCAAGGCGCTGGGCATGCCGACTTCGGTGCTGATCGACACCCAGGGCTGCGAAATCGCCACTCTTGCCGGCCCCGCCGAATGGGCCAGCGAGGACGCCATCAAGCTGATCAAGGCCGCCATGCAGCCGATGAAGGCGGGGTCTTAGCGATGGATCGGTTGGGAGCGCCCTTCACCTGCCAGACCTCATCCTGAGGAGCCGCGTCAGCGGCGTCTCGAAGGATGAAAGGCACCAGCCGGGCCACATGGTTCTCCCGGCGATGCAAAGCATCGTCCGGAGACGGCGCTAATGCGCCTCCTCACCATGAGGGTCTAATAGTGCGCCAGATTTCGCTCAGGCCGAAATATTGAGATTGCCGCCGACGCCGGGGGCGAGATTGGCCGTCGAGGGCGTGCCCAGCAGCGTCTGGACCGCCATTTTCTCGGCGTCTGCGTTCTGCTTGATGATCGAGGTCTGGATCTGCTGCTGCGTACCCGCCGCCTGCATGCTGAGCATGCTCGAAACCATAGCCATCATATCCATAACGCAGCACTCCCAAAAACGTGGGGCACCCTACCCCGGCACCGGTTAACGAAGTCTGGAGATGGGAGAAAAGTTAGCATGCGCGCGAATGCACGTCTGACGACACGCTGCGCGTGTTCCAAACGTAGGGTGGGCAAAGCGAAGCGTGCCCACCATTTCGAGCGATATATGTCGAGGCATGGTGGGCACGCTGCGCTTTGCCCACCTACGGCATCGAGGCTGCGTTGCTCTAGCGCGTCGGAACCGGCTTGTCGCCGCGGTAGTCGTAGAAGCCGCGCTGGGTTTTGCGCCCCAACCAACCGGCCTCGACATATTTCACCAGCAGCGGGCACGGCCGGTACTTCGAATCCGCCAGCCCTTCGTGTAGCACCTGCATGATCGACAAACAGGTATCGAGGCCGATGAAATCGGCCAATTCCAGCGGGCCCATCGGGTGGTGCGCACCGAGCTTCATGGCAGCATCGATCGCCTCGACGTTTCCGACGCCCTCATAGAGCGTGTAGATCGCCTCGTTGATCATCGGCAGCAGGATGCGGTTGACGATGAAGGCCGGGAAATCCTCTGAAACCGCGACCTGCTTGCCGAGCTTGCCGACAAATTCCTTGGCGGTGTCGAAGGTGTTGTCATCGGTGGCAATGCCGCGGATCAGTTCGACCAGCTCCATCTGCGGCACCGGATTCATGAAGTGAATGCCGATGAAGCGCTCGGGACGGTCGGTCGACGCGGCGAGCCGGGTGATCGAGATCGACGACGAGTTGGTGGCGACGATCGCCTCCGGCTTCAGCACCGCGCAGAGCTCATGGAATATCTTGCGCTTGACCTCTTCCTTTTCGACCGCAGTCTCGATCACGAGGTCGCAATCCGAAAGCCCGTCGAGCGTGCCGGCGGAGGTGATCCGGTCCAGCGCCTTTTTGCGCGCATCCTCGGTGATGGTCAGCTTGGCGACCTGGCGCGACAAATGGCCGTTGATCGTCGCCATCGCCGATTTAAGCCGTTCGTCGGAGACGTCGTTGAGCACCACGTCGTAGCCGGCGAGCGCCGCCACATGTGCGATACCGTTGCCCATCTGGCCCGAACCGATCACGCCGACCTTCTTGATTGTCACCGCCATCTTGTCATCCACCGGAACGGCGCGCACATCGCGCCTGTTCATCTCCAAACCTCAGTTACGATATCATCAGGCGCGAGGTTTCAGTCCCACCATTGGCACGTATTCGTCACGCGAAGCTTAATCCACTTCGCCCGCAACCGCTTAAGGTAAATGATCGGCCGGACGTTGCGCGTCCGGCCGATGTTTGGCCTTATTTTTACTTCCCGAGCTTGCCGAGCGCCTCGGTCAGCTCAGGAACCGCCTGATAGAGGTCCGCGACCAGGCCGTAATCGGCAACCTGGAAGATCGGCGCGTCTTCATCCTTGTTGATCGCAACGATCACCTTGGAATCCTTCATGCCGGCGAGATGCTGGATCGCGCCGGAAATGCCGATCGCGACATAGAGTTCCGGGGCGACCACCTTGCCGGTCTGGCCGACCTGCCAGTCGTTCGGCGCGTAGCCGGCATCGACCGCGGCGCGCGAGGCGCCGACGCCGGCGCCGAGCTTGTCGGCGAGCGGCTCGATATATTTGGCAAAGTTCTCGCGGCTCTGCATGGCCCGGCCGCCCGACACGATGATCTTGGCCGAGGTCAGCTCCGGACGATCGCTCTTGGCGACCTCCTCGCCGACGAAACTGGAAAGGCCCGGATCGGCCGCGGCTGCGGCGCTCTCGACCGGCGCGCTGCCACCGTCACCGGCCGCGGCGAAGGTCGAGGTACGCACCGTGATGACCTTCTTGGCGTCCTTGGACTTCACCGTCTGGATCGCGTTGCCGGCATAGATCGGCCGCTCGAAGGTGTCAGGCGAAACCACCTTGATGATTTCAGACACCTGCATCACGTCGAGCAGTGCGGCCACGCGCGGCATCACGTTCTTGAAGCGCGAGGTCGCGGGCGCGACGAAGGCGTCGTAGGACGGCGCCAGCGATACGATCAGCGCGGCCAGCGGCTCGGCCAGGTCATGGGCGTAGGCGGCGTTGTCCGCCAGCAGCACCTTCTTGACGCCGGCAAGCTTGGAGGCGGCATCGGCCGCGCCCTTGGCGTTCTCGCCGGCAACCAGCACATGCACGTCGGCACCGAGCGCGGCGGCTGCCGTCAGCGTCTTGTTGGTGGCGTCCTTGATCGATGCATTGTCGTGTTCGGCAATCAGCAGCGTCGTCATCAGAGAACCCCGGCTTCGGTCTTGAGTTTGGATACGAGCTCAGCGACGTCCTTGACCTTGACGCCTCCCTTGCGGCCGGGCGGTTCCGCCGTCTTGAGCACTTCGAGATGCGGCGTGAGATCGACGCCGTAATCGGACGCGTTCTTGTCGTCGATCGGCTTCTTCTTCGCCTTCATGATGTTGGGCAGCGACGCATAGCGCGGCTCGTTCAGGCGAAGGTCGGTGGTGACGATCGCCGGCCCCTTCAACTGCACGGTCTGCAGGCCGCCATCGACTTCGCGCGTGACCTTGAAGTCGCTGCCTTCGACTTCGAGCTTGGAGGCAAAGGTCGCCTGCGACCAGCCAAGCAGCGCGGCCAACATCTGGCCGGTCTGGTTGCTGTCGTCGTCGATCGCCTGCTTGCCGAGAATGATGAGGCCGGGCTTCTCCGCGTCGGCGACCGCCTTGAGAATCTTCGCGACCGCGAGCGGCTCGACGTTGCCTTCGGCCTTGACCAGAATGCCGCGGTCGGCGCCCATCGCAAGGCCGGTCCGGATGGTCTCCGAAGCCTGCACCGGGCCGATCGACACCACGACCACTTCGGTCGCCTTGCCGGCTTCCTTCAGCCGCAACGCTTCCTCGACGGCAATTTCGTCGAACGGATTCATCGACATCTTGACGTTGGCCAGTTCCACGCCCGTTCCGTCGCTCTTGACGCGGACCTTGACGTTGTAATCGACTACCCGCTTTACCGGCACAAGAACCTTCATCGATCCTCTTTCGCTTCAATTCTGGGGTTTACTGGCTTGCTATTAGCTAGCTATCGGCTTCGGCGCGGAACCTAAAGGTCCCGCTATCGGCGGTCAACGCGCGAAAGGCAAAAATCGGCCCCGGATCAGGCCTACCTTAACGGTTCTGACCCGGCACCCACAACACGTCTCCGGCCCCATTATCGTTCATGGCACGGCTGGCGACGAACAGAAAATCCGACAGTCGGTTCATATACTGAATGGCGGCCGCGCTGACCGGCTCCTCGGGGTTGGCGGCGAGTTCCACCATGATCCGTTCCGCTCTGCGGCATATGGTGCGGGCGAGATGCAGGTATGCGGCAGCGGGGGTGCCGCCGGGCAGCACGAACGAGGTCAGCGGCGCGAGATGCTCGTTGAGCCCATCGATATCGCGCTCGAGCCGTTCGACCTGGCTCGCCAGCATCCTCAAGCGCTCGGCCTTGCCCTCGCGCTGGGGCACCGCGAGGTCGGCCCCGAGATCGAACAGGTCGTTCTGGATCCGGCCCAGCATCGCATCAAGCTCGCTGAAATCGCCGAGATGCAGCCGTACCACGCCGATGGCCGCGTTGGTTTCGTCCACGGTGCCGTAGGCACTGATGCGCAGATCGTATTTCTGGCGGCGTTCGCCGCTGCCGAGCGCAGTGGTGCCGTCGTCGCCGGTCTTGGTATAGATGCGGTTGAGCACGACCATCGGCCTGTCTCCCTTATCTCGCCTTTATCTGCCTATCGCCCAGACCACGACCATGGTGATGACGATGGCAACGAACTGCAGCAACACACGAAGCCGCATCAGATGCTGCGAACGGCTCGGCGGGCCGCCCCGCATCATGTTGATGAGGCCGAGCACCAGCACGATAGCCACGGCCGCAACCGCGATGGGAAGAACGATCGAACTCAGAAAGGATGTCATTGGCGCTACATAACACCGCGAACCGCCGACTTCCACACGTTGACAACCCTCCTACAGCCGCTCGACGGTCTGGCCTTTAGTCCAGTAATATCAGATGTTAGCCCAAGTTTTGGGACCGCGTCGTCGCATCCTGATCGAGGTGAGATGTGAGGTTCATTCGCTACGTCTACCTCGTCGTGATGGAGGCGTTTTACACGTTCCTCGCCGATGACGGCTGGGCGATCGCGAGCCATATCGCGCTGTCGATATTGATGGCGCTGTTTCCGTTCCTGATCGTGCTGACGTCGCTGGCCGGCTTTTTCGGCTCCAAGGAACTTGCGGACGGCGCGATCGGCCTGTTGCTGCAGACCTGGCCGCAGCAGGTCGCGGACGCGCTGTCGGGCGAAATCCACGACGTGCTGACCACCGCGCGCGGCGACATCCTGACCGTCGGCGCGGTGCTGGCGGTCTATTTCGCCTCCAACGGCGTCGAGGCCCTGCGGGTTGCATTGAACCGCGCCTATTCGGTGGTCGAGCCGCGGGCCTGGTACTGGCTGCGGCTGGAATCGATCGGCTATACGCTGCTCGCCGCCATCACGTCGCTGTTGATGGCGTTCCTGATCGTGCTCGGTCCGCTGATCCTGGAGACGGCGCGCCGCCACATTCCGTTCTTCATCGAGAGCAACGAAAGAATCCTGTTTTTCGCCCGCTACGGCATCACCATCACGGCGATGATAGTGGCGCTGTTCGTGCTGCATGCCTGGCTGCCCTGCGGCCGGCGAAGGTTTCTGCAGATCCTTCCCGGCATCGTGTTCACGATGGTGGCCTCGCTGATCTCGGGGATCGTGTTCGGCCAGTATCTGGCGCGGTTCGCCAGCAACTACGTGACGATGTATGCGGGGCTCGCCTCGGTCATCATCGCGCTGGTGTTTCTGTATTTCATTTCGGCGATTTTCGTCTTTGGCGGCGAACTGAACGCGGCGATCATGAAGTCGCAATTGCCGAAGGGGCTGTCGCTTCATGCAGCGCAGTCGCCAAAGCGCGCGGAGACACAGGCTTGACCAGGAAGATGTCGGCGCCGGCGGCGCGCGACGCCGCCTCGTCCTCGCCGCGGCCGGATATGCCGATGATCGGAATGCGCCCGAGCGGCGCGGAGAGCGCACGAATGCGCCGGATGGCCTCGACGCCGTCGATCCCCGGCAGAACCATGTCCATCAGCACCGCATCGAATGCGCCTTGCGCGAGCCGGTCGGGCGCCGCCTCGCCCTGGCCGATGAACTCGGCCTGGTGACCGAGTTCGGTCAGGATCGAATTGAGCACGACGCGGCCGAACGGATTGTCTTCGACGCTGAGCAGGCGCAGCGGCCGCGGCGAATCGATCGATGCCTCGCCGTTGGCGCCGGACGCCGCCGTCATGGCGTCGCCTGCGGATGACATCACCACATTGAGGGTGAAAGTGGTGCCGCCGCCGCGCCGTGGCGTCACCGTGACGTCCCCACCCATGGCGCGCGCCAGTTGCTTGACCGACGACAGGCCGAGGCCGGCGCCGCCGAAACGCGACGCGATGGAAACATTGGCCTGCGAAAACGGCCGGAACAGGCGCTTGATTTCGCCGAGCGTGAGGCCGATCCCGCTGTCAGAGACAGCGAACGAGACCGCGACCCGGCCTTTTGGGGCGCGCACGGGCGTGACCTGGAGCGCGACGCTGCCCTGTTCGGTGAATTTCACCGCATTGTCGATCAGGTTTTCCACCGCAGCGCGCAGGCGGACGGCATCGCCGACGGCAAATGCCGGAAGTTTTTCGGAGAGGACCACCGACGACTGCAGGCCCTTCGCCGCCGCGCGCCCGGTCAGCGAATCGCCGGCGTTGCGGGCGAGCGTGCGCAGGTCGAAGAAGTCCTGCCGGACCTTGAGCCCGGGACCACCGCTGCGCGCGGCGTCGACGAACAGGGTCGCCAGGCTCGCCAGATGTTCGGCGCCCGCCTTGATGGTGTCGACCCAGCGCCGTTCGCGCTCGTCGAGTTCAGAGGTCGCCAGGAGATTGCTGATCGCCAGAATGCCCGTGAGCGGCGTGCGGACCTCATGCGCGAAGGCGGCAAGCGCAGTCTCGACCATGCTGGAGGCCGCGACGGCAGACTTGCGCGCACCGCGCATGTTTGCCGCGGCGCTGGATACGCGTTTTTTCTTCGCGCGCCGCTTCTTGACCGTTCTCGTGGTGCCTGGTGAGCGCCGCTTTGCCGCCATGATCCCCCTTCCTCTGCCGCGGCCAGCATGGCACGCGAACGAGGGCAAAGTCACGGAGACCTTTGCAGCAACCCCCAGTAGAAGTACGGACTATTCCGACAATCCGACAATGCGCCTGATCTCGGCCGGCGAGGCGCCCTGCCCCCGCAATTCGCGCAAGCCGGTGGCCGCGGTCGATTTCGACAGCTTTTGCCCCGACGAATCGGCAACCAGCCGATGATGCCGATAGGCCGGTTGCGGAATACCGAGCAGCTGCTGCAATAGAAGATGCACGCTGGTCGACCAGAACAGGTCCTGGCCGCGCACCACGTCCGTCACGCCCTGCAGGGCGTCGTCGATCACGACGGACAAATGATAGCTCGTCGGCGTCTCCTTGCGCGCCAGGATAACGTCGCCCCACGCCTCGGGATGGGCGGCGACGACGCCGCTCTCGCCGCCCGGGCCCGCACCGTCTTCCTGCCAGGCCAGTTCCTCCGTGCGCGCCAGCGCCTTTGGCATGTCGAGCCGCAGCGCGTAGGGCATGCCCTCCCCGATCAACCGGTTGCGCTCGTCCGGCGGCAGCGATTTCGCCTCGCCCGGATAGAGCGGCGCCCCGTCGGGATCGCGCGGCCAGGGGGCGCTGGCTTCGCGCTGGACGACCAGACGGGCGATTTCGGCGCGGCTCTCGAAACTCGGATAGATCAGGCCCAAGCCCGCCAAGATTTCGACCGCCTCCCGATAGCGCGAAAGATGTTCCGATTGCCGCCGCACCGGCGTTTCCCAGGAAATCCCGAGCCAGGCCAGGTCCTCGTAGATCGCCGCCTCGAATTCCGGCCGGCACCGTGTCGCGTCGATATCCTCGATCCGCAGCAGGAACCGGCCGCCACTCGCGCGCGCCAGATCGAAATTCAGCAGCGCCGAATAAGCGTGGCCGAGATGGAGGTAGCCGTTCGGACTGGGCGCAAATCGGAAAACGGGTGGCGGCATCAGGCGGGTCTCACCACAACCGGACCGCCGTCGCACTCCCGCTCCAGGCGTTCGACAACCGCCCGGTAGAACCGTTCGGCCTGCGCGACGACTTCTTCGGACGCCCGCGCGCGACCGCCCTCAAATGACACCCTTGCCAATTGGAATTCCGAATCGAGAAAGCTCGCGACGACGGGAGGCAGCGGAGCTGCCCCAAGCTCGCGCGTGACCAGCTTGCGGCTCATGAGTTCGGCAACCTCCCTCTCCAACGCGGCCGGCGGATCGCATTCTTCCATGAGCGTGGGAAAGTGCATCGGTGCGATGGCTTCGCGCGGCCGCATCCGCAGCCAGCGCAGGGTCGCCGCCGGGCGCAAGGCGTAGAAGATCTTCTTCTGCGCCACGCTTGTCCCATCGCCAAAGTAGACCCGCCTCTGGCGTTCACCAAGATGGAGATAGTGGCGACCAATGGCCTCGCGGGTCGCGGCATGCCGCGCGAACTCCAGGAAGCCGTCCCGGAACCAGGCTTGCCCGCGATAGATCACGGGCGACCGCAGCCACTCCACAATCACCGCATTGCCCTTCAGCAGCAGCCGGAGCGCCTTGCCAAGATCCCAGCCGTTCGCGTCGAGGTCATCTTCAGGCGGGAACTCGATCACGTCCCGTGCCGGCCAGGGCGTGACATGCTCTGCAATACGCCGCACGAAGACGAAACGACAATCATAGTCGCTGTCAGGCGAGGAAAAGCCCCATGCGCGGCTTCCGCTCTCAATGGCCAGCGGCAGAAATACGCCATGTTCGTCGGTGATGCGGTCGAGCAGCGCATCGATAAGCGCGACCTTCTCGCCATCCATTTCGCCTGGGATGCTTCTCAAACTCATCTTTCCAGCTCAGAGCGGGGCCATGACCTGTCCGCCGAGGCAGAAAGATATCGACAGCCTGATACCGCAGACGGCTATTCGCAGTCTGCACAAGGCAGATTACCATGCCCGGCCATGACCAAGAAGATTCCATCATGACCGTTCACCTCAACAGCCAGTCCGACCTCGAAGACGCCGTCCACGCGCTGGTCAAGCAGGATGGGCGGCTGAAGCCGATTCTCGAGCTGACCGGCATGCCGGCGCTGCGGCAGCGCGAGCCGGGCTTCGCCGGGCTGGCGGCGATCGTCTGCGGGCAGCAATTGTCTACCGCAAGTGCGGGCGCGATCTGGGCGCGGCTGACGGCGGCATTCGATCCGTTCGATCATCACGCCATCGGCAAGGCCCGGGCCGACCGCCTCGGCCGTCTCGGGCTTTCGGCCGCCAAGATCAAGACCCTGAAGAACATCGCGCGCGAACTCGCCACCGAACGGCTGAACCTCGAGGTGCTGGCCGAGGAGGATGCGGACGCCGCCCACCATACGCTGATCGCGCTGCACGGCATCGGACCGTGGACCGCCGACGTCTATCTGCTGTTCTGTCTCGGCCATGGCGATGCCTGGCCGGCCGGCGATATCGCCATACAGGAAGCGGTCAAAGTCGGGCTCGGCCTGCAGGCCCGCCCGACCGCCAAGCAGATGGCCCCGCTGGCGGAGCCCTGGCGCCCCCTGCGCGGCGCCGCGGCGCATCTGTGGTGGAGCTATTATCGGGTGCTGAAAAAGCGCGAGGGCGTGCTGGCGAAGTAGGCCGCACGTCTCGCGACGGGGCCTGGACACAAAATCTCAAAAACAACCCCATGCAAAGTAGAATTGGGCCGCTCGTTGCCACGCGCGGCGCATCGGTTTCGTTCCGCCTCTACCCCCGCAGCCGCACCCGATCCTCGCGCGCGGAAACCGTGACGAAATCGATCACGGCGCGCACCGCGGGGAGATCGACGAGATCGGGATGCGCCAGCAGCCAGAGATCGGCCACGCTGACGAGTTTCTGCGGGGCGACGCGAACGAGGTCGGAATAGGCGGCGGCGACAAAGCAGGACAGCGTCGATATTCCCAAGCCCGCGCGGGCAGCAGCGAGCATGTCGCCCTGCGAGGAGCAGCGCATCACCATCGAGCCCTGCTTTGTAATCGCGTCGCTCCAGCGCGCCAGGCGCTCGTTGGACAGCCGGTCGGCGAAGCCGATGACACTGTGTCCCTTCCATTCGTCGCGCCGCTCGGGAAGCCGCCGCAGCGCGGCATAATCGCGCGAGGCGTAGAAGCCGGTGCCGAGGCGGCCGATCCTGCGGCCGATCAAATTCTCCTCGCCGCTGTCGACGGGGCGCAGGACCACGTCGGCCTCGCGGCGGCGAACGCTGGCCGGATACGGATGGGTGATGATCTCGAGCTGGATATGGTCGTGCGCGCGCAGGAACGGACCGAGCTTCGGCATCAGCCAATGCGAGGCAAGCGTCGAACCGATCGACAGCTTGACGACGCCGCGCGCCTGCGCCCCCGTCGCCGACACCGCGGCTTCCGCACGCAGCGCCGCCGCCGCCATTGCCTCGACATGCTCGCGAAACTTGCGACCCTGCGCCGTCAGCGAAAGGCCTTCGTTGGAGCGCGCGAACAGGGGAATGCCAAGCTGGCCTTCCAGCTCGGCGATCTTGCGGCCGACCGTCGGATGGCTGGAGCGCAACTGGCGCGCCGCGGCGGCGAAGCTGCGGGTCTCCGCCACGGCGACGAAGGTCTTGCACAGGTCCCAGTCCATCAGCTCCTCGTTCTTCGGCGCCCTGTTCATTCCTGACTGATTGCCTGTTCAATATTGAACGGCCGGGACGTGCCGTCCAGCCCTATAATGGGACCCAATAAATAGCGCCCCGGCCAGCGGCTCCGCCCGGCCCGGCGTCCTCAAATCAACATCAATCGACGCGTGCCGGCCCCGCCGGCTTGGCGTTGCAAGGGAGAGACCGAATGCCGTTGCCCGCTTCGCTTGCGAACTCGCTCGAACTGCCGGTCGTCGGCTCGCCTCTGTTCATCGTGTCGGGCCCCGAACTCGTGATCGCCCAGTGCAAGGCCGGCATCGTCGGCTCGTTTCCGGCGCTGAACGCACGTCCGGTCGAAAAACTCGGCGAATGGCTGAGCCGCATCGAGAACGAGCTTGGCGAGTACAAGGCGCTGCATCCGGAGAAGAAGGTCGCGCCTTACGCGGTCAACCAGATCTGCCACGCCTCCAACGATCGGCTGATGAAGGATATGGAAACCTGTGTGAAGCACAAGGTTCCGATCATCATCACCTCGCTGCGACCACCGATCGAAATCGTCCAGGCCGCGCATTCCTATGGCGGCGTCGTGTTCCACGACGTGATCAACGTCAAGCACGCGCGGAAAGCCGCCGAACATGGCGTCGACGGCCTGATCCTGGTTTGCGCCGGCGCCGGCGGCCATGCCGGCACGCTGTCGCCGTTCGCGCTGCTGCGCGAGGTGAAGCAGTGGTTCAAGGGCACTGTGCTCTTGTCGGGCGCGATCTCGGACGGCTGGGGCATTGCCTCGGCGCTCGCGCTCGGGGCTGATGCGGCCTATATGGGCACGCGCTTCATCGCGACCGCAGAAGCCAATGCCGACCCGGCCTACAAGGCCGCGCTGGTCGAGCACGCCGCGCACGACATCGTCTATTCGAACCTGTTCACCGGCGTGCACGGCAATTATCTCGGGCCCTCGATCGTGGCCGCAGGGCTCGATCCTGACAACCTGCCTCAAAGCGACAAGTCGAAGATGAATTTCGGCTCCGGCGGCAACACCAAGGCCAAGGCCTGGCGCGACATCTGGGGCTCCGGCCAGGGCATCGGGCAGATCGCGGACGCGCCGCCGGTGGCCGAACTGGTCGAGCGGCTGAAGGCCGAATTCGCGGACGCCAGCGGCGACTTCCTCAAGCGCGCGCGTGCGTAAGCCACGCCGGGTTCAACAAACAACCAAACAGAACAGGGAGTGAGATGATGAGAGCCATCGCGATGTGCTGTGCCGGAGTTCTGGCGGTCACGGGCGGCATGGCCCGCGCCGAAAACGGGGTCACCGCCACCGAGATCCTGATCGGGCAGACCATGCCCTACAGCGGCCCGCTGTCGAGCTATTCCGGTCTCGGCAAGGTCGCGCAGGCCTATTTCGACAAGGTGAATGCCGAAGGCGGCATCAGCGGCCGCAAACTCAAGCTGCACAGCCTCGACGACGCCTATTCGCCACCCAAGACCGTCGAGCAGACCCGCCGGCTGGTCGAGCAGGACGAGGTGCTGCTGGTGTTCGGCTCGCTCGGCACCGCGACCAACAGCGCGGTCCACCGTTATTTGAACGGCAAGAAGGTGCCGCAACTCTTCATCACCACCGGCGCCAGCAAATGGGCCGATCCGAAACATTTCCCGTGGACGATGGGCGGGATGGCCTCGTACCATTCCGAAGGCGTCATCTATGCCAAGCACGTGCTGCGCACCAAGCCTGACGCGAAGATCGCGATCCTGTCGCAGAACGACGATTTCGGCCGCGACTATGTCTCCGCGTTCAAGCGCGGCCTCGGCGACAAGGCGGCCAGCATGATCGTGGCCGAAGCGGTCTATGAGGCCACGCAGCCGACGATCGACTCGCAGCTCGCCACGCTGAAGGCTTCCGGCGCCAACGTGTTCTTTGGCGTCGCGATCGGCAAGTTCGGCTCGCAGATGATCCGCCGCAGCGCCGAGATGGGTTTCAAGCCGGACCTGTTCCTGGTGCCGACGTCAGTGACCTCGATCGCGACGATCCTGGCGCCTGCCGGGCTGGAAAACGCGACCGGACTGGTCTCCGCGGCCTATCTGAAGAACATCAACGATCCGCAATGGGCTGACGATGCCGACGTGAAGGAATATTTCGCCTTCATGAAGCAGTACATGCCTTCGGCCGATCCGCACGACACTACCTACGCCAGCGGCTACACCAGCCTGACGTTGCTGGCGCACGTACTGCGCGCGTGCGGCGACGACCTGAGCCGTGCTAACGTCTTGAAGAAGGCAACCTCGCTGAACAAGGTCTCGCTGCCGCTGCTACTGCCCGGAATCACCGTGACCACCGGCCCCGACGACTATTTGCTGTTCCAGCAGCTTCGCATGCAGCGCTTCGACGGCAAGAGCTGGGTTGGCTTCGGCGATCTGATCGAAGATCAGGAACCGTAAGGAGAAATCTGCCATGATCATCGGCGGCGATCGCCAGATCAGCTATCCCGACATTCACGCCCGCATCGCACGGGCGGCGACGGGCTTCAGGGCGCTCGGCGTCGGTGGCGGCGTACCCGTCGGCATGATGCTGCGCAACGATTTTGCGTTCTTCGAAGTCTCCGGCGCGGCGGCAGCACTGGGCAGCCCGGTGGTGCCGATCAACTGGCATCTGAAGGCCGAGGAAGTCGCCTACATCCTCGCCGACAGTGGCGCCAAAATCCTGGTCTGCCATGCCGACCTGCTGCCGCAGATCAGGGACGGGCTGCCCGCCGACGTGCGGCTCCTGGTGGTGGCGACGCCGCCTGAAATCGCTGCAGCGTTCAACGTCGCGCCTGCGCTGACGCACGTTCCCGACGGCATGACGGATTGGGACCGCTGGCGCGACATGCATGCGCCGCTGCAGGACGCCCCGATCGGCAGCGCGCCGATGTTCTACACGTCGGGCACCACCGGCTTGCCCAAGGGCGTGCGCCGCAAGCCGATTGCGCCGGAACAGGTCGCGGCTTCCGCCCGCGTCGGCGGCATCGCCTATGGCGTCAAGCCGAACGAGGATCAAATCATCCTCATGAACGGCCCGATGTACCATTCGGCGCCGAACTCCTACGGCATGCTGGCGTTCCGCAGCGGCTGCACCATCGTGCTCGAACCGCGCTTCGATCCCGAGGACATGCTGCAACTGATCGAACGTCATCGCATCACGCACCAGCACATGGTGCCGACGATGTTCGTGCGCCTGCTGCGGCTGCCGGATGAAGTCAAACGCCGCTACGATCTGTCGTCGCTGCGCTTCATCGTGCACGGCGCGGCGCCCTGCCCGCCACAGGTCAAGCGCGCCATGATCGAGTGGTGGGGGCCGGTCATCAACGAATATTTCGGTTCGACCGAAACCGGCATTCCGGTATGGCATTCCGCTAAGGAGGCGCTGTCAAAACCCGGCACCGTCGGCCGCGCCATCGAAGGCGGCATCGTCAAGATCTTCCGTCCCGACGGCTCGCCCTGCGGCGTCGATGAACCCGGCGAGATCTTCATGCGGCAGATGTCCGTTCCGGATTTCGACTACCACGGCAAGGCCGAGGCGCGCGCCGAGGCCGGCCGCGAGGGCCTCGTCAGCGTCGGCGACGTCGGCTACCTCGACGCGGACGGCTATCTGTTCCTGTGCGATCGCAAGCGCGACATGGTGATCTCGGGCGGCGTCAACATCTATCCGGCCGAGATCGAAAACGCGCTGATCGGCATGGACGGCGTGCGCGACTGCGCAGTGTTCGGTGTCCCCGACGACGAATTCGGCGAGCGGCTGTTCGCTTGCGTCGAGCCGGAGGTGGATGCAGCGCTGTCTTCCGCTGCGGTGCAGGAATTTCTGCGCGGCAAGCTGGCCAACTTCAAGGTGCCGAAGGACGTCGTGTTCATGGACGCGATGCCGCGCGAAGCCACCGGCAAGATTTTCAAGCGCAAGCTGCGGGATTTGTATACCGAAGGCAGACTGCGCGCGATTGGGTGAGAGGTCACGCTCTGCACCCTCCGCGTCATTGCGAGCGAAGCGAAGCAATCCACCTCTCCGCTTGCTGAGACATGGATTGCTTCGTCGCTGCGCGCTCCTCGCAATGACGCGGGGAGAGCATTCCCGTACCTGATCCGAACAGCGTTTTAAACGTAATTGCTGTTGCAAAACGGTCATCGGAAGGCGCAAAGATTGCTGCATGTGAAGTGCAGGGAGCGAAATCATGCAAGCCATCGACTTCGTCGTCGCCCGCAACGACCTGCAGCAATGCAAGGTGATCGAGACGCAACTGCCCGACGCAGCCGCGCTGCCTGACGAAGCGCTGCTGGTGAGGGTGACGCGCTTTGCCTTCACTGCCAACAACATCACCTATGCCGTGCTCGGCGACCACCTGAAATACTGGCAATTGTTTCCGGCGCCCGGAGGCTTCGGCAACGTTCCGGTATGGGGTTTCGGCGAAGTGATCGCCTCGAAACATCCCGGCATTGCCGCCGGCGAAACCCTGTTCGGCTATTTCCCGATGGCGACGCATCTCGTCATCGAAGCTGCCGACGTCTCCAAGATTGGGCTCCGCGACGCCGCCGCGCATCGGCAAGGGGTGGCGCCGGTCTACAATGCCTACAGGCGCGTCAGCGGCGATCCGGCGTTTGTTGGCAAGCAGGGCGACTATCAGGCGCTGCTGCGGCCGCTATTCATGCTGTCGTTCCTGGTCGACGATTTTCTTGCCGAGAACGAATTCCATGGCGCGAAAAGCGTGATGCTGTCCTCGGCTTCCAGCAAGACCGCTTATGGACTCGCGCACCTGCTGCACGCCAGGAGAAACGGCATCAAGGTGATCGGCCTGACCTCGGCGGGCAACACCGCCTTCGTCAAATCGCTCGGCTGCTACGACGAGGTCGTGACCTATGACAATGTCAGCTCGCTGCCGGCGAGTTCCGCGGTCGCCTATGTCGACATGGCCGGCAACACGCCGTTACGCGCCACGCTGCATCGGCATTTCGGCGAGCAGATGAAATACAGCGGCATCATTGGCCTCACGCATCGCAAATCATCGCCCGATGACGCGGCGCAGGCCCTGCCGGGCGCCAAGCCCCAGTTTTTCTTCGCCCCGGACCAAATCCGCAAGCGCGCCAAGGAATGGGGACCAGGCGGCGTCGACACGCGGTTTGGCGCCGCATGGTCGACCTTCGCCCCGAAGCTGGATCAATGGATTGATGTGATCGAGCATCGTGGGCCTGCAGCCGTTCAGCGCGCCTATCTCGACACCCTCAACGGCCGGGTGTCGCCGGATCAGGGGCTGATCCTGTCTCTCTCGGAATAGGCGGCATCTCCTCCCGCCCTTCCTGCTCGGCCTCAAATGGGTATAGGCTTTGCCGACACGAAACGCCGCGAAGACGGCCGGTGATGGGAAGCGCCCATGCTCGACAGGACGGACGACAGTTCGGTAGCCGCCGACACCTGGCTTGCGCAGTTCGAGGAAGCGCTGGCAAAGGCCGATGACGCGCTGCTGTATCAGCTATTCCATCCCGACAGCTATTGGCGCGACGTACTGGCACTGAGCTGGAATATCCAGACACTGAACGGCCGAGAGGCCATCCTGAAAGCGCTGCCACCGCTGGCCTGCCGCATGGCTCCCAGCGGTTTCGCCATCGCTCCCGATCGCGCTGCGCCGCGCAAGGTGATGCGCGCCGGCACCAACGCCATCGAGGCAATCTTCAAGTTCGAAACCAAGGTCGGGCGCGGCAGCGGCATCATCCGCCTGATCCCGGATGCGGACGACGGCAACCGGTTGAAAGCCTGGACGCTGCTGACCGAACTCGGCGAGCTCAAGGGGTTTGAAGAACAGCTCGGCGTCAATCGCCCGCGCGGCAATGCCTATTCGCGCGATTTTCGTGGGCCGAACTGGCTCGACTTGCGCAAGGCCTCCGCCGGCTATGCCGATCGCGATCCCACCGTGCTCGTCATCGGCGGCGGGCAATCCGGGCTATCCATCGCCGCACGGCTGAAGCAGTTGAACGTCGATACGCTGATCGTCGATCGCGAGAAGCGCATCGGCGACAATTGGCGCAAGCGCTATCACGCGCTGACGCTGCACAACCAGGTGCAGGTCAATCACCTGCCCTATCTGCATTTCCCGCCGAACTGGCCGACCTACATCCCGAAGGACAAGCTCGCCAACTGGTTCGAAGCCTATGTCGAAGCGATGGAGCTGAACTTCTGGACCGGGACCGAGTTCGAGGGCGGCAGCTACGACGAGAAGCAAGGCCGCTGGACGGTGACGCTGCGCCAGGCTGACGGCGGCAAGCGCATCATGCATCCGCGCCACGTGGTGCTGGCCACCGGCGTCAGCGGCATTCCGAGCGTGCCGGAGATTCCCGGCCTCAAGGATTTCGCCGGCAAGGTGATGCATTCCAGCCAGTATGACGACGGCGAGAACTGGAAGGGCAAGCGCGCCATCGTGATCGGGACCGGCAACAGCGGCCATGATATCGCGCAGGATCTGCATTCCAGCGGCGCCCGCGTCACGCTGTTCCAGCGCTCCTCCACGCTGGTCGTCAGCATCGAACCCTCGGCGCAACTGGTCTACGCGCCCTACAATGAGGGCACACTGGAGGATAACGACCTGATCGCGACCTCGATGCCGCTGAAGCTGGCGCGCAGGAGCCATGCGATCACGGCGGAGAAATCGAAGGCGCTCGATCAGGAATTGCTCGACGGCCTTGAGCGCGTCGGCTTCAAGCTCGACTTCGGCGAAGACAATACCGGCTGGCAGTTCAAGTACCTCACCCGCGGCGGCGGCTATTATTTCAACGTCGGCTGCTCCGATCTGATCGTGAAGGGCGACATCGCGCTGAAGCAGTTCGCCGATCTCGACACGTTCACGGCTGCCGGCGCAAAGATGAAGGACGGCGAGACCATCGCCGCCGATCTCGTCGTGCTCGCCACCGGTTACAAGCGCCAGGAAGAGCTGGTGCGAAAGCTGTTCGGCGAGACGGTGGCCGCACGCGTCGGCACGATCTGGGGCTTTGGCGAGGAACAGGAACTGCGCAACATGTACACCCGCACCGGCCAGCCGGGCCTCTGGCTGATCGCCGGCGGCCTCGCACAGTGTCGCATCGGCTCAAAGCACTTGGCGCTGCAGATCAAGGCAATCGAGGAAGGGCTGCTGCCGCGCTGACGCCAGCGGTGGCGCTCACCATTCGCCGTGATCGAGAATTTGCCGAGCAAGGAAGGATTCCGCTCGCTGCCAGGCCGCATCGTTATCGCCGCGGAAGCTGATATAGCGAGCGAACACGATTCTCCGCGCATTCACGTCGATGACGTCGAATTTCGCCTGCTGTACCAGCGTGCTCATCTTGTGAAAGCGGCCAATCAATAGATGGGTAGCGCCGGCCTCCTTCGCCTTGCGCAACAGCTGACCGTCATTGATCTCGCCCACCGAGCAGGCGTTTGGCGGACATTCAAGCGCTGCATTCGCTATCTTTCCGCTCGCTGCCAGATCGCTGCGCAACGCGGCTTCGAATTCACGCAGCCGCCGGCGATGGTCGGCGCTCTGATCGATCACCTCACCCGAGGTGTCGACATAGTAGATTTCGGCGACGGCGAGCACGGGAAGGCCAGACTGTGCGTGGCCGTGCCGGACAGGACAGGCGGAGACAATAGCGGCAGCCAAAGCGAGGCTAATGATCCGCAATTTCATCAGCTTTTCCATTGCAAATGATTCCTTTCGGCTGCGCTACTCATTCACTGCTCCAGCAGGCGGCGCTCGATCAGCCAGCGCGCCCCGCGGCTCCAGGCCACGTTGGCGCCCATGCGCAGATCGGTCTGCTTGACATCCACGAGCGCCCCAGACCGGGCATTGCGAATCCTGTAGGTCACGGCGTATTCCGTCCGGGTGATGCGGGTGACGATTCCGATCATCGACTGATCGGCGCCAAGGCCCGCGGCGATCTTGGCGTCACAGCCGTCGCACTCCCGCAACTTGCCTGCTTTCGCCGCCTCGTCGTTCACAGCGCTGACGTCGACCAGTTGGTAGCGCCCCGATGCCGCGATCAGCCGACGCGCTTCCTCCGTCGAAAGCCGCAATTGCTCGCGGTCGATCTCGTCAGGCGGAACGTAGGCGGCCCCGGCGCTGAAATCCTCCAGTTCAAACGGAAACACCGCAATCTTGACCGGAGGCGGCGCGGCCGTCTCGGCGGCCCCCGCCGCCGCGAGCGCTGCAAGCACGATGGCCGGAGCGAGGACAAGGGCGATGGTGCGCATGGATCACCTCGGAACTGCTGCCTTACTCGCCGCGCCCGATCCATAGCCCTGCCGAAACGGCGGCTGCCCTGGATCAGCCGGATGAAATGCCCGATCTTATCCTGCCTCGCTTTCTTCCCAACTAAATTTGCCGCAATGTTCGAAGCCATCGGAAGGAAGCGGGGGGAGGAAGCTTGCAACAAGCAGCCTCTAACTCCGTGGCAAGCCCACCGCCCGCCATCGACCTGAAACTGCGGCTGACGTTACGCCTCGCGGCGCTGGCGGCAGTTTGCTTCATCGCGGTTGCGGCCGGCGCCTTTTCGCTCGAAAACGCTTTGTCCTGGAGATGTGCCATGCGCAAATCCCTCTCGTGCTTCGGACAGGTCTCTGCAACACTCCCGGCCAACAAACATCAGATGGGGAGAAACGCATGCCGGCAATTCTCGGCTCGGGCGAGCACCGTTACCGCGTGGTGGAAAACTGGGCGAAGCTGCCCGACGGCTGGCGCCTGACCGACGTCGCCTCCGTAGCCGTCGACAGCAAGGACCGCATCTACGTCTTCAACCGCGGCGACCATCCGATGGTGGTGCTGGACCGCGAGGGTAACTTCATCACAAGCTGGGGCGAAGGCCTGTTCAACCGCGCCCACGGCCTGCACATCGATGCCGACGACAATCTCTATTGCACCGATGACGGCGATCACACCGTGCGCAAGTGTACCGTTGACGGCAAGGTGCTGCTGACCATCGGCATCCCTGACAAGCCGGCGCCGTTCATGAGCGGAGAGCCGTTTCACCGCTGCACCCACACCGCGCTGTCGCCGAAGGGCGAGATCTACGTGTCGGATGGTTACGGCAATGCCCGCGTCCACAAATATTCGCCTGACGGCAAGCTCCTGAAGAGCTGGGGCGAGCCCGGCACCGATCCCGGCCAGTTCAACATCGTCCATAATATCGTCACCGACGCCGACGGCTGGGTCTATGTCGCCGACCGCGAGAATCACCGCGTGCAGGTATTCGACGGCAACGGCAAGTACGAGACGCAGTGGAATTTTCTGCACCGGCCGTGCGCGCTGTGCTGTTGCGGCGGCAAGCAGCCGAATTTCATCGTCGGCGAACTCGGTCCCGGCATGGCTGTGAACCGCAAGGTGCCCAATCTCGGCCCGCGGCTTTCGATCGTCGATTCACGCGGCAAGCGCATCGCCCGGCTCGGCGGCGAAAACGGTCCGGGGCTGGAGGCCGGCAAATTCCTTGCGCCCCACGGCATCGCGCTGGATTCAAAGGGCGATATCTATATCGGCGAAGTCGGCGTCACCGACTGGAAGACGAGCTTTCCGGAGACGCCGATGCCGTCGGAAGTTGGCGCGACCCGCTGCCTGCAGAAGCTGGAAAAGATCTAGGCCAGCGAAGGGCGGGAACGGCCTCGCCCGTCAAACAGGCCGTGCTCGCGGGCAAGGCTCTCTCCGACAAGATCGAAGAAGGCACGCACACGCGCCGTCTTCTTCAGATCGGCATGGGTAACGATCCACAATTCGCCGACCAGATCCGCCACCGGCTCCGGCAGCGCGCGGGCGAGATCGCCATCCTCATCGCCGAGATAGCACGGAAGCAGCGCCAGACCGATGCCGGCCTTGGCGGCGATGAACTGATTGACGAGACTGTTGGTCCGATAGACGAATGCGTCACCCGGCACCATCCGATTGATCCAATCGGCCGCCATGATGCCAACAGTGGTTTCTTCCCAGCCGATCAGGGCGTGGCGGGCGAGATCTTCGGGGGATGACACGCCCCCGCCCCTTTCATCGAGATAGCTGGTCGCGCCGTAGACGGTCCATGCGACATCGGCAAGCTTGCGGCCCCAGAGGTCGCCCTCCTTCGGCCGCATCGGGCGAAGTGCGATGTCAGCCTCGCGGCGCGAGAGATTGAGGACGCGGTTGTCGATCACGAGTTCGACGACGATGCCGGGATGGGTTTGCCGGAACGTTGCGAGATGGCCCGTTAGTTTTCGATAGGCCAGCGTCTCCGAGGAGGTGACGCGCAAGCGGCCGGAGAGCCGGTGATCGCGGCCGGCAATGTCGCGGCCGATGGCGAGCGCCTCGTCTTCCATCCGCTCGGCCGCCGCCGCCATTCGCTCACCGGCCGGCGTCGCCTGGTACGCGCCGCCGGGCTGGCGCTCGAACAGGCGGACACCGAGCCGCGCTTCGAGGGCATTCAGGCGCCGGAACGCGGTCGAGTGATCGATATCAAGCGCTTTGGCGGCGCCGGTAAGGCTGCTTGCGCGATGCACCGCCAACACGAGTTGGGGCTCGTTCCAGTCCTCCATGTTGCACAGCTATGAAGGGCTTGCAGTTTCGCAAGTGACGCTGGCGGATTTCCAATGTGCTTTCCGTTCTGCCAGACGTTATCTGGAGCAACAGAAGCGAGATGAGGACCAGAAATGACAGCGTTCCGGCGTCACAGCGAAGCGTGAAGCCACGGCCTCATCACAGCGATCATTCAACCCTCAACAGGAATCCGAGACATGGGCGCTCCATCCCCGGAACTTTGCAATCTCTGGCTGGCGCGTGCGTTCAACGCGCAGGACGCCGACGCCGCCGCGGCGATGTACCATCCCGACGCTTCGATCGTTCAGGTCGACGAGGTCCATGGCGGCAGCACCGTCGCGCGCGGCGCAGACGGCATCCGCAAGACCATGGCGGCCTATGTCGGCTTGAAGCCGCATATGGATGTCGTGACCCATCACACAACAGTCTCCGGCGATTTCGCCATGACGCGGTCGCAATGGCTGATCAAGGGTACCGATAAACAGGGCAAGCCGACCGAGGTGCATCACCACGGCATGGAAGTCCATCGCCGGATGCCCGACGGCACGTGGGTGTTCTTCATGGATCACCCGTTCGGGGCCGATCCGACCTGGGCGGTTGAAGCTCCGCCGCACACCGAGTAGTAGCATCACATAGCAAATCCGGAGAATTGCCAATGCAGGAGCTTGCCGTGCTCGCCAGCATCGTCGCCGCGCTCAGCGTCGGCGTGGTCAGCCCCGGGCCCAGTTTCGTGATGGTGGCGCGCGTGGCGGTCGCCTCAAGCCGAATCCGGGCGCTTGCCACGGCACTGGGCATGGGCGCAGGCGGCGCCCTGTTCGGCGCGGCGGCGCTGCTCGGGCTGCAGAGCGTCCTGCTGGCGGTGCCGGCGCTCTATGCCGTGCTCAAAGTGCTGGGCGGTCTGTATCTTTGCTATCTCGGCTTTCTGATCTTCAGATCGGCGCGGCAGCCGCTTGCGATGGTCGCGGGCGGCGGTGAGGACGGCTCCCGGCCGCTGCGCGCGTTCTGGCTGGGCTTCACCACGCAAGTCAGCAACCCGAAGACGTCCATCGTCTATGCGAGCGTGTTCGCGGCGTTCCTCCCCTCGTCCTTTTCCGTGGCGTTCGCGGCGGCGCTACTCGCCGCCGTGTTTGTCGTGGAGTCCGCCTGGTATGCGCTCGTCGCCATTCTCTTCTCGTCGGCAGGGCCGCAACGGGCCTATCTGTCGTACAAGTCCTGGGTCGATCGCGCGGCCGGCGCGGTCATGTTCGGCCTGGGCCTGAAGCTCGTTACCAGCGCTGCCAAACCGTAGACACCCGCATGGCGCGTTGCTTGAGCGCCATCAGACCTCGCCGATCGCCTCGCGCCTGCGTTTCTCGGATTCTTCCGCGTAGCGCCGCATCGCATGGGCCTCGGTGAGAAGCCCGACAGGCCGGTGTTCACCGTCGGTCTCGACGACCGCCAGCGATTCCGCTTCGGCGGCGTCGAAGACCGCAATGGCTTCCTGAATGTTCATGACCGGGTGCAGCACGACGTCCCGATGATGCAGGATGCCAAGGAGGCCGTGGGCGGCATCGATGTCAGGTGCGTGCGCTTCGGCCACCACCGCCAGCCCGACATAGCGCCCCGCAGCATCGACCGCGACGACCTGCGTCTTCGACCCCAGCGGAAATTTCGCCCTGAAGTCCCCGATCCCGATATCGGCGTCGACCGTGGCGACATCCGGCCGCATCAGGCGTTGGACCGTGAGATCGCGGATCCAGCCGACATCGGCGGCGCTGCGGATGGTTTCGCCGCGCAGGTGGAATCGCCAGGTGGCGAAGGAGTAGCCGAACAGTTCCCGCGTGATCGTGGTCGAGATGATGACTGCGACCAGCACCGCTGTGGTCAGCCAGAGATTGCCGGTCGATTCCAGCGCGATGAACGACATCGTCAAGGGACCGCCAATCACCGACGCCGATAGCGCGCTCATGCCAATCACCGCATAGACATTCGGATCGAGGCCGAGACCCGGCCAGGCCAGATCGACGCCGCCGGTGAACAGGCGGCCGCCGAGCGCGCCCATGAACAGCGTGGCGAAGAATAGTCCGCCGCGGAAGCCGGCGCCGAGCGAGACGATCGAGGCCAGCGCTTTCAGGACGAAGACGCCGGCGATGATCTGCAATGGCATCGATACGAGGCCCGAAAAATGCAGCGCGCCGTGACCCGAAGACATCACCTGCGGCGTCACTAGCGCAAGCAGACCGACCGCGAGGCCGCCGAGCGCCGGGCGGAGCGGCGGCCAGAGGCGGATCTTCGCAAGCCCCGTTTCGCACAACGCCACGCCGCGCATGATGAGGATGCCAAACAACGCCGCCAGTCCCCCGAGCAGCGCGGCAATCGCAAGATCGCGCCCGACGACGTCCCCGACCGGGCCTATGTTGATGCCGAGCGACAGCGCCTCAAATCCATGGGTGACGAAGTAACCCGCCACGGCGGCGACGCCGACCGGCGCGAGGCTCGCCGGCGTATAGCCTCCGATCACGAGCTCGAACGCATAGAAGGCACCGGCGAGCGGGGCACCGAACGCACCGGAGATCGCAGCCGCCGCCCCGCAACCGACCATGATGCGCTGGTCGGCACGGCGCAGGTGAAACCCGCGGCCGAGCGAAGCGGCGAGGCCGCTCGCAAGCTGTGTATATCCTGCCTCAAGGCCGACCGATGCCCCGACCCCGCTGGACCAGGTGGTCTGCAGGGCCACGATGACGCTGCCGCGAAACGACATCCGCCCGCCATGCAGGGCGTTGGCTTCGATGGGATCGATCTCGCGCGCAGGCCGCCAGCGCAGCAACAGCAAGAGGGCTGCGCCCAGCACCAGGCCGCCGAGACTTGGAACCAGTACGGCGCGCAGCGTCTCGATATCAGGCTGGCTGGAAAGCCGCTCCGTGATGCTGATGTTGAACAGCAGCGCGTGCAGGGCAGCCACCGCCACGCTCATCGCCAGCACCACCAGGCCGCCAATGGTTCCGATCATCGCTGCCAGGACCACCAGGCTCGTTTCGTGGGCGCGAACAAACGCCCGCAACCGGCGCGGCGCCTCAAGATAACGTGAAGGGGTGACCATTCCAGGGGTCCGCCGGCGCTGACAATGCCCGTAGGTCGCGATTTAGCGGTCTTCACGGCCCCGATGCAAATCGGGGCGGAACAGTAACAGCGTCGGATAAGCCCCGGAACGCTCTTCACAATCCCGTCACGCTGCCTGTAGTATGCAGGGCAACATGCTGCTTCGCAGCTAACATGGGGGTCAGGAGCGTTACTTGAACGCACATGTCTCGCAGGGCGGTTGGCCGGTACTGGTGCTGAACGCGGACTTCCGGCCGCTGAGCTACTATCCACTGTCTCTCTGGTCGTGGCAGGACGCGATCAAGGCGGTGTTCCTCGAACGCGTCAATATCGTCGAGCATTACGACCGCGCGGTGCACAGCCCGACCTTCGAGATGCAGCTCCCGAGCGTGGTATCGCTCAAGTCCTTCGTCAAGCCGACCACGCATCCCGCCTTCACCCGTTTCAACGTCTTCCTGCGCGACCGCTTCATCTGCCAGTATTGTCACGCACATGACGACCTGACCTTCGATCACATCATCCCGCGCAGCAAAGGCGGCCAGACCACTTGGGAAAATGTCGTCGCAGCCTGCTCGCCGTGCAATCTGCGCAAAGGAAATCTGACGCCGCAGCAGGCCAAGATGTTTCCGCGGCAGGCGCCGTTCGCGCCGACGGTGCATCAGCTCCACCGCAACGGCCGGCTGTTTCCGCCGAACTATCTGCACGATAGCTGGCTGGATTATCTTTATTGGGACACCGAGCTCGATCCGTAAGGCCAGATCGGCTCATGAAGCGGATGTGGCGGGACGTAAAAGACTGTCAAAAGACACAAAAGACTGTCACGTTTTCCGCCGTCCACTGGCGTCCTGAACTGTCATACTAGACCCGCTTGACGGGGGCGGCGCCCATGTGCCGTCCGCGACTTCTTTCCTCGGCGCATAGATACGCAGCGCGAGCAGCATTCCGCCTTGCTTGGGCGCAGGCAACCAGTTGGCTTGTCGATCCGCGGCAGGTGGTTCTGCTTGGATGTAGATCGTCAGCGATCCATCGTCGCCGAACTTCATACCGCTGCGGTCGCCAAGCGCGTAGCGGTTGATGGAGTTGGGAACGAGATAACTGTCCGCATCGTAGGCGGTCAGTGACCAAAACGCGCCTGCGGGTGGCATTTCGCCTTTCGGAAAGCGTAACTCGTATCTGTTCGCGCCATCGAGCAGCTTCCCATCGCCGTCGGTTTTGGCAACCGGATAAATGGCATCCTCAGGCAAATTGCCGCCAACACCGAAAAAGGTCCACGACGCACGATAGGGATAGTTGGTGCCGTAGCGGCCCATATCGAGCGTAATTTCCCAGCCGTTCACATTTTTGCCGCGGACCGTCTCGCGCATCAGCTTCTGCCCCTGCACGACGCCATCCTCAATCGCCTTGCGAACCTCGGGGCTAAAGGCCGCCATACTAAATGTTGCGCCGGGCGCGACACCGAGTCGCCCCAGGCGCACCATTGTCTGCGGGTCGGCAGGGTCTGGCGGGTTATCGACCATGAGCGCGTTCAAGCGGCTGAAGAACGCCTCAGGCGGCATTGCCAGAACCTGCGTGGTGACCGGCGTCTTGGCATCCACGCCCGGCTTGAGCGGCACGTCGGCCGGTGGAGCGTAGTCCTTGCCCCATCCCGATAGCGGCGTCAGGTTGTATTTGTCCTGAAGTGCGTGCACAGCCGCGTAATCGTCCTTGCCGCCCGTGTAGGTACGGCCACCAACCATGATGAGGGCCGTTGGCATGCGCAGTTCGGTGAGGCCCGCGGGCAGTGTCCCACGCCATTTCGGCCCGACGATTGCGAAATTGCCGCCTTTGCCGCCGACCGTCCGCGACCCCGGTGCATGGGGAACGTTGTTCCATGCGTCGACCAATTGCATGAGCCAATAGCGATTGCCCATGTCTGGGACGGATAGCACGATCGGGCCATTCGAAAGGTCAAGTTGCGCGAGCGAATACAGCGTGTCGACGTTGAAGCCCACGACGGTCCGGTTCGACGAATCCGGAAATTCCCGGTAGTGTGCGAACTGGTTGATGGGCGCGAGATGTCCCTCAGGCTTCGTTGTATGCGTCAGCGCATCGATCTGCTTCTCGATGTAGACGAGCGGCATGCCGAACACCCAGGCGTCGCGCGCGAGGGTGCGAGCCTCATCCGGCGTTAGTTTCTGATCGACTTGCGCGAACGCTGGAAAGCTTCTGATGGAGAACAGCGTTGCTGTTGCGGCGAGCAGCACAGTGCGCCTGCGAAAGTCGGAGTTATCAATTGCTTCATTGCTCCCTCCCGAATTCCAAGCGAGAGATCAGACTAGCAATTTTGGCGCGAATGTCCTGTACAGTTTGTGCCGCGTCTTTTACGTCACGCCTGGTTTCCGGTTCCGATGACAGTCTTTCAGATCTCGGGACAGCTCACGATTTTGCCAGCCAGCGAAACGCCCGCCGCAGTTCATCCGCACCATCCCGCTCGTACCATCTGCCATGGGCAAGGATGATCCGCGCCGGATCCCAGCCGATCATCACGTCGACGGCCGCACGAAGCTCGTCCATCCGCGCGCGATAAGTCAGACGCAAGTCGCGCGGCATTTTTCCATCGGGGTGCTGGGCACCGCCAAGCCAGGTCAACACGCGGGCGAGCAGACCGAGCTTTTGCGGCTCGAAATTCTCGATCATGTCCGTGAGCACGAGCGTTCGGCTCGGGCGGTGGAAGAATACGACCTCGCTCATGTAGCTGCCATGCACCGGCAGCGTGTCGATGGCTCCACCCCAGGGATAGCCGGATCGATCGTCAAGCAGCCGGCAGCGATGTGAGACTCGATCGAGGCGACCGCCGGCCTGATCCATGATGCGCGGCGCGAGATAAGCCACGGCATCCGGATACGCCTCGCACCACTCCGGAATCCACCAGTAGTGGATGCGGTTGGGACCGATGAT
This sequence comes from Bradyrhizobium jicamae, assembly GCF_001440395.1. GTDB lineage: Bacteria > Pseudomonadota > Alphaproteobacteria > Rhizobiales > Xanthobacteraceae > Bradyrhizobium > Bradyrhizobium jicamae. The sequence goes on along the minus strand of NZ_LLXZ01000105.1, from coordinate 5,492 downwards.
CCAGGCCGGCTCGCCGATCGCTGTGATCTCCGATTTCAGCCCATCCGTCAGCGGCGTCGGCGAATGAATCAACAATTCACGACCGATGCGGAGGATGGTCATGCGCGTCGGAAATGGCATCCTGAAAGGCGCCGGGCCGAATTCAATCAGTGGACCATCAACGATCCACACATCGTCGATCACCGGCTTCAGTGTATTCAGCGGCGGATAGGTTTCCCGGTCGGGCTCTGTCATCGCGGCGAAATCGGCTTCAGGTCATTCAATGGTGGCCCCAGACTCGGCGCGGCGACCACGAAAGACAAGACAGTTGCGAGGTCTACGGCCATCGGTTGATGGTCCTCTGGTTCAAGCCGGCAACAATGTCCGCGCAAATGCGTTCCGTCCTTGAGAAGCGCTCCAAGGCCACTCTGGTCTCCCTTCACTCAGCCATCCAATTCTGTCACGATGCTTTTGAGGCACCCGCCTCATCAGAATCACAAGAGCGGCATCAACGCCCCAACGGAAACGCCCCATGCTCATCCCCATCGCCGACGTGCCGCGCTGGTATGCCGAACGTAAGCCGAGCGACACCATCGCAGTCAGTCACGGCGCCGACGCCATCACCTGGGAACAACTCGAGCGCAACGCCAACCGCCGCGCCCGTTCCTTTGCCGCCAAGGGCGTCAAACCCGGCGATTTCGTCGCGATCGGCCTGCCCAATAGCAATGTGTTTTTCGAAACCACTTTTGCGGTGTGGAAGTGCGGGGCGACGCCGACGTCGCTGACCTGGCGGCTGCCGCGCGGCGAGGCTGCGGCCGTGCTCGACATACTGAAGCCGTCACTGGTGGTCGGCGGCCAGCCGGACTGGAACGCGCCGAATTCGCTGCCGGCGGATTTCGTGCCCGAAGGTTTTTCGGACGCGCCTGTGACCAACCCGGTGGCGCGCTATTGGAAGGCGATGACCAGCGGCGGCTCGACCGGACGACCCAAGGTGATCCTCGATCACATGCCGGCGGTCGTCGAGACCACCTTCCCCTCCCCGCTCGGCATTCCCCAGAATGCCTCGCTGCTCAACCCGGGGCCGCTCTACCACAACGCGCCGTTCATCGTCTCGCACACCGCGTTGTTCAACGGCGGCCGCGTCACCGGTCTCGTCAAGTTCGACGCCGAGGATACGTTGCGGCTGATCGAGAAAAACCGCGTGCAATGGGTCAATTTCGTGCCGACCATGATGCACCGGATCTGGTCGCTGCCCGACGCGGTGCGCAACGCCTACGACCTTTCCAGTCTGCAGATCGTGTTTCACATGGCGGCGCCGATGCCGCCGTGGCTGAAGGAGAAATGGATCGAGTGGCTCGGGCCGGAGCGCATCTACGAGCTTTATGGCGGCACCGAGCGGCAGGGCGCCACGATCATTTCCGGCACCGAATGGCTGGCGCACAAGGGCTCCGTCGGCAAGATCGGCGAGACCTGCCGCCTGCGCATCATCGGCGAAGACGGCAACGATGTCGCGCCGGGCGAGACCGGCGAGATCTATTTCCTGCCCGATGACGGTGCCGGCTCGACCTATCACTATCTCGGCGCCGAGCCTAAGCGCCGCGCCGATGGCTGGGAGTCGCTCGGCGATATCGGCCGCCTCGATGCGGAGGGTTATCTCTATCTCGGCGACCGGCTCGCCGACATGATCCTGCGCGGCGGCGCCAACATCTATCCGGCCGAGGTCGAGGCTGCGGTATCGGCGCATCCCGACGTGCGCTCCTGCGTCGTCGTCGGCCTGCCCGATCCGGAATTCGGACAGCGCGTCCATGCCATCCTCGAGCTCGACCGCAGCACGGATGCGCAGGCCGTCGCCGACGGCATGGCCGATTTTCTCGCCGACCGGCTCAGCCGCTACAAACATCCCGAAAGTTTCGAGGCCCTCCAGGTCGGCCTGCGCGACGATTCCGGCAAGGTTCGCCGCACGCTGTTGCGTGACGAACGTGCGGAATGGCTGAGGGAAAATCGCAGTTTCCGGATCACGCCCGCGCGCGAACGGGCAAAAGCGGACTGATCCTCGATTACCGCTGGAACAATTCTGAATTGGCCCGTTATGAGTCGCGTAGCGGGCCATTTTGGGGGACACTTTCAAGACGGCCGTTTGCAGCATAGATTGTGATGAATTTCCCGCGCTTCCGCGCCTCGCGGAAAAGCGCGCCAGTTCGCCAGGAGACCCATCCATGCCTTCCCTGACCGAATGGAGAGTGCCGCCCGCAAACCAGCCGCGTGCGGGCGACTATGGTTTCGACCTCGACAGAACCCTGTCGTCGGTGGTCGGGCTGCATTCGATCATTCCCTCCGATGCTTTCAGCGCAGAGACGCTCGGCACCGAACGCGCCGGCAATGGCGTGCTGATCGATCGCGGACTGGTGCTGACGATCGGCTATCTCATCACCGAGGCCGAGGCGGTCTGGTTGCATCGCGGCGACGGCCGCGTCGTGGAGGGCCACGCGCTCGGCTTCGATTTCGAATCTGGCTTCGGCCTGGTGCAGGCGCTTGGCGATCTCGATCTCGATCCGCTGCCGCTCGGTTCTTCCGCTGCCGCCCAGGTCGGCGACCGTGTGGTGGTCGGTGGCGCCGGCGGCCGCACACGCTCGGTCGCCAGCCAGATCGCGGCAAAGCAGGAATTTGCCGGCTACTGGGAATACCTGCTGGATGAGGCGATCTTCACCCATCCAGCTCATCCCAACTGGGGCGGCACCGGGCTGATCTCGAACCGCGGCGAACTGATCGGGATCGGATCGCTCCAGCTCGAACGCGAGCGCGAGGGCAAGGCCGAGCACGTCAACATGATCGTGCCGATCGATCTTCTCAAGCCGGTGCTCGACGACATCAGGAAGTTCGGCCGCGTCAACAAGCCGGCGCGGCCGTGGCTCGGCATGTACACGACCGAAATCGACAACCGCGTCGTGGTGGTCGGCATCGCCAGCAAGGGACCCGCGGCGCTCGCCGAACTCAAGACCGGCGACGTCATCCTCGCGGTGAACGGCGACAAGATCACCAGCCAGACCAGCTTCTATCGCAAGCTCTGGTCGCTCGGCACCGCCGGCGTCGACGTGCCGCTTACAGTCTATCACGAGGGCGTCACGTTCGACGTGGTGCTGAGTTCGACCGACCGCGCCAAGCTGTTGAAGGCACCAAGGCTGCACTGATAAAGGCTTCACTGAAACGGCCGCACTGAACCAACGCTGCATTGGATTAGAGTTCCCCGTTGAACGCAGAGAGTGCCCGATGAGTGAGGCCGTGGTGGACGACATCGTGGCCGTGCTGCCGCCGCTGCTGCAGTCGATGGAAGCTCTCGCCTTCGTCGCGCGCTACCTGAACCCGCCGGATTTCGACCGGGTGATGGCGGCGGCAGGCCAGCCGGACGACGATCTGCGCGCGGTCCGTCCGCGGTTGGCGCAATGGCCCGACGGGTTCGCCGACATCAAGGCCCCGCTCGAGGCAGCGAGCCTTGCCGCACTGGCCGCGTTCGCGGGCCTGCGCGTCGTCCAGAATGGCAATGGCGATTTCGTCAGCCTGTTTCGTGCGCTTCGATACGCCCCACGCGCACAGGAAGCGCTCTATCCGCTGTCGGTGAAATTGCCGCCGGTAAACGAGTTCTTCATTGATCCCTCGCTGCGGGCGGACGCAGAGCTTGCGGCGCGGCTGGCGGCACCGGCCCATGAGAACACCGGCGTCTTTCACCATCATAACGAGCCCGGCAGCCGCGGCGGCTTCTCGCTCTACGTGCCGGAATACTACGCGCCCGATCGCGCCTGGCCGCTGGTGATGGCGCTGCATGGCGGTAGCGGCAATGGCCGCAACTTTTTGTGGAGCTGGCTGCGCGACGCCCGCAGCCGCGGCGCGATCCTGGTGGCGCCGACCGCGACCGGCAATACCTGGGCGCTGATGGGCGACGATACCGATACGCCGAACCTGATGCACATCCTGGAATCGGTGCGGGCGCGCTGGAATGTCGATCCGCAGCGGATGTTGCTGACCGGGATGAGCGACGGCGGCACCTTCTGCTACGTCTCGGGTTTCGAGAGCGCCTCGCCCTTCACCCATCTCGCGCCGGTGTCGGCGACGTTCCACCCGCTGATGGCGGAAATGGCTGACGCCGACCGGCTGCGCGGCCTGCCCGTTCATATCGTGCATGGCCGGCTCGACTGGATGTTTCCGGTGCAGGTGGCGCGGCAGACCAGCCAGGCCCTGTCGGCCGCGGGCGCCGACGTCACCTACCGCGAGCTCGACGACCTCAGCCACACCTATCCGCGCGAGATGAACGCGGAAATGCTGCAATGGCTGAACGGCGCGTGAGTGGAACCATCCTCCATGTTCGGCGTTATCGGTCGCAACGGAGGAATTACCATGCAGACGTTTGTCGGAATGATTTTGGGTGCGCTGCTGCTGGTTGGCGGCGTTTACATCTACGATTCCCTGCAGACGTCGAGCGTGGCCAGCGGCCAGGTCGCACAGGCCAATCGCACCATCGTCAACTGGGATGTGGCGAAGGCCGACTGGGACAAGCTGACGACGCGCGCCCATGAGGGCTGGGTGAAGATCTCGTCGAAGTAATTTGCCGGCAGGATCGTCTTAACGATAGCACGCCGTCGTTCCTAACGACGGCGTGTTTTGCTGTGACGACCGTCAGTTGGCCTTCTTCGCCTTGCGGGCGTCGGCGATCACCATCTCGAATTCCGCCATGGTCAGGATGCCCGGGACACGGAACTTGCCGACGATGAAGGACGGCGTTCCCTTGAACCCGAACGCGATCGCCTGATCGTGGTTGCGGGAGAGAACGGTGTCGATCGCCTTGGCATTGGCCGTGGCGTCGCGGGCGAGGCGGTCCATGTCGATGCCGGCGCCCGCCAGCAATTCGCGGATGCGCGGTTCGGTCAGCTTGGAGCTGACGCCGATCATCGCCTCATGCGCGGCCATGTACTTGCCCTGATACTTCGCGGCCAGCGCCATCCGCGCCCCGAACTTCGAGACCTCGCCGAGGATCGGCCAGTCCTTCAGCACCAGGCGGACCTTGCCGTCATCCTGCACCACCTGCTGGATCTCGGGCGCGACCTTGCGGCAATACGGGCAGTTGTAATCGAACCATTCGACGATGTTGATGTCGCCGTCGGGATTGCCGGTTGCGGGTACCTCGGGGTCGCGCAGCACCAGCGCTTCGTTCAACACATCGTCCACCCGCTGCGCAAAGGCCGGTCGCGACGTGGCGCCGAGCAGCGCGGCACCGCCGAGCAAGCTGAGAGCTTCGCGCCGCGTAGGCTGCAGGGTGATCCCGGCCGGATTGTTCGATCGCTTCATCTTTCGTCTCGCGAAGGGCTGCATTTCCTGTCTACGGCGGAGATGCGGATATGTTACGCGCCAGCATATAGAGCGCCACGGCAATAATGACCACGGCGAACACGATATTGAGCGCCCCGCGGCGCTCGGCGAGGTGCCGCGCCGAACGCGTGCCGGCCAGGCCGCCGGCGATGCCG
>NZ_LLXZ01000104.1 GCF_001440395.1 Bradyrhizobium jicamae | reverse complement strand
TGCGGCCTCGCCGGCGCTGCCTCCAGGCTCGCCGTTGATCGGCCGTCCTGCCGGCAACGATGCCGCCGCCAAGCTTGCGCCGATCGCGCCGCCGCCGATCGCAGCCGCGCCGGATAAATTGCCGACGGCGAAGCTCAAGGTGCCGGCCGGTTTCAACATCGAGGTGTATGCCGCCGGCATGGCGAACGCCCGCTCGCTCGCGCTCGGCGACAAGGGCACGGTGTTCGTCGGCAGCCGTCTGGTCGACAAGGTCTATGCCATCGTCAACAAGGACGGCAAACGCGAGGTCAAGGTGCTGGCCTCCGGCCTCTATCGTCCGAACGGCCTCGCCTTCAAGGACGGCACGCTGTACATCGCCGAACTATCCAAGGTCTCCAAGATCGAGAAGGTCGAGGATAACCTGGACAATCCGCCGAAGCCGACCGTGATCTTCGACAAGCTGCCGAAGGACGAGGCCCATGGCTGGAAGTTCATCGGCATCGGACCCGACAACAAGCTTTACGTTCCGGTCGGCCAGCCCGGCAACAACGTGCTGAACAGCGATGAGCACGGCCTCATCAGGCGGATGAACCTCGACGGCTCCGGCGCGGAAGTGATCGCCCGCGGCGTCCGCAACACCGTCGGCTTCGACTGGCATCCGGAAACCAAGCAGCTCTACTTCACTGACAACGGCCGCGACTGGATGTCGGAAGACGTGCCGGAGGACGAGCTCAACCGCATCACCAAGGTCGGCGAACATTTCGGCGCGCCGTTCTGCCTGCAGGGCAACATCGTCGATCCCGAATTCGGCTGGGGTAAATCCTGCAGCGAATATACCGCGCCGGTGGGTCTGCTGGGGCCGCATTCCGCGGCGCTTGGCATGCGCTTCTACACCGGAAGCATGTTCCCGAAGGCCTACAAGAACGTGGCCATCATCGCCCGGCACGGCTCCTGGAACCGCTCCAAGAAAGTGGGCGGCGATCTCGTGATGGCCAAGTTCAACAAGGACGGCACGATGAAGTCGATGGAGCCGTTCCTCACCGGCTTCCTGGAAGACAACAAATATATCGGCCGCCCGGTCAATGTACTGCAGATGAAGGACGGCTCGCTCTTGGTCTCCGACGACTGGAACGGCGCCGTCTACCGAATCACCTACGGCAAGCAGAAGGTGGCGGGGAAGTCGTAGTCTCAATCGTCATTGTGAGTAGCAGTCATTCCGGGATGGTGCGTAAGCACCAGACCCGGAATCTCGAGGTTCCGGGTTCGATGCTTCGCATCGCCCCGGAACGACGAAATGCCGGGAATAGCCGATGCGTAAGACGATAGCCGCACTTGCGTTTGCGTTGATTGCAACATCTGCATCGGCCGAAACCATCGAACAGCGCATCGCGCCCTGCCTCGCCTGTCACGGCGAGAAGGGCCAGTCCGAAACCGAAAACACGCCCTCGCTCGGAGGCCAGCAGGCGCCGTACACGCTGATCCAGCTCTTCATGTTCCGCGAGAAGCTGCGCGTCTTCGAGCCGATGAACGAGATGGCGAAGGGGCTGACCGACGACGATCTCCGCCTGTTCTCGGACTACGTCGCCAAGATGCCGAAGCCCGAGGCGCCAGGGGAAAATGGCGATCCCGCGCGGATGCAGCGCGGCCAGGCGCTGGTCCAGCAGCACCGTTGCGATACCTGCCACAACCCTGATCTCTCGGGGAAGGAAAACGTCCCGCGTATCGCCAACCAGCGCGAGGATTATCTCGCCAAGACGCTTGGCGAGTACAAGGACAACAGCCGCCGCGGCTACGACGCCAGCATGGCCGACGTGATGGCGCCGATTGCGACCGCGCAGATCGCCGATCTCGCCTATTACATCGCCCACATGCGCTAGCTTTGCTCAACCTCGCCCCGCTTGCGGGGAGAGGTCGGATTGCGGAGCAATCCGGGTGAGGGGGTACGGGTCTCACCGCACACGGAGCTCGCGGAAGCAGCCCCTTACCCCAGCCCTCCCAGCGCCAGCTTTGCTCGTCGCGGCCCCGAAATAGCGGGGCGAGGGAGCCGCGCTCGCTCGCCGCCACTTCCTCCCGCTGGCATTGCCCTGCGCCCGGCGCTAAAAGGGCGGCAATCAAACGGAGTTTTGCATGCAGGATCTCTGGCGTCTGTCGGCCGCGGAAATGGCCTCGCTGATCAGGTCGAAGAAAGTCTCGGCCAGGGAGGCGGCGACCGCCGCGCTGGCGCGGCTCGATGCGGTCAATCCCAAAATCAATGCCGTGGTCGACCACCGGCCCGAGGACGTTCTGGCTCAGGCTTCCGCCATCGATGCCGCCATCGCGCGCGGCGAAGACACAGGCCCCCTCGGTGGCGTGCCCGTCACGGTAAAGGTCAATATCGACCAGGAAGGCTTTGCCACCACCAACGGGCTGAAACTGCAGCGCGATACCATCGCGAAGAGCAACAGTCCGGTGATCGACAATCTGCACAAGGCAGGCGCCGTCATTCTGGGGCGCACCAATTGCCCGGCCTTCTCCTATCGCTGGTTCACTACCAACCTCATCCATGGCGACACCAAGAACCCGCGCGATCCCTCGATCACGCCGGGCGGCTCGTCCGGCGGCGCGGGGGCCGCGGTCGCGGCCGGCATCGGGCATATCGCGCACGGCACTGATATCGCGGGCTCGATCCGCTACCCGGCTTACGCCTGCGGCGTGCACGGCCTGCGGCCGACCTTGGGGCGCATCGCGGCATTCAACGCGGCGCTCCCGGACCGGCCGATCGGGCCGCAGATCAGCGCCGTCTCAGGCCCGCTGGCCCGCACCATCGGCGATATCAGGATTGCGCTGGCGGCGATGTCGGCGAAGGATTATCGCGATCCATGGTGGGTGCCGGCGCCGCTGGAAGGGCCGGCGATGCCCAAGCGCGTCGCGATGTGTCTCAATCCCGATGGCCTCGATCCCGTGCCCGAGGTGAGGGCTGCGGTCGCCGACGCCGGCAAGCGGCTGGAGCGCGCCGGCTGGATCGTCGAGGAGATCGCGAATACGCCGCCGCTGCGCGAGCCGGCCGACCTGCAGACAAAGCTCTGGCTCGGCGACGGCTACGAGGCGCAGCTCGAAGCGGCCGAGCGCGAAGGCGATCCCGGCGCGCTGACCTGCCTGCGCGGCAACCGCGCAAAAGTGCATCCGTTCGATCTGTCGAAGGCGTTGACACGGCGCGCGACGCTGACGCGCGAATGGCTGGCGTTCTTCGAAAACTATGCCGTGCTGCTGATGCCGGTATCGGGCGAATTGCCGTTCCCCGATCAGCTCGATCGCAAGGACGAGGCGTCGTTCGCGCGCGTCTGGCATGCGCAATTGCCGCAGATCGCCATTCCCTTCATGGGGCTTCCCGGGCTAACGGTTTCGACGGGATTGGTGGGACGTATTCCCGTCGGTGTGCAACTGGTTTCCGGGCGTTACCGCGAGGATCTCTGTCTCGCCGCGGGCGAGGCGGTGGAAGCCGGCGGAACGCCCGCGGCCGCGATCGATCCTGCCGGCTGATAGAGAGGACCATGCCAGGCGTCTATGATTTTACGGCGCAGTCGCTTGTTGGCGACGAGGTTCCGCTGAAACGGTTTGAAGGTCAGGTGCTCCTGATCGTCAATACCGCGAGTGCCTGCGGGTTCACGCCGCAATACAAGGGCCTGGAGCAGCTGCATCGTGACTTCGCGCCACGCGGCTTTGCGGTGCTCGGTTTTCCCTGTAACCAGTTCGGCGGCCAGGAACCGGGCGACGCCAAACAGATCGAGACGTTCTGCACGAGCAAGTACGACGTGACGTTTCCGATGTTCGCCAAGATCGACGTCAACGGCAGCCAGGCGCATCCGTTGTTCAACCATCTGAAGAGCGCGAAATCGGGATTGTTGGGTCCGTCGATCAAATGGAATTTCACCAAATTCCTGGTCGACCGGTCGGGCAAGGCGATCGGGCGTTACGCGCCGACCGCTACCCCCGAAGGATTGAGAAAAGAAATCGAGGCACTGCTGTGAGCGAGACCAACAAAGCGATGAACGACCAATTCCCCGACCGTCTCTCGGTCGATCCGAACAGCCCGTACTACAACGCCGAGATTCTCGCGCGCGATGTCGGCATCCGCTTCAAGGGCGTCGAGAAGACCAATGTCGAGGAATACTGCATCAGCGAGGGCTGGGTGCGCGTCACCGCCGGCAATGCCAAGGACCGCTACGGTAATCCGCTGACCATCAAGGTGCACGGCCCGGTCGAGCCGTATTTTCGCGACAAGCCGAAGGCTTGAGGAGGAGAAGGTCTCTCGTTCGTCATTGCGAGCGAAGCGAAGCAATCCATATCTCCGCTTGCTGAAGCATGGATTGCTTTGTCGCTTCGCTCCTCGCAATGACGGTGGAGGCACATAATCCGATCTCAAAAGGAAATGAAGGCGCTGGCGGCGTAGGGCGGGATCGCATAGGAAGGGGCAAAACCAGAGGCCCAGACCGGGCGTTCTCTCTGCCTCAGATCGCTGATTTCCGGGCCGCCAGTTTACGATTCATCCATTGAAGGACGCCGCGATCTTGGCCACCACGCTTCCCCAACTCTCGCTTGCGAAGGACAAGATTCGGGTCTTGCTCCTTGAAGGTGTCAACGACAGTGCCGCGCAGATGATCGAGGCTGCCGGCTATTCCAACATGGTGCGCCTGCCCAAGGCGCTTGAGGGCGATGCACTGAAGGAGGCGATCAAGGGCGTGCATCTGCTCGGCATCCGCTCGCGCACGCAAATCACCACGGATGTTCTCGACGCCGCGGACCGGCTGATCGCGGTCGGATGTTTCAGTGTCGGCACCAACCAGGTGGACCTCGACGCCACGCGCCGGGCCGGCATTCCGGTGTTCAACGCGCCGTTCTCCAACACGCGCAGCGTGGCCGAGCTCGTGATTGGCGAGATCGTCTTCCTGCTGCGCCGGATCGTCGCGCGCTCCAATGCGGCCCATGAGGGGCGTTGGGACAAGTCGGCCAACGACAGTTACGAGGTGAGGGGCAAGACGCTCGGCATCGTCGGCTACGGCAATATCGGCTCGCAGCTCTCCAACCTCGCCGAAGCGCTGGGCATGCGCGTGATCTTCTATGATCACACCGACAGGCTTCGTCACGGCAACACCGAGCCGACCGCGAGCCTGCATGAACTGCTGGCGCAAAGCGACGTCGTGAGCCTGCATGTGCCGGAAACTCCCGCCACGCACGGTATGATCGGGCGCAACGAGATTCGCGCGATCAAACAAGGAGCGTATTTCATCAACAACAGCCGCGGCACGGTCGTGGACCTCGAGGCGCTTGCCGAGGCGCTGCGCGAGAGCAGGCTTCGCGGCGCCGCGGTCGACGTCTTTCCGGTCGAGCCGCGCTCGAACGCCGAGCGCTTCGTCTCGCCGCTGCAGGGACTGGAGAACGTCATCCTGACGCCGCATATCGGCGGCTCGACCGAAGAGGCGCAGGAGCGCATCGGCGCCGAAGTCGCACGCAAGCTGGTCGATTACAGCGATTCCGGCTCAACCATGGGCGCCGTCAACTTCCCGCAGGTTCAATTGCCGCCGCGGCCCTTAGGCACGCGTTTCATTCAGGTGCAGCGTAACCTGCCGGGTATGCTCGGGCGCTTGAACGAAGTGCTGGCGCGTCATGCCGTTAACATCGCCGCGCAATATTACGAGACCGCCCACGACGTCGGCTACGTGGTGCTTGACGTCGACGCGTCGGCCGCCGACGGCCAGCGCGTGCTCGCGGACATTCGGGCGCTGGAAGGCACCATTCGGGCCCGGTTGCTCTATGAGTACAAGACCTGAAACGAAAACGCGCGATCGCTCCGATCAATTCTCGGACAACAGCCCCTTTTCGATCGCCGATTGCCGGTTTCGGAAGATCGCCATCGCGGTCTTCATCCGCAGGAAGCCGAACTTCGCATAGAACGGCTCGCGGCCGGCGACCGCATAAAGAATGATCTTGGTGTGTCCTTGCGACCTGGCGAGCAGCCGATCGACGATCTGTTTTCCCAGACCCGTCCCCTGATAACTCGGCAGGACCGCTACGTCGCAGAGATAGGCGCAGTCGCGTCCGTCAGCCAGGACGCGGCCGGCGCCGACCAGGCGGCCGTTGTCGCGGGCAAAGCAGCAGAACATGCTGTTGCCGAACACTACCTTCAGATCGTCCGCATTCTTGTTGCCAAGCGGCGCGGCGCGATAGAGCGCCTCCAGCTCATGCCAGTCCACGCTCGTCCGGTCGTCGGTCCAGTCTATCGTCATCGCGCGGCCTCAATTGATGAATGCAGCGTCGGCTGTCGCACACCATACATCAGTGTGCGCCACAGCCATTCGATAGCGCCGCAGCCGCGCGCGTCGCGGGCCAGGCGTAAGGCCGTTGGAAACCATGCGTGATGAATTCCAGTTGAGGCCGGCGCAGGAAGCGCGCCGGCTACGACAGCCGCATATCCAGCAACCGCCGCCCCTCGGTCTTGAGCAGCTTCTTCACCGCGCTGGAGGCAGCAATTTCGCCCTGGTTGGCGTACGCCTCGTGGTTCTTCTCGATATCCTCGAGCCGGTAGAGGTAGTTGACCATGACGCTTGCGGATTCGCGCAGGCCCTTGGGCGAGAGATCGCCGAGCCAGTCGATCTTCTCCAGCCGCGCGCCGTTGCCAATGTGGAAGCGCGCCACCGAATCGATCAGCCGGCCTTTTGAGGTGCGCGCTTTCAGGAAATAATGCGCCGCCAAGGGCTCGATCACGGCGCGCAATTGCGCGGTCAGTTCTGCATCCTCGAACCAGTCCGGCCTGTCGAGGGCCTCCAGCAGCGTGCGCTCCTCGTCGGTGAGGGGAACGTCGTCGCCCTTCTTCACCCACTGCATGAAGCCCGGCACCGGTGACAGCGTGATGAACGTATCGAGCTTCGGCAATTCGCGCCGCAATTCCTCGGCCACCTGCTTGATCAGGAAACTGCCGAAGGAAATGCCGCCAAGCCCCTTCTGGGTGTTCGAGATCGAATAGAACACGGCGGTGCGTGCGCGCTCGATCGGCACCGGCTGGCGCTCGGCGGCGAGCAGCGGCGCGATCGCGGTTGGAATGGTCTCGGTCAGCGCGACCTCGACGAAGATCAGCGGTTCGTCGTTGAGCTGGGGATGGAAGAAGGCGTAGCAGCGGCGGTCGACCGGGTCGATGCGGCGGCGTAAATCGTTCCAGTCGCGGATTTCGTGCACGGCCTCGTAGCGAATGATCTGTTCCAGAATATTGGCCGGCGTCGACCAGTCTATCCTTCGCAGCACAAGAAATCCCCTGTTGAACCAAGAAGACAGCAGATGCACGACGTCGCGGTCGAGCGCGGCCAGATCCTTGTTGCCCTTCATCAGGGCAAGCAGGTCGGCGCGCATCGCCACGAGGTCACTGGTGCCGCCGGGCGCGCGGTTGAGCCGGCGGATCAGCTCCTGACGCCGCGGCTCGGAAGCAAAGTGAAGGTTGCTGGCATCAGAGTCGTTCGGCTGACTGCGCCAGCTCTCGATCGCCTGCGACAACTTCTCACGGTCCGGCCCGAAGTCGCGGGCCAGCGCCTCGAAGAAGGTGAGGCGATGGGCGGGGTCGAGGTCGTGGTAGCGATCGAGCACGTCGCGCGCCAGTGCGGTCGCTGACGCTTCGCCGCGGCCCGACAGCAGCGCCTCGCAGAGTTCAAGCAGTTCGGAGGAGTCCTGGCGGGCGACCGACGGATCGCCCCTGCGCAGCAGCGTACGGCCGCGTTCTGAGATCGTTGCGAGTAGGTCGGAGAAAAAGGCGTTGGCCATGCGGTTAAGTCGAATCCAGAGAGGGGTGCCGGAATCTTATACGGAATTTAGGGCGGTGCCGATCACAATCAAGCGTATGGACCGTACGGAAATATGTCATGTCTCCGCAAAGGGATTACTCACTCCTTGCCGGCGAATTCCGTCGGCGTTTTTCCGGTAACCTGCCGGAAGGCATGGGAAAACGCAGGCACGCTGGCATAGCCCAGATCCGAGGCAAGTTGCTTGACCGAGACACCGGCCTCGGTCGACAGTTTCTCGATGGCGGCCGCAATCCGGGCGCGCTGGCACCAGCTCTTGAAGCTCAATTGCGTTTCCGCCGAGAACAGCCGCGACAGCGTCCGCGCCGAGGTGCCGACCTCGCGCGCCAGCGTTTCGATTTCGTGGTCGCTGGTTACGTCCGCGAGCACGATGTCGGCGGCGCGCCGACAGCGCGGCTCGTGCGGCAGCGGAATGAAGGTCGCGGAATCCTCGGCCTGATCAAGCTCCATCATGGCCAACCGCAGCAAAAGCTCCGTTCGCTCGCGGTCGCCGCGATCGTCGAACAGAGCGAGGATGGTCTGGTGCAGCAGCGGCGACACCCGCACCACGAATTCCGCGTCAAGACTGTGGCTGCGTGCCTCGCGCCGCAGCCAGTCGAGTTCGAAATACAGCGTCCGCATCTCGATATCGGCCAGCACGTCGATGGCATGTTCCGATAGCGCCGGGACCCACACCGCGCGGTCCGGTGGCACCAGCCAGCGGCCTTTCGGCGTCGTCACCTGCATCGTCCCCTTGGCCGCATAGACCAGCTGCGCCTCGCGGTGCATGTGGGTGTGGATCCGAAAGCCCTTCTTGTAGCTGTTGGCGATCATGTGGATGCCGTCGCCGGTCGAGGTGAGGCGTCCGATAATGGCGGCAATTGGCTTTTCGGCGATATTCATTGGCGACATCCCGTCAGGACATCCCCGTATAACCTATTTCAGGACATTACGGGATTCGGGAATCGACCATGAACAGCCCCAGCCGGGTCATCACTTTCGTCAATGCCGCGCATTTCATCGACCATTATGCGATGCTCATTTTTGCGGCCGCCGTCATCATCATGGGGCCGGCGCTTGGCATGGCCTATTCGGAGCTGCTGCCGTATGCCACCCCCGGTTTCGTCGCCTTCGGGGCCGGCTCGCTGATCACCGGCTGGCTCGGTGACCGCTGGAGCCGGCGCCACATGATGGTGATCTTCTTTCTCGGGATTGGCGCCTCGATGATCTCGGTCGGCTTCGTGCAGACCCCGCTGCAACTCGGCGCGGCGCTGCTGGCGATCGGCCTGTTTGCCTCGATCTATCATCCGGTCGGCACCGCGATGATCGTGTCCTATGCCGACCGGCTCGGCCGCGAGATGGGGCTGAACGGCGTCTGGGGCAATCTCGGCGTGGCTTCCTCGGCGCTGGTCACCGGCGTGATCGGGCAATATCTCGGCTGGCGCTGGGCCTTCATCGCCCCGGGCATCATCACCATCCTGCTCGGGATCGCCTTTGCGCTGATGGTGGTGCACGAGGACCGGACCGGCACCAAACAGGCGGCGGCGCAGGCGCGCATTGCGAAGCAGGACATGTGGCGGGTGCTGCTGGCGCTGCTGATCGTGGTGATCGCGATATCCACCACCTTCAACGCCATCACGGTGGCGATGCCAAAGCTGTTCGCGGAGCGGCTGGCCGGCGTGACCAACAGCCCGGCGCTGCTCGGGGTCATCGCGGCCGGCGTTTACGTGTTCGGCGCGATGACGCAGTATACGATCGGCAAATTGATCGATCATTATTCGCTGAAGACCGTGATGCTGCCGCTGTCGTTCCTGCTGGCGCCGTTCATGTATTTCGCGGCCACGCTGTCGAACCTGCCGCTGATCGTCGCGTCCATCGGCATCGTGATGGGCGCGTTCGGCCAGGTCACCGTCAACGACGCCATGGTCGGCAAATACACCACCGAGGAATGGCGCTCGCGCGCCTATTCGGTGCGCTACTTCGTCGGCTTCACCGCAGCCGGCGCCTCCGTCGGCCTGGTGGCGTGGCTCTATGAAAAGGGCGGCTTCTCCACCATGCTGCAGGCGTTCGGCGCGCTGTGCCTGCTGGTAATCGTGGCCGCGATCATCCTGCCGCGGGAGATCAAGGTGCCGGCGGCGCAAACCGCGCCATAGAAGTTCATTCGATCTTCGGCAGCACCATCTGCAGGTGATGGTTCGAGACCTGCATCAGGCCCTGGAAGGGGTGGCTGAGATCGACGATCAAGAACAGCGCGCTCGATACCGAGAGCGCGAAAACGAGCGTTGATATCACGACGATCAGCCCCGGTTCCGCGAACAGGCTGAAGCTCGCGAAGATCACCGCCAGCCAGAACACCAGCACGATAAAGAACGGCAGCGGTATCGCGTCGTCGGCTTGCGTGAACACGAGAAGCCGCGTCCGACCCATGTCGGTGGTGATCTGGATGATGCGGGATTTCAGCGAGGTCTGTTCCGCGTTGGCGGGATTGAGGCCCTCGACCGCCCGGTAGAATCGCTCGGCCGTCTCGCTGACGACGAAATCTGGATCGCCGCCTTTGCCTGCGGCGTTCTCCCGCCAGATGCGGGCGGTCGCGGACGGGATGATTTCCCGGAGCAGCGTGCGCGCCGCTTTCGCCTGCGGCCCATATTTGGTCAGCATCTCGTCGACCAGCACCGCATTGGTGCCGAGCTGCCTGATATTGCTGTTCTGGTTGTCGTAGGTGTTCTTCGCCGACGCGATCATCAGGCCGATCACGAGTGCGGCCAATGTGGAGAGGAAACCGGCGCTGAGGCGGATCGCTTCCTTGGCGCCGCCTTCGAGCAGTTCGGTCGGCAGGGCGCGCCTCAGGCCCGTGCCGAGGGCCGCGCCGATCAGGATCGCGGCGAAGGAGGCGAGGAACGCGGCGGTCGAACTCATGCTGTCATCACTCTGTCATGCTGCAGGCGGCTGGATGGTCATTCGCAGCCTAGCAAGTCCGGCCTGTCCGGTGGCCCGCCTTGCGACGATTTGTTGCGGCGCAATAGATCGAGGAGAACGTAGCCAAATCAAACAGAACACTTGACCATCGCCATCCTCCTTGTGTGAGGTGCGCGCATGACCCGAATCCGGCTTTTCCTTTGCATCATTGCGATGTCAGTGCCTTCGCTGGCGGCAGCGCAGACCATGAATTTCGAAAAGGCGGGGGCCATGCTGGCCGCAAGCTGCGGCAAGGACATCGATGACAATTGCCGCGGCGTCAATCTCGACGCGACGCGCCTGCGGGAGTGCCTGGGTCGCAACCAGGACGTGGTGTCGGCGAAGTGCAAGACCGATTATCCCCAGGCCCTCGGCGCCATCCAGGCGCGCATTACCGCGCGCACTTCCCTTGTAAAGCTGTGCAATTGGGAGCTGAACCGTTTTTGCGGCGAGGTGCGGCAGGACCCCGTCAAGGGCCTGCAATGCCTGTTGGAATCGACCAAGAAGGCGACCCCGAACTGTAACAAGGCAATCAGCGCGGCGGGGTATCAATGATGCGGTGGACAAGCGGAAAGCTGCGCGGCATCGGCCTTTTGCTAGGCGCCCTGTCCCTGATGGTATTGCCGACGGCCGCGGCGCGTGCGCAAACGGCGACGTCGACCGCAGATATCATTGAGAAGCTTGCCGTCGAAGCCGAATCGGATCTCGACGTGACTGCGTTGCGCCAGCAGGCTGCCGATCGCATCAAGGCGAGGGCGGATGCCCAGCCGCAAAAGCGGCCGCCGATCGCGCCGCAATTGACCAAACTGCCACAGCTCCGTTTCGACGTCGTGTTCGACCAGGACTCTTCCCTGATCCGGCCGGCCTCATACCAGACCATCGGCAGCATCGCCGACGCGCTCACGGACCCGAAGACGCGGCCCTACCGCTATCTGATCGTCGATCATGTCGAATCCGCTGGAAGGCGCGACCATAATCTGATCCTGAGCCAGCGCCGCGCGGAATCGATCCGCGACGTGCTGGTGAACACCTTCAAGGTGGCACCGAAACGGCTGCAGGCGCTTGGCTTGGGCGAAGAACAGTTGCAGGATGTCAACCGTCCGGCGTCGCCTGCCAATGCGCGCGTGCAGATCATCGTGGTCGGCAAGTTCGAAACGGCCGAGCCGGCCAAGCCGGCAACCCCGGCCGCGGCGACACAAAAAGGCACCGCTGGGGCAAAGAAAAAGAAGCAGTGATCATCCGTGAAAGGATGGGCGGCGCCAGCCGCCAGGGGAGGAGCTCCCGATGTTCAATCAGTTCCGGCCGGGAATGCCCGGCCTCTTTCTGGGATTAGCCATCATGACGACAACGCCCGCCGGCGCCGACGCGCTGAAAGACGAGATCGCGCCGACGGGCAAGCTACGGGTGGCGATCGCGATCAGTCCGGCCGGCGGCGCGTTCTGGTCGACCAGGACCGCAACCGGCTACGCCGGCGTACCGGTCGATCTCGGCAAGGCAATGGCGGAGCAACTCGGCGTTCCCGTCGAATATATCGCGCACAACAATTCCGGGCAGATCGTCGATGCGGCCTCGAAAGGCACCTGGGACATCACCTTCCTGCCGAAGGATCCCGAGCGGGAGGGCCGGATGTCGTTCGGCCCGATCTATGAAGTTGCGGATGCGACCTACATCGTCAAGCCGGGTTCGATGGTGACGAATTTTGCGACGCTGGATCAACCCGGCATCAAGGTCGCGGCGGTCAACAACACGACCACCATGCGCGGCGCGATCGCGCATCTGAAGAACGCCAAGGTTACGGGCTACCAGACCTACGACGAAATCTTCGGCCTGCTCAAGGCCGGCGAGATCGACGCGTTCGCGTTGTCGCGCGACCAGCTCAACGCGATGGCGAAGCAGATCCCGGGCACCCGCGTGCTGGACGAAACCTTCAAGCAAACGGTCACGGCGGTCGCGGTGCCGCCCAATCATCCGCTGTCGCTCGCGTTCGCGGTCAAGTTTCTGAACGAAGCGATCGCCAACGGTATGCTGCGCAAGGCCTATGACAATAACGGCCTGAAGGACCGGCCGGTGCGGACGCAGACGAAGTAGGCTGTGCGCCCATAAGCCGGGGCGAGGCCGCTAGGCGCGCTTGCTACGCTTCGCCGTCTCGCACTGTTTGTTGCAGCCGGCATCGAGCCGCTTGCAACGATTGCTTTATGCGGCTCGCCATGGCGTCAACCGCGGAATCCAGCGCGGCACATTAGTCCGAAAGCTCTCGTACTCCGTGCCGAATGTTTGCTTGAGCGTCGGTTCTTCGATCATCACCACCCAGACATGAAAAAAAAGCCAGAGTAGCACGCCGTACCAGAGGAGACGCCAGTCACCGAACAAAAGGGCCTGACCAAGAATGACTGCGACGACCGCGATGTAGATCGGATTTCGCACGTAGCGATAAAGGCCAGTCACTACGAGCTTTTGTGTCGGCGCGACCGGGGCGGGCGTCCCCAGCCCCTCCAGCGCAAAACGGGCAAATGAATCCACAACTCCGGGCACTCCGACGATGATCAATATACCGCCGAGGATGCGGGTTAGGTCGACGCCGAAAAAAGCTGGCCGAAATTCCCACTGCGTGACCCACCAGGGGACGAAGCCTGCCAGCACCAACGGCGCAATGACGAAGAACAGAGCGGAGCCCAAGACGGCAATTGCTTTCGACATTGCGCGCTCCCACGACCCGACAAGAATAGCTTGGCAAATCACTTTCTGCTACGAGCATTGAACTCGGTTCCACAATCAGTTGTCCCGGCCGTCGAGTTCTCTTCACCTCGCTTCTGATCTTCAGGCTGAGTCCGGTATGGGTCATCTTCAGCTGATTCAGCCATGACTATCGGCCGGCTAACGCCCGCTTTACCCCAGTGAGCGACCAAACTTGCGCGGTGGCGCAATATGTCGCGAAGGCCTGAAGCCGACATAGACAAATGTGAAGCTTTTCGGAAATTGCTCAGCCAAGCCTTAACTACTTTCGACTAATAAGGTGGCCGTTACCACCTTAAGGCGAGCCACAATGGACATGTTGACGCGTCCTGCAGAGATCACCGGCATCGCGTTCGGCGTTGTTGCCCTTATTGCGGTGGGCCTCGGCATCTATTGGCTCTTCAACAAGCGAGCAAGGCTGAAACATCTGGCCGAGCTGAGGAGGAGGCTTGATGACCTCAGACCTGCCGACCCTGAATACGGCGCGGTTAGAGCACTTTACACGTCCATGGTTATAGATGCGCACCGCTGGGGCTCTTTTTCATTCCGAGACTGGATCAAGCGACGGTAGCGGGAGCGCCCATCACAGCGGCGACGACAGCTCTGGCGGGGGCGGAGATCACTAATGATGTGTAACCGGACATGAGTACAGAATTGCTCTGTCAAGCCATAGCAGCGCGAGCAATGGTGTCGTTCACGCATCGAGGCGAACGGTACAGCGTTGAACCCTTTTCGATTGGATACGAGGAGGAGCGGGATGAGCGCGGCCGGCCGCTCCTTCTCCGCGCATGGCATGACGTCGCGTGGCGAGATTTCGAAGTCAAATTCATGAGCCAAATCGAAATTGACGGGCGACATTTTAGTGCTGACAGGCAGGGTCATGAGGCGATGACCATCGTCCTCTGCGATGTCTATGGAAGGACGTGGCCGAAACAACCACCTTCCGTAGATTGACCTCCTGATATGAAAAAGATCTGCCAACTGATGCGGCCGAATGGTGTGACATGAAGATCGGGGATCGCGTTGAAGTCGTAGCGGTGCCGGCGTCGCTGCCGTCCGGAATGGGCACCCAGGCGTTGTTCGAAGCTTGCGTAGGTCGCGTCTTTCCTGTTGAGGGCATCGAAAACGGGCTTCTGGAGCTGCACGTAGGCGAAGTCGTTGGCGAGAAGGGCTTCATGCACTCCATCTGGATTGAGCCAGAGTGCGTCCGTCTGCGCCCCTGATGCGGACAGTAATCGATTCAGCCAGGACCATCGTCCAGCTAATGTCCGCTTGGCCCCGTGAGCGCCCCAAACTTGCGCGGCGTCGCAATGTGTCGCGAAGGGCCACAAGGAGACATGCGTCATTAAGCAAAACCCCGGCAGCACGGCCGGGGTTTTGTATTTGAGAGATGCAGTTCGCTTACAATGATGCAGCCATTTTCCTGTAGTCGTCCTCGGCGAACGCTCGACAAGTCTGCGTCCGTACAAATCCGAGAGCTGCCGTCCCCATGGCGAGTTTTGTCGCCACTTCGTCATTCGGCGCTTCGATAATGGACACGGCATCATATTGGCCGGTTACGAGGTAGAAGGCTTTCATTTCGGCACCGGCATCGCGGAGGCGTTGCTTTGCTGCATCGAGGCGCTTGGGCCCGTCCTTGATTGCTTCGGCGCCCTTCTGAGTGAAGTTGATTAAGGAGATATAGGTGGGCATGGGTAAGCCTCCCTGGTCATTATCAGGTTGACCGGTCTTCGGCATTCCGTGTGCACAGACCAGACAGCATAACGCGGAATGCCTGTCTTTGACTTAAATCAAACCACGCGTCCGTTGCTGATCACGAAAGCGGATGCGACGCGACGCAATTGGCATGTCTCAAATGGGCCAATGGGCGACCAGCGCATGTTGGGTTAGCATCGCCGTTCTCAACGTACGGGAGTGGCCCATGGACCTCTGCGGAACGTACAGACTCGTCGATAGCTCGCGACAGATCGTTGAGACCGGCGAGAAGATGGACGCCTTCGGGAAGAATGCGAAAGGTCTGATCATGTATGGGAAAGACGGGCATTTTCTGGCGCTCATTACAAACGACGATCGGCCGCAACCTGTGTCGGTCGGTTCAATGACTGATCAGCAACGCGCTGACTTGCACCGCACGATGAGCGCCTATGGTGGTACGTACGCTTTCGATGGCAAAAAAGTTGAACATCACGTCGACCTCTCATGGAACGAAGTGTGGACCGGCACCACGGTTGTTCGAGACATCGCGGCAGAAGGCGATCGATTGATCTACACGACTCGGCCAGCCCCATTTACAGGTGATGGCAAGATTAGCGTCGTCACTGTGGTCTGGGAAAAGGTAAACTAGCCGCGTTGTAAACACTGCAACTGCAAGAGCTCGGGCTGACTTTCCCCGTCCGGCCGTTTGATGGCGTTGCAGTGTTGGCTCAGACTTACGCTTTGGGTCATTTTCGACGGATTCAGCTGAGACCATCGGGCCGGCTAATGTCCTTTTGACCCGTGAGCGACCAAGCTTGCGCGGTGGCGCAATATGTCGGGAAGGGCGACAAGGAGACGTGATGCGCTACGCAGTCTTGTGTGGCGCCGCCGTTTTGGCATCGCCGGTATTTGGCGTTCCGGTCGGTTCGATGAGCAGCAGGTGGACTTCCTCGCGGGCAACCGGGCGATGCTCGACGCCCTTTGGCACGATGTACATTTCGCCGGGGCCGAGCGTGATCGTTCGGTCGCGCAACTGGATGTCGAGAACGCCCTTCAGGACGAGAAAGAAATCATCCGTGTCATCGTGCTTGTGCCAGACGAACTCGTCCTTCACCTTCACGACCATGACGTCATAGTCATTGAGTTGCGCCACGGTTCTTGGCGACCAATACTCATTGAACGTGGACAGCTTGTCGGTCAGGCTGATCTTGTCTTTCATCGTTGCACCTTCCAGTCCTTGAGGCAGGCTCACCGTCGAGGTTATGAGGATAGCCATTACGTCATTCCGGGGCGACGCAAAGCAGCGACGCCCAGATCCATTGCGCCTCGAACGTACCGAAATCGATTCCGCCCGCGCCGTGCGTGCTTCGGAATGAATGATGGCGCCGGCCGCGCGGCAGGCGCAACATCTGTGCAACTGCACAAATACAAGGCATCAATCCTCATCGGGACATCCCCGACAGGGCCATAACCACGTAGAAATACGCGCATTTTCGAGGCCTGCGGCGCGATTTCGGGTTGGCACATCGATTGCTTAATCCTGTCTCAGTCAATGACGACTGCCGTCCTTTCGGATTGCCAAGGCCAGCGTTGGCCGAAGGCGTTGGGATCAAGCAGCCTCGCGTGAGGCGCTTCGAGCAGTCATCGGGACCACTTCACGATAGCTCGCGCATCCCAAGTCCCTGATCGGGCGTGACCGCGTCGTTCTGTTCCGCTCGGGAGCGGCACGGGACTCGTCGCGCGCGAGGACGGCAAGGATTTTCACACATCGGTGCACGGCTGCGCAGCATCCGGCGCGCTCTCACGTTGTCTCGAAAAGGGGAACAGGAATGGCCTATCTCGCGCCTTCGGAATTTGTGACCAAGATGGTCGACGCCGGAGAATCCAAGATCTTCATGTCGACGCGCGATACGGTCATCCGCGCCTACATGGCCGGTGCGATCCTCTCGCTTGCCGCTGCGTTTGCCGTCACCGTCAACGTGTCGACGGGCGTTCCGATCGTCGGCGCGGCGCTGTTTCCGGTCGGGTTCTGCATGCTCTATCTGCTCGGTTTCGACCTGCTCACCGGCGTGTTCGTGCTGGCGCCGCTGGCGCTGATCGACAGGCGCCCGGGCGTGACGCTCGGCGGCGTGCTGCGCAACTGGGGCCTCGTCTTCATCGGCAATTTCGCCGGCGCCTTCACCGTGGCGGTGATGATGGCGATCGTCTTCACCTTCGGCTGGTCGCAGCCGCCGGACAAGGTCGGCACGGTGATCGGCCATATCGGCGAGGGCCGCACCGTCGGCTATGCGGCGCACGGCGCGTCCGGCATGCTCACGCTGTTCATTCGCGGCGTGCTCTGCAACTGGATGGTCTCGGCCGGTGTCGTCGGCGCGATGATCTCCACCACGGTCAGCGGCAAGGTGATCGCGATGTGGATGCCGATCATGCTGTTCTTCTTCATGACCTTCGAGCATTCGATCGTGAACATGTTCCTGTTTCCGTCCGGGCTGTTGCTCGGCGCCAAGTTCACGCTGATGGACTACCTGATCTGGAACGAAATCCCGACCGTGATCGGCAACCTCGTTGGCGGTCTCGCCTTCACCGGGCTGACGCTGTACGCGACGCATGTCAAAACAGCGCCGAAGCGGTCTGCCTCGCAGCAGGCTTCCTCGCGCCTGGCGGCTTGATCTCGCGATGCGAGAGACCCATTGTCGTGAAAGCCGGGAATGCCGCGCCAGCTGAAAATATCGGTCGGACAATTTTCCGACAAGGGAGCCAAGGAAACCAATCAGGATTTCCATGGCGTCCTGATTCCGGACGAGCCGCTGCTCAGCCTCAAGGGCATTTCCATCGTGCTGGCCGACGGCATCAGCACGAGCAAGGTCAGCCGGGTCGCGGCGGAATCCGCGGTCAAGGGCTTCTTGACCGACTATTACTGCACCTCGGAATCCTGGTCGGTGCGCACCTCGGCGCAGCGCGTGCTGCAGGCGACCAATTCCTGGCTGCATTCGCAGACGCGCAGCCAGTATGCCTATGACAAGGACCGCGGTTACGTCTGTACGCTCTCCGCCATCGTCATCAAGTCGACCACGGCGCACCTCTTTCACATCGGCGATTCCCGCATCTATCGTCTCTCCGGCAATACGCTGGAGCAACTGACCAACGACCATCGCATCGTCATCTCCTCGCAGCAGAGCTATCTCGGCCGGGCGCTCGGTGTAAATCCGCAGATCGAGATCGATTACCAAATGCTGCGGATCGAGCCGGGCGACGTCTTTGTGCTCGCGACCGACGGCATCTACGAGCATCTCAGCGCCCGTCGCATCGCAAAGGCGGTGAACGAAGGCGGCGCCGATCTCGATGCGGCCGCAAAGGGGATAGTCGATCAGGCTTTTGAAGCCGGCAGCACAGACAATCTCACCGTCCAGATCGTCCGCGTCGACGAGGTGCCCGATGGCGCCGCGGCCGAAGTGTTCGCGCAGCCGCACGAACTGCCGCTGCCGCCGCTGCTGGAGGCGCGGGCGGCGTTCGACGGCTACCGCATCGTGCGCGAACTGCACGGCTCCAGCCGGAGCCACATCTACCTCGCCGTCGACATCGAGACCGATGCCGTCGTCACCATCAAGATCCCCTCGATCGATCTGCGCGACGATCCTGCTTACCTGAAGCGGTTCATGATGGAGGAGTGGGTGGCGCGGCGGATCGACAGTCCGCATGTGCTCAAACCCTGCCTGCTGCAGCGCAAGCGCAACTTCCTCTATGTCGCGACCGAATACATCGACGGCCAGACCCTGACGCAGTGGATGATCGACAATCCGAAGCCGAATCTAGAGACCGTGCGCGACATCGTCGAGCAGATCGCCAAGGGGCTGCGCGCCTTCCACCGCAAGGAGATGCTGCACCAGGATATCAGACCCGACAACATCATGATCGACGCCACTGGCACGGTGAAAATCATCGATTTTGGGTCGACCAAGATCACCGGCGTCGTCGAGGCCGAGCCGTCAGGCATGCGCGACGATATTCTCGGCACCCAGCAATACACCGCGCCCGAGTATTTTCTCGGCGAGCCGGCGACGATGCGCTCGGACCTGTTTTCGCTCGGCGTCATCACCTACCAGATGATGACGGGGAAACTGCCCTACGGCGCACAGATCGCACAGGCGCGAACGCGGTCGCAGTTCAACAAGCTGGTCTATCGCCCGGCGTCGCATAGCGACCGCGAATTGCCGCAGTGGATCGACGGCACGCTGGAGAAGGCGGTGCACCCCAATCCCCTCAAGCGCTACGACAGTTTTTCGGAATTCCTGTTCGACCTCAGGCATCCCAATGCGAACTATCTCTCCACGTCGCGGACGCCGCTGATCGAGCGCAATCCGCTGCTGTTCTGGAAGAGCACGACTATCGTGCTGGCGCTCGCGGTGATCGTGCTGCTCGCCATGCAGCACATGCATCGGTAGTTTCGTCACGTCCCGCCTTGTGCGCAATTGCGCATTGGGGCGGTCATCCAGCGCTCCGTGCCGTCAGTTTGCTTCACCGTTAGCGCCACGGCGTACTGGATCGCCCGGTGATGTAGTGCGTCAAGCCAAACGGCAAGACTGCTGACCTATTAGGAACGACCCTCCCGCCATGGATGTTAAAGTTGGTCACCGCATCGCCCAAAGGCACCACGGTGAGCAGAACGCAAGCAGAGAGTAAGCGATGGAGCAAGAGCCCTTCAATCAAGTCTATCGTTTCGATCAAAGCCCATCTGCGCAGGCAGCGCGGCTGCGCAAGGAAGCCCGCGGCACTCCCGCAGGGGTCAAGCGAGAGCAGTTGTTGCGCAGAGCGCGTCAGATGGAAAGCAGGGCACGTGTGGAGGGCCGGCTGAAGTCGCCCGACCCTGGAACGCCGACCTGACCGATGGATGAATATTCGGGCAATGCCCTTGCAGCAATGTCACGTCACATCAGGCCCAAGTAAAGGGCCCAAGACGAATTGATTGAAACCGATGTGATCCTGCTTGCAACTAGCTGGATTTGCCCTCAGCAGGCAGGCTCCAGCTTTCCCGATATCGGCTCCTGACCTAACGCCGATCACGTACGCGGTTCGCAAAATTGACCGAGCAGCGCGACATTATGCCGTACAAAGCCAGCTGGGACTCCGCCTCCGCGAATTTACGCGGCGCGTTGCTTGTCTGTCTGTTCCTCGACGGTGGTCGCGGTTTCTTGTAGCGCCTTTTCGTAATTGCCCGCGAATCTCGCGATGCTATCAGTCCACATTCTCAGCATCGAGACCTGAAAGTGAACGATTGGCTTCAAGGCATTCACGCCGATTTGCTTTCGCTGCGGTGAAGCGTCTTGTGGCTCGCGCGCGGAATGGTTCGCGTTAGTGGTGTCGACTGCCATGCTGTTCGTCCTTCTGCTCTTGTGCATGGTCCAAAAACTAAGTGTCTGCTCGCGCACGACCCGACTCTAAACGCTCGGCCAAAACTTGATCTGTCGCGAGTCTAGCGCCTTGGTCGTCATGCAACTCGTCCAGTTTTCTCAAGTACGCGACTGCCGCGATTTGCAGGAGATCGAAATCATATTCGGCGGCGTCACGAAGATCGGTGAGGTAGCGATAGAGCGCGGAACGCCTGCTATCGTTCTCGCTGATACTGCTGTGTCGGAGCAAGTAGTTCCGCCAAGCGAACGCACATGCACCCTCTATGGCCTGAGAAGTCATGGGCACCTCCCAAAGATCAGAGAAAGACTGAAGAGCCGTTTCGTTCCGCGAACTTCTCAGGTGTAATGCTGTTCCGTAGCTGCGCTGCAAGGTGTTTGCCCGCGGGCGATACCGGTGATGCCTCGATGGCCGCAAGCTGCACCTCCTTAAGGCGCATCTGAGCGAACAGCACGACCGAAGGGCGCTGAGGTGTTCAACAGCCTCAACGTTCGTCAGTGGGCGTTGCTATCTGAAACCACCGTTGAGATCACGAACGTCCCATCATTCGGAGTTTGGAACGCTACACCGCAAGGCCTGTTGTCTTTTCAGAAATGACCGTCGGCTTTTCCATTCCATTTGGAGCGTCATATGAGCAAGCGTAAACCAGCCATGGCGTCGAAGCGCCCCCGAGGCCAGAAAATGGCCGCCCGGGCGCAGCGGAACAAGCAGGCAATTGTTAGAAGCCCGAAAGAAGGCCACCTGCGCGCTGTCGCCGCAGGCTCTGCTGACTCGCCTCTCAAGCGCCATGAGGAAGCAAAGCAAACGCACCCCATCATTGAGCATCCGATGGCTGTCTTTAAAGCGGCTGCCTTACCCGATGGCGGCAGTCAGATGATGAGGGATGACAATCAAGAGAAACCTTTCGATTTTTCGTTAGCGACGGCTAGCATACCGGCTTATCAAGCGAAGCTTCTGGAAACGGCACAAGCCAACATGGAGTTTGCTTTTGAATTCAGCCAGAGGCTTGCGGCGATCAGGTCGCCATTCGAAGCTTTCGACGTCATTGCAGAGTTTACACGCAGGTGGATCGCCATGTTCGGGAAGTATTCGAAAGAAATGGCTGGATATCCGCTCTGGGGGATCGCTGCGTGCCGAGAGCTTACGACTCTGCCGGGGCGATGACTTCAAGCCGTACCGCTGTGGCAAAGGGATGCCGCATCCGATCAAATGTCACGACGCAATCCGCTCCAGGCATGTTAAGAGACGTTGCTGACCGCATTCAAACAAATCTCCGGGGTACCTGAAATCTCAGGTTCATGAGATCATGGCCTAGTTCGTCGCTCCCGTCGCGATCGGATCGAGTCCGCTCTTGACGATTTCGCCGCGCGCCGCAGGCGAGGCGAGAAACTTGATCAGTGCCTTGCCGGCGTCGGGCTCCTTGGAAACGCTGGCGAGCCCCGCGGAAAATACCGTGATCTTCTGCAGTTCGTCCGGCAACGGGCCGACGATGTCGATGCCCTCCACCGGCTTCAGTTCACTCATCTGCTGGAAGCCGATCTCGGCCTCGCCGCGGGCGACGATCTCGCCGACGGGCGTAGCCGGAATCTTCCGCGCCTTGTCCTTCATTTCGTCGGCAATGCCGAGCTTGCCGAACATCTCGGTCGAGACGTAAACGCCGCTGGCGCTGTCGGAATAGGCGACGGTCCTCACCGCCAGCAGCGCGCGCTTCACCGCGTCCGCGTTGCTGATGTCCGGCTTCGGCGCGCCCGATTTCACGGCAACGCCGATCGGTGACTTCACGAGATCGACGCTGGTGCCGGCGGTTACCTTGCCCTTCTTGGCGAGATCCTCGAGCGCATAGCCGACCATGATCAAGACGTCCGCCGGCTCGCCCCGCTCCAGCCGCACGGGAATGGCATTGGTCGTCGTGCCCATCGACGGCCCGTAGGCGGTCAGCACCTTGTGGCCCGTGGCCCGCTCGAATTCCGGCACCAGCGCCTTGTAGGCCGCCGACAATCCGCCGGAGATCATCACGCGCACTTCCGCGGCCGAGGCCGTGACGGATAGCAGGACGGCGCTGACGACGCCGAGTGCGAGGGCGCGAAGGTTTGCTGAAAGTCGCATGATGATTTCCTCCCGGGACGACTCTTGAGTGGTCGGCCTTGGGAGGGTTGTACAGGGTGAGGGGGAAGGCCGCTAGTGCTGCCACGCCGTCATTGCGAGGAGCGAAGCGACGAAGCAATCCATCCATCCGCGTATGCCGCGCGATGGATTGCTTCGCTTCGCTCGCAATGACGCAGAGGGTGAGCAGGCCTCTCACGAATTCCCATGTACGAAATCCCGCAGCAGCGGATAGATCTCGTTATTCCACTTCTTGCCCGAAAACACGCCGTAATGGCCGACGCCGGCCTGCATGTGGTGCACCTTGCGATAGGCGCGCACGCCGGTGCAGAGGTCCTGCGCGGCCAGCGTTTGCCCGATCGAGCAAATGTCGTCCTTCTCGCCTTCGACCGTCATCAGGCCCATGCGCCGGATCGAGGCCGGGTTCACAGGCCGGCCGCGATGCATCAGTTTGCCCTGCGGCAGCAGATGCTCCTGAAACACATCGCGCACGGTCTCGATGTAGAATTCGGCGGGCAGGTCCATCACGGCGAAATATTCGTCGTAGAAGGTCTTGATGACTGCCGCCTTCTCCTTCTCGCCCTTCGCCAGATGATTGGCGAGGTCGATGTGCTGCTTGATGTGCCGCTCCAGGTTCATCGAGACGAAGGCGGTCAGCTGCACGAAGCCGGGATAGACTTTTCGGAATGCGCCCTTGCATTGCACCGGCACGTAATTGATCAGGTTCTTCTCGAACCAGTTGAGCGGCTTGCTCTTGGCGAATTCGTTGACCCTGGTCGGCTGGATCCGGGTGTCGATCGGTCCGGCCATCAGCGTCAGCGTCGCCGGGCGGGCAGGGTGGTTGTCCTCCGACATCACGGCTGCCGCAGCCAGCGCCGAGACCGACGGCTGGCAGATCGCCACCATGTGCGCGCGCGGGCCGATCTTGTCGAGGAAAGCGATGAGGTGATCGGTGTAATCCTCGAGGCCGAACCGGCCGTGGCCAAGCGGAATGTCGCGCGGATTGTGCCAGTCGGTGATGTAGACGTCGTGGTCCTGCAGCAGCGTCTTCACCGTGCTGCGCAGCAGGGTGGCGAAATGGCCGGACATCGGCGCCACCAGCAACAGCCGCGGCTGCTCGGGCGCGTTCTCCTTCTTGAAGTGCAGCAGCGAGCCGAACGGGGTCGCATAGGTGACCTCCTCGGTCACCTCCATCTCCTGGTTGCCGACCAGTACCCGGTCGATGCCGTAGGCCGGCCGGTGATAGGTGAGGGAGGAGCGCGAGATCAGCTCGAGCGAGGCGGCCAGCCGGCCGAACAGTTTGTCCGATACGCCCTGCGGCACCAGATTGAGGTATTTCAGCGCCGCCGACGCCCCGGTCCGCCATGGTGCCGTCAGGTCCATGTGGTTCTGATAGGTCTGGTACATCATTGACATCATTCACATCAGCCCCTGTCCTAGGTGGCCATGCAATATCGACGCCAGAGCTGCGGTGGCCGCCTCTAGAACTGGCACGTGGCTTGCTGTGGAACATTCACGACGCACAGGCATTAGGCGGCGGCGTATTGGTGCGGCCCGTTGCCGGTGTCCGGGCGGCGGACGACGCTTCGCTGAGGGAAAAGGCCATATGGCAAAGACGACACTGACCATCTCCAGCAAGAACTACTCGTCCTGGTCGCTACGCGGCTGGCTGCTCGCGAAATTCTCCGGGCTCGAGTTCGAGGAGGTGGTCACCGCCCCGGACGATGCCTCGGCGCGGGCCGAAATCCTGCTGCTGTCGTCGTCGATCCTGGTGCCGTGCCTGCGCCATGACGGCGCCACCATCTGGGATACGCTGGCGATCGCGGAATACCTCAACGAGGTCAGGCCGGACGCCGGCTTGCTGCCGGGGGATCGGATCCGGCGGGCGCATTGCCGCTCGATCTGCGGCGAAATCCATTCCGGCTTCACCACGCTGCGCGCCTCGCTGCCGGTCAACCTCAAGGGCCATTTCCCCGGCTTCAAGATCTGGTCGCGCGCGCAGGCCGATATCGACCGGGTCTGCACCATCTGGCGCGAATGCCTCGCCGAATCAGGCGGGCCGTTCCTGTTCGGTGAGCGCAGCATGGCGGACGCCATGTACGCTCCCGTCGTCACCCGCTTCATGACCTATGACGTGAAGCTCGAACCGGCGCTCAGAGCCTACGCCAGCACCATCATGGCGATGCCCGAAATGCAGGAATGGATCGAGGCCGCCAGGGCCGAGCCCACCGATATCGAAGAGCTCGAGGTCGAATATTAGGCAGGGGCGCGAAGCCTTGCCCGTTTGAACGGCTCAGGCAACGCGCAGGCCTTGCCCAAGCCGATGTCAGCCGAGAACGGTGCGTGGCGTCGTCCCTGGCCGTTTGCACAGGCTGCCGAAACCGGATTCCTGCCTCCAGCCAATCGGTTCGGCGCATCGCGGCCATAGTCTCGCCGCAGTGCAACGCGGCTGGCGCGGATTTCGCATAGCAACATGTCAGCCGTGACGCGACGATGCGAGGCTGCCGAAAATTTGGACGCTCTCCGTACCTCGCGATCCCGCCAACGCGAACCGTGGAGGCTTCCATGAACAAGCAGGCTGTCGTCAGCAAATTCTCTCACGTCAAACCGGGCGATACCGAATTCAAGGGCGGAGGTCTGCGCGACTTCTTCCTGTATCGCGATCTCGGTATTGCGGATGCCACCGGCGGGCAGGTGATCTGCCACCTGGTCAAGGCCAACCCCGACCTGCCGCCCGAGGAGGGCACCGGCTGGCATCGTCACGAATGCGAATTCCAGATCGTGATCATGACCAAGGGCTGGGCGCGCTTCATGTATGAGGACAAGTCGACCCTGGTGCAGGCCGGCGATGTCGTGCACCAGCGGCCCGGCATCACGCATTACCTGTACGATTACTCCGAGGACATGGAATACCTCGAGATCGTCAGCCCCGCCGATTTCAAAACGATCGATGTGCCACCTGCCGTCGACAACGTGCCGCCGCCCACCCCCTGGAGCTGACCGCCATGTCCTCCCCCGAGGAATTAACGCTTGTCCTTGGCCGTTGGCTGCGCCCGGTTGTGATGGTGCTTTATGTTGTGCGTCGTCTCGGATGGCGGCCGACATCTAGCCGTGAACAACGGCGTACGGCGCTCAATCAGTGATTCGGGCGCGGTTCGTTCCGTCAGCGTTCCGAACATTAACGCCGCGCGTGTTCCCGTCGCATTCTGGCACAAATGCGGGGCGCGGCTGACCGCACCCCGCGATTTTCCTCACATCGCGCCGGAGCGCGGCAGCCGCCAGCCGACCACCGTGGCCTCGACCATGCCGCCGGTCCTGTCGTTGCGCCATTGACCATCGATCCAGCGGCAGGCGAAAGGCAGTTGATAGGTTCCGCTGTGATCCTCGCAAAGAACTTCCACCGGCAGGTTCTGCGGCGGGTCTCCGTTGCCGTCGAACTGCGCCAGGCGCTTTTCACGCGTTGCCATACAATCAATCTCCACTGCCGCGGCCGGTGAACACCGGTCTGAGGTTCGCGGCTAAATCCATCCACGTTAAGGGGATGAAGCACAGCGCCTGAATGAGGTATCAGTATGGTATCTCTGAGGTCGGGGACCTGCTTCGCGCAAATTGCCGTGATAGATGTTCCCGCTGCGCCAGATGCCTTTTGGAACGAGGATTTGATGATTGCTCCGAAGATCGCTTTCGCCGCTCTCGCGCTGCTGATGATCTCACTGCCTTCGACCGTGCACGCGCAGGACGTTCCCGGTATCGAGATCTGCACCGTCGAAAAAACCATGGAGCGGCGCACCTCCTGCCTGCAGAGCAATGTCGACTTCCTGCAGAAGACGATCACCAAGCTCACGACCGATCATCAGCAGAAATCGGATGCCGCCAACCGGCAGATCGAGGCGCTGAAGGGCGCGGTCATCAGCCTGCAGAAGGTGGTCAGCGATTTGCAGGCAGCACAGAACAAGGCGGCGGAGGATGCGAAGAAGGCAACGCCCGCATCGAAGGATGCGACGCCCGCTGCAAAGGATGCGCCTCCGGCAAAGGACGGCGCGAAGTAAGTTCACGCCACGCGATATTGCTCCATGACGGCCTTGTCCGGCTCATAACCGAGTCCCGGCTCCTGCGGTACCTCGACATTGCCATCGGCATCGACATCGATGCGGCCGCGCCACAAGCAGGCGGCGCGTTTCATGGAGAACACTTCGACGAAGCTTGCATCGTCGCGCAGCGACATCAGGTGCAGCGTCGCCAGGAAGCCCGGTCCGAAATATGGCGAATGCGGCGCAAGCCTGACGCCGAGTTCGTCGGCCAACGCGACGACCTTGAGATGTTCGGTGATGCCGCCGACCTTGATGACGGAAGGTTGCGCATGGCTCACCGCGCCGGCCTTCATCATCTGTCTGAACTGATGCACCGTGCAGGCGTTCTCGCCCGCCGCCACATTGAGCCCGCCTTTGGTTCGCACGTCGGCCAGCGTTGTAAAATCTTCCGGCGGCCAGACCGGCTCCTCCAGGAACATCGGCGCCGCGTCGCGGCAGGAATGCGCGAACGAGATCGCCTCCTCGCCGTTCAGCGGACAGTTCATGTCGACCATCAGCGGAATGTCAGGGCCGATCGCCTGTCGCGCAGCAAATACCGCGGACGTTGTAGTCTCATGCAGTTTGATCGCCTTGTAGCCCTGCCGCAGCGCCGTCTCGCACTCGCGTGCGATGAGTTCGGGTTTGCCGATCCGCAGCAGGCTCGCATAGGCGGGAATCCGCGCGCGCCTGGCGTCGCCGATCAGGCGATGCAGCGGCACACCCTCGACCTTGGCGGCAAGGTCCCACAGCGCGATATCCAGCGCGGAGATGGCAAACATGGTGATGCCGTAGCGGCCGAACAGATGCAGGTTGCGCTGGATCTGTTCCATGAACGCGGGAATGCCGGCGGCGTCGGGGGCTTCCTGCCCCTGCGCCTGCGGCGCAATCATCTCTTCGATCGCAGCATAGCTGGTGCGCGGGCAGACATAGGCAAAGGCATCGTCCCAGCCGGTGATGCCGGCGTCGGTGGAAACCTCCACCATGACGATTTCCAGCGCCGAGATGGCGGACGCACCTTGCTTGAAACTGGCCACGCCGGCGTCATAGGGAATGCGAATATGATGGGCCCGAACCTTCGTGATGAGCATGGAACCCCTCCCAAAGTTTCACATAGAGTGTCAGTGGTGAGATCAGAGAGCAAGGACTGTCAAACGACGCGCCGCGCCATCGATCATACTGCGGTCGCTTCGCATGAAAGCTGTCAGTCATGAATCCGGCCCAGAAAGCACTCTGGTACATTGAAAGTCATCTCGCCGAGCCGCTGACGCTCGATGATGTCGCTGGCATCGCCGGCGTCTCGCGCTTTCATCTGGTGCGGGCCTTTGCCGCCGCCACCGGCCTTTCGGTGATGCGCTACGTGCGCGCCCGCCGGTTGACCAAGGCCGCGCAGGCTCTCGCCGCCGGCGCCCCCGACATTCTCAGCCTCGCGCTGGATGCTGACTACAGCTCGCACGAAGCTTTCACCCGCGCGTTCCGCGACCATTTCGGCACGACGCCCGAAGCGGTCCGCGCCGCAACGTGCCTCGATCGTCTCAAGCTTCAGGAGCCCGTCGTCATGGATTCAACCCTGCTCGAAAACCTCAAGCCCCCGCGTTTCGAAACCTCCAAGCCGCTTCTGGTCGCCGGCATTGCCGAACGTTGCACCCACGAAAACTGCGGCGCCGGCATTCCGAACCTGTGGCATCAGTTTCACCAAAGTGTCGATCATCTCCCGGCG
The DNA here is from genome assembly GCF_001440395.1 of Bradyrhizobium jicamae. Classification (GTDB taxonomy): domain Bacteria; phylum Pseudomonadota; class Alphaproteobacteria; order Rhizobiales; family Xanthobacteraceae; genus Bradyrhizobium; species Bradyrhizobium jicamae. The sequence goes on along the minus strand of NZ_LLXZ01000104.1, from coordinate 18,504 downwards.
CGGATCGGCAAGGTCGCCTATGGCGTCTGCTGCAACGCCGACGATGCCGGCAATTTCGACTACGTCGCCAGCGTCGAGGTTTTGGACTTCTCCGACCTGCCGCGCGAGTTCGCCCGCGTGCGAATACCCGAGCAGAAATACGCCGTGTTCACTCACGCCGAGCACATCTCGACCATCCGCCGCACCGTCAACACGATCTGGAATCACTGGCTTCCCAACTCCGGCATGAAGGCCGCCGACGCACCGAACTTCGAGCGTTACGACGAGAAGTTCGATCCCGCCACCGGCAATGGCGGCCTGGAGATTTGGATTCCGGTCAAGGACTAATCGTAGGATGGGTGGAGCGAAGCGATACCCATGACCCCTTGCCGAGCCACGATTTGATGGGTTTCGCTTCGCTCTACCCATCCTACGGTCCGCAAGTTATTGCTGCCGCAATGCTGCCCTGCGGGCGCGAACGCCCGCGGTTGCTTGGCAAGCCAAACCGACTTTGCCATAACAGCTGCAACGAATTGTTGCGCGTGCGGGGTCGAGCCAAAATCCGCCTGCAGCCAAGAGCCAGCCGGGAGGATTTCATGGCCGATATCCGCGTTCTCGCCACCGATCTGGAATTTCCAGAAGGTCCGGTCGTCATGCCCGACGGCTCGGTGGTGCTGGTCGAGATCCGCGGCAAGCGGCTGACGCGGGTCTATCCCGACGGGCGGAAAGAAGTGGTCGCGCAAATTCCCGGCGGCCCCAATGGCGCAGCGCTCGGGCCGGACGGCAAGATGTACATCTGCAACAATGGCGGCTTTAGCTGGATCCCGACCGGCAAGATGATCATGCCGGGCCCGCAGCCGGAGGATTATCGGGGCGGCTCGATCCAGCGGGTGGACCTGCAGAGCGGCAAGGTCGAGACCGTTGTCGACAGATGCGGCGAGCATGCGCTGCGTGGCCCGAACGATCTGGTGTTCGATAAACACGGCGGGCTGTGGTTCTCCGATCTCGGCAAGCGCCGCGCCCGCGAGATGGATGTCGGCGCGTTCTATTACGTCAAGCCCGGCATGAAGGAGATCGTCGAGGCCGTGCACGGCGTGCTGCCCGCCAACGGCATCGGCCTGTCGCCGGACGAGAAGACGGTTTACATCGCGGAGACGCCGACGGCGCGGCTGTGGGCCTACGAGGTCGCCGAGCCCGGCACCATCAAGCCGCGCGACGTGATCTATCGCGGCGAACGCGGCAAGCCGATCGCGGGCCTCGGCGGCTACCAGATGTTCGACTCGATGGCGGTGGAGGCATCAGGCAATGTCTGCGTGGCGACACTGGTGTCGGGCTGCATCTCGGTGATCGCGCCGGATGGAACGCTGGTCGAGCAAGTGCCGACCGGCGACCGCGTGACGACCAATATCGCTTTCGGCGGACCGGAGCTCAAGACCGCCTACATCACGCTGTCGGGCAAGGGCGAACTGATCGCAATGGATTGGGCGCGGCCTGGACTCGCGCTGAACTTTTTGAACAAGTGAACCATCCGCGTCATTGCGAGCGCAGCGAAGCAATCCATCTCACCACAAGTGGAGACATGGATTGCTTCGTCGCTTCGCTCCTCGCAATGACGCGGTTTCTAGCGGAGAATTAAATGGCCTTTCTTGAACCGGTAACCCTGCAAGGCGCTCACGCCCGGCTTGAACCACTGTCGCACGATCACACCGCCGGGTTGGTGGAAGCCGTAAGCGACGGCGAGTTGTGGAAGCTCTGGTACACCGCCATTCCGACCGCCGAGAACATGAACAAGGAAATCGACCGCCGGCTCGGACTGTTCGCGGCCGGGACGATGCTGCCGTTCACCGTGTTCGACGCCGAGGGCAAGATCGCGGGCATGACGACCTACATGAACGTCGACGCCGCCAACCGCCGCGTCGAGATCGGCTCCACCTGGTACGCCAGGCGCGTGCAGCGCAGCGCGCTCAATACGCAGTGCAAATTGCTGCTGCTGACGAATGCATTCGAGAAGCTGAACTGCATTGCGGTGGAATTCCGCACGCATTTCTTTAATCACCAGAGCCGGCGCGGCATCGAGCGGCTGGGGGCCAAGCAGGACGGTATCCTGAGAAGCCACCAGATCGCACCGAACGGCACGTTGCGCGATACCGTGGTTTACAGCATCATCGCCAGCGAGTGGCCGACGGTGAAGGCGCATCTCACCTATCAACTCAACGACAAGCCGCGGTAGCGAAGCCGCGCGAGAAGCGAGACGATGGAAACGTTCGATTATGTGATTATCGGCGCGGGCTCCGCAGGCAGCGTGCTCGCCAACCGCCTGGGTGAAGATTCCGCGAGCCGTGTCTGCGTGCTCGAAGCAGGCCCGAGCGACTGGCACCCCTACATTCATTTGCCGGCCGGCTTCATCAAGACCTTCTACATGAAGAGCATCAACTGGGGCTATCAGCAGGAGCCCGGGCCGTGGACCGGCGGCCGCAGCATCTATGCGCCGCGCGGCAAGACGCTCGGCGGTTCGTCCTCGATCAACGGCCATATCTACAACCGCGGCCAGCGCCAGGATTTCGATACCTGGGCGCAGCTCGGCAATCGCGGCTGGGGCTATCCGGACATCCTGCCCTATTTCAAGCGGATGGAGCGCCGCGTCGGCGAGTGCGACGACACCTATCGCGGCCGCGATGGCAGCCTCACCGTCACCACCATGGACTGGCAGGACCCGCTCTGCGAGGCCTTCATGGAAGGAGCCGTCAGCCTCGGCATTCCGCGCAACCCCGATTACAACGGCGAGATCCAGGAGGGTGTGTCCTACTGCCAGCGCACCATCGAGAAGGGCCTGCGCGTCAGTGCCGCGACGGCGTTCCTGCATCCGGCGCGGAAGCGTGGCAATGTCGATGTGCGGACGCATGCGCATGTCACCAACCTCATCTTCGAGGGCAAGCGCGCCGTCGGCGTGCGTTATCTCAAAGGCGGCAAGGGCGGCACGCCCGTTGAGGTCCGCGCCGGCAAGGAAGTCATCCTCTCCGGTGGTACCTATAACTCGCCGCAGGTGCTGCAATTGTCCGGCGTCGGCTCGCCGGAATTGCTGCAATCACACGGCATCGAGGTCCGTCACGCGCTGCCCGGCGTCGGCGAGGGCCTGCAGGATCATTACGCGCCGCGTTCGGTCGCGCGCGTCAAGAACATCAGGACCATCAACGAACTCCGGCGCGGCGTGAGCCTCTGGGTCGAGGCGCTGAAATGGGCGACGACGCGGCGCGGCTTGCTGTCGCTGTCTCCGACCATGGTCTATTGCTTCTGGCACTCCGGCGAGACCACCGAAAGCTCCGACCTGCAGCTCACCTTCACGCCCGCAAGCTACAAGGAAGGCGTGCAGGGTCAGCTCGAGGACGAGCCCGGCATGACAGTTGCCTCATGGCAGCAGCGCCCCGAAAGCCGCGGCTATGTCCGCATCCGCTCCGCAGACCCGTTCGCGCCGCCGATCATCCAGACCAATTATCTGGTGGAGGAGATCGACCGCCGCGTCGTCGTCGCCGGCATGAAGCTGGCGCGCCGGTTGCTCGCGTCGAAGCCGCTCGCGCCGTATTACGCCTATGAGGATTTCCCCGGACCGAAGGTGCAGAGCGACGACGAATTATTGGCCGCCGCCACCGAGCGCGGCACCACCACGTTCCATCCCGGCTGCACCTGCCGCATGGGACCGGCGGACGCCAAATGGGCCGTGGTCGACGACGAACTGCGCGTGCACGGCCTGCAGGGCTTGCGCGTGGTTGATGCCTCGATCATGCCGCGGATGATCTCAGCCAATCTCAACGCCTCAACGCTGATGATCGCCGACAAGGCCTCCGACATGATCCGCGGCAAGACCGCGCTGGAGGCGGTGAGATTCCCGATGTCGGCGTAGCGCTGGCACGAGGAAGCACCGCGTTCGCGATCAAGGCCGAGATTTCCGATTCACGGCCGAAGACGTTAGCGTTGTCAGCGCAGAAGATCAGGCAAACGCCACGTGTGAGCCAAGCGGAACTTACGATCAGTTAGAGTATTACCGCTCGTGAGCCGCAGCAGACCTGGGCCGGAGACTCCCGTTTTCAATAAGGAATTGCTTGATGCAGATCAAAGCGGCTGCTGTTCTTGCTTGTGATTTGAATACCTGGGTGGAGAACCGGAGTTGGCGCAGGCGGTATCCCGCTCCGCCTGGGTGAACAAGATGACCATCACACCGGCAACCATCTACGTTGTCGACGACGACTCATCGTTTCGGGTTGCTATTGCCCGGCTGCTCCGAACTGCTGGTTACCGGGTCATGGTCTATGAATCCGGCCGACAACTTCTCGCAAATCCGCCGCGCACGGAAACAGGCTGTGTACTGCTGGACATGCGCATGCCCGACCTCGATGGGCTCGACGTGCAGGAGCGATTGAACGAAATCGGCTCTGGCTTGCCTATCTTGTTTTTGACGGGGCACGGGAGCGTTGAGACCAGCGTGCAAGCGATCAAGGCTGGCGCTGACGACGTTCTAACAAAGCCGATCCTAAAATCCACGTTGCTCGAAGCCATTGAGCGGGCCCTCGCCCGATGCCGCGGTCGCACCGAGCAGCGATCGAAATCGACAAGCCAAATCCGGACCGCGCCGGCAACTCGCTCTTCTGCCGAGCCGGCGGGTGGACTGGACGCGCGATTTGCCGAAGTCATGGATGCCGCCCCGGTGATGATCTGGGTGTCCGGACCGGACAAACAATGCATCTGGTTCAACCGGCCATGGTTGACCTTTACTGGCCGCGACATGCAGCAGGAACTCGGTAATGGTTGGTCGGAGGGCGTTCATCAGGAGGATTTCGATCGCTGTCTGGAGACCTACGTTAGCCACTTTGACGCGCGGAAGGAATTCAGAATGGAATATCGGTTGCGTCGCCATGATCGCACCTATCGTTGGATCGATGACACTGGAATTCCGCGCTATGCTCGCGACGGTTCCTTTCTTGGATACATCGGCTCCTGTACCGATATCCATGAGTACAGGGAAACGCAGAGCGAACTCCGACGTCGTCTCCTCGAAATCAGTCGATTAACTCGGCGTGCCGACGCTGCGGCGATAGCCTCGTTGTTTGCACACGAATTGAATCAGCCCTTGGCGGCTATCCTGAGCAATATCGAATCCGCAGAGCTGGACGTTGAAGGGTCTTCTGCGCCCGTTGGCGTGAAGGAAATCCTTTCCGACATTCGTCGCGACAGCCTGCGCGCATCACAAATCATCCGCCATATGCAGAAGCTGTTGCGAAGCGGCGAGCCGGAGATACAAAAGATCGACTTGAATGACGTCGTGGGTCTTGTTCATGAAATCTTGAAGCCACATGCTGCCGAAGTAGGTGTCGAAATGAAAACTCACCCCTCGCAAAGCATGCTGGCGGTGCGTGCCGATCCGACTTGGCTGCAGCAGGTTGTGTTGAATTTGGCGTTGAACGCGATGGACGCAACGATGAAAGATCGTCCGGGCCAACGGCGGGTCGTGATGGAAACTCGGCAGGTCGATCAGTCCAAAGCGCGGTTTTCCGTCTCTGATACGGGAACAGGTATTCCAGCTCACCGGCTTTCCAGCATCTTCGAACCGTTCGCGTCGAAGCGAGGCGGTTCGGGGCTTGGGCTGTCCACGTCGCGCGGGATCGTTGAGGCTTTTGGCGGAAGGATCTGGGCAACGAACAAAGCGGGTGGCGGTGCCGTTTTTCAGTTCACGTTGCCATTGCTCGGTGCATAGTTAGTCCAACGTTGCACCGTATGAGTCCGCCTCTGGCCTAAGAGGACATCACAGCCGTGGCGCCAAACGTTCGTTATTGGAGGTAGAGCCGAATGGGCTTGCGCTCGGTGATGTCGTTTAATGACCGACAGCGTTGAAAAAGTCCTCTCTCGCTGCGACGTGAGGGACCATATCAATTACCGCATTAGCTATCGCTGCCGTCCGTATCGAGTCTACAGAGCCTTGCAGCGGCTGAAATCGCCAATGCGCTACATTGGCGAGATTTTTGGAGCCCGGCGACTTTCGAGTTTTTCAACGCAATCGATCCCTAGCGGTATCGCCTAGATGGTTCCTCTTCGCCATGCTCTGTTGTCATGTTGCTGACGCAATCTCTGTCTTAGTCAGTGAGAACTAAGAACGCTGTGCGAGGACCATCGCGGTTCCCACAACGGTTCCCGTCGCCCCGGTTGGCGCGAATCCGCAAATAATTGGCTCGAGTTCGTGAACGCTTCCGCGTTCGCGTGACCATGTTTTGCGGCATCGGGAACCCCGATCGAAGAAAATCAAAAGGAGCTATGATGCTGTTCCGCTCGAGCGCCGCAATCTGCGGCGCGCTGGTTGCGCTTGTCATTTCTGTTCCCGCTGCTCGAAGTGAAATCGTTGCAGTTCATTCACTCGCTGTCGTCGCGGCCGCTTCGGGAGAGGCGATCGTTGGTGCAGCATCCACGTACAATCCGTTCAAGCCCGGATGGCGAGAGGGCGGCCCGAACACAGCCTCGGGCGAGCGCTATGATCCCTCTGTCTGGGCGGCTGCCATCAAGACGAGCTTGCGTCAGAAATTTGGTGGGGTCCTGTATGGCGCGAGAGCGAAGTTTGCCCTCGTTGAGGCCGTAGGCAAGAAGGTTATCGTCAAGATAAATGACGTGGGGCCACTAACGCCTGGTCGCATCATTGACCTCAATGAGCGGACGATGCGCTATTTCGATCCAAGCCTGCAGCGCGGAGTAATTAAAGGCGTAAAAGTAATGCCGCTCCTGGGCGACTATTGGATTCCGGGACCGGTCGGCTAAACATCGCACGCGAACGCTAGAAAGCCTCGGGCCGGTACAGCGTATCGATCGTCACCACTCCGATCGCGCGCGAGACGCACGGGCAGATCTTGCGGTTCTCGCGCTTCTGCTGATCGCTGAAGAACACGTCGCGGTGGTCGATCTCGCCCTCGACGGCGACGACATCGACGGCGCAGACGCCGCATTCGCCGCGCTGGCAGTCCGAGATCACCTCGAAGCCTGCGCCATTCAGCGCGTCGAGCATCGAGCTGTTCTGCGGCACGACGAGTTCGGTATCGGTGTCCCTCAGCCGCACACGGAATTCCGCCGTCGGCATCAGGCCGCTGGAGCCGAAGGTCTCAAAGCGCAGATCGGCAGGCGCGCGTCCAGCGTCGTTCCAGGCGCGGCGTGCGGCTTCGAGCATCCGCATCGGCCCGCAGATGATCGCGATAGCGTCATCGGGAAGCGCGTGGAACGTGGCGTCGAGATCGAGCCGCGCGCCTTGCTCGGAGGCGTGCACGGACAGCCGGTCGCCGAGCAGCGCTGTCAGCTCATCGAGGAACGCGGCATCGCTGCACGACTTCACGGCATAATGCAGCGGCGCGGCGATATTTCCTCGGCGCAGCGCGGCCGCGATCCCCGTGATCGGCGTGATGCCGATGCCGCCGGCGATCAAGCAATAGTTCTTCCTCGTCCAGTCGATTTCGAGCAGCGATGTCGGGTTCGAGGTCTCGATCCGCGCGCCGACTTTCAAATTCCACATGCCGCGCGAGCCGCCGCGGCTGTCCGGGGCCAGACGCACCGCGATCCGGTAGGTGCCGGCGTCACTGTTCTCTACCAGCGAGTAGGAACGCCGCGCCGGCTGTCCGTCGATCAGCACGGTAACACCAATATGGCTGCCGGCCGGGTAGGGCACGACGTGACCGCTCTCGGGCCGCAGGCGGAATTCGCGGATCGTCGGCGTCACGTCGCTGATAGCGTCGACCGTGCACCAGCTCCATTGTTCGGCAAAACGCATCGGCGTTCCTATTCGGCTGACGATTTGAGCAGAGCGAGCGCGGGCATCAGTTCGAGATGCGTGCGGTTGCGGACCGCGAGCCGCAGATTGCGCGCGGCGAGCCGCGAGTGCTCGCGCATCACGGCTTCGGCCCGGGCGCCCTCGCGGTTCTCGATGGCGTCGACCACGATGCGGTGATGATCCTGCCCGAGCAGCAGGATCTGGTGCGCTTCCGGCAGCGCCGACTGCGCCATCACGAACGCGCTGGGGGAAGCAAACGGCAGCGCGGAGACGCGGTCGATTTCGCGGATCAGCGGTGCGCTGGCGGACAGTTCGTTGAGGATCGCGTGAAATCGCGCGTTCATCGTCACATAGGCGGAAAACGCCTCGACGGAAATCGGGTCCTGCCGCACCAACTGGTCGAGATCGGCAAGGCATTCCTTGAGCGGCTCGAGGCTGCGCGCGCTGACGCCGCGCTCGGCGGCGAAGCGGGCGGCGAGGCCCTCCAGCGTGCCGCGCAACTCGATCGAATCCAGGATATCGCGTTCGGTGAAGGCCTTCACCATGAAGCCGCCGGAGGGGATCGCCTGCAGCAGGCCTTCATCCTCCAGCCGCACCAGCGCCAGCCGCACCGGCGTCCGCGACACGCCCGTGATATCGACCGCCTGCAATTCGCTGATGCGCTCGCCCGGACGCAACCGCCCGGACAGGATCATGTCGCGCAGCGCGAGTTGCGCGCGCACGGTCTGCGAGACGGAGCGCTCGGTGTCGCGTTCGCTCACGGCTCACTCCGCGGCTTGCATGGTCTGCGGGCCGGTCTCGCGTGCGACCATCCGGTCGATCACGCGCCGCGCCCACATCGCGCCGGCATCGATGTTGAGGTTGTAGAAGGTGCGGTCCGGATTCTCGTTCATCGCGCGCTGCTGCGCTTCGAGGATGATTTCATCCTCGTGGAAGATGCCGGCAACGCCCTCGCGGATGTCCGTGGTCAGCTTCTGCTCGGTTGTCCGGTAGTTGCGGACGAAGGCCCAGAAATAGTGACAGGTGGTCGCGGTCTCCGGCGTCATGGTGTTAAGCACAAAACCGTTGACGCCCTGCGAGCGGTCGCCTTCCGGCGCGCCGGTGCCGGCGGGCGCGACGCCGACGTCGATGTTGACGGTGCCGGGTGCCTGGAAATGGATGATCTGCCAGCGGTCGACCGCGCCCGGCTTCTGCAACTGCGCGGCCCAGAACGGCGGCGCGTCGATGCCCTTCATCCAGCGCGTCACGGTCACCGTCTTGTCGCCATGGGTGACGTCGAACGGCGCTTCGGCGACGTGGTCGTTGCCGATGCTGGAGCCGTGCACGAAGGTCTCGTGGGTGAGGTCCATCAGATTGTCGACGACGAGGCGGTAATCGCATTTCACATGAATGGTCTTGCCGTCGCCGGCCCAGGCCGGATCGTCGTTCCAGTGCATGTCGGGCACCAGCGCCGGATCGGCCAGCGCCGGATCGCCCATCCATAGCCAGATGAAGCGGTGCCGCTCGACCACGGGATAGGAGCGCACGCAGGCGGAAGGATTGATGGTGTCCTGCGAGGGCATGTAGGTGCAGCGGCCCTGCGCGTTGAATTTCAGCCCGTGATAGCCGCAGACGACGGTGTCGCCGTCGAGCCGTCCTTTCGACAGCGGCACCAGCCGGTGCCAGCAGGCGTCCTCCAGCGCGGAAACCTGTCCGTTGGACTGGCGGTACATCACGACATGCTTGCCGCAGATCGTGCGCGGAAACAGCGCGTGCTTGATGTCGACGTCCCAGGCGGCGGCGTACCAGGCATTGAGCGGGAATGAGGACGACATGGCTGTACTCCGTGTTGAACGCAAGATGTATACAGTAGCGACGCATACTAAGCAAATATACCTAAATTAGGGTTATATAATACCTATTAGGTATACATAGGACTTGTGAAGTGTCTCATTTCGCCGCCTCCCATTAGCCGTCACCTTGGTCGCAAGCCGACCGCACGGCTTCACGGACTTGCATGCGTGCTCGGCGCGAATAACTCCCGGCCGTGTTCGCAACAGCCACGAAAAAGGAGGCGCGATGTCATCTCAAGTATCGGCCCTCAGGCTTTTCGATTTGATCCAGTCGCACCGTGTGACGCAGGTGATCTATGTGGCGGCCAAACTCGGGCTCGCCGAGCTGCTGCGGGACGGCCCACAGACGCTTGGCAAGCTCGCACAGGCAACCCGTGCAGATGAACGGGCGCTTGGCCGCCTGCTCACCGCGCTCTCCACGATCGGTATATGTTCGCGTGCCGGTGAAGATAGCTACGCGTTGACGGAAGTGGGTGCCTGCCTCGACGGCGCCGCCGAGCAATCGTTCAAGGGCTGGGCGATCCTCGAAGCCGAAATGGTTTCAAAGTCCTGGAGCGGAATGCTTGAATCCGTCGTGACCGGCAAGACCGGAGCGCAACTGCAAGGTGTCGATGACAGCTTCGAGCTGATGGGCCGGACCCCGGAGATCGTGGACAAGTTCAACGTGGCGATGGTGGAGCTTACCCGTCTTGTCACACCGAATGTCCTTCAATCCTATGACTTCAGCGGGATATCTCACTTGATGGACGTAGGCGGTGGATCGGGCGGGTTGCTCGGCGCTATCGCGCAGCAAAACCGGGAATTGCGCGGAACCGTTTTTGACCTTCCGCGGTGTGCCGAAGCTGCCGGCAAGCATCTTCGGCAGATCGATGTCGGGGATCGCGTGGAATTTGTGGCCGGCGATTTCTTCAAGGCTGTGCCGGCGATCGCTGATGCGATCATCCTCAAGAGCATCATTCACGACTGGGACGATACGCGCAGCATCACTATCCTCCGAAACTGTCGCAAGGCGCTACCGGACGAAGGCAAGCTGCTTCTGGTGGAAAGGCTGATGCCGGAGAAGCCAACCATGGCAGATGAAGACAGGGAGCACGCGTTGAGCGATCTCAGCATGCTTCGCGGGCCCGGAGGGCTCGAACGCACCGAGGGACAGTACCGCGAACTGCTCGACCAGAGCGGCTTTGATCTGGTCACGAGTTATTCAGCCGGCCGCTTCAACGTGATTGAGGCGCGTCCCGGCTGACACCTGAGAGTCTGACTCAAAATGCAGCCAATGAAATATGAGCGCTCATAGAAACTCGTCATGCCCGGCCTTGTGCCGGGCATCCACGTCTTTGCTGCAACAATGCAGGAAAGACGTGGATGGCCGGGACAAGCCCGGCCATGACGAAAAAAGCCACTCGGTTAGGCTCTGAAGAGTTACCGGATGTCGGCCGTCACTCAGCTCATCAGCCGGTGGACTCAGCCGTAAACGAACGCCTTGTCCTTGAGGTCGATCGCGGGGAATTCGTCCTTCTCCGCCCAGTAATCCTGATTGTGCTGCCATTCCGGCTTCTCGCCACGCTTGGGCAGCAAGTGCATGCCGCGCATCATGTAGCCGGGATTGAAGTTCTCCGGATCGATCCAGGGCAGCAGCGGCATGTTGTGGTCTTCGGGGCGGAGTTGCGGCGTCACCTTTTTCGCGCCCGTTGCCTTCATGTGGTTGAGCAGCCGGCAGACGAAGTCGGCGACGAGGTCGACGCGCAACGTCCAGCTCGCACGGAAATAGCCGAACACCCAGACGAGGTTCGGCACGCCCGTGAACATCATGCCGCGATAGGTGACGGTATCGGCGAAATCGAGCGGCTTGCCGTCGATGGCAAACTCCATGTCGCCATTGGCGCAGAGGTTGAAGCCGGTCGCTGTCACGATGATGTCGGCCTCCAGCTCCTTGCCTGACTTCAGCAGAATGCCCTTTTCAGTGAAGCGGTCGATCTCGTCGGTGACGACGGAGGCCTTGCCGGACTTGATGCCTTGGAACAGGTCGCCGTCGGGAATGAAGGCGATGCGCTGCCGCCACGGCCGATATTTCGGCGTGAAGTGGGTCGCGATGTCGTAATCCTTGCCGAGATAGGCTTCGACGGCCGACAGCAGATCCTTCTTGGCCGCTTCCGGCTCGGCAAAGGTCTTGCGGGTGAAGGCGTCCTGGTCGAACAGGATTTTTCGCCGCGTGATCTCATGGATCCAGTGCTCGTCGACCTGAAGTTTCCGCAGCTCCTCGGCGATCTCGATCGCGTTGCGCCCGGTGCGAAAGTAGGTCGGCGAGCGCTGCAGCATGGTGACATGCGCGCAGTCGGCGGCCATCGCCGGGATCAGCGTCGCCGCGGTGGCGCCCGAGCCGATCACGATGACGCGCTTGTTCCTGTAGTCGAGATCCTCAGGCCATTTCTGCGGATGGACGATCCGGCCCTTGAAGCTCGCCATGTCCTTCCACTCCGGCGTGTAGCCCTCGGTGTGGCGGTAATAGCCCTGGCACATCCAGAAGAAATTGGTGGTGAAGCGCCGTCGCTCGCCGGTGTCGGTGCGCGTGGCCTCGATGGTCCAGAGATTCTCCTCGCTCGACCATGAGGCCGAGGTGATGGTGTGCTGATAGCGGATGTGAGGCGCGAGACCGTTCTCCTCGATCACCTCGCCCATGTATTTCAAAATTTCCTTGGCACTCGCGATCGGCGCCGTGGTCCAGGGCTTGAAGCGATAGCCGAAGGTGTGCAGGTCGCTGTCGGAGCGGATGCCGGGATAACGGTGCGTGGTCCAGGTGCCGCCAAAGGTCTTTTGCGCTTCCAGCGCGACGAACGTCGTTCCCGGGCACTGCGTGGTGAGGTGATAGGCAGCTCCAACGCCGGAAATGCCGGCACCGGCGATGACGACGTCGAAGTGCTCGGTGGTGCGGGGCGCAGTTGCATCAATCTGGGTTTGAACGTTCATCTTCCCTGTTCTTTTTCGTTTGTTTTGAAAAGCGAAACGCCAGAACCGTGAGGTTCTGGCGCCGTAGGTCGTCAGCGAAATTACACTTCGCGGCGGCTGAGGAACGCCAGCCGCTCGAACAGGTGCACGTCCTGCTCGTTCTTGAGCAGCGCACCATGCAGCGGCGGGATCAGCTTGCGCGGGTCGCGCTCCCTCAGCATTTCCGGCGTGATGTCCTCGTTCAAGAGCAGCTTGAGCCAGTCGAGCAGCTCCGAGGTCGAGGGCTTCTTCTTCAGGCCCGGCACTTCGCGCACCTCGAAGAAGATGCGCAGCGCTTCTTCCACCAGCCGCTTCTTGATGCCGGGGAAGTGCACGTCGACGATCCGGCCCATGGTGTCGGCGTCGGGGAACTTGATGTAGTGGAAGAAGCAGCGGCGCAGGAACGCGTCCGGCAGCTCCTTCTCATTGTTCGAGGTGATCATCACGATCGGGCGCAGGCTCGCCTTGATGTTTTCGCCGGTCTCATAGACGAAGAACTCCATGCGATCGAGTTCGAGCAGCAGGTCGTTCGGAAACTCGATGTCGGCCTTGTCGATCTCGTCGATCAGAAGCACCGGGCGCTTGTCGTGGGTGAAGGCTTCCCACAATTTGCCGCGCTTGATGTAGTTCGAGATGTCGGAGACGCGGGGATCGCCGAGCTGGCTGTCGCGCAGGCGCGACACGGCGTCGTATTCGTACAGGCCCTGCTGCGCCTTGGTGGTCGACTTGATATGCCAGGTCAAAAGCGGCGCGCCGAGCGCCTTTGCGACTTCCTCCGCCAGCACGGTCTTGCCGGTGCCGGGCTCGCCCTTGATCAACAGCGGGCGCTCGAGCACGATCGAGGCGTTGACGGCGACCTTGAGGTCGTCGGTGGCGACATAGTCCTTGGTGCCGGTAAATTTCATCTATCCGTTTGCCTTGTTGTTCGTTCGTAAGCCGCTATTGGTCCTGAACAGTAAACGACCGCCGGTCCGGCGGTCGCGACTGGAATTGAGGCATTTCCTCAGCGTCTGATCAGCGACAGGATCACCAGGATGATCACCGCGCCGATGGTGGCGTTGATGATATCGCGAACCCAGCCGACGCCTAGGCTGACGCCCAGTTGCGGCAACAGCCAGCCCGCGAGCAGCGCGCCGATGATGCCGACCACGATATTGCCGATCAGCCCGAACCCTGCGCCGCGTACGATCAGCCCGGCAAGCCAGCCCGCAATACCGCCGATGATCAGCGCCGCAATGATACTCATTGAATTTCCCCTGCCGGAATAAACCCTTTACGGGTCAATTGTAATTGAAAAAGTCCCCCGGTCTAGGCCTGACAGCTATGCGCTGGCCTTTGACATGCTACGGCCCTTGACGGGCGCGGCGCGGCGGGCAATCTGTCATCCATGTTCCTGCAATTCTTCACATCGCTCCGCGACGCCCAGGTCCCGGTGACCTTGCGCGAATATCTGACGCTGATGGAGGCGCTCGACGCCGACCTCGCCGACCAGACGGTGGAGAATTTCTATTACCTGTCCCGCGCCGCGCTGGTGAAGGACGAGCGCAACCTCGACAAGTTCGACCGCGTCTTCGGCACCGTGTTCAAGGGGCTGGAAAGCCTGCTCGACGCCATGGACAAGGCCGAGATCCCCGAGGAGTGGCTGAAGAAGCTCGCCGAAAAATACCTCACCGAGGAAGAGAAGAAGCAGATCGAGGCCATGGGCTGGGACAAGCTCATGGAGACGCTTCGCAAGCGTCTTGAGGAACAGAAGGGCCGCCATCAGGGCGGCAACAAGTGGATCGGCACCGCCGGCACCTCGCCGTTCGGCGCCCATGGCTATAACCCGGAAGGCGTCCGGATCGGCCAGGAGAAGAACCGCAACAACCGCGCCGTGAAGGTGTGGGACAAGCGCGAGTTCAGGGATCTCGACGGCAATGTCGAGCTCGGCATCCGCAACATCAAGGTTGCGCTACGCCGTCTGCGCAAATTCGCCCGCACCGGCGCGCCCGACGAACTCGATCTGGACACCACGATCCGGGAGACCGCCAACCACGGCTATCTCGACGTCGTCATGCGGCCCGAGCGGCGCAACGCGGTCAAGGTTCTGGTGTTCTTCGATATCGGCGGCTCAATGGATTCGCATATCGAGCAGGTCGAGGAATTGTTCTCGGCGGCGAAGTCCGAGTTCAAGCACATGGAGTATTTCTACTTCCACAACTGCCTCTATGAAGGCGTCTGGAAGCAGAACAAGCGCCGCTTCACCGACCGCACGCCGACCTGGGACGTGCTGCACAAATATCCGCACGACTACAAGGTGGTGTTCGTCGGCGACGCCTCGATGTCGCCTTACGAGATCATGGTGCCGGGCGGTTCGGTCGAGCATGTCAACGAGGAGGCCGGTTCGGTCTGGCTGGAGCGCGTCACGCGCACCTATCCGCACACGGTGTGGCTCAATCCGGTGGCGCAGAAGCACTGGGATTATTCGGAATCCACCACCATCATCCGCCGGCTATTGTCGGGCCGCATGTATCCGATCACGATCGAGGGCCTCGAAGGCGCGATGAAGGAATTGGTGCGGTAACCATAGACCTCGTCATTCCGGGGCGCGCGCGGCGCGAACCCGGAATCTGGAAGTTGTCTTGCCGATCGAGATTCCGGGTTCGATGCTTCGCATCGCCCCGGAATGACAAGAAGAACAAGGGAGGGCCCAATGCCCCAGACCATTCACCGCGGCATCAAATCCCTGATCGACGAAGCCAACGCTGCGATCGAGACCGTCAGCGCCGCTGACGCCATCAAGGCCGCGCAGGATCCGAACGTCGTGATCGTCGATATCAGGGACCCGCGCGAGATCGAGCGCGAGGGCAAGATCCCCGGCGCGTTTTCCTGCACGCGCGGCATGCTGGAATTCTGGATCGATCCGCAGAGCCCTTACGCCAAGCCGATTTTCCAGGAAGACAAGAAGTTCATCTTCCACTGCGCCGGCGGCCTTCGCTCGGCGCTCGCCGCCAAGACCGCGCAGGACATGGGCCTGAAGCCGGTCGCCCATATGGGCGGCGGTTTCGCCGCCTGGCGCGACGCCGGCGGTCCGGTCGAGAAGTGGGAGCCGAAGAAGAAGGGGTAAAAGACTCGTCACACGCGGGCTTGACCCGCGTGTCCATCCCTTCAAGAAATCCTTCGAAGCAGATGGATTGCCGGGTCAAGCCCGGCAATGACGTCTGGGAAATATCGGAGACCTGAAACATGCCCGCCACCACCGATCCGCTCGTCTCCACCGAATGGCTCGCCGCACACATCGGCGATCCCAACGTCAAAATCATCGACGCTTCATTCAAGATGCCGGGGGTGCTGCCGCTGCCGAAGGACGATTATCTCGCGTCGCATCTTCCGGGCGCGGTGTTCTTCGATGTCGACGCGGTATCAGACCATTCCAACCCGCTGCCGCACATGTTTCCCTCCGCCGAGCAGTTCGGCCGCGATGTCGGCGCGCTCGGGATCGGCAATGACGACCTTGTCGTGGTCTACGATTCCGGTGGCTGGGTCGCCGCACCGCGGGCGTGGTGGATGTTCCTGTCGTTCGGCAAGCCGGTGCGCGTGCTCGATGGCGGCCTGAAGAAATGGGTCGCAGAAGGTCGCAAGGTCGAGAAGGGCGAGGTCGTGCCAAAACCTTCGACGTTCAAGGCGACGTTCGATGCGCGGCGCGTGCGCAGTGTGCAGCAGCTCGTCGCCAATCTCGCAACCCGCGCCGAGCAGGTGATCGATGCCCGCGCCAATGAGCGCTACCAGGGCAAGGTTGCCGAGCCGCGGCCGGGGCTGCGCTCCGGTCACATCCCCGGCAGTCTCAGCCTGCCCTACAACAATCTGTTCGATGCCGCGACCGGCACGATGAAGCCGCTCGATGCGTTGCGCGCGGCGTTCGCGGGCGCCGGTGTGAAGCTCGACGCCCCCATCGTCACGAGTTGCGGCTCCGGCGTCAGCGCCGCGGTGCTGACGCTGGCGCTCTATCGCCTCGGTGTCGAGAACCCGGCGCTCTATGACGGCTCGTGGACGGAGTGGGGCGCCGCCGACGGCCCGCCGGTCGCGACCGGCCCGGCCTGATCTTCTTGATCGAGCCCGCTACCGCGTCGCGCGCGGCGTCTGGAATTGCGTGAACGGATTGGCCAGCAATTGCTGCTGCTGCAGCGTCGCTTCACGTGCCAGGCGTGCGCGGCGCGCGGCCAGCTGCCGCCGTTCTCGGGCCCGCTCCGCGGCCCGCTTCTTGAGGGCGTTGCGGTCCGGCTTCGCTTCCGTGGTCACGGCCGATGTCTTTTCATCCACGACGACGGCGGGACCGCCGAGCGTCGCGATCCGGGGCGCGGCCGGGCTGTCTTCGGGGGAGGCCGCTGCCGTCGCCGGCTCGGCCGGGGAAGAGGTTGCCACGGCCGAAGGCTGAGGCGTTTCCGCGATGGCGGCGAGCTTCGCTTCGGCCTGGACCGCGGGCGCTTCGGGCGTGGGCGCTGCAGCGGGCGGTGTCTGGGCGCTTGCCTCCTGCGCAGGAGGTTCCGGCGTGGCGGCTTCCTTTGCGGTTTCCTTTGCAGTTTCGTTGGCAGCTTCGGCCTGCACAGGCTCAGCCGTCTTCAGCGCAGCCAGCTTCTCGGGCTCGGCCGTGCCGGCGTCCGGTGTTTGCCCGATGGTCACCGGGTTGTCCGCGGCCGCTTCCGGAATGGCGGCGGCCGGGACGCTCTCTGTCGGCTTGTCCGCAACCGGCGTATCGACACGCAGCAGCGCCAGCGTCGGCAGCGAGTCGTCGGTCTGACGGGCAAACATCGGCTCGGGCGCCGCCCGTCGCGAGGGAAGATTGGCAAATTCCTCATGCGCGGCGCGCAGCAGCGCGGCGGCGCCAAGGCCGAAAATCAGAACCGACGTCGACAGGATGATTGCAGTGAACAGAAAACGAAAGCCGGGAAGCATGGACGCGAGTTCCACCCCTCCTTGAAGATCGCTGGAGGGTTATTGATTGCCAAGGGAACGCGGTGACCACTGTTGCGGCTGGAATTCGCGGGGGCTGCGCGCGCGAATCAGGCCGATTTGAGAGTATCTCAATGCCCGGCGGCCTTTTGTTGCAAAATCTGCGTTTTGGAGTCGTTCGCCACGCGATATCTGGCGATTTTTGCCGCGCTGAGGCATCTTTGCCGCAGCCAGGCGGCGATCACAAATCACTGGTACGGGCCGAGTTTCCGGGATTTGTCTTGAATGCGCCGCTATCTTCCGTCATCTGCTGTTAACGGTCCGGTCGGGCTTTGGGGTCTATACAAAGGCGATGATGAATAACCGCATTCTGACGATTTGTGCCGCCATTGCCGCTGCCATGGCGGGCACCTCGCTGGCCCATGCGCAGGGCTATCCGTCAGCTCAAGGCCAAGTATACCAAGGCCAAACCTATTCGACGGCTCCGGGACAGTACGTGCCCGGTGGCTACCCGGCCCAGGAACGTCGCAGCCCCGGTGCGCCCGATTTCGATGCACTGGATGATGATGACGACGAGGCGCAGAGCTCTGCCGCGTTGCCGCCGCCCGGTCCCGTGATGTCGCCGAGCGACCCCCGATATGGCCGGCCAGCCGGTGCGCCGGTTTACTCGGACCGTGGCGCTCCGGCGCCGACGGGCCCGATCCTTTCCCCTGATGATCCGCGCTATGGCCGCCCGGCCACCGCTGCGGCGCCCACCGGTCCGGTCCTTTCTCCTGACGATCCGCGTTATGGCCGCCCGGCCGGCCCGCCGCCGGTGATCTATGCGGACCGTCCGCCCGCTTCGCAGCAGCAGGTCTATTCGGACCGCGGCGACAGCCGCATTCCCGGCGCCGGCATCGTCTATCCGAACGACGACCGCGCTGGCCTGCGCCCGCCGGGGGCCATCGGTGCCGCACCGGCGCCAGCGCCCGGCACCACCACCGGCGCGCT
>NZ_LLXZ01000103.1 GCF_001440395.1 Bradyrhizobium jicamae | reverse complement strand
ATCCGAACCCGATGACGGCCAACCCGAATCCGATGTGGTTCAATCCGAACCCGATGGCGGCGAACCCGAATCCGATGTTCAATCAGTAGACACGGCCGGGTCAGCGGGACGTCCCGCAGAAAGGTGACACCGCATTGCGCGGGGCCCCCACTCTTCGGTCAATTTGAGACACAAGAACTTCGGAATGTGTAACTTATGAGCGCCAAACTTCCGTTGCTGGACGAAAGCTTTGAAGCGACCCAACTGATGGATGCAGTTTCTCGGAAGAGAATGCAGCAGGCGCAGTTGCTGGGCCTTGTTATGAAAGAGGACGCTACTGATTATCTTCATCCAGAAACAGCAAGCGAAGTTCTGTCTGCGATTTATGGTGCGACGGAGGCCACTGACCCTTATGCATGCAACTCTTCCGAGCTAACCGGAAAGTTCAAAGAGTTGACCACGGAGGCGACAGAGAAGGTTTTTGCTGGCGTCCCGACGTGGCATGCGCTGCAGAAACTGCCTGTTGCAGTGATGCTAACACCATGCTCGACTATCTTGAGTTATTCTTGCATTTGTCATCCGCAGCACATTTACTTGGGAGCGGCCTCGTTTCAAGGTGAGAACGTGGAGTTCGTCGCGGAGAACATTCTACATGAGTACGCTCATAACTGGCTGTACCTGCTACAGGAAATCTCACCGTTTTCAGTCGATAGGTGGCGCATGATGTATACGTTGCCGTCGGGTACGCCGAATAGATCGGTCACGGCGGTCATTGATGCCGCATACGTGGCTGCGGTACTACGCTATTATTACAGCAAGCTCGACAAGTCGGACCGAAGACGAGAACTGACCGCGTACGTCGCGGGATGTCTGATGCAAATAAGAAACGACCCCGACCTTACGCGTGTCGGACTGTCTGTCTGTCGACGATTGTGTGAGGTGATCGCTACATCAGATTAGGCGTCGTAAGTTGTGTGTAAGTAGTCGTCCGTGTTGTCGAGCTTCTTTGAGAAGCCATTCGTGAGCCGCGCCTTGTGCTTCTGCGTGCGCTCAATGTAACGTAGCTGGTCGAAATCTTGGTCGGGAAAACCGCTCACAATCTCCCGGCTTACCTCTACTACCTCAGCCCGGCTGGAGAAGAGTGCGCTTTACGAGGGTGAGGATACGGTTATGCCAATCGTCTCCGCCGCAACATACGCAATGCTGTCGCGTTCGCGCCTGTGCGATCTAAGAAATAGCGGGAAACCCGACGCGAACGGGCGGCCACTTCATGGCTGCAGCACGAAGAAACTAGTTTTGCTCTCGACGGTTGTGGCATGCCCATTGCTGAGTATCGCTACGGGCGTGAGCGTCCAGTGGTATCGGTCTCCCGCACTTGATTGCCGGCCCTTGATTTCTGGAAGAGAAAGGCATGCAAATATGGGTCCAGCCTTACTCGCCGAGATTGCATCTGCGAAGCATCAGCGTGGAATCTTCTCTTTGCTTCTGTCCGGAAGCAGGGACGGCCGTTGTGCGCAAGACTCTCTAAGCAATACGGCAATACGGGCACTGTTAAGGAGGATCAGAAGATGACAACGGTTGTAACACTAGACGTGTTCTCGGGACTGCCGAACCCGAGTTGGCAATTGACGGCGGTCGAAGAGAGGGAGCTGGACGACCGGATCAGAGCCTCATCATTCAAGGCAGTCCGGTGTCGTGGGCGGATTGGGCTATCGCGGATTTCACATCGCGCAGCATGTCG